>JASGEY010000022.1:0-24890 GCA_047605925.1 Microbacterium sp.
CCCTGGCGCCCCGCGTCCCGGCACTCCGCGTCCAGGAGCGCCGCGTCCCGGCGCCCCGCGTGGTGGTCAGGGTGCACGTCCTGGTGCTCCGTTCCAGCAACGCCCAGGCGGTCCAGGGCGGCCAGGTGGTGCAGGCGCACCAGGTGCCGGCCCCGGCGCACGTCCCGGTGCAGGAGGCTTCGCAGGTCGCCCAGCGGGCGGCGGTGGCCGTGGTCGTGGCCCCGGTGGTGGCACCGCTGGCGCCTTCGGCAAGGGCGGCGGCAAGAGCAAGCAGCGCAAGTCGCGGCGGGCGAAGCGGCAAGAGTTCGAGATGCGGGATGCTCCCGTCGTCGGTGGCGTCAACGTCACTCGCGGCAATGGTGAGATCATCCGGATGCGCCGTGGTGCGTCGATCGCGGACTTCGCTGACAAGATCGAGACGCTGACCGGGTACACCGTTCAGCCGGGCACCCTTGTCACGATCCTGTTCAACCTCGGCGAAATGGCCACGGCCACCGAGTCGCTTGACGAGGCGACCTTCGAGGTTCTCGGAGCTGAACTCGGGTACAAGGTGCAGATGGTCTCGCCCGAGGACGAGGACAAAGAGCTCCTCGAGGGCTTCGGCCTTGATCTGGAAGCCGAGCTGGAGAATGAGAGCGAGGACGACCTCGAGATTCGTCCTCCTGTCGTCACCGTGATGGGACACGTC
This sequence comes from Microbacterium sp., assembly GCA_047605925.1. Classification (GTDB taxonomy): domain Bacteria; phylum Actinomycetota; class Actinomycetes; order Actinomycetales; family Microbacteriaceae; genus Microbacterium. The sequence goes on from JASGEY010000022.1 coordinate 689, forward strand.
GACCACGGTAAGACCCGACTTCTCGACGCGATCCGCAAGACCAACGTCATCGAAGGCGAAGCCGGTGGCATCACCCAGCACATCGGTGCCTACCAGGTCTGGACCGAGCACGAGGGTATTGAGCGTGCGATCACGTTCATCGACACACCAGGACACGAGGCGTTCACCGCCATGCGTGCCCGTGGTGCTCAGGTGACGGACCTCGCGATCCTTGTTGTCGCTGCGGACGACGGCATCATGCCGCAGACCGTTGAAGCTCTGAACCACGCCCAGGCAGCCAATGTGCCGATCGTGGTTGCGGTCAACAAGGTCGACAAGCCTGAGGCCAACCCGGCCAAGGTGCGCCAGCAGCTCACCGAGTACGGATTGGTCGCAGAGGAGTACGGCGGCGACGTCATGTTCGTCGATGTCTCGGCTCGTGCCGGAACCGGCATCCAGGAACTCCTCGATGCCGTTCTGCTCACCGCCGACGCGGGGCTGGACCTCACGGCCAACCCGAACAAGGCTGCCAGGGGGGTGGCGATCGAGGCCAAGCTCGACAAGGGCCGTGGTTCGGTTGCCACCGTGCTGATCCAGTCGGGAACGCTGCGCGTCGGCGACGCGATCGTCGCTGGCACCGCGTACGGACGCGTGCGTGCGATGGCCGACGAGAATGGCGAGGCTGTCAGCGAGGCATACCCGTCGCGCCCGGTGCAGGTGCAGGGTCTGAACTCCGTGCCCCGCGCCGGTGACGTGTTCATCGTCACCGAAGAGGATCGCACAGCCCGTCAGATCGCCGAGAAGCGTGAAGCGGTCGAGCGCAACGCCCAGCTGGCCAAGGCGCGCAAGCGGATCTCGCTGGAGGACTTCACCCGTGCTCTCGAAGAGGGCAAGGTCGAAACGCTCAACCTCATCATCAAGGGCGACGTGTCTGGTGCCGTTGAGGCGCTGGAGGAGTCGCTGCTCAAGATCGAGGTCGACGATTCGGTGCAGCTGCGCATCATCCATCGCGGTGTTGGTGCGGTGACCGAGTCCGACGTGAACCTGGCAACGATCGACAACGCGATCGTGATCGGATTCAACGTGCGTCCCGATGCCAAGGCTCGCGAAGCGGCATCGCGCGAAGGAGTGGACATCCGCTTCTACTCGGTCATCTACAACGCGATCGACGAGATCGAGAACTCCCTCAAGGGCATGCTCAAGCCGGAGTTCGAAGAGGTCCAGTCGGGTGTCGCCGAGATCCGCGAGGTGTTCCGCTCCTCGAAGTTCGGCAACATCGCCGGTGTCATCGTGCGATCGGGCACCATCACGCGCAACGCCAAGGCGCGCGTCATCCGCGACGGCGTTGTCATCGCCGATGGCTTGGCGATCGAGTCGCTGCGCCGGTTCAAGGATGACGTCACCGAGGTTCGTACGGACTTCGAGTGTGGTATCGGCCTCGGCAAGTACAACGACATCCAGATCGGTGACGAAATCGAGACCACCGAGATGGTGGAGAAGCAGCGCGGCTGATCACGATTTCGGCAGCCCCGCGAGCCCTGAGCTCGCGGGGCTGCCTGAGCAGAGAAGAGAGAACAATGGCCGGTGAACGACAGGCACGCCTCGCTGACCGCATCCGCGTGATCCTCGCGGAGCGCCTTGAAAAGGGGTTGCGCGATCCGCGCCTCGGCTTTGTGACGATCACGGACGTTCGTGTCTCCGGCGACCTTCAGCATGCGTCGGTGTTCTACACCGTTCTCGGCAGCGAGGAGGAACGCATCGCCAGCGGCGCGGCGCTCACCTCTGCCACCGGGATGCTTCGAAGCGAGGTCGGTCGTCATCTGAGCACACGACTGGTGCCGACCCTCGAGTTCATCCCTGACGCTCTGCCCGAGAGCGCAGATCACATCAGTGCTCTATTACGCGAGGCGCATGAACGCGATGCTGAGGTTGCGAAGCTGGCCTCCTCGGCCACGTACGCAGGCGACGCTGACCCATATCGTCCAGAAGAGGATGCTGAGTAGAGCTCAGTCGTCCTTCCCCGCTTCGTGCTGCTTCGCAAGCGTTGCGGCGTAGTCGGGAACCTGTGTCGAAAGACTGCGCGGCGGCCGTTCATAACCGCCGGGAGCCGGGCGCTCCGGGATCTCGATCGGGTCGCGGTGCAACTGCTGATACGGAATCTGCGACAGCAGGTGGTGGATCATGTTGATCCTGCCCCGGCGCTTGTCTTCGTTGTCGACCTCGAACCAGGGGGCTTCGGGAATATCGGTGTGCACGAACATCGTGTCTTTCGCGCGTGAGTAATCTTCCCACTTGGTGATCGAGAGCACGTCGTTCGGACTCAGCTTCCAACGGCGCATGGGATCAGCGGCTCGATCGCGGAAACGCTTCTCCTGCTCGACATCCGAGACGCTGAACCAGTACTTCAACAGGATGATGCCGTCTTCGACGAGCATTCGCTCGAAAATCGGAGTCTGGTGCAGGAAGCGGTGATACTGTGCGTTCGTGCAATAGCCCATCACGTGCTCAACTCCTGCGCGGTTGTACCAGGAGCGATCCATCAGCACGATCTCACCTGCGGCGGGCAGATGCGGTACGTACCGCTGAAAGTACCACTGGCTCTTCTCGCGCTCTGTCGGTGTCGGCAGTGCGACGATGCGCGTCACCCGGGGGTTGAGGTACTCCGAGACCCGCTTGATCGTCGATCCCTTGCCCGCGGCATCGCGCCCCTCGAAGATGACCACGATGCGTGCGCCCGTCTCCTGCACCCAGGCCTGAGCGTCAACGAGCTTCGCCTGGAGTTGCTTCAACTCGCTCTCATAGAGGCTCTTCGCCAATCTTTTGCTCATCGTCGCTCCTTCGCCTCGCTCGTGTGCCCAGCGTAGCGCCGATGTCGGGGTTGTGAAGGCAGAGTCGGGCGTACTCCTGGTTCATCGCCGTGGGGCCCGTGGACCCTCGTGGGTGCCTGCGGATAAACGGAGCACGCGTGGATGCCCCGGGGCGAGCCTCGCCTCGGGGCATCCACGCGCTTGCGCGCTGCGCCCAGTCTCATCGGCTGAGGTCGATACGTCAGCCGAGGCTCAGCGCGGCAGCGAGAGCATCTCTCCGTCGGCTTCTGCGAGACCGTCGGCGATCAGAGAGTCGACCGCTCGATCGCGCTGGGCGGTATCCGGCCACTCCGGCACGACCGCGCTCAATGGCACACGATGATCAGGCGCTTCGCGCAGCATCCGCATCACAGCACCTCTCGCCTGGCGGTCTGATCCTTCGAAGCGCGCCTGGCGACTGACCGGACCCGCTGTGTCGGGGCGGCCGGCAGCAATCCAGGCGCATCCGCTGCGCAGCGGACATTCGCTGCACCGAGGAGACCGGGCGGTGCAGACAATCGCACCCAACTCCATCATCGCCGCGTTGAAAAGAGCGGATTCCTCCTCGGATGCTGGCAGTAGTGAGGACATGAGCTGTAAGTCACGACGTGACGGAGAAGCGGGGTGGACGACGCCCTGCACGGCTCGAGCGAGCACGCGCCTCGTGTTCGTATCCACGACCGGATGCCGGTCCCCATATGCGAACACCGCGACGGCGCGCGCGGTGTAGTCCCCGATGCCGGAGAGCGCGAGCAGCGCGTCGACATCTCGTGGCACGACACCGTCATGCCGCTCGACGATCTCGATCGCAGCGCGATGCAGCCGCAGGGCTCGGCGCGGATAGCCAAGATTGGCCCACTGCGCCAGCACGTCAGCGGGGGTCGCGCAGGCGAGGTCTTTCGGCGTCGGCCATCGGGTCAACCATGCATCCAGATGAGGGATGACGCGATTGACCGGTGTCTGCTGCAACATGAACTCGCTCACGAGCGTCCCCCACGCGCCATAGCAGCGATGGAACTCGGGCGTGCGCCATGGCAGCTCTCGCGCCGTGTCTCGATACCAATGAGCTAATGGCAGCTCTCGCGCAGGGAAGGCTGTCATCGAGGGCACTTCGCTAGCCTATGCGAACCCCAGCCCGAGCCAAGCAGGCCATGACAACAGCCTGCGGCATAGGCTGGGGACATGGTCTCGCCCGGTATCCTCCTCGTCGATAAACCTGCAGGTCTCACCAGCCATGACGTCGTTGCCCGTACTCGCCGCGCATTTGGCACCCGCAAAGTCGGACACGCAGGCACGCTGGATCCGATGGCGACGGGCCTCCTGGTGATCGGTATCGATGCTGCAACCCGCCTGCTCACCTACATCGTCGGAGCAGATAAGACTTATGAAGCTACGATCCGGCTCGGGCAGAGCACCAGCACTGACGACGCAGACGGAGAGATTCGAGCACGCGCCCCGCGCGTGGTCCTCGCAGAGCTCAGCGAGCAGCGCATCGCCGACGGCATTCGCTCGCTTTCAGGGTCGATCTCGCAGGTACCGAGCTCTGTTTCGGCGATCAAAGTCGACGGCAAGCGCGCCTACGACCGGGTGCGAGCGGGGGAGGAGGTCGTTCTCGCCGCGCGTGAGGTCGTCGTTTCGCGTTTCGACCTGCTCGCCCGCCGCGACGGCGACGGAGTCATCGACCTCGACGTCGTGGTCGATTGCTCCTCTGGAACCTATATCCGCTCGCTCGCCCGAGACCTTGGCGCCGACCTGGGTGTCGGCGGGCATCTCACGGCGCTGCGGCGTTCGCGGGTCGGCGACTTCGATGTCGCGGATGCCGTCGGCATCGACGATCTCGCCGCAGCGGTTCCGCTCACTCCCGCGCACGCTGCCGCGCGGGTCATGCAGTCGCTTCGGGTGTCGGCAGGCGAGGCCAGAGATTTGCGGCACGGTAAGCGACTCGCTGGTCAGGCCACGAGGTTGGACGATCGCTTCGCCGCTGCCATCGACGAGGACGGCATGCTCGTCGGCGTTGTCGAAAAGCGCGCAGGCGACCTGAAAAGCGCGATGAACATGCCGGAGGATGCTCGATGATCCTCTGGTTCACGATCGCGCAGGTTGCTGTCGACGTTGTCGCAGGGCTCTTCTGCATCATCACGGGTCTTCTCGGCAGACGTCCCAGCGATTTCACGGTCGGTGCCATCGCCGCAGTCGAGGTATTGCTGATCGCGCAGGTCGTTGTCGCGATCATCGCCCCGTTGGTCGGCAATCCGCCGACCGGCGATCTACTCGAGTATTGGGTGTACCTGATCTCTGCCGTGCTGCTCCCGATCGGTGCTGTGCTGTGGGCGCTGATGGAGCGCAGCCGCTGGAGCACGGTGATCCTCGGGGTCGCCGCACTCGCTATCGCAATCATGGTGTGGCGGATGCACGTCATCTGGACCATTCAGATCGCCTGACGTCGAATCTGGCGGCGTCGGTGGCGGATTAGGATGGAAGCCGCTATGAGCACACCCGCGCGCCCCTTACGGATGACCGGTATCGGTCGCGTCCTCGTGGTCGTCTACGCCGTCATGGCTTTGGCTGCGACCGGGCGGAGTTTCGTGCAGATCGTCCGTAGGTTCGATGAGGCGCCGCTCGCGTACTCCCTTTCCGCTCTCGCCGCGGTCGTATACATCCTCGCCACGCTCGCGCTCGTGCTCGCGAAGCGGCGCGGCTGGTACACGGTGGCCTGGATCGCGATCGCATTCGAGCTCACAGGAGTGCTCGTTGTCGGCGCGTTGAGCCTGCTCGCCCCCGACCTCTTCCAGCACGAGACCGTGTGGTCGCTGTTCGGTCGCGGCTACCTCTTCGTCCCTCTGGTCCTCCCAGTGTTCGGCCTATGGTGGTTGCGCATCCACAAGCCCGCTGCGTCCGCCGAAACGCATGCCGAGGCTGCTGCATGATTGTCTTCCGTGACCCGGACGAAGTGCCGCACGACTTCGGGCCTTCCGCTGTCGCGATCGGCAAGTTCGACGGTGTGCATGCCGGGCATCGAAGCGTTATCGAACGACTCAAACGGAGGGCGGCGGCATCCGATGCCCCAACTGTGGCGGTGACCTTCGATCGCAACCCGCTCGAGATTCTTCGACCGGATCTGTGCCCCGAAAACCTGGTCAGCCTTGAACGCAAGATCGAGCTCCTTGGCGAGTTGGGACTCGACGCTGCGCTCGTGTTGACCTTCGACGCCGAGTTGGCCGCGCGCAGCGCGGAGGACTTCGTCAACGGCATCCTGGTCTCGGCGCTCAAGGTATCCACCGTGCTGGTCGGCGAGGATTTCCGTTTCGGCCGCGGGGGCGCGGGCACGCCGGCGCTCCTTGCTTCGCTGGGCTCGACCCGCGGATTCACGGTTGAGATCGTTGACGACGTCGACCTTCCCGGCTCGGATCGCCGCGTGTCGTCGACCTGGATTCGTGAGCTGCTCTTGGCAGGAGATGTGGCGGACGCGGCCACGGTGCTTGGGCGGCACCCGGATGTGCGGGGCACGGTGGTGTACGGCCACCAGCGCGGTCGCGCACTCGGGTTTCCCACGGCCAACCTGTCGACGGTCGTCGATGCATTCGTCCCGGCGGACGGTGTTTACGCTGGTTGGCTGGTCGACCACGACACCGGTCTGCGTCATCCGTCAGCCATCTCCGTCGGCACCAACCCCACTTTCGATGACGTGTTCGCTCGTCGGATCGAGGCGCACGTGATCGACGAAACAACGCTGGATCTCTACGGTCACTTCGTCACCATCGAGTTCGTCGAACGCTTGCGGGGCATGGTCGCCTTCGACGGAGTCGAGAAGTTGAAGCTGCAGATGGCTGACGATGTCCACAACGCGCGCCGCGTGCTCGGAATCAGCCGCTGATGGCGTAGACTTTCCACTGGTTCCCAGTGATCATCGCAGGTTCTCCGTGCGTTGACGGGCACCAGTACTACCTTCCGCACGGTCCTGGCTCGCGCCACACGCGGACATCCAAGACGGCTCCGGCATCCAGCGGATGCTGTGGCCTCCACGCTCAGGAGGAGCATGCCGACCACGGCAACCGCCGCCACGCGGCGCAGGAAGACGTCTCGTCGCGACGACGAGGCACCGCTGATTCCGATTCTCGCGCGCAAAGTTCGTGAGGTCGAAGCGAAGTCGCAACGCGGCAAACTCGGGCCGACGAACCGGGTGAAGTTCCAGGTGATCGCGTTCCTGGTTCGGGAGGAGCGCGCGAGAGTGAAGGCGGATGCCGAGCTCAGCGACGGTGCACGCGCAGAACTGCTCAAAAGGCTCGATGGCGTGGCAACGATCCTTGCCAAGACCGCAGCCAGAGACACTTCTCTGATTCAACTGCTCGAAGTGGACCAGGCGACCTCGCCTGTGGCCAGGCGCATGCGCCGGGACTGGCTGCTCGAGTCGGGTGCAGAGCTTGCCCCCGAGGAGCTGATCATCGCTGACGCCGCACCGGCCCAGGCCCCGGTCGTTCCCGCAGCGATCGCAGAGCGGCAGGTGACTCCGCCTTCGGTGGAGGCGCGCCAGCTCGCTAACCCATTCCTCGCCCCTGATCTCACTCCGCGGGCGACGACGATTCCTCGGAGAAGGCTCGATGGCTGGGAGCTGATGGGACCGCTGTACAAGGCGTTCGAAACCGGAGCCGGAGGCAACGCGGCGAGCATGGAGCTGCCGCCAGCGCCCGAGTTCGACCACGTGTCCCCGAAGGGGCTCGAGGTCATGGTGCACCAGTCGCGCTTCCTTGAAGCGGTACGCGGCGGACACCGCAGCTTCCTGCTCGCCGACGAGCCTGGGCTCGGAAAAACCGCACAGTCCGTGCTCGCGGCATCCGTCGCAGGCGCCTATCCGCTGCTCGCCGTCGTGCCCAACGTCGTCAAAATGAACTGGGCGCGTGAGGTCGAGCGGTGGACACCGCAGCGGCGAGCTACCGTGATTCAGGGCGACGGTGACGATATTGACGCTTTCGCCGACGTCTTCATCGTGAACTACGAGATTCTCGACCGTCACCTCTCGTGGCTGGCCTCGATCGGGCTGCGCGGCATGGTTGTCGACGAGGCTCACTTCATCAAGAACCTCTCTTCGCAGCGGTCGCAGAATGTGCTCTCCCTCGCCAACCGGTTGCGGGAGCGGACTCCGGGGGGCAGGCCGCTCATGCTCGCCCTGACGGGAACCCCGCTGATCAATGACGTGGAGGACTTCGACGCGATCTGGCGCTTCCTTGGCTGGACGAACGGCGAGAAGCCGGGTCCGGAACTGATGGAGAAGCTCGACGCGACAGGCTTCACCCCAGCAGACAAGGGGTTCTATCCTGAAGCGCGGGATGCCGTGATCTCGATGGGCATCGTGCGGCGCAAGAAGAAGGATGTCGCCGCCGACCTGCCAGACAAGTTGATCGCTGACCTCCCTGTTCAATTGGACGACGAGTTCGGTCGCAGCATCCGCCAGGCAGAACGCGAGCTCGGCGAGCGGCTTGCCGCCCGCTACCGGCGGATCATCGAGGCCCGCACCTCGGCGGCTGGAGCAGCGAACAACTCGCGAGGGGTGGCAGGCGAGATCGACGAAGACATCGTCCGTCTTGTCGCGCAGAACGAGCTGGAGGAGTCGAAGGCTCAGGGAACCGGGGGAGACAACGTCTTCACGATGGTTCGTCGAATCGGTCAGGCCAAGGCGCTGCTCGCGGCCGATTACGCCGCGCAGTTGCAGCGCTCTGTCGGCAAGGTCGTCTTCTTCGCCAAGCACATCGATGTCATGGATCAGGCTGAGGCGCATTTCGCCTCAGCCGGCATTCGTTCGGTGTCGATCAGGGGAGACCAGACATCAACCGCCCGCCAGCAGGCGATCGACGCATTCAACGGTGATCCCGGTGTGGGCATCGCGGTCTGCTCGCTGACGGCTGCGGGTGTCGGACTTAACATGCAGGCGGCGTCTAACGTCGTCCTTGCCGAGCTGTCGTGGACGGCGGCCGAGCAGACTCAGGCCATCGACCGGGTGCACCGCATCGGTCAGGACGAGCCGGTCACCGCGTGGCGCATCATTGCGGCGCACACGATCGACACGAAGATCGCCGAGTTGATCGATCAGAAGCAGGGGCTCGCGGCGCGCGCTCTCGATGGTGAGGCGATCGACGATGCCGCCGCAGAACCGGTGCAGTTGGCTGCGCTCATGCACCTGCTTCGCGAGGCGCTCGGAGTCTCCTGAGACGGCATGTTCAAGAATCACGATTCTTAACGCGCATCTCGGGCTATATCTCTGAGATTCCCCGAAATGTCATGCTTCCACCCCAAAACACTCGAAAGATTGCCCATTTTCGACGCCTCGAATGGCGCTCGATCGGGCCGGGGCGCTAGTGTCGTTCGCAGGCAATGTCGCCATCTCCCTCATTCACCCGAACAATCGAAGGCGGCAACATGAAGATCGGCATCCTGACCAGCGGCGGCGACTGCCCAGGGCTCAACGCGGTCATCCGTGGGATCGTGCTCAAGGGGACCCGCGCGTACGATCTGGAGTTTGTCGGCATTCGCGACGGGTGGCGTGGGGTCGTCGACGGTGACTTCTTCCCGCTGACACGTCACGACGTCAAGGGCCTGTCGAGAGTCGGCGGTACGATCCTTGGCACCAGCCGGACCAACCCTTATGAAGGCGAGCGTGGTGGTGCCGAGAACATCGCCAAGACGATGTTCGGGCACAAGATGGACGGCATCATCGCCATCGGAGGCGAAGGGACTCTCGCTGCAGCAGATCGACTCTCCAAAGACGGTATCAACGTCGTCGGCGTCCCGAAGACGATCGACAACGACCTGCGAGCGACCGATTACTCCTTCGGCTTCGATACGGCCGTCAACATCGCAACCGATGCTATGGATCGCTTGCGCACCACCGGTGAGTCACACCGTCGATGCATGGTCGCCGAGGTCATGGGTCGTCATGTCGGGTGGATCGCCCTGCATGCCGGTATAGCGACAGGCGCCCATGTCATCTGCATCCCCGAGGTTCCGATGTCCATCGATGAGATCGCTGATCTTGTCACGAGCGCGCACGACCGTGGTCGCTCCCCACTCGTTGTCGTCTCGGAGGGATTCAAGCTGCGCGATATGGACGAGGCGTACAGCGACAAGGGCCTGGACGCCTTCAACCGTCCGCGGCTCGGCGGCATCGGCGACCTGATCGCCCCGGAGATCGAGCGGATCACTGGCATCGAGACTCGCGCGACGATCCTCGGTCACATCCAGCGGGGAGGCGCACCTTCGGCTTTCGACCGCGTGCTCGCGACGCGCCTGGGCATGCATGCGGCGGATGCCGTCGTCGACGGCGACTGGGGTCAGATGGTGGCGATGAAAGGCACAGAGATCGTGCGGGTTCCGTTCGCCGACGCTCTTGGCGAGTTGAACACCGTCCCGCAAGTGCGCTACGACGCAGTGGCAACTCTTTTCGGCTGACCTCTGGTGGGTGCTCGGCTTCTGAGTTGCAGGGCTGAGGTGGGCAGGGCTATTCGGTGATTCCGAGCACATCGAGGATCCAGGCCAGCTCGAAAGCACGCTCGCGCCACGCGTTGTAGCGCCCTGTCACTCCGCCGTGGCCGGCGACCATTTCGCACTTCAGTAGGACATCGGATGCTCCGGACTCTCGCAGCGCGGCGACCCACTTGGCGGGCTCAACGTAGGCCACGCGAGAGTCGTTGAGCGAGGTGACCGCGAGAATGCGAGGGTATTCTGTGCCGTCGCCGATGTTCTCGTAGGGCGAGTAGGACTTCATGTATTCGTACACGTCGGCGTTGTGCAGCGGATCGCCCCACTCGTCCCACTCGATCACCGTGAGCGGAAGCGATGGATCGAGGATCGTCGTCAAGGCGTCGACGAAGGGGACAGCGGCAAGAATGCCGGCGAAAGACGTCGGAGCCAGGTTCGCCACCGCGCCCATCAGCAGGCCACCGGCGCTCCCACCCTCGGCCACCAGTCGGTCGGCGGACGTCACGCCGGTGGAGATCAGGTGTTCAGCACACGCCACGAAGTCGGTGAAGGTGTTGCGCTTGTGCAGCAGTTTGCCGTCTTCATACCACTGCCTGCCCATCTCGCCTCCTCCGCGTACGTGCGCGACTGCGAAGATCACACCGCGATCGAGCTCGCTGAGCCGGGAGACCGAGAAGCCGGGGTCGATCGAGTGCTCGTATGAGCCATATCCGTACAGGTGTACCGGCCGGCGCTCAGCGCCCGGTTCGCCGAAGGAACGCTTCCACACCAGAGAAATCGGCACTCGGGTGCCATCGGCCGCTGTTGCCCAGTCGCGCTTCTGCCCGTAGTCAGCGGGGGAGTAGTCGCCCAGCACGACGGCCTGCTTGCGCAGCACGAGCTCTCGCGTCGCGAGGTCGAGCTCATAAACGGTTCCAGGGGTCACGAAGGAGCCGTAGCCGAGGCGAAGGAACGGCGAATGCCACTCGGGGTTGCCGCTGACTTCCGCCGAGTACAGGGGCTCGTCAAAAGGGATCTCCTCGACAGCATCCGTGCCATAGTCGAGCAGCCCGACGCGCTCGAGCCCCTCGCTGCGATACTCCACGGTGGCGAAATCGCGGAACGCGTCTATGCCGAGCAAGCGACGACCAGGGGTGTGCGGCAGCACGATATGCCGGGTGCCCTGAGGGTCGGATGCCGACACCGAGACGAGCTCGAAGTCCAACGCATGCTGATTGTGGAGGATGTACAGGCGGTCCTCGCCGTCGACGACGGCGTGCTCGACCGAATACTCGACGCCCTCAGTGCGCGGCCACACGATGCGAGGCTCAGCTGTGATATCGCCGTTGAGGTCAACCAGGTACTCCTCGCTCGTGATGCTCGAGCCCAGCGCGATCATGAGATAGCGGCGGCTGCGCGTGATTCCTGCACCCAGCCAGAACCTCTCGTCCGGCTCGTGGAACAGCGTGACGTCTTCGGCGACGTCGGTGCCGAGCACATGCAGCCAGAGCGTGTCAGGACGCCAGGCCTCGTCGCGGGTTGTGTAGAGGATGCCTGTGCCGTCCGGAGTGAAGAACGCGCTGTCGGTGTTCGGGATTTCGTCAGACAGGGTCTCGCCGGTAACGAGGTCGCGCACGTGCACTGTGTACAGCTCGTCGCCTGCGAAATCGGTCGACCAGAGCAGTTTCGTGTCGTCATCCGTCGTGTCGAAAGACCCGAGGGAGAAGAAGCCGTGCCCGGCTGCCTCGACGTCGCCGTCGAGCAGCACGACCTCGCCAGGCACCGGCTCGCCTGGTTCGAGAACCGGCGGGGTCCAGTCCTCGGGTGCTGCGGGGGTTCGGCAATGGATGCCGTACTGTGCACCCTCTTCGGTGCGGCTGTAGTACCACCAGTCGCCTCGGCGGGTTGGCACAGACAAATCGGTCTCCTGCACGCGGCTCTTGATTTCCTGGAACAACCTCTCGCGCAGCGGAGCGAGGTGCTCGGTTTCGCTCTCGGTGTGAGCGTTCTCGGCTTCGAGGTGCGCGATCACCTCGGCGGAATCCTTGTCACGCAGCCACTCGTACGGGTCCTCGAAGGTGTCTGAGTGGTGCGTGCGGGGCTGCGGGAGACGGGCGGCAATAGGTGCATCAGTCACTGTTCCACGCTAGTCGAGTCGTCAAGTTGACCGGTTCCGGCGCGGGTGGGAGGATTTATCGGGGCCGGTTAACGGAAGTCACACCCGCGATGAACTCTTCGTTCATCACGTCGATCACGTCGACATCACCTTCTTCCTCAACGACCGAAAGCGAACGGTGGAAACCGCAGCCCTCATCGTCGTGCTGGTGATCGCACTGGCACTGTTTTTCGACTTCACCAACGGCTTCCATGACACGGCCAACGCGATGGCCACACCCATCGCGACCGGTGCACTCAAGCCCAAGACCGCAGTGCTGCTCGCCGCGGGTCTCAACCTCATCGGCGCTTTCCTGTCAACAGAGGTGTCGCAGACTGTCTCGCACGGCATCATCCGCGACGAAGGCGTATCGGATGCCTTTCTCCCCATGATCTTCGCCGGGTTGATCGGGGCGATCACCTGGAACATGCTGACGTGGCTGCTCGGGCTCCCGTCCAGTTCGTCGCACGCGCTCTTCGGCGGTCTGATCGGTGCGACCCTCGTCGGTATCGGCGTCGGTGGAATCGACTTCGGTGCCGTGCTGTCGAAGATCGTGCTCCCGGCAGTAATCGCACCGTTCACGGCCGGCGTCATCGCCTTCGTAGCGACCAAGATCGCGTACTCCATCACGCGCCGCTACGACAACAAGCCGGACGGGCGCGACGGCTTCCGCTGGGGGCAGATCTTCACCTCCTCGATGGTCGCGCTCGCGCACGGTACGAACGACGCGCAGAAGACCATGGGCGTCATCACCCTCGCGCTGATCACGGTCGGCTGGCAAAACCAGGAGCAGGCCGACCCGCATCTCTGGGTGATCGTCGCGTGTGCCGTGACCATTGCGCTGGGCACGTACCTGGGCGGATGGCGCATCATCCGCACGCTGGGCAAGGGCCTCACCGATGTGAAGCCCGCCCAGGGCTTCGCTGCGGAGAGCTCGACCGCAGCCACCATTCTGGCCTCAAGCTACTTCGGGTTCGCCCTGTCGACGACGCAGGTCGCCTCGGGGTCGGTGATCGGCTCCGGACTGGGGCGTCGTGGCTCCTCAGTGCGCTGGGGCACAGCCGGGCGCATCGCGATCGGCTGGCTGCTCACTCTTCCGGCTGCCGGCGGTGTTGGTGCTGTGGCGGCGCTCATTATTCAGTGGCTTGGCGGTTGGGGGATCGTTGTCGATGCCGTCCTCGCCGTTGCGGTCATCGTCGGACTCTTCCTGCGCTCTCGTAAGGATGCTGTTACCCACGCCAATGCGATGAGCGATGTCGCCGAGTCCGGGCTCGCGGTGGAGCTCCCAGACACCCCGCCGCCTACGCGGCGCCAGCAGCGTATTGAGCAGGCCAAGGCAGAGGCGAAGGCACGCGCGGACGCGCGCGAGAAAGCGAAGCGCGAGGCGAAGAAAGCGAAGGCTGAGGCGGACAAGAAAGCCAAAGCGAAGGCTGAGGCTGAGAAGAAGGCCAAGGCGAAGGCTACGGCTGAGAAGAAGGCCAAGGCGAAGGCCAAACAGAAGACCGAAGAGAAGGGGGAGTCGCTGTGAGTGTCGTCATCGACTGGAATGCATTCGTGCTGGTCTTCCTTGCGGCGCTGCTCGGCGCGAGCGCGATCGTCGGCTTCTATGCGATCGGGCTCCGGCTCCTCGTTCGTAGCGGTCACGCCCCTGTGGTGAGCCCGGCGGAGTTCACCGACGCGATCACAGTGATCACGGAGAAGGAAGTCAAGCGTGCCGCGAAACAAGCGGCGAAGGCGGCAAGGAAGAGTCCGCTCACCGAAGGGGAGAAGCAGCTGGCACTGATTGGCGCATACGCCTGCTTCACCCTGTGTGCGCTGGCCGTTGCCGGAGGCATCGCGCTCATCGTCATCGGCCACTGAGCGCTCCGACGACCGTCGGCCCGACGTCCTAAGCTGAACCCATGTCATCCTCGGGCAGTCAGTATGCCTTCGGTAGGAATCCGGCGGCCTCACACGTCGTGATCCACCTCAGCGATACGCATTTTCTCGCCGATGGAGAACATCTCGGCGGACGCTACGATGTCGAGCGCACCTTCGCACGAACTCTTGAAGCGGTTGCGGCGGTCCACCCGCATCCGTCTGCCATCGTCATCACCGGCGACCTGGCCGATCTGGGCGAACCGAACGCGTACCGGCGACTTCGAGCGGCGGTCGAGCCCGTGGCCGCAGCCCTGAGAACTGCGGTCGTCTGGGTCGCCGGAAATCACGATGAACGTCCTGCTCTGCGGAAAGGACTGCTCGATCTCGCACCCACCGAAAAACCCATCACTGGCGTGTGGGATTTAGCTGGGCTTCGCCTGATCGCCCTCGATACGAGTGTCCCCGGCTGGCACCATGGCGACATCGACGCCGAGCAGCTCGGTTGGCTTGCTGAGGTGCTCGCCGAGCCGGCGCCGCACGGCACGCTGCTGGCGATGCACCACCCGCCACTGCCCAGCCACCTCGCGCTCTTCGACATCCTCGAACTGCGCCACCAGGACGAGCTCGCCGACGTCATCCGCGGCACCGACGTTCGCGGCATCCTCGCAGGACACCTGCACTACTCCTCTCACGGTTCCTTTGCGGGCATCCCTGTGAGCGTCGCGTCAGCGACGTGTTACACGATGAACCTCGCAAGACCTGCGAGCGACGTCAACGGCATGGACGCGGCGCAGTCGTTCCAGATTGTGCACGTGTACCCCGATACGATCACGCACACAGTCGTGCCGGTGACGGATGCCGCAACAGGCGACTATTTCTCGGAGGAGTGGGTGGAGCGGATGGCGCGGATGACCCCCGAGCAGAGGCTCGAAGTGTTCTCGCGCAAGCCGGTCCGGTGATCCGGGTTCGCCGTTGAACAGGCGTACACTAGAGGCACCCCCGAATCATTCATTCGCCACGACCCACAAGGATGTGACATGGCTTCTGCCGCGCCTTTCCTCACCCGCACAGAGACCGATTCGCTCGGGAGCATGGAGATTCCCGCAGACGCGTACTGGGGTATCCATACCGCTCGCGCCGATGCGAACTTTCCCATCACGAAGCGCCCGATCTCGGTGTATCCCGACCTCGTCATCGCACTCGCGATGGTCAAGCAGGCCAGCGCTCGTGCCAACAAGGAGATCGGCGTTCTCGACGCCGAGCGCGCGGATCTCATCGACCGCGCAGCTCAGCGGGTGATCGACGGCGAGTTCCACGACCAGTTCACGGTTGGCGTGATCCAGGGCGGCGCAGGTACCTCGACCAATATGAACGCGAACGAGGTGATCACCAACATCGCCCTCGAAATCGCCGGGCATGCTAAGGGTGACTATGCGTTCCTCTCGCCGATCGATCACACGAACCGGAGTCAGTCCACCAACGACGTGTACCCGACCGCCGTGAAGATCGGGCTGTCGCTCACACTCCGCTCGATGCTCGACGAGCTCGACCTGCTCCGCCAGTCTTTTTTGCGCAAAGCCAGCGAGTTCCGTGACGTTCTCAAGGTCGGGCGCACCCAGCTGCAGGATGCTGTGCCGATGACGCTCGGGCAGGAGTTCCACGGATTCGCCACGACGCTCGGGTACGACCACCAGCGGCTCAGCGAGAACGCGGCTCTGATGTTCGAAGTGAATATGGGCGCGACCGCGATCGGCACAGGAATCACGACCCACCCCGACTACGCACCGGCGGTGCTGGCACACCTGCGTGAGATCACGGGCTTGGATCTCGCCACCGCCGGAGATCTCGTCGAAGCCACGAGCGACACCGGATCGTTCATGTCGTTCTCCTCGTCGCTCAAGCGCAATGCGATCAAGCTGTCGAAGATCTGCAACGACCTGCGACTGCTCTCCTCCGGTCCGCAGGCTGGCCTCGGCGAGATCAACCTCCCTGCGATGCAGGCGGGCTCGAGCATCATGCCAGGCAAAGTCAACCCGGTGATCCCCGAGGTGGTTAACCAGGTGGCTTTCTCGGTGGTCGGCGCCGACGCCACGGTCACGATGGCCGTCGAAGGCGGCCAGCTGCAGCTCAACGCCTTCGAGCCGGTGATCGCCCACTCGATCTTCCAATCCATCACCTGGATGCGCCAGGCGATGTGGACTCTGCGCGTGAACTGTGTCGACGGGATCACAGCCAACCGCGATCGACTGGGCGCGATGGTCGGGGCTTCGGTCGGTGTGATCACTGCGTTGACGCCGTTCATCGGTTATGCGGCTGCAGCTGCGCTCGCCAAGACGGCGTTGCTGACGAACCGCAACGTCGCCGACCTCGTGGTGGAGGCGGGGCTCATGTCGCGCGAGGAGGTCACCAAGCAGCTGTCGCCGGCACGTCTGTCAGGCCTCGAGGCAGTCACAGCGGCGATCTCCGTGATAACGCCGACGGCCGACGTCGACGCCGGCGCCTGACCTGGCTTCGGCTGCGAATCGGTTCCTTCTCCAACGGACGGGTATCGTCGTTCATAGGGAGTCTTACCACTGGATTCTCGTACTCCTCGCAGGATAGGGTCGACCGTGATATCCCTTTTGATCGGAGGACGCATGACCAATCAGGTGCCAGGCACACCGCAGACCTACGCCCCGGCCCCGCAGGAGATTCCCGGCAAGACTCTCGGAATCGTGGCGGTCGTTGTGACTTTCGTCGTTTCGTCGGTCGTCGGACTCATCCTCGGCTACATCGCACGCAAGCAGAGCCGCGAAGTCGGCTACGATAACACGCCTGCCAAGGTCGCGATCATCGCCGGATGGATCCTGACGGCCCTCGGAGCGATCGCCGCCATCATCGTGGTTATCTCGGTAATCGTGTTCGCGGGTTCTGCAGACCTCTCCTACGGACGCTGACACGAACGACGCAAAGGGGCGGGGCTCCGATCGGAGCCCCGCCCCTTCCCGTGCTCGTCCTGCGTCAGTCGATCACACGGCAGTGGGTGGTGAGCTCCCCGATTCCGTCGATTCCGACGGTCACTATCGAACGGTCGCGGAGGAAGATCTGCGGATCGCGAGAGTAGCCGGCACCGCCAGGGCTGCCAGTGGAGATCAGTGTTCCCGGCAGGAGAGTGAGAGACTGCGACAGATGTGCGATCAGCTTCGCGACGGAGCGCACCATCTGACCGGTCGTGGCGTCTTGCACGGTTCGGCCGTCGACCACGGTCCAGATGCGTAGGTCCTGAGGGTCAGGGATCTCGTCGGCCGTGACGATGACGGGGCCGGTCGGGGTGAAGCCGTCGAAGGATTTGCACCGTGACCACTGAGCCTCGGCGAACTGAACGTTGCGGGCGGTGACATCGTTGACGATCGTGTAGCCCCAGACATGGGAGAGGGCGTCAGCCTCGGTCACGTCCTTCGTCGGTGTGCCTATGATCACGCCGAGCTCGGCTTCGTAATCGACGGCTTCGCTGAGCGAGCGCGGCCAGGAGGTGGTCTGTCCATGCCCGGTGAGCGAGTTCGGCCACAGTGTGAAGACGGTCGGTGCTGCGTCGGTTTTCAGACCCAGTTCGCTGGAGTGAGCGGCGTAATTCAACCCGACCGCGAGGATCGCCGGCGGCGAGAGCACGGCGGAATCGAAGCTGAACCCGTTCAAAGGACGCCGTGGTGCTGCGCCGCCGTCGAGAGCGGCGCGCAAGGTGCCGAGCAGGTCGTTGCCGCCGTCGATCAGTTGCTGAATCGTGCGCGGAGGGTCGGTAAGGAGGTCGGAGACGAGTATGGCGTCGGCGCCCTCGACAACGGAAAGCTCCGCGATGGTCGAGTCGGCACGGCGCAGATGAGCGAACCGCATACCTCCTACGGTAGTCGTGATCGGCGCCCTCGTGCAGGGGTCGCAACGATCAGCCGTCAACGCTCGCAATATGCTCTTGTCTATGAGTTCCGGAGGATCGTCGCACCCCACACCCTATACGCCGCCGCCGTACCAGCAGCCGGTCTACCAGCAGCCGGGCTCGCAGCTGCCTCCGCAACCACCGTACGCCGCTCCCCAGCAGCAGTACTCCGCGCAGCAGTACGCGGCATCCAACTACACGCCAACGCAGTTCACCCGCCAACCGGGCTACGCTTCGATGCTCGCTCAGCCGACACCGTATTCGCCGCCGGCGCCGATCGCCCCGTCTCCCGCGCAGGGGCTTCCAGCACTGCCGGTGCCTCGCAGTACTGGCAAGGTGGTGCTGTGGGTGATATTCGGGTTCCTGGGCTTCTTTTTGCTCGCCCTGATCGGCTATTTCGGCGTGTTCCTTGGCGCGCTTGCCTCGGTGGTGGGTCTGGTGCTGGCGCTCATTCCGCTCGCCGTTGTGTTCTTCGCTGTGCGCATGATCGACCGCTGGGAACCCGAACCCAAGCTGATGGTGTTTTTCGCCGTAGCCTGGGGGGCGATCGCAGCTGTCGGGCTGACGCTGCTCGTGGATCTTGGGATCACGCTTCTGCTCGGCTCCCGTGACGATGCAGCTGGCGCAGTTCTGCAGGCGCCGATCGTGGAAGAGCTGTTCAAAGGTCTTGGCGTCTACCTGATCTTCCTGCTCGCTCGTCGCAACTTTGACGGACCGGTCGACGGTGTCGTTTACGGCGCTCTCGTCGGAGCCGGCTTCGCCTTCACCGAGAACATCCAATACTTCGCGATCAGCTTGATCGAGGGCGGCGGGATGCAGCTCACGATGACCTTCGTCGTTCGAGCCATTCTCTCGCCCTTCGCCCACGCGATGTTCACCTCGCTGACCGGTCTCGCAATCGGCCTCGCGGCGCGGCGTCAGGCAACGACTGGTGCCGCTTTCGGCTTCGCCGCCATCGGCTGGGTCGGGGCGATCGTGCTGCACGCACTCTGGAATGGATCAGCGACCTTCGGTGATTTCTTCGTGCTCTACTTCCTCCTGCAGGTGCCGCTGTTCGTGGGGTTCATCTTCGGTGTGATCGCGCTTCGCCGTGAGGAGTCTCGCCTGACGAGAGCCCGGTTGAGCGAGTATGCGGCTGCGGGCTGGTTCACGCCCGAAGAGGTGAATATGCTCGCAACATCTGCCGGTCGAAAGGTCGGCCTCGCCTGGGCGGCTCAGCTGCGCGGCGACCGTCGTCCCCTTATGCGCGAGTTCATCAAGGACGCCACAAAATTGGCGATGGTGCGACAGCGTTCCCTCACCGGCCGGGATCCGCAGGCGGCCGACGACGAGCAGGCTCTGCTTGCTCGCACCAGGGCGACCCGCGCTGCATTACTGGCGTACTGAAGCCAAGGGACAGACTCAGCGCCCGGTGCTGCGGCGATGCCTGCGAGTCTTCCGGGCGCTGAGTTGATCTACAAACAGGGTGCACCCGGCATCCGTTGCTGTCAAGGACTTTTCGCCGGCGCGTTTTTTTGACGAGCGGGCACGATCCGCACTGGCGCGACAGTTGTTCGCTCTCAGCAGGTGCGCAAGCGTTGATCCTGCCCATGTGGTCGGGTTGTATGGACTCATGACCGATCGTACGAAACCTGAATTCGACGCCCCCACCGGACCTGCTCCCACCGAGCTCGTCATCCGCGACATCATCGTGGGAGACGGAGCGGAGGCGAAGCCCGGCGACACCGTGACCGTCCACTATGCCGGGGTTGAGTTCGAATCCGGCGAGGAGTTCGACTCCTCCTGGAGTCGCGGAGAGACCATCCAGTTCCCACTGCGTGGACTGATCCAGGGCTGGCAGGACGGCATCCCCGGAATGAAGATCGGTGGACGCCGCGAATTGGTCATCCCGCCGCACCTGGCGTACGGTCCTGCAGGTGGTGGACACTTCCTTTCCGGCAAGACTCTGATCTTCATCATCGATCTCGTTGCCGTCGGCTGATCCGACCGTTGAAGAGCGCTCTGCCCCGGCCTGGGGCTGAGCGCTCTTCGTGCTCCGGAAAGTTTCTCGTATTCGCGGGAATACATCCATGCGCATGAAAGTTGTCCGATGTCATGACAACCATCGACATCCCCGGATACCGTGCCGGAACCTGGACCCTCGACCCTGCCCATAGCGAGGTCTCCTTCAGTGTGCGGCACATGATGATCTCCACGGTGCGCGGCACTTTCGGTGTGAAAAGCGCGACGATCACCGCTGCGGAGAGCCTGCTCGAGACGACGATCACAGCCAGCGTCGACGTCGCCTCGATCGACACCAAGGATGAGGGTCGCGATGCGCACCTGCGCTCGGCCGATTTCTTCGATACCGAGAACTTCCCGACGATGGACTTCATTTCCACTGGCGTTCGCATCGAGGACGGCGACATTCACGTGGACGGCGATCTCACCATCCGTGGCGTCACCAAGCCGGTGACATTCGATGTCGAGTTCGGCGGCTTCGGCACCGACCCGTGGGGCAACTACAAGGCCGGCGCGTCGGCGAAGACGGTCATCGACCGCGAGGACTTCGGGCTCACGTGGAACGCAGCCCTTGAGGCTGGCGGCGTCCTCGTCGGCAAGGACGTCACGATCACGCTCGACCTGCAGGGCTCGCTCCAGCACGATTGAGAGCCGATGATCGGCTGGACGTGTACAGGGCGCGAACACTGGTAGACTCTTCAGGTTGCCGTTCGATCGGCCGCGGATAAAGAGAGCCAACGCATCAGGCGTCGGGCGCCGCGCAACAAGCAGAAAGGGGATCGAATCTATGGCACTGGAAGCAGACGTCAAGAAGGCGATCATTGAAGAGTACGCGACGCACCCCGGTGACACCGGATCCCCCGAGGTGCAGGTTGCGATGCTGACGCAGCGCATCAAGGACCTCACCGAGCACCTCAAGGAGCACAAGCACGACCACCACTCGCGTCGTGGGCTGTTCCTTCTCGTCGGTCAGCGTCGTCGCCTGCTGGGTTACCTGCAGGACATCGACATCGAGCGCTACCGCTCGCTCATCGAGCGCCTCGGCCTGCGTCGATAAGGCACAACGACCAGCGTTCAATCGCGCAAAACGTTCTTGGAGGGCCGCCCCACCGGTGTGGGGCGGCCTTCGTCGTATCGGGGCTCAGGCCGAGGTCGTGACGAGGTCGGGGTGATGGATCGCTGCGACGTCAGGATGCGCCCGAAGGCGCGACTTCAGTGCGTTCTCACCGTAGAGCGCGTGGATCGGATTGCTCGGGTCTTTGGTCACGCCGGTGGCCTCTGCCGCGAGGTGATCGGGGAGATCGATGAGCGGCAGCGTCTTGTCGAGCGCCGGGTTGAAGAAGAACGGGATCGAGATTCGCTCCTCGGGAGCCTTCGGTGAGATCACCCGGTGGTTCGTGGCTTTGAGATACCCGCCCGTGGCGTATTCGAGGAGCTCACCGATATTCACGACGAACGCCCCGGGTACAGGTGGGGCGTCGACCCAGGCTCCGTCTCGTTCGACCTGCAGGCCACCCTTGCCTGGTTCGACCCAGAGCAGGGTGAGTACGCCGGAGTCCTTGTGTGCACCAACACCCTGCTGTGGCTCTGGCTCGTAGGTGCCGGGGTAGCGGACGATCTTGATGAGCGTTGAGGGTTCTCCGAAATGCTCATCGAAGTACGACTCGGCGGCGCCCAGCGCCTGTGCCCACGCGCGCAGCAGTTTACGAGCCACGCCCGAGAGAGCCTCGTGCCACTCGGCGACAACCTCGCGCAGTTCGGGCTGTGCCATTGGCCAGAGGTTCGGACCGATGAGACGCGCAAAAGCAGGCCCGCCGTCGACGGCGTCGCGCTCTGGGCCGATGTCGATCTGTTCGCGCCAGTCCACTTTTCCCTGGGTGCGTTCGCCCCCGATCCGTGTGTAACCGCGGAAGTGTGGGCTCTTGACGTTCTCGATCGCGAGTTTCTCCTCTTCGGGCAGGGCAAAGAAATCCACTGCGGCACGGTGCAGACGCTCCTCCAGGTCGGCGCTCACGCCGGTGCCGGTCAAGTAGAAGAAGCCGACGTTGTGCGTAGCATCGCGCAGTGCGTCGCGGAAGCGCGCGGCGGCCTCAGAGCCGGCATCCAGCTGGGACAGGTCGAGGATCGGAAGCGAGAGTTCAGACATGAGGCGAGGTTAGGTCCGACCGAGCCGCCGCGCGAGCAGTGTTGCGCATCGTTACCGCGATGAGCTCGTTTCGACAGCGGTGCCGCTCGGGTGTAAAGTTGGTCAGGTAAGGCATCCCTTACTCATCCCGTTCGAAGGCGCTGTACGTGTTCGCTACCTTCCTGATCGGGCTCCGTGAGGGGCTCGAGGCCGCTCTCGTTGTCGGCATCCTCGTCGCCTACCTTCGTCGGCTCGATCGCCCAGAGGCGCTGCCCCGGATGTGGGCGGGTGTCGGCCTCGCGATCGTGCTTGCCCTCGGCATCGGAGCGGTGCTCACTTTCGGCGCCTACTCCTTGACCTTCGAGGCGCAAGAATTGATCGGCGGGCTCATGTCGCTGCTCGCGGTCGGAATGGTCACCGCGATGATCTTCTGGATGCAGAAGGCCGGTCGCACCATGAAAGCCACCCTCGAAGAGGGCATCGACCGCGCACTCACCAGCGGCGGGGTCTGGGCGCTCATCGCGATCGGTTTCGTATCAGTAGCACGCGAGGGCATCGAGACGACACTGCTGTTGTGGTCGATGGTGCAGTCCTTCGGCGATGCGCCCTCGGCGCTGATCGGTGCCCTGCTCGGCCTGCTCGCGGCTGTTGTCATCGGATGGCTGCTGATGCGCGGGGTCGTGCGCCTCGATCTGCGCAGATTCTTCACCTGGACCAGTGGCTTCCTGGTGATCGTTGCCGCAGGCGTTCTCGCCTACGCGATCATGGACCTGCAAGAGGCCGGAGTCGTCCCAGGTCCCTTCACCCCAGCTGCGCCGCTCGACGCGGTGACTGGTGCAGTGGCAACAGGCTGGATCGGCTTCCCGTTTGGCTGGGCGTTCGATGTGAGCACTGTTATTGCCCCCGGTAGCGGGTTGGCGGCCATACTGCAGGCGACCGTCGGCTTCATGCCGCGGATGACCTGGATTCAGGTCGCCGCCTGGGCGCTGTATGTAGCGATCGTTGGGTACTTTTTCGTCCGCGGTTTGCGTGCCCGCCGACCTGCCCGTCCCATTTCCAATGCAGGGCCCGATTCTCAGGGTGCTGC
The DNA here is from genome assembly GCA_047605925.1 of Microbacterium sp. Lineage (GTDB taxonomy): Bacteria > Actinomycetota > Actinomycetes > Actinomycetales > Microbacteriaceae > Microbacterium. Next base: position 24,101 of record JASGEY010000022.1, read on the forward strand.
GACCGAGTCCCTCACACAGCAAGGAGCATCATGAACACCTTCCGCCGAACACTCGGCGCTCTGGCCGCGACCGGAGTCGCAGCGCTCGTCATGAGCGGTTGCGTTGCCAAGACCGACGATGCCGCAGCAGGGGCCTCATTCGAGGTCACCTCCACTGACACCGCGTGCACCGTCTCGGGCGCGACCGCCGCAAGCGGCACCCTGACCTTCGACGTGACGAACGACAGCAGCCAGGTCAGCGAGTTCTATCTGCTCGCCGAAGACGGCCTGCGCATCGTCGGCGAGGTCGAGAACATCGCTCCTGCAGCATCGCGCACCCTCACCGTCGTTGCCCAGCCGGGTAGCTATTACACCCTGTGCAAGCCGGGCATGATCGGCGACGGCGTCGGCAAGTCCGAATTCACCGTCACCGGAGACCGCGTCGAGGTCACGGGTGAGGATGCCGAGCAGAAGCAGCAGGCCGTCGAACTGTACGCCGCGTTCGTTAAGGACCAGGTCGGACAGCTCGTCCCCGCCGTCGATACCTTCGTCACCGCATACGAAGCCGGCGACGACGAGGCTGCTCGCGAGCAGTTCCCCCAGGTGCGCGCGTTCTACGAGCGCATCGAGCCGGTGGCCGAAGCTCTCGGTGACCTGGACCCTCGTATCGACTACCGCGAGGTCGACGCGGTCGCTGAGGGGCTGGACTGGACCGGCTTCCACCGCATCGAGAAGGATCTCTGGGTCCCCGCCGAAGATGCGCTGAACGCCGATGGTGAGACGCCGGCCTGGCAGGACTGGGCGCCGTCAA
>JASGEY010000023.1:0-71173 GCA_047605925.1 Microbacterium sp.
CCGGTGCGGAAACCTCCGGCCCAGGCTCTGCGGGCGCCGAAACCGGTGCCGCACCCGAGCCGATGCGTGCGAGCACTGCGCCGACGGCGACGGTCTCATCCTCGGCTGCGAGGATCTCCTGGAGAACACCGGCAACGGGTGAAGGAATCTCGGTATCGACCTTGTCGGTCGAGATCTCGAGCAACGCCTCGTCGACAGCGATCGTGTCACCGACCTGCTTGAGCCAGCGGGTAACGGTGCCTTCGGTGACGCTCTCGCCGAGTTCGGGGAGGGTGACATCGGTGGCATCGCCACCGGAAGCGGACGGCGCCTGAGCGGGCGCCACTGCCACCGCGACCTCCGTCACCGCGACCTCCGGGGCTGCAGGCGTGGGAGCCTGCTCTGCCGCAGGAGCGGCCGCAGCGGGGGAGTCAACGACGGGCGCGGCCGCGCTACCGTCACCGATGCGTGCGAGCAGGGCGCCGACCTCGACGGTCTCGTCTTCCGCGACAAGGATCTCCTCGAGCACACCGGTCACGGGAGAGGGAATCTCGGTGTCGACTTTGTCGGTCGAGATTTCGAGCAGGCCCTCATCCGCCTGCACGGTGTCACCGACCTGCTTCAGCCAGCGGGTGACCGTCCCCTCTGTGACGCTCTCACCGAGAGCCGGGAGGACCACGGATGTGCTCATGACGGAGTCTCCTTCAAGATGTTGTTATACAACGCGGGTCTAGCTTAGTGAACTGCGCACCGATTGGTGCTCAGAGCGCGTGAAGCGGCTTTCCGGCCAGGGCGAGGAACGCCTCGCCGAGTGCTTCGCTCTGCGTGGGATGCGCGTGGATCAGCGGTGCGATGTCTTCAGGATGCGCCTCCCAGGCAACGGCCAGCTGTCCTTCGGCGATCAACTCGCCAACGCGGTCACCGAGCAGGTGGACGCCAAGAACGGGGCCGTCCTTGAGGCGGACGATCTTGACCAGACCACCTGTGCCGATGATCTCGCTCTTGCCGTTGCCGGCGAGGTTGTACTCGCAGCAGGCGACGGCATCCGATCCGTGCGTGGCGACTGCAGCCTGCTCGGTGAGTCCCACCGAGGCGACCTCGGGACTCGAATAGGTCACCTTCGGGATGTTCACGTCAGGCACGGTCACCGGGGACAGCCCGGAGATCCGCTCGGCCACAGCGATGCCCTGTTGGAATCCTCGGTGCGCGAGCTGAAGACCGGGCACGATGTCGCCGACCGCCCACACCCCTGGCACTCCGGTGCGAAGGTCTTGGTCGACGGTCACAAAACCCCGATCGAGAACGATCCCAGCATCCTCGAATCCGAGATCGGCGGTGACGGGACCTCGACCGACTGCGACGAGCAGATAGTCGGCAGTGAACTCCGTGCCGTTTTCGAGGGTGACGGTGACAGAGGAGTCATCCTGTCGGGCTGAGGCAAAACGGATGCCGAGGGAGTACGTGATGCCGCGTCGGCGGAAGGCGCGTTCGAGGCCCTTGCTGAGCGCGAGGTCTTCGTTGGGAACGAGGTGCTCCAGAGCCTCGATAATCGTGACTTCTGCGCCGAACGAACGCCAGACGCTGGCGAACTCGACGCCGATCACGCCGCCGCCCAAGATCAGCACGCGCTCGGGCACTACGTCAAGACTGAGCGCCTGCTCACTCGTGAGGATGCGCCCGCCGATCTCGAGACCGGGAAGGGTGCGACTGTACGAGCCGGTGGCAAGGATCACGTCGGTGCCGATGTAGACGTCGTCGCCCACGCTCACCGATCGGTCGGGGTTCAGCCGGCCAAGACCCGATACGGTCTTAATACCGCGCGCTTTGACGAGCCCTTCGAGCCCCTTGAACTTCTTTGCGACGATGCTCTCACGATACGTGCGGACGCCAGCGGGGTCGATAGCATCCAGCGTTGCCGAGATTCCGACGTGAGCGGCGTCGCGGATGTGCCCTGCGATCTCCGCCGCGTGCAGCATGGCCTTGGTGGGGATGCAGCCACGGTGCAGGCAGGTGCCGCCAACCTTGTCCTTTTCGATGAGCGCGACGGACTTGCCGAGCTCGCTCGCACGGAGCGCGGCGGCGTAGCCGCCACTTCCTCCCCCCACAACGACAATGTCGAAGGTGTGCAGTGTCATGGTCATGCCTCCGGGTGGGATGCGTCGGCGAAGGCGATGATCGATCGGACCATCGCCCCCGTTGGGCCCTTCTCGATGAACCCGTATGGTGCGCCGGCGTGTTCGCTGGAGCCGGCGATGTCGAGGTGAACCCAGGGGATCCGGGGAGCATCATCAGCATCCGATGTGCGACCGACGAAGTGCTGCAGGAACAAGCCCGCGTACGAAGCCCCTCCCATGCGATCACTCATGTTCGCGTTTTGAAGATCGGCGATCGGGGAGTCGAGCAGATCCTGCATGTGTTCGGGCAGGGGCATATGCCAGACGAGTTCGTCCACCGATGCCGCAGCCGACAGGAACTCCGGCACAGTCTCGTCGTCGCCGAACACGCCCGTGTGTCGATGCCCGAGCGCTGCGACGATCGCGCCGGTCAGAGTGGCCACGTCGATGATGACGTCGGGGTTCTCGCGGCTCGCGGCCACGAGGCCGTCTGCGAGCACGAGGCGTCCTTCGGCGTCGGTGTTGGTCACCTCGACGGTCGTGCCGTCGAGCATCCGAAGTACATCGCCGGGGCGGATAGCCCTGCCAGAGGGCATGTTATCGGCGATGCACAGCCAGGCGGTGACGCGCACGGGAAGCCGGAGCGCGGCGATCGCGCGGAGGGCCGCGAGGCTCGTCGCGGCGCCGGCCATATCGAATTTCATGCCGAGCATGGAGGCCGCTGGCTTCAGGGAGAGGCCACCGGTGTCGAAGGTAATGCCCTTGCCGACGAGCGCGATGTGTCGGTGAGCGATAGCCGGGGAGTAATCGAGGCGCACGAGACGCGGCGGGCGGTCGGAGCCCTGACCGACGCCGAGTAGGCCCCCGAAGCCCTGTTCTGCGAGTGTCTTTTCGTCGAGGATCTCGACGGAGACATCGAGATCGGCCACGCTGTCAGCCGCGCTCTGGGCGAGTTGTTCGGGGCTCTGCCACTCAGCCGGCACCTGCACGAGGTCCTTGACCAGGGCGACGGCTTCGCCGACAGCAGTCGCACGCGCGATGGTTCGGTCGGCCGCCTCTGCGTGCAGCACAACATGGCGAGCTCGCGGTTTGGGCGGGTCTGCCTTGTATCCGTCGAAGCGGTGTCCGCCGAGTAGGGCGCCCTCCGCCGCAGCATCCGTGAATTCTGCAAGACCGGGCGCCAACGCCAGAGCCACGGTCTCGAATCCCGTGAGCGTTCGTAGGGCGGTACCGGCAGCGTTGCGCACCGCCGAGGAGGACAGTGTCTTTCCGACGCCCACCACGGCGAACGGTAGCGAGGTCACTTCGGGGGCATAGACGCGGCTGAAGGCGGATGCTGCCCCGGTGAAGCCCACGCCGTTCAGGGCGTCGGCGAGGCCTGGGTACGCCGCAAGCGTGTCGGGGGAGTCCGTGATATCGGGAATGATGAGCACTGCGGCATCTGCAGCGCTTCCGGGGAACGGGTCGGTGGTGCGGGAGAGCGCAGGAAGCGTCATGTTTTCATCCTAGGGAGCCTGGAGGCCATCGACGTTCGGAGAGCCAGTGGCGTGTTCGCTCTGAGCATGACGTGTATCGCGCGTCACGCTGATGCGGCTCGTAGCATGGAGGCATGCCTTTCTCAGGAAAGATCTACGAACGCGTCGCGAATGGCATTGGAGTGCCGCGCGGGCTTCCGCTCGTCATCCTTCTCACTGGCTTCACCGATGCAGGAAGCGCAGTCTCCGGGCTCATCGACCATCTGCGTGAGACCGCGGATCTGCAACCCGTTGTCGTGTTCGACAACGACGCGCTGCTCGATTATCGGGCCAGGCGTCCTGTCATCTCCTTCGAGCAGGACCACCTGACCGAGTTTCGGCCCGCTCGTCTTGAGCTGTCTGTCGGCACCGATGCGCTGGGGCAGCGTTTCTTGCTGCTGGCGGGCTACGAGCCGGATTTCTTGTGGAATGAGTTCGCCCGGGTTGTGCTCGCAATTGCCAGTGACCTCGAAGTGACGGGGGTGAGCTGGGTCCACTCGATCGCGATGCCTGTTCCCCACACCCGTCCCATCGGCACGACTGTGAGCGGTAATCGCCATGACCTCACGATGGCGCACTCGGTGTGGCGCCCGCGTACCCAGGTCCCCGCGACAGCGGGCCACCTGCTGGAGTTCCGATTCGCGCAGCGCGGCGACCGGGTCGTTGGTTTCGTGCTGTTGGTGCCGCATTACTTGGCAGAGACGGAAAACCCGGATGCTGTCATCGCCGCAGCCGAGAAACTGATGGCGTCGACAGGGCTTGTCCTGATACTCGATGAGCTGCGTGACAGTCGGAATGAGTATGTCACCCGCGTTGACGAGCAAGTGCTCGGCAACGACGAACTGGGGCAGATGGTGCGCGGTCTGGAGCGCCGCTATGACGCGTACATGGCTGGCCGTGACCCGGAGGACGATTCCTACGACGAAAGCGGCTTCACAGAGCGCGATCTTCCTAGTGCTGATGAGTTGGCCGCAGAGCTTGAGCGTTACCTGGCTTCGCGTCCAACGGGCGACGAGGACAAGCCGGGTCGAGCCTGAGGATTCAGGCAAAAGAGCGTGAATGCGAGCCGTACGCTCGCAGGTGTGCGATACTAGGACTCTGACCCGTTGTCAATCGGCTTTTTCGGAAGCCGCACTTGACAAGGGTCTTACTAGTGTCCGAAAGTCCCGGGGCGATCCAGCCGCCCCGCGAAAGGCGAAACGTGACTGCTGCCACGACAAAGAAAACCCGGACGAAGAAGCCCGCCGACGCCCCAAAGGTCGACGAGAAGGTCGACGAGAAGATCGACGAGGTCGAGGAGAAAGCCGTACCCAAGACGGCAGCACAGCGTGCCGCGGCCAAGCGCGCCCCCGCGAGGAAGAAGAAGGCCGACGATATCGTCGAGGACGATGCCCCCGTCGCCGCTGCCGATGACGCGGATGAGGACGACGAGGACGCGAAGCCAAAGTTCACTGAGCCGCTTCCTACTGGCGCCATCGTCATTTCGTCGAACGATGACGAGGACATCCCTGTCTACTCGACGCAGATCACTGGTGCTACCGCCGACCCTGTCAAGGATTACCTCAAGCAGATCGGAAAGGTCGCGCTGCTGAATGCGGCCGAAGAGGTCGAGCTCGCGATGCGCATCGAGGCCGGTCTGTTTGCCGAAGAGAAGCTGTCGACGATGACGGCGGCTGAGAAGACCAGCCAGCTCGGTCTTGATCTGCAATGGGTGGCCCGTGACGGCCAGCGCGCTAAGAGCCATCTGCTTGGTGCCAACCTGCGACTCGTTGTCTCGCTCGCCAAGCGCTATACCGGGCGCGGCATGCAGTTCCTCGACTTGATCCAAGAGGGCAACCTCGGTCTGATTCGTGCGGTCGAGAAGTTCGACTACACCAAGGGCTTCAAGTTCTCCACCTACGCCACATGGTGGATCCGCCAGGCCATCACCCGCGCGATGGCCGACCAGGCTCGCACCATTCGTATCCCGGTGCACATGGTCGAGGTCATCAACAAGCTCGCCCGTGTGCAACGCCAGATGCTTCAGGACCTTGGCCGCGAACCCACTCCGGAAGAACTCAGCCGCGAACTCGACATGACGCCCGAAAAGGTCGTCGAGGTGCAGAAGTACGGCCGCGAGCCGATCTCGCTGCACACCCCCCTTGGTGAGGACGGCGACAGCGAGTTCGGTGATCTGATCGAAGACACCGAGGCGGTCGTCCCCGCGGATGCCGTTGGCTTCACGATGCTGCAGCGACAGCTCGAACAGCTGCTCGACTCGCTCTCCGAGCGGGAGGCCGGCGTGATCCGGATGCGTTTCGGCCTCGGCGACGGCCAGCCGAAGACCCTCGACCAGATCGGCGACACCTTCGGTGTGACTCGCGAGCGGATCCGCCAGATCGAGTCGAAGACGATGGCCAAGCTGCGCCACCCCAGCCGTTCGCAGTCGCTGCGGGACTACCTCGAATGATGGCGGGCGCACCGCAGGCGCGCTCGGCAGGCATCCGTTACGTCTTCCCGGTTCTCGCGGGCAAGCTGGCCCGATTCGTCACGCGCTTGCGCGGTGGCGGTTCGGCGTTTCCCGGCTATCTCACGAACCGACTTGCGCCCACATTGCTTCCGACTCTTGCCGACCAGTTCCGGTACGGGGTGGTTTTCGTGCTCGGATCGAACGGCAAGACGACCACCACACACATGATCAGCGAGGTGCTTCGCGCGCACGGCCTCACCGTGTTCACCAACCCGACAGGGGCGAACCTCCCGCAGGGCGTCACCAGCGCACTGCTCGCCGATGCCACCCTCACCGGGCGAATCAAGGCTGACGTCGCCGTGCTGGAAATCGACGAGGGCTACGCGGCTGATCTCGCCGATCGGCTCTCACCCTCGGTGATCTTGTCGCTGAACGTGCAGGTCGACCAGCTCTACCGGTTCTACGAGACCGAGCGCGTCGCCGACATGATGATCGAGGCGTCAAAGCGCGCTTCGGCCCATGTCGTCGTGAACCGCGACGACCCGTACCTCAGCAAGATCGACACCGAGGCGATGCGCGCCGAGGTGTCGTTCTTCGGTGTCTCCGCCGATATCGTCGCGGCATCCGCTCATGGCCTCGCCAATGCGGCGGACACCCGAAGCGGCAACGCCGGCATCCTCGACCGCGAGGCATACGCCGAGGTTGTGAGCACCTCAGGTCGTGCGGTCGTGATCCGCGTGGAAGGCAAGGAGGCGGAGATCACGATCCCTGCCCGAGGTTTGCATTACGCAGCAGACGCCGCAGCCGCCTTGACCGTGGCCTCTCGCGTGCTCGGTGCCGGGTTCTCGACCCAGAAGGCCGCGCGGGGCTTCGCGCAGATGGCGCCGGCTTACGGACGCGGCGAGGTGATCCCGCTGCACCGGGATCCCGCTGGTGAGCAGGTCGAGTTCGTGATGTTCAAGAACGCGCCGAGCTTGCAGATGAATCTGGACGCACTCGACGCCGCACCAGAGCGTGCCCTGATTGCGATCGACGAGGGAACCCCCGACGTCTCCTGGCTGTACGACGTTGATTTCGACGCGCTGGCGCGCATCGACGTCGTCACGGGCGAGAAGGCGTACCAACTGGCGCTCAGCCTTGAGCACGCGGGCGTCGAGATCGGCGTCGTCGAGCCGGATATGGAGAAAGCGGTCGCATTCATGCGCGCCTTGGAACCATCGGTCTCCGGTACGCAGACATGGTTCGTCAACTACGAGTTGATGATGATCGGTCGCAGATTGCTCGGCCATGGAGACCAGGAGATCGCCCGCCGATGATCGACACCGTGCGTATCGTTCAGTTCTATCCAGTCGAGCTTGGGATCACCGGCGATCGAGGCAATGTGCGCGCGCTGCAGGTGCGTCTCCAACGTGCAGGCGTCCATGCAGAGGTGGTGCATGTCGGTATCGGCGACCCGATTCCGACGGATGCCGATATCTTCGTCTTCGGCAACGGCCCGCTCTCGGCTATGCGCATCGTCGCCGACGATCTGCGCGCTCGCGCCGCAGAGCTGGAGGCCTTCGTTGAGTCCGGCCGCTCGCTGTTCTCGATCGGGGCGTCGGCCGAATTGCTCAGTGAGGGCGTCGACCTGCTTGACGGCGAAAAGCTCGAAGGCCTCGGCATCTTCTCGTTCCGCGTCGCGCGCACGCGTGAACGCAACGTGGGTTACATCATCGCTGACACGCCCGATGGCCGTGTCATCGGCTTTGAGGATCACGCGTCGCGCTGGACGCTTGGATCGGATGCCGTCGCTGTTGGCGCCGTCATTGAAGGCAAGGGCAGCTTCGCGCTCGGCAACGGAGCCGGTGAGATCGTGCGCCGAGGCGAGGCCTACGCCTCGAACGTGCAAGGTCCGGCGCTGCCGCTGAACCCGCACTGGACCGATGCGATTCTCCGCGCAACCACGGCTCGACGTGGTATCGCCTGGGAGATCGGCGCGGCGCATGCACACCTGGACGAGTATGCGGAGGGGGCTCGGGCTGCGATCGAGCACCTTGTCCACAGCAAGGATTTCCGTACGATTGGACTCTGATGCACTCCAGCAGCGTTCTGCCCCGCGCACTGATCTCGCGGTCAGGTCTCACCACAGCGGCGGCTGCCGCTGTGGCTGCGGGGGGACGAGTGGCGGACCTCAGACGCGACGCGTGGGGGCACGGCATCCTCGCCGTCGCGCATGCGGTTCGTATCGCCGGCGCCGACACAGTGCTGGTCGACTCAGCCAGCGAGGTCGAGGCATTGCGCCTTGAGGGTATCGAGGCAACCGTCGACGGCGACGCCGACATCGACTCATCGCTCCTGTACGGACTGCCCGATGCGGCAGGTGCTCTCGTAACCCGACCCGTGCTGAGACTCGCAGGGCGTGTGATGTCGACGAAGGCGTTGAAACCAGGAGACGCCGTCTCTTATGGCTACACCTACCGCGCTGCCGAGCACACTGTTGTTGCTCTCGTCACCGGCGGATACGCGCAGGGCATCGTTCGTGCTCTCGGCAATGCTGCGCACGTCGAGGTTGCTGGCGTCGAGCGGCCCATCGTCGGCCGTGTTGCGATGGATGTGTGCGTCGTCGATCTGCAGGGTGAGGATGTGCCGGTGGGCACCGAGATCACGTACTTCGGCGGGACGGGGCCGGCAGCGCCCGCACTCGCACGGTGGAGCGCCGTGACAGGGTTGACGGTCGCTGAGCTCGTCACCATCGTCGGTCTGCACTGCGCTCGGGAGTGGGAGGAGTGATGCGGCCTGAGTTGCGGATCAGCACTGAGCGCTTCCGCGCGAATATCGCGGCTGTGCGCTCGCGCATCGCGCCCTCGGAGCTGATGCTCGTAACGAAGGACGATGCCTACGGTCATGGCATCACCTGGGCGGTGGAGGCTGCCCAAAGCGTCGGTGTTGCATGGTTCGGCAGTTACGACGTGGCAGGCGGCGTCAAGATCAGGCGCGTCCTGGAGCGACCGGCGCGGGTGTTCGCCTGGGCGACATCGACGGATGCCGAGATCGACGAGGCTCTGTTGCAGCAGATCGACTTGGGCGTTGGCACGGAGGAGTACCTGGAGCGAGTGATCTCCAGGGCGCGGCTTCTCGGTACGGCGGCACGCGTGCACCTGAAGATCGATACTGGCCTGCATCGCAACGGCATGCCCGCCGATCGCTGGTCGCTGGCGTTGGACGTTGCGCGTAAGGCCGAGCAGTCGGGCTGGCTCGAACTCGTCGGCGTGTGGAGTCATCTCGCAGAGGCGAGCGATGCCGAGGATGACGACGCGCAGCAGGTGTTCCTCAGCGCGTTCGCCGCCGCAGCATCTGCGGGGGCAGAACCGGAGTGGCAGCACCTCACGGCATCCGCTGCGTCGTGGTGGCGACCGGAGCTTCGGGGCAACCTCTCGCGCATCGGGGCGTTCTGCTACGGCATCCGCTCAGCTGACGGCCCCGATCTCGACGGTGTTGAGCCAGTGGCAGAGCTGACGGCAACGGTCATCGAGGTTACCGCGGAAGGCGGTGTCGTTGGCATCGGCGCTTTCGATGGCCTGCCTTCACCATTGGTGGGGATGCCGGTGGGCACGCCATCGGGCGCTGGCACCCTTGTCTCGATTGGTCCGACCACCTCGCAGGTCTCCGGGGAAGGGCTTCGCGTCGGGGATCGAGTGTGGATTCTCGGTGCGGGCGGCCACGGCGAATCCACCGCCACAACGCTCGCGGAGCGCATCGGAACGGTCGGTGAAGAAATCATCACCCGGCTCACACCGCGCGTGCGTCGGGTGATCGTCGACTGATCAGTTGGTGTCGGCGAGCCGCGCGGTCTCATCGTGCCAACTGGTGGCGACGCTGCGCAGCTTCTCTTCGTAGCGGCGACCGTGGTGCGCGCAGAACAGCAACTCTGATCCGTTCACCTCGGCGGCAATGTAGGCCTGAGCGCCGCAGGAGTCGCAGCGGTCGATGGCCGTGAGCCGGTACTCGATGTCGGAGGCCACATGTTCGGTCGTCGCATTCATTTCGCTGCCTCCTTGAGTTTCAGGTTCGCTGTCGGGACGTGATCAATACAACCATGCGGAGCCTGGGAGCACGCTCGTATCACGGCGTGTTTCGCTCAGCGCGTACGCGACGAGTGCGGTTTAGGAGGCAGGGGGAGTGTCGGGCGGTGCTCTCGACAACGCCGCGAATAGACTCGGAGATTGTGACCGCCGAGTATTCCGCCCATCACCTTCAGGTGCTCGAAGGGCTCGAGGCCGTTCGCAAACGACCAGGCATGTACATCGGGTCGAATGGATCGGCCGGCCTCATGCACTGCCTCTGGGAGATCATCGACAACTCCGTCGACGAGGCCGTCGCAGGCAACGGATCGAAGATTGACATCATTCTGCATACCGATGGCAGTGTCGAGGTGCATGACAAGGGGCGCGGCATCCCGGTCGACGTCGAACCGCGCACCGGCCTGACCGGTGTCGAGGTGGTCTTCACCAAGCTCCACGCCGGTGGCAAGTTCGGTGGCGGGTCCTACGCGGCATCCGGCGGCCTGCACGGTGTCGGTGCCTCGGTGGTCAACGCGCTCTCCGAGCGTCTCGACGTAGAGGTCGACCGCGGTGGCAAGACATACGCGATGTCGTTCCGGCGGGGAGAGCCGGGGATCTTCGCCGATGTCCGCGGGGAGAAGAGGCCGGATGCGCCGTTCACTCCCTTCCAGGAGAACAGCGAGCTGCGTGTCGTCGGCAAGGCTCCTCGCGGCGTCACCGGTACCCGCATCCGCTATTGGGCCGATCGGCAGATCTTCACGAAAGACGCGGCCTTCCAACTCGGCGACCTGGAGACACGCGCACGCCAGACCGCCTTCCTGGTGCCGGGACTTGAGCTCGTCGTTCGAGATGACCGGCCCGAACAGGCCAACGAGACGTCGTATCGCTACGAAGGCGGCATCTCGGAGTTTGTCGAATACCTCGCCACCGATGCTCCGGTCACCGACACCTGGCGGATTCAAGGCGAAGGGACCTTTACAGAGACTGTGCCCGTGTTGCAGGCCGATGGCCACATGGTCGCGACCGAGGTCGAGCGCGTCTGCGCGGTCGACATCGCGCTGCGCTGGGGCACTGGCTACGACACCACTGTCCGTTCGTTCGTCAACATCATCGCGACACCCAAGGGAGGTACACATCAGCAGGGCTTCGAGCAGGAGCTTCTGAAGACGCTGCGCAGCCAGGTCGAGCAGAACGCGCGCAGGCTGAAGGCGGGTAGCGACAAGCTCGAGAAGGACGATGTGCTCGCCGGCCTGACGGCCGTGCTGACCGTGAACGTTCCTGAGCCCCAGTTCGAGGGGCAGACCAAAGAGGTTCTTGGTACTCCTGCCGTGCGTCAGATCGTCGCGCAGGTTGTGCGCAAAGACCTAGCGGCGCGGTTCAGCTCGACCAAGCGCGACGACAAGAGCCAGGCGAACCAGCTGCTCGACAAGATCGTCGCCGAGATGAAGGCAAGGGTGTCGGCGCGTGCCCACAAGGAGACACAGCGTCGTAAGAACGCACTGGAATCGTCCACGCTGCCTGTCAAGCTCGTCGACTGCCGGACGAACGACGTCGAACGCAGCGAACTGTTCATCGTCGAGGGCGATTCGGCCCTTGGCACAGCCAAGAACGCCCGCAACAGCGAGTTCCAGGCCCTGCTGCCGATCCGAGGCAAGATCCTCAACGTGCAGAAGGCGTCGGTGGGAGACATGCTCTCCAACGCCGAGTGCGCCTCGATCATCCAGGTGGTCGGTGCGGGGTCGGGACGCAGCTTCGACATCGATGCGGCCCGCTACGGCAAGATCATTCTGATGAGCGATGCCGACGTCGACGGCGCGCATATCCGCACTCTGCTGCTGACCCTGTTCTTTCGCTACATGCGCCCGCTCATTGAACACGGCCGCGTTTTCGCCGCCGTGCCGCCACTGCACCGGGTGATCGTGATGAACCCCGGATCGAAGCCGAACGAGACGATCTACACGTACAGTGAGCAGGAGATGCACGCGCTGTTGGCGAAGTTGCGTAAGGCTGGCAAGCGCTGGCACGAGCCGATTCAGCGCTACAAGGGTCTTGGCGAGATGGATGCCGAGCAGTTGGCCACGACGACGATGGATCGAGGCGGCCGCCTGTTGCGCCGGGTGCGGATGGAGGATGCCGAGGCTGCCGGACGTGTGTTCGAACTGCTGATGGGCAACGAGGTGGCACCGCGTCGCGAGTTCATCATCGACTCTGCAGGTCATCTGTCGCGAGAGTCGATCGACGCGTGACGCTTGGCGACCGATTCGCCTTTCAAGCGAGGGTGCGGCCGATAGAACCGATAACCCCGTCGATGCTCTGACCGGACGCATCGCGACGAGCCCCCGACGCCGGAAGCGTACGAACAGCGCCGGTCAGGTCGACGGCGAGCGCGGGGCCGGGCCCGACCCACGCGACCGTCAACCGGTCTTCGCCCTTCAAGAAGGCGTGAGCGCGGACGCCTCCGGTCGCACGACCCTTGGCGGGGTACTCTCCGAACGCTGACACCTTGGCTCGCCCAGGATCCGTCCCAGGAAGCACGCTTTCGCTGCCGGAGACGGTCGCGACGACGGCATCCGTCTCGGGGTCGACGGCGCCGAAGAACAGCACAGAGGAGCCGGCACCGAGTCTGATCCCGGCCATGCCGCCAGCGGGCGCACCCTGAGGGCGCACCGCAGATGCCGAAAACCGCAGCAGCTGCGCATCGGTGGTGATAAACACGAGCTCGGCGTCGTCGGGGGCTTCTGCGGCACCAACGACAACGTCGCCGGCCTTCATGGCGATCACGTCGACCTCGCTTCGCACGGGCAACGCCGAAGGCACGATCCTTTTGACGGTACCTTGCGCTGTGCCGAGGGCGATCGGTGTCTCGCTGTCGAATCGCACGAATCCGAGGATCCGCTCGCTCCGGGCCGTGATGCCGAGGTAGTCGCGCAGCGCGGTGCCCGCGGCGAGTTGCACCGAGGATTGTGGCACAGACGGGAGGTCGACGGGCGAGAATCTCAGCACACGCCCCGCGCTGGTCACCGCGCCGAGCTCGGCGCGAACGGTCGTCTCAACCGTCGCGAGGATCGCGTCGTGTTTGCTTCGCCGCGCGGGGGCGGTGAGCTCCTGCCCGTCTGCGAGATCGACCCGCACTGCGCGGCCCGTGGTCGACAGTACGAGCACGGTGGGGGCGTCCGCGATCTGCAGATCGGTCGCGTCCTTGGTCGCTCGGGGCTTGGGCGGCGCCGCATTCATCAGCAATGTGCGCCTCGGTGTGCCGTAGGCGTCGGCGACGGCATCCAGCTCGCGGGCAACGGCGCTGCGCAGCAGCGCAGGACTGCCGAGCAGTTCTTTGAGGGAGGCGATGTCGGCGAGCAGGGCATCGCGCTCGGCCTCCAGCTCGATGCGGGAGAACTTGGTGAGGCGCCGAAGACGAAGTTCAAGGATGTACTCCGCCTGCAACTCGCTGAGATCGAACACCGAGCGTAGGCGCGTGCGGGCCTGCTCTGAGTCGTCGGAGGAGCGGATGACCTGGATGACCTCGTCGATGTCGAGGATCGCGATGAGCAGGCCCTCCACGAGGTGCAGACGCTCTTCGCGGCGCGCCAGGCGATAGCGACTGCGTCGGGTGATGACCTCCAGACGATGCGCCACGTAGACGCTGAGCATGTCTTTGAGCCCGAGCGTGCGAGGCTGCCCGTCGACGAGGGCGACGTTGTTGATGCTGAAGGAGTCCTCCAGCGGCGTCACTCGGTACAGCTGTTCGAGCACGGCGTTCGGATCGAACCCGGTCTTGATGCCGATTGAGACGCGGAGGCCGTGGTTGCGGTCGGTGAGATCGGTGACGTCGCTGATGCCCTGGAGCTTTTTCGCCTGCACGGCGTCGCGGATCTTTTCAATCAGGCGTTCAGGGCCGACCATGTACGGCAGCTCGGACACGATGATGCCGGTGCGTCGGGGGCCGATCTGCTCAACCGAGACCTTGCCGCGCACCTTGAGTGCGCCGCGTCCAGTGGTGTAGGCATCTTTGACGCCGTCGAGGCCCATCAGGATGCCGCCAGACGGGAAGTCGGGCCCTGGCACGAACTCCATAAGCTCTTCGGTCGTGGCTTCGGGGTGCTCGAGCAGATGCGTCGCCGCTGCCACCACCTCGATGAGGTTGTGCGGTGCCATGTTCGTCGCCATGCCGACCGCGATGCCGCTGGCGCCGTTGACGAGCAGGTTCGGGAAAGCAGCCGGCAGCACGGCGGGCTGCTGGAACTGCCCGTCGTAGTTCGGGACGAAGTCGACGACGTCCTCGTCGAGGTTTTCTGTGAGCGCGATCGCTGGCGATGCAAGACGGGCCTCGGTGTACCTGGCCGCTGCGGGACCATCGTCGAGGGAGCCGAAGTTGCCGTGGCCGTCGACCAGGGGCACGCGCAATGCGAAGTCCTGAGCAAGGCGGACCAGGGCGTCGTAGATGGCGGAGTCGCCGTGCGGGTGCAGCTTTCCCATCACCTCGCCGACGACACGAGCGCTCTTGACGTGCCCACGGTCGGGGCGAAGACCCATCTCCGCCATCTGGTAAAGGATGCGGCGCTGCACGGGCTTGAGTCCGTCGCGGGCGTCGGGTAGGGCGCGCGAGTAGATGACGGAGTATGCGTACTCGAGGAACGAGCCCTGCATCTCGCTTTCGAGGTCGATGTCCTGGATTCGCTCCGGGGCGAGATCGGGCGGCGGAGTTTTCGGCATGGACTTCCTGAAGGGCACGGGGAGCCTGTGTCAGACTGGCTCGGATGTCCTTCATGCTACCTGCCGAGTCGCCGACAACCCGGAGCATCGTCGGGGTGGCGGACGACCTGTTCGCCGCGCTCCGCGGTGAGTCGACGACGCTTCCGCGCGCTCAGTCAGTGGTGCTCGTCCTCATCGACGGACTCGGTGCTATGAGCCTGCGTGCACATGCCGGGCACGCCCGAGCGCTTACCGCAGGCATGGCGAAGAAAGACGTCGCCACATCGGTGTTTCCCTCCACCACGGCAGCGGCCCTCACCAGCATCCTCACCGGTGTGTCGCCGGGCGAGCACGGACTCGTCGGCTACAGCGTGCTCGACCGCGCAACCGGGGCCCTCATCAATCAGCTGTCGGGGTGGGAGGCTGCCGCAGCCGACCCAACCGCCTGGCAACCAGTGCCGACCATTTTCGAGCGGGGTAACGCTGAGGGGCGCCCGGTTTTCGCCGTTGGAATCGCCGCCTACGCGCGCAGTGGATTCAGTCGGGCGACCCTTCGTGGAGCCCAGTTCGTGTCGGCTCGCACCCCGGCAGCGCGAGTCGCGACGGCGTACGAGCTCGCCGAAAGGCATGTGGGAGCTCTGGTGTACTGCTATCTCCCTGAGGTCGACAAGGCCGGGCATAAGCACGGCGTTGACTCTCTGCGCTGGGTGGCCGCGCTCGAAGACATCGACGCGGCGCTTGCCCAGCGCATCCCGCCTGGGGTCGGGGTGATGGTCACCTCCGACCACGGAATGCTCGACGTCCCCGCGCACAGGCAGGTGGTGCTCGAAGCCGAGCACCTCGACGGTGTTGCGTGCATCGGGGGAGAACCGCGGATGCTGCACGTATATCTCGAGCCGGATGTCGATTCCGATGACGCAAGTGATCGATGGCGTCACACCCTTGAGGGCCAGGCCGTGGTTATCAGCAGGTCGGAGGCGATCGCCGCGGGGATGTTCGGACGGCACGTCACGGATGCCGCAGCATCCCGCATCGGCGATCTGCTTGTCATTGCGCGCGGCAACCGCGCCGTGTACGACGGCACGGCCGCCGATCAGCGGAGTCGAGGAATGGTCGGGCAGCACGGCGGGATTGCGCCCGAGGAACGCCAGGTTCCGCTGTTGCGCTTCGGTGCATTCGCCCGCTGAGGCGGGGCTCGGCTACTCGTCCGTGCGGGCGCCGAACACGATTTCGTCCCACGACGGCATCGAATGCCTGCGGCGACGCCGACCGCTCTCCGGTGCAGACCCGCCACCCGGGGGCACATCGTCCTCCGTGTCAGCCGCAGGGCTCTCCAGCGTGTCGAACAGAGCGATCGGACTCGACTGATCTGGGTGCTCTTCGATGTCGACGTCGATGAGCGGTGCGCTCTCGCGCTGACCACGGCGTCGGCGCAAAGCCTCAAGAAGGTCAGCCGTCTCGGGGCTCGTCGTCGGCGGCTCGGGGGAGCGTTTGATCGCGGCATCCTGAACGGCCGCGGCTGAACGTTCCGGTAGTGCTGGTTCTTCGACGTCTGCATCAGGTGCGTGCGCCACGCGCGGGCCGAAGGCGCCGGAGTCGAACCGGCTGTCGTCCTTGTACGCCGATGTCGGCCTTTCAGACTCGACCGCACGCAGGCGGGGAATAAGCCCTTCAGGTAGCGACCCTTGGCGGGAGAGCTGGGTGGCATCCGCGTTCAGCGGAGCAAGAGTGCTACGCCGAGGATCGAAGCTCCAGCGTGCATCGTGGTCGACCTCGTTCGCGGTGAATTCGAGCTTGACGATCCACCCCGATTCGTCTTTCCAACTCGCCCAGCGCTCTGCTGTGGCCACCAGGTCGGCGAGTTTCGCGCGGATCGCGGTGCCGAACGTGGGCTGTGCGTCAGGTTCGACGTCACTGCCGATGAGCACGGGGACAGCGAGAGCTTGTGCGATGACATGCTCACGCTCCGCGAGCACTGGACCTTCGAAACGGATGACGTCGTCGATGCTGATCCCGAGAAGCTCAGCGACCTCGGAGGCGGTGAGGCCGGCACGGATCTGTGCCTGGATCTCCCGGGGGCTGGCGGTGACTTTCTGCGTGGCACTCTCGCTCTGGCGAGTTGCGCGCCGCAGCTCGCGATGCAGCACGTCGTCGATGGGCAGCGCAAACCGCTCACCGGACTCGGTCGCGAGTACGAGAACTCCTGCTTCTGTTCCGACGATGGTGACGTTTTCCATGCGAGTGCCCCTCGTGAATGGGTGTGCGTTCATGGTGCCATGTCGGGTGCTCAGTGCGCGGGAATACCGCGGGCGTGCCGTAAGTTTGCTCAGGCGCACACGGCGATATTTGCGAAATGTCTCGCTGTCGTGCAAACTATGGCCGCTGAACCCTGTGGTCAGACACCCCGCCACTCGCACCATGAAAGTGGAGAATCACCCCATGGCAACCGATTACGACGCTCCACGTAAGAGCGAAGACGACTCCGAGTCGATCGAAGCCCTCAAAGAGCGTGTGCCGGACAAGCTCTCAAGCTCGACCGGCGATGAGGACTCGGACAACCCGTCCAGCTTCGATCTGCCCGGGGCTGACCTGTCCGACCTCGAGCTCGATGTCGTCGTGCTGCCTCCCCAGGACGACGAGTTCACCTGTATGGAGTGCTTCCTTGTGAAGCACCGCTCGCAGCTCGACCACGAGGACTCCTCTGGCCCGATCTGCAAGGAGTGCGCTGCCTGATCGCAGCGTCGAATGTTCGCGACGCGCCCGAAGCCCTGGGGGGTTCCGGGCGCGTCGTGGTTCTCGGCTACGACTGGGCTGCGCGGATCGCGGCGGCGAGGCGGTCGGGCGTGCGCGAGGAGATCGTCCATGAGTCGACGGGATCGTTCTCGTCGGTGTTGGGGATCACGACGAGCCCATCGATGCCTCCGCGGATCAGATGCCAGCCCCGTGCGGGCAGCATCGGGCCCCGAGCTTGTCGTGCGTCATCGCCGCTGAGCGCGGTCGGTTCACCGAGGAACTTCGCATCGATGTGCGCACGCCCGGCCCTCAGAACGGCGGCGTCGACGCAGACGACAGGCGCGAGCCACACGAACAGCGCGATGAGGGATGCCGACACGGCGGCGCCGGCGATGAGAGCGATCACAGAGCCAAGCGGAATGAACACCAGCGACACCATGGGCCCGGCGAGCGCCACGCTTGCAAGCAACGGGAGGCTCGGCGACAGCCGTTCGCGGTAGCGCGGACGTGTCGGGACGGTACGGTTCTGCATTAGCCTCATGGGGTGACTGATTCGGTTGAGATTCCTATTATCGCCCCTGTGCTTGACGGCACCTCGGTCGTCCCCAGCTACGCGCACCCTGGCGATGCCGGGGCGGACCTTGTCGCTGCCGAGGCCGTGCGGCTCGAGCCGGGGGAGCGTGCGCTGGTGGCGACAGGAGTCCGTATCGCCCTGCCAGACGGATACGCGGCTTTCGTGGTCCCGCGAAGCGGTCTCGCAGCCAAGCACGGCATCTCCATCGTGAACTCGCCAGGAACGGTCGATGCCGGCTATCGCGGTGAGATCAAGGTGAGCCTGATCAACACCGACAGCCATAGCGCGTACGATGTGGCGGTTGGCGATCGCATCGCCCAACTGATCATCATGCCGGTGACGCGGGCAGCGTTCATCCCAGTCGACGAGCTGCCAGACAGCGCTCGCGGTCAGGGGGGATTCGGCTCCACCGGATATCAGGCAGCATCCACCAGTAACGAAGCAGGACAAGGCTGATGACTGACAACAACGCCACATCTTCGAAGTCGGCACCCGAGAATCGCGCGACCGATGGCCCATTGGACGAGTCGGAAGCTCACCCGGTCCGGCCATACATCGATCTCGGCGGCATCAAAATCCTTCCCCGCGAAGGGCTGAACCTGCGCCTCGAGGTGGAGGAGCAGACCAAGCGCATCGTCGCGGTCAGTCTCGACTATGCCGAGTCTTCGCTGCAGGTGCAGCCTTTCGCTGCACCTCGCTCTGGTGGTTTGTGGGACGAGACCCGTGTGCAATTGCGCGATCAGGTCAAAGCGCAGGGCGGTCGCGTTGAGGAGAGGGAAGGGTCGCTCGGTAAGGAATTGCTCGCCGAGGTGCCGGCATCCGCCAGTGAGGGCTCAGAGCTTCGTCTCGCCCGCTTCGTCGGCGTGGACGGGCCACGCTGGTTCCTCCGTGGTGTGATCGGGGGTGCTGCGGCATCCGACCCTGAGGCCGCTGCCAAGGTCGAGGACCTCTTCCGCTCGATCGTCGTCGTCCGTGGCGGCGCTCCGATGCCGCCTCGGGATCTCATCCCGTTGAAGATGCCGACGACCCCAGGTTCAGCGTGAGCACTCCTGATCCGGATGCGGAGCGCGAGCCGTCCGCATCCGAGGTACTCGGCGCAGCGCTCAGCGGCGCTGCGCGCAAGGCGGGGATAAACCCAGACGCGGACGTGTCGACGGCCGCAATGGTGTGGGGTGTTGTCGGCGGCTGGCGAGGCATCGTCGAATCGGCGCTCCCCGTGCTTGCTTTCATCATCACGTTCACAGTCAGCCGCGATCTCCTGCTCTCGCTGATGTTCTCGGTCGGCGCGGCCGCGGTCTTCACTGTCATCCGCCTGCTCACCAAGTCGCCACCGGTCGCCGCGCTTTCGGGTCTGATTGCCGCTGTCGTCGCCGCCGGGCTTCCGCTGTTCACCGGGCGCGCCCAGGACCAGTTCGTCATCGGGTTCATCACGAACGTTGCGTACGGCATGGCATTTCTGGTCTCCGCCCTGGTGCGGTGGCCGCTGATCGGGGTGATCGTCGGCTTCTTGATGGGTGAGGGTGTCGCCTGGCGCGAAGATTCACGCAAGCGCTGCACGTTCTTCTGGCTCTCCGTCGCCTGGGCGTCGTTGTTCTTCGCCCGACTGGCTGCACAGCTGCCGTTCTATTTCGCGGGGGACGTTGCCACTGTCGGCACGATGAAGATCATCATGGGCATTCCGCTTTTCGCCGCACTGCTCGCGACGACTTGGGTCGTCACCCGGCGCCTCTATGCTCGCGAGTCTGGCGCAGCCGAAAACCGGCAGTCGTGATAGATTTATCTTGACATCAAGATAAATTGCAGGCTTCTGCCGGCAGCGCGACGCGAGCACACTGGTTAGGTCTGCCTTGCTAGCAGACAGGGCTCACTGGCGAGCAAGATGGAGGCGCCTGTCGCTCCCATTCGAAGAGAAGGAGACGGATTCGTGTCCACGGTGAACAGCTTCGGTGCCCAAAGCACCCTGACGGTCGGCAGCACCGACTACGAGATCTTCCGCATCGACACGGTGCCCGGTTTCGACAAGCTTCCGTTCAGTCTCAAGGTGCTTCTGGAGAACCTCCTGCGCACTGAGGACGGCGCGAATGTGACGAAGGCCCAGATTGAGGCGCTTGGATCGTGGGATGCCGCAGCTGAGCCCAACACAGAGATCCAGTTCACGCCTGCTCGCGTGGTCATGCAGGACTTCACCGGCGTCCCCTGCATCGTCGACCTCGCGACCATGCGCGAGGCCGTCACCGCACTGGGCGGCGATGCGAACAAGATCAACCCGCTCTCCCCGGCCGAGATGGTCATCGACCACTCCGTCATTGCCGACCTGTTCGGCACCGAGAACGCCCTCGAGCGCAACGTCGAGATCGAGTACGAGCGCAATGGCGAGCGGTACCAGTTCCTGCGGTGGGGGCAGACGGCGTTCCAGGACTTCAAGGTCGTCCCACCAGGCACCGGCATCGTCCACCAGGTGAACATCGAGCACCTCGCCAAAGTCGTATACGACCGCACTGTCAATGGCGTGCTGCGCGCATACCCCGACACCTGTGTCGGCACCGACTCGCACACCACGATGGTCAACGGCCTTGGCGTGCTCGGCTGGGGTGTCGGCGGTATCGAAGCAGAAGCGGCCATGCTCGGCCAGCCCGTATCGATGCTCATTCCGCGTGTCGTCGGTTTCAAGCTCACCGGAGAGATCCCCGCAGGGGTCACGGCGACCGACGTCGTGCTCACGATCACCGACATGCTGCGCAAGCACGGTGTCGTCGGCAAGTTCGTCGAGTTCTACGGTGCCGGTGTCGCTTCGGTGCCGCTGGCGAACCGTGCCACCATCGGCAACATGTCGCCGGAGTTCGGCTCGACCGCAGCGATCTTCCCGATCGACGATGTCACGCTCGACTACCTGCGTCTGACGGGTCGTCCTGACGAGACCGTCGCGCTCGTCGAGGCGTACGCCAAGGAGCAGAAGCTCTGGCATGACCCGGCACACGAGCCCATCTTCAGCGAGTACCTCGAGCTCGACCTCGGCACCGTGGTGCCGTCGATTGCCGGCCCGAAGCGTCCGCAGGATCGCATCCTGCTCTCCGAGGCAAAATCGCAGTTCGAGAAGGACATTCTGAGTTACGCGACTGCGTCGACGAGCGATGACATCGTCGATCTCGAGTCCAAGCACTCCTTCCCGGCATCCGACCCTGGGCTGGTCCCCGGTGAAGAGCAGTCGATCAGCCGCGCGGTGCACATTTCCAGCGGTGCCCCGGCCAACGCCTCCAAGCCAGTGCCTGTGACAACGCCGGGGGGAGAGCAGTACATCCTCGACAACGGTGCCGTCACGCTCGCGGCGATCACCTCGTGCACGAACACCTCGAACCCGTCCGTCATGATCGCTGCGGGCCTCGTCGCCCGCAAGGCGTTGCAGAAGGGCCTCAAGCAGAAGCCGTGGGTCAAGACGACACTCGGCCCCGGGTCCAAGGTCGTCACCGACTACTACGAGAAGTCCGGGCTGGACAAGGATCTCGAAGGTCTCGGGTTCTACACGGTCGGTTATGGCTGCACGATCTGCATCGGCAACTCGGGTCCGCTGATCGAGGAGGTCTCCGCTGCGATCAACTCGCACGACCTTGCCGTCACCGCTGTGCTCTCGGGTAACCGCAACTTCGAAGGCCGCATCAGCCCCGACGTGAAGATGAACTACCTGGCGAGCCCCCCGCTGGTCATCGCCTACGCACTGGCCGGCTCAATGCACTTCGACTTCGAGACCGACCCGCTCGGCAAGGATACCGAAGGCAACGACGTATTCCTCAAGGACATCTGGCCGACGCCAGACGAGGTGCAGGAGATCGTCGACTCGGCGATCTCGCGCGACCAGTTCATCAAGCAGTACGCCACCGTCTTCGACGGCGATGAGCGTTGGCGTAACCTGCCGACGCCTGACGACGACACATTCCAGTGGGACGATAACTCGACCTACGTGCGCAAGGCTCCGTACTTCGACGGAATGACCATGGAGCTGACCCCCGTCGCCGACATCACCGGTGCACGCGTGATGGCGACGCTCGGTGACTCGGTCACCACCGACCACATCTCGCCCGCAGGAAACATCAAGCCGGGCACTCCCGCAGCGAAGTACCTCGAGGAGCATGGCGTCGACCGGAAGGACTTCAACTCCTTCGGCTCGCGCCGTGGAAACCACGAGGTGATGATCCGTGGCACCTTCGCGAACATCCGTCTGAAGAACCTTCTCGTCTCGGCCGTCAATGACGGTCAGATCGTCGAGGGCGGTTTCACGCGCGACTTCACGAAGCCTGATGGCCCACAGTCGTACATCTACGACGCGTGCATGAACTACGCAGAGCAGGGCACCCCGCTCGTCGTGTTCGGCGGCAAGGAGTACGGTTCAGGTTCTTCGCGCGACTGGGCTGCTAAGGGTACGAGTCTGCTGGGTGTCAAGGCCGTCATCACCGAGAGCTTCGAGCGCATCCACCGCTCGAACCTGATCGGTATGGGTGTCGTGCCGCTGCAGTTCCCTGCGGGGGAGAGCTGGCAGTCGCTGGGTCTGGATGGCACCGAAATCGTGTCGATCACCGGCCTTGAGCAGCTCAACGATGGCATCACTCCCAAGACCGTGCATGTCACGGCCGCACCGAGCGAGCACTCGCCTGAAGGCAAGCAGACCGTCGAGTTCGATGCGGTCGTTCGCATCGACACCCCAGGTGAGGCTGACTACTACCGCAACGGCGGCATTCTGCAGTACGTGTTGCGTTCTCTGGTCTGACGGGCAGATCGCAGACCTCAGCGCCCCACCCGGCTTCGGCCTGGTGGGGCGCTCGCGTTCTCCGAGGATTCACCGATACCGCGCGATAGGATCGGGGAGACGTCCGAACCCGAAATCGGATGCCGCGAACAGATCCTGTGAGGAGGTGCCGATGCCGATTCTTCCGAGCATTTCAGGACCCCGAGACCTGGACGCGCTGTCTGTCAGTGAGTTGCGTCAGTTAGCCGCAGAGATTCGTGAGTTCCTCGTCGAGAACGTCTCCCGCACCGGCGGGCACCTCGGACCGAATCTCGGTGTCGTCGAGCTGACGATTGCTCTGCACAGGGTTTTTTCCTCTCCTGACGATCCGTTCATCTTCGACACTGGCCATCAGTCGTACGTGCACAAGTTGCTCACCGGTCGCCAGGATTTTTCGAAGCTCCGGGTTAGAGGCGGGCTCGCCGGTTACCCGCAGCGCAGTGAAAGCCCGCACGACGTCGTCGAATCGTCGCATGCGTCGAGCTCGCTCAGCTGGGCCGACGGCATCTCGCGTGCTCTCACCGCTACTGGGCGCGAAGACCGGCACGTCGTCGCCGTCGTCGGAGACGGCGCTCTCACCGGCGGCATGACCTGGGAAGCACTGAACAACATCTCCGACGACAACGATCGCAACCTGGTGATCATCGTCAATGACAACGGCCGCTCATACGCCCCCACGATCGGCGGCATGTCGCGCTATCTCAACCGGGTGCGCACGGCGGCTGCGTACAAGAATCTGCATCGCAAGTCCGATCGGCTGTTCCGCGCTTTGGGTCCGGTGGGCCGCGCAGTATTCCGGGGAGTACGCGGGGGTACGCACGGCTTTCTCTCCCGCTTCACGAACAACGAGGCGCTGTATTCGAACCTCGATATCAAGTACCTCGGTCCTGTCGATGGGCATGACCTACCCGTGCTGTTGGAGACGCTGGAGCTCGCGAAGTCGTATGGCGCCCCGGTGATCGTGCACGTGATCACGGAGAAGGGCAGAGGCTACCAGCCTGCCCGCGACGATGAAGCAGACCAGTTTCACGCCGTGGGCAAGATCGACCCGGTCACCGGAGAGACGCTGTCTTCGGGCGGCGTCGGCTGGACGGATGTGTTCTCGACTGCGCTCGTTGAGGTGGGTGAGCGTCGTGACGACGTCATCGCGATGACCGCTGCGATGTTGCGCCCGACAGGACTCGCCCCGTTCGCTGAGCGTTTTCCCGATCGCGTGTACGACGTCGGCATCGCCGAGCAGCACGCTGTCGCTTCGGCTGCTGGGCTTGCCTACGGCGGCCTGCACCCGGTCGTGGCCGTGTATGCGACGTTCATGGGGCGCGCTCTTGACCAGGTGTTGATGGACGTTGCTCTGCATCGGGCGGGCGTTACCTTTGTGCTGGATCGGGCCGGAGTCACTGGCCCTGATGGCCCAAGCCACCATGGCATGTGGGATCTTGCGATGCTCCAGATCGTGCCGCACATTCGCATCGCCGCCCCCCGCGACGGCCAGCGCCTCATCGAGGCGTTGGATGAAGCGGTTCAGGTCGGGGACGCTCCAACCGTCATCCGCTTTCCCAAGGGTGAAGTGGCTGCCGAATTGCCCGCGATCGACAGGCTCGATGACGGGGTCGACGTGCTCGCTCGCGGAGAGGCGGACGACGTACTGATCGTCGCAATCGGCCCCTTCGCAGGGCTCGCCATGGACGTCGCCGACCGGCTGCGCGCGCAAGGCATCGATGCGACGGTGATCGACCCGCGGTGGGCGATCCCCGTGCAGCCATCGGTGGTGCAGCTCGCCGCTCGTCATCGCCTCGTGATCACACTCGAAGACGGCATCCGCGTTGGTGGTATCGGGACCCGTGTTCGCCAGGTTCTCCGGGAGGCAGGTATCGACACCGCAGTCGATGAGCTTGGCCTGCCCGATGACTTCATCGATCATGCATCGCGAGAGCAGATACTGGCGGATGCTGGGCTCACCGCATCGAAGATCGCGCAGGACGTGGTGTCGCAGGTGCTCGGAACCCGTGTTCCGGTTGCCCGACCTGCGGGGGAGACCGGCGCGGTCGACCTACCACTGCACGAGCGGAGCTGAGCGGGCCGTCATCAGCGGGGCTCAGCTCGCTCTCTTCGGGAGGGGCGTGCGCAATGCTCGGTCATGTAGCAGTGCTTGCGAGCCCGATCGTAGACGACAGGAGGGGCCGCACCTTTCGGTGCGACCCCTCGTCGCGCGGATCAGCGGTGTCCGATGCCGCGGATCTGCGGAGTGTGGAAGGAGCCGCCGAACGCTCGCTCCGATGCGCCCTCGCGGTCGAGGTAGGGGGAGGCCCCTCCGTCGATGAACGGCCAACCGGCTCCGAGAAGCAGGCACAGATCGATGTCCTCGACCTCCGGTACTACCCCCTCGTCCAGCATCACCTTGATCTCGGTAGCCAGCCCATCCTGCACGCGCTGCAGAATCGTCGCCGCCGATGCGGGCGAGCCGCTCACTGCGGGCTTGAGGAGCTTTTCCGCTTGCTTGGTCCAGCCGGTGACTCGCCCGCTCTTGTCTTTCTCCACGACCGCATCCAGAGCCGCCAGCTCATGGAAGTTATCGTTCGCGTAGAAGCGGTCTGGGAAGGCGCGCACCATCGTGTCCTGAACGTGGGCTGCGACTTTCCAACCGACCAGATCGATCAGCTGGAATGGCCCCATCGGCAGACCGAGGGGAGCGAACGCCTTCTCCACGTCAACGACCGGAGTGCCTTCGTATACGGCCCGGGCGGCTTCACCCATGACCTTTGCGAGTAGACGGTTCACGACGAAACCGGGAGCATCGGCGGTGAGTACCGCGTTCTTGCCGAGCCCCTTTGCGACGACGAACGCTGTCGACAGTGCGGCATCCGTAGTGGATGGGGTTTTCACGATCTCGATCAGCGGCATAACGGCCACCGGGTTGAAGAAGTGGAAACCGACGAGACGCTCTGGGTGCGCCAGCGTCGAGCCGATCTCTTCGACCGACAGCGACGAGGTGTTGGTCGCGAGGATCGCGTCCTCCGCGACGATCTTCTCGATCTCCCCGAACACCTGCTGTTTGACGCCAACCTCTTCGAAGACCGCTTCGATCACGAAGTCACAATCCGCATACAGGCTCTTGTCGGTGGTGCCGGTGACGAGCCCTCGTAGCTTGTTCGCCGAGTCGGCATCCAGCCGGCCCTTGGCCTCAAGTTTGCCGATTTCTTCGTGGATGTACGCCACGCCCTTGTCGACGCGAGCCTGGTCGAGATCGGTGATGAGCACAGGCACCTGGAGCTTGCGGACGAACAGCAGCGCGAACTGGCTCGCCATGAGGCCCGCGCCGATGATGCCGACCTTGGTGACCTTGTTCGCCAGGGTCTTGTCGGGCGCGCCGACGGGACGCTTCGCGCGCTTCTGGACGAGGTCGAAGGCATACATGGATGCTGCGAACTGGTCGCCCGTGACAAGGTCGGCCAACGCCTCGTCCTCACGAGCAAAGCCCTCAGCCTTGGTACCGCTCTTCGCCTTCTCAAGGAGGTCGAGGGCGACGTACGGCGATTTCGGCACTGTCCCGATTTTCGACTCGAGCATGCCGCGAGCCATCTTGATAGCGATCGGCCATTTGGTCAGCCGCTCGATCTTGCCTGGCTCGTTCTTACGCTCGACTTTCTTGCCGCCAAGCACAGCGTCTGCCCATGCGAGCGAATCCTCGAGGTAGTTCGCCGCGGGGAAGATCGCGTCGACAATGCCGAGGTCGAACGCTTGCTGCGGCTTGAGCACCCGGTTCTGCTTGAGCGGATTCGAGATCACCACCTCGAGGGCGTTCTCGATGCCGATGAGGTTTGGCAGCAGGTACGCACCACCCCAGCCGGGGATGAGTCCCAGGAAGACCTCGGGCAGCGCGACGGCGGCGGCGGAGGCGTCGACAGTGCGGTAGTTCGCATTCAAAGCGATCTCCAGGCCGCCGCCGAGCGCGAGTCCGTTCACGAACGCGAAGGACGGCACCCCGAGCTCGGAGAGCGCGCCGAGCACCTTGTGGCCGAGCTGCGCGATCAGTTTGGCGTTGTCGCGAGAGCTGACCTTTGTGATGTCAGAGAGGTCCGCGCCTGCGGCGAGGATGTACTGCTTGCCGGTGATGCCGACAGCCTGAATCTCACCGGCAACCGCGCGCGCCTTGATAGTGTCGAGAGTCTCGCCGAGCTCGGTGAGGGTCGCCGGCCCCAGGGTGTTCGGTCGCGTGTGGTCGCGGCCGTTGTCCAGGGTGATTAGGGCGAGCACCTTACCGGAGGCGAGACGGATGTCGCGCACGGGGGAGTGCGTGATGACCTCACCCTCAGCGAGTGCATTGAGGGGCGAGAAGTCGACGTCTTCGTAGCTCACTTCTTCTTCTTCTTTCCGTCGTAGTGCGGGTTCTCCCAGATGACAGAGCCGCCCTGGCCAAGACCGACGCACATCGCGGTCAGGCCGTAGCGAACGTCGGGGCGCTCGGCGAACTGCGCGGCGAGCTGGATCATCAGACGAACACCAGATGCTGCGAGCGGGTGTCCCAGCGCGATGGCGCCGCCCCACTGGTTGACCCGTGGGTCGTCGTCGGCGATGCCGAAGTGGTCGAGGAGTGAGATCACCTGGATTGCGAATGCCTCGTTCAGCTCGAGCAGGCCGATGTCGGCGATGGTGAGACCGGCCTTCTTCAATGCCTTCTCGGTAGAGGGGATCGGGCCGATTCCCATGATCTCCGGCTGCACACCGGCGAACGCGAATGACACCATGCGCATCTTCGGCGTGAGGCCGAGTTCCTTCACCGCTGCGCCACCGGCGAGCAATGACATCGTCGCACCGTCGGTCAACGGGGACGAGGTGCCGGCGGTGACCCGCCCATGCGGACGGAACGGGGTCTTCAGACCGGCGAGATCCTCCATCGTGGTTTGAGGGCGACGTCCCTCGTCCTCGGTAGCGAGGCCCCAGGCGCCATTGGCGTCCTTGATGGCAACGGGAACGAGATCCGGCTGGATTTTGCCAGCCTCGTACGCAGCCTGCACCTTGTGCTGGCTGAGCATCCCGTAGCGGTCAGAGCGCTCCTTGGTGAGGTGGGGGTAACGGTCGAAGATGCGCTCTGCCGTGACTCCCATGTTCAGGGCCCCGGGGTCGACCATCTTCTCCGCGACGAACCGGGGGTTCGGGTCGGCGTTACCGCCGATCGGGTGGTGCCCCATGTGCTCCACTCCGCCGGCCAGGGCGAAGTCGTACATACCGACGCCGATCGAGGCCGCCATCGTCGTAACACTCGTCATCGCACCAGCGCACATGCGCTCGATCGCGAGACCGGGGACGCTCTGCGGCAGACCAGCAAGTATCGAGACCGAACGCCCGAGCGTGAGTCCCTGGTCTCCGGTCTGGCTGGTCGCAGCGATAGCGACGTCGTCGATACGATCGGCCGGGACGGCCGGGTTACGCTCCATCAGGCCGATGGTCGCCTTCACGGCGAGGTCATCTGCGCGGGTGTTCCAGTACATGCCCTTTTCGCCGGCGCGCCCGAACGGGGTGCGCACTCCATCGACGAAGAAGACGTCCGAGATCTCGGCCACTCTGCCTCCAAGTTTGTGCGGTGCACTCAAGTTTAGGAAGGCGGGAGAATCGCCCGGAATCGGTTGGATCGAACCTACGAAGTCGTCGCGGAGGCGTCGTCAGACGATTGCGCAGCCTCTACAAAGGCGTCCGCGATCTTCTGTGCGGTCTGTGCAACCTGCCACGGGCGTGCTCCGAGGGCGGCGAGCGCCGCTCCGACCTCATCGGCGGTCATTCCCGGCCGTTCCCAGCTGATGCGCCGGAGGAAGTCAGGAGTGAGCAGGTTCTCGACGGGCATACCGAGTTCCGCAGCCAGCGCTTCGACAACCGGGCGCGCCGATTTCAGTCGAGCATCCGCCTCCGGATTGCGCTCAGCCCAGGTGCGAGGGGGCGGCAGAGCGTCGCTGGGCACTCGCTCACGGGGAAGGTCCTCGCTCTCGCGGCCATCGACGATCGCCTGCCACCAGCGGTCGAGCTGAGTGCGGCTGGCTCGCCCCTGGAACTCTGTGACCCCGGCGAGGGCGGACTTGCTTTTCGGCGCAGCGAGCACTGCGGCAATGATCGAACGGTCGGGCACAAGGCGTCCGGGCGAGATGTCCTGCTCCTGCGCGTGCGCTTCGCGCGCAAGCCACAATGCTCTCGCCACTGCGAGGTTGCGCGATCCGCGCACCTGATGCAGTCCGCTCAGGCGACGCCACGGCTCTTCCGCCGGCGGCTTCGGCGGGCGGGTGAGGGTCGCGGCGAACTCTTCAGCGGCGAATTGAGCCTTGTCCTGCTGGATGAGCTCTGCACGAAGGACGTCTTGCACATCCAGAAGATGCAGGACGTCGAGGGCCGCATACTCGAGCCACGCGGCCGGGAGCGGGCGGGTCGACCAGTCAGCAGCCGAGTGCTCTTTCTTCAGAACGATGCCCAGCGTGTGCTCCACGACGGCCCCGAGCCCGACCCGGTCGTGTCCGAGAAGTCGTGCGGCAAGCTCGGTGTCGAAGATCCTTCGCGGTTCGAGACCTAATTCGCGCAGGGAGGGGAGGTCTTGGCTGGCCGCGTGAAAAACCCATTCGGCGTCGCCGATCGCTGACTGGAGTGCAGCGAAGTCATCGATGGCGGGAGGATCGAAGAGCAACACGTCGGTACCGCGGCGGAACACCTGAATCAGGTAGGCGCGCTGCGAGTAGCGGAACCCGGATGCTCGTTCGACGTCGACCGCGACAGGGCCGGTGGCTTGGGCGAGTGCGGCGCAGGCCGCGTGGAACTCCTCGGCATCCGAGATCACGGAGTACTCAGTCACGTGCCACCTTTCGCGCGCCGATAACGGCGATGCCCTCGGAACCGGGTGGAAGACCCGCCAGCATTCCGACCAGCTCGGCCCATGCTTCGACGTGCGGTCTGATGGAGCCGGATGGAGTCCAGGACGCACGCAATTCTATCTGCGCACCGTCGCCTTCGGAGGCGAGGCCGCCGAATCCCTTGGAGAGCGTCTTGGTCGATGTGCCGGATGCTGAGTGGTACGTCGCGTCGCGAGAATCCAACGCGTCGATGAGCCAGGACCAGGTGACGTCGGCCAAGAGCGGGTCGATTCCGATCTCCGTCTCCAGAGGAGCTTGGGCGAACAGCACGATGCGCCAGGTGCCGTCCCATGCTGACGGAGCATCGGGGTCGTGCAATAGCACGAAGCGACCAGTGCCGTATATCGACTCCCCGTGTTCGCCAGGGCGGACATCGGCGGCGAGAGCGATCGCGTGCGGGGCCAACCCTTGAGGGGTGTGGATTTCGCGGACGGTGATGTCCGTGCGGAACGCCGTGTCGCGCAGTTCGGCAACGGCTGCATCAAATTCGCTCCCGTGGGCGGGGTGTGCTGTCACGGCAACAGGCTAGAGTCAGGAAGCGATGAAGAGTCTCAGGCACGCCGTTGCACTCCTTGTCTCCGCGATGCTCGCCCTTGGCGCCGCGGCGGCGCTACTCGTCTTCGGCACGGCGCGCCGTGTCGTCAGTGTGGGTGCGCGGGTTCCTGACGTCGTCATCCGATCCGTCGACACCGGAGCACAGACGATCGAGCTGCAACGCACTCTCGATACCGAACTGCCAGGTCGATACGGCCTGTTCACGACGGGCACCTACGGGTATGTGAAGCTCGGCGCTGTTCTCAGCGCCGACGCCTCGAAGGTGCGGCGAAAGTTGCTCACCCAGATCGAGCCTGGTGCGAAGGTCGACAGGGATGCGAATTTCAGCGGTTGGTACTACGCGACGCCCAGCGAACTGCACCTGCGCTGGGAGAATGTGCTGATCGGCTCTCCTGCAGGACCCTGTCCTGCCTGGTTCTTCCCTGGCGAGTCGTCGACGTGGGTCATTCAGGTGCACGGCCGCGGTGCGATGCGCGCCGAGTGTTTGCGTGCGGTGCCGGTGCTGCACGCTGCGGGGCTGCCGAACCTCGTCGTGTCGTATCGTAACGACGGCGAGGCGCCGCGCAGCCGTGCAGGAGCCTATGCGTTGGGGACGGCCGAATGGCGCGATGTCGACGCCGCAATCTCGTATGCGCTTCGTCACGGCGCTGAGAAGGTCATCCTGATGGGGTGGTCGATGGGCGGTGCGATCTCGCTGCAGGTTGCGGTGAACTCGGCTTCGCGGGAGCGGATTGTCGGCCTCATTCTGGAGTCGCCGGTCGTTGACTGGCGCACCGTTTTGCGGTTCCAGGCGCGTGCGGCGGGGCTACGGGCTCCGTTGCCTGATTTGGCGATGGGGGCACTCCAGGTGCCGCTGACGGCCCGACTGAGCGGTGCTGACGAGGCGATTTCCTTCGATCGGCTCGACATGGTCGCCAGGGCGGAAGAGCTCGAAGCGCCGATCTTGATCTTGCACAGCGATGATGACGGGTTCGTTCCTGCCGACGCCTCACACGCGCTGCAGCGCGCACGTCCTGACCTGGTGACGATGCCGCGCTTCACGGTCGCCAGGCATACGAAGATTTGGAACTACGACCAGAGCGGATGGAGCGCGGCGATCACAGACTGGTTGTCCACGCATGGCTTGTCGGATGGCGCGGGTACCTGAGCGGCCTGCCGGGTGGTGTTCTACGGCGTAGTGTTGAGCCGTCCCTTCGACGGGTGATCGCCGTTGCGCAGACCACGGCGGATTCTTAAGACTTCGATACAGGAAATTCCGATGACTGACACCGCGAGCAGCCCCCGCGTCATCCATCTGACCGAGCGCCAACCGACTGTCACCGGCCCCGAAATGTTGGCGAGCCTGGTACCTCCGCCGCAGTTCGACGGTGCGACGTTCGACACTTACCGGGTGGATCCGCTTTATCCATCACAGGAGGAGGCGAAGCAGACGCTGACGCTCTTCGCGGGCAGGGGCGCTCCGATCAAGCGCGCAGGTCTGTTCAGTCGTCAGAAGAAAGAGCCAGCCGCGAAGCCAGGGGTGTATCTCGACGGCGGCTTCGGTGTGGGCAAGACCCACCTGCTCGCCTCCATCTATCACGCGATGCCGGTGCGCAGGAAGTACTTCGGCTCCTTCATCGAGTACACCGCGCTCGTCGGGGCTCTGGGTTACAAGAACACCGTTGATCTGCTCACGGGCGCCGACCTGCTCTGCATCGACGAGTTCGAGCTCGACGACCCAGGCGACACCATGGTGATGACGCGTCTGCTCGGTGAGCTCGTGCCCACTGGCACGAAGCTCGCGGCCACATCGAACACGCCGCCGAATGCACTGGGGGAGGGGAGGTTTGCTGCACAGGATTTCCTCCGTGAGATCCACGCCATGTCAGACAGCTTTCAGACACTGCGCATCGATGGCGTCGACTTCCGTCGCCGGGCGATCGACGGGCACGCTGTTGTGTCGACACCGGAGCAGTATCAGCAGGCAATCATCGACGGCACGGCGACTCGTACAGCATCCGATGATGTCTTTGCTGAGTTGATCACGCACCTTGCCCAGGTTCACCCCTCGCGCTATCTCCGTTTGATTTCCGGCGTTGACGTCGTCGGTCTTCGGGATGTTCGCGTGCTCACCGATCAGTCGGAGGCGCTGCGTTTCGTTGCCTTCGTTGACCGCGTGTACGACGCACAGATCCCGATTGTCGCAACCGGTATCGGCCTTGAGCAGGTGTTCGCCGAGGAGATGCTAGGCGGTGGTTATCGCAAGAAATACCTGCGGGCGATCTCGCGGCTCAACGCCCTCACGCATGCCGATTACTGAGCGCGAAGCTCATGTAACACGATGTTCACATAGTCGAGCCCGCTGTAACCTCCGCGCAACACAGATCACGATTTTCGGAAATCGGGCGTCGTCACACTGAAGCTCACAATTTCCCGAATGTGAGGTTTTTACATGGATGCACCCGGCAACATCTCCTGGGCGATCACAGCAACGGCTCTCGTGCTGCTGATGACCCCGGGCGTCGCCTTCTTCTACGGAGGCCTCGTCAAGGCCAAGAGCGTCATCAGCATGATGATGATGAGCTTCGGCTCGATCGGACTCGTCGCCGTTCTCTGGATCCTTTTCGGCTTCTCCATGAGCGCAGTCGAAAGCCCGACGCAGTTCTCCGGCAACCCGTTCGCAGACTTCGGCCTGAGCTCGCTCGCTGCG
This sequence comes from Microbacterium sp., assembly GCA_047605925.1. Taxonomy (GTDB): domain Bacteria; phylum Actinomycetota; class Actinomycetes; order Actinomycetales; family Microbacteriaceae; genus Microbacterium. The sequence goes on from JASGEY010000023.1 coordinate 33,001, forward strand.
GGTGAGGGTTCGAACGTCGCTCTTCTCGGGGTCGCATACGGTGCGACCTTCGCGATCATCACCGTGGCGCTGATCTCCGGAGCCATCGCAGACCGCGCGAAGTTCGGCTCCTGGCTGATCTTCGCCGGCGTCTTCGCGACCGTCGGGTACTTCCCCGTCGCCGCTTGGGTGTGGGGTGGCGGTTGGATCATGAACCTCGGCACTGCGCTGTTCGGCGAGGACGGCGGCATCGGGGTCATCGACTACGCAGGTGGTACCGCGGTTCACATCAACGCGGGTGCCGCAGCTCTTGCCCTTGCCATCGTTCTCGGCAAGCGCATCGGCTTCCAGAAGGGCATTCTGAAGCCGCACAACGTGCCGCTGACGCTGCTGGGCGCCGCGATCCTGTGGTTCGGCTGGTTCGGCTTCAACGCTGGCGCTGAGTGGCTCGCAGAGGACATGGGTGGTGTCGGCCTGATCGGTCTGAACACTCTGGGTGCCACCGCAGCAGCGATCCTCGGCTGGATCCTCATCGAGCGCATCAAAGATGGCAAGGCGACATCGGTCGGAGCGGCCTCCGGTGCGGTCGCCGGTCTCGTCGCGATCACCCCTGCCTGTGCCAACCTCACGCCTGGTTGGTCCCTGCTGCTCGGTGCTCTCGCCGGAATCATCTGCGCACTCGCGGTTGAGCTGAAGTTCCGTCTCGGCTTCGACGACTCGCTCGATGTGGTGGGTATCCACCTCGTTGGCGGTCTGTTCGGCACGCTCTACCTCGGTCTGTTCGCAACCGGAACCGGGCTGTTCGTCGGTGGCGACTTCCGTCAGTTGGCTGTGCAGGCGATCGCCGCCATCGGTGTGCTGATCTACTCGTTCGTGGTGGCTTTCATCATCGGCTTCGCGATCCAGAAGACGGTGGGCTTCCGTATCACGAGCGAGGATGAGATCGCCGGTGTCGACCAGGTCGTGCACGGTGAAGAGGGCTACGCGCTCGTCGAGTGAACTGTCTTATCCGTCAGAGGCGTCCCGGTTCCCGAAGGGGAGCGGGACGCCTCTGGCGTGCCGGGGAGCACCGGGACTCCCCGCGCTCTGGATTAGTGTGATCGCGTGGCTAAAACGAACGGCATCCTTTCGGCGATCCTCGGCATCCTGTCAGCGCTCGTACGCGCGGGGGGTGCGCAGGAGAGAGATGCGGGTACGTCACGTCCTCGTGCGCGCTTGCGCACGGAAAGTGATCAAGAGACGGATGCTGCGCCAGAACCAGGCCGCGCTGTCGGCACTGATACCGTTCGCATCGACCCTGACGGCATCCGGGATCTGCGCATCGACTACGCTCCTGATCGTGACGGCGCACCGGATGCCGGTGAGGTCATCTGGACCTGGGTGCCCTACGAGGAGAACGACGGTCGCGGGAAGGATCGCCCTGTTCTCGTGATCGGACGTCAGTCTGCAGATCGCGTCTATGCCGTGCGGATGACGAGCAAGGCGCACGACGGCGATCGTGACTACCTCTCTATCGGCAGCGGAGCCTGGGATTCGCAGGGCAGGCAGTCCTGGGTCGACATCGAGCAGTTGTACAGCGTGCACGAACTGGGGCTGCGCCGGGAGGCGGCCGTGCTGGACGTGCAGCGATATGAGAAGGTGGCTCGTGCTCTCCGCAGCCGGTACGGATGGCAGGGCGCCTGAGGGTAGCGTCGGCAGGGTCGCTCTCGTCCCCTTGCCGGTCTGCTCGCGGCGACGCTCATTGGGACACGCTTCCGGCTGGGATCGCGGCTACGGCGTCGATTTCGACAAGCGCGCCAGGCCGGGCGAATCCGATGACGCGTAGGACGGTGATCGCCGTCGGATGCATCCCCCAGACTTCGGCTGCGGCCGCAAAGCCTTCGCTCACGTCGGCTTCGGCGGCGAGGTAGATCGTGAGTTTCGCGACGTTCTCGACACCTGCATCCGCGGCGCTGAGAACACTGATCACGTTTCGGAGTGCGAGCGCGGTTTGTGCGGCAGTTCCCTCGGCGAGCGAACCATCGTTGGCCGTGCCGTTCTGCCCTCCGATGTAGAGCGTGCGTCCCGTCGGGACGAGCGTTCCTTGAGAGAACGCGGGCGAGGTGTGCAGGTCAGCCGGGTTGATGTGGGTGACGATGGTCATGATCGGATCTCCTTCGTGCGAATGCGGTGGGTGCGGACTTTGGTGCGATTGCCGCAGTGCTGCATCGAGCACCATCGACGAGAGTTCGGGCGTGACCCGTCGAAGAACACGAGGCCGCAGTCGTCTGAGGCGCATCGTCGGATGCGGCTCGAGCCTCGGGCGAAGACATCGACGGCATCGCGAGCGATCGTCGCGAGGGCCCGTGCGACAGACGCTTGCTCTGGGGCGACGCTCCCTCCGGCAAGGGCAGGGGCTATATCGGGTTGAGCCGCCCAGGAGTTCAGGGCATCCACGTGAGATGGCGCCGGCGCCGTGTCATCGGCGCGAGCGCGGGCGATCGCCGTGATCGTGCTCCGGAGCTCCTTCGCCCACGACAAGGCATCGGAATCTGCGGTGTCCTGGAGCGAGCCGTACCGATCGACTAACCAGGCGCTCAGATCGCGCGGGGAGTGAAGACGCTCCCATGCGGGGTTGTCATAGCCGAAATCGCCTGTGTAGGCGAAGTCGAGACAAAGCGCTCCGGAGTCGAAGTGCCAGCGCGCGCCGATGCTGTCGACGAGCCATTGACCGGGAGCCATGTAACCACTATAACTAGTTTCATGGTTGATGCAACAGGATTCACGAGGGACTCCGGTTGGCAGGTAGGTGTCCGTCGCACTTTTCCGATCCCTCCCACGTTCGCGTGGGAGTTCCTGATGGGCGAGGGGCTGTCGCTGTGGCTCGGTCGAACCGCACTCGGGCGAGTGCCTGGCGAGACATATGCGACCTTTGGAGGCATCCGTGGCGAGGTTCGCAGCCGAAGCGAGGGGCGCAGAGTTCGGTTGACCTGGAAGCCGGCGGAGTGGTCGCACGATACGAGATTGCAGGTCACGGTGCTGCCCGCGGCGACCGGGGCAACGATCGCCTTCCATCAGGAGCGGCTTGCAGACGCGGCCGAACGCGAGCAGATGCGCGCGCACTGGTCGAAAGTGCTCGATGACATAGGAGCCGCCATCGCTCCGTAGACGAAAAGGCCTCCTGCCAAGCGACAGAAGGCCTCTCCGGGTGGTGGGCGATACCAGACTCGAACTGATGACCTCTTCCGTGTGAAGGAAGCGCGCTACCAACTGCGCCAATCGCCCATACCGTGGGGGGTACGTCAACCGATACTACCCGACGCGCGGGAGCCTCGACGACAGCCCGCAGGACACGCGCGAGAATCGATGCTGGTTTTGACAACGGCCGAACGTCGGCTAATGTTTATCAGGTGCTCGGGGTGTCAATCCCGAAACAACGCGGATGTAGCGCAGTTGGTAGCGCACAACCTTGCCAAGGTTGGGGTCGCGAGTTCGAGTCTCGTCATCCGCTCAAGTGCAGGGGCCTTCTTCGGAAGGCCTTCAGCACGTGGGGTCAATCCACACGGTGGCGTGGCCGAGCGGCTAGGCACCGGCCTGCAAAGCCGTTTACACGGGTTCGAATCCCGTCGCCACCTCACACAAACTGAATAGCCCACTTGGGCGCGATTGGCGCAGCGGTAGCGCGCTTCCCTGACACGGAAGAGGTCACTGGTTCGATCCCAGTATCGCGCACAGATGAGAAGAACCCTCGGCCTTAGCCGGGGGTTCTGTCGTTCTCTGAGAGACCTCAGGGGGTTATCGGGGGGTTATCGGCCAAAACGTGTGGATGGGGTCGGGCGCGTCCTGCGCCTCAGCATCCTCTTCGTCCTCGCGTCCCACGGCTGCGTTGTCATCGCAGGCTCACTTGCCGGGGCATCATCGTCGACGGTTTCACACCGACAATCTGGGACTGCGTGGGTTCCGTCATCGCGCTGGCTGGCGCTGCGATCATCATTTTCGCGCCAACGACCTCCACCTTCGCCGACGCCGGTACCTGATCAGTCGGGCGATCACAGCGACTAATCTTGAACAGAACCCTGGATGGAGATTCTCTGTGCCTGTTGACGCCCAGCCGAAAGACGGCTTCGCCCTATTCCCCGACCGCTCCGTTGTCGCGATGCGCGTGAACGGCGTCCTCAAAGACCTTGCCGTCACGGTGACCGACGTCGACGAGGTCGAGCCGATCACCATCGACAGCCCAGACGGGCTCAGCATTCTTCGTCACTCCACCGCCCACGTCCTCGCGCAGGCGGTGCAGCGCATCAACCCGCAGGCGAACCTCGGCATCGGCCCGCCCGTCACCGATGGTTTCTACTATGACTTCGGTGTCGAGCATCCGTTCACTCCTGAAGATCTCAAGGCTGTCGCCAAGGAGATGCAGCGCATCGTCCGCGAAGGTCAGCGCTTCGTGCGCCGCGTCGTGACGGATGCTGAGGCGCGCGCCGAACTCGCCGACGAGCCATTCAAGCTCGAGCTCATCGGGCTCAAGGGCCCTTCGTCAGGCGCAGGGAGCCACACTGAGATCGCCGAGGGCGCCTCGGTCGAGGTCGGCGAGGGCGAACTGACGATCTACGACAACACAACGCGCGACGGCGAGGTCGTCTGGAAAGACCTCTGCCGCGGCCCGCACCTGCCGAACACCCGCATGATCGGCAATGGTTGGGATCTCACGCGCATCGCCGCTGCCTACTGGCGAGGCAGTGAGAAGAACCCGCAGCTGCAGCGCATCTACGGCACGGCGTGGCCCTCGAAGGAAGAGCTGCGCGAGTATCAGGAGCGCATTGCAGAAGCCGAGCGCCGCGACCACCGCAAACTCGGGGCGGAGATGGATCTCTTCTCCTTCCCCGACGAGATCGGCTCGGGGCTCGCAGTGTTCCACCCTAAGGGCGGCATCATCCGCTATGAGATCGAGGAGAACCTGCGCAAGCACCTGCTGCGTAACGGATACAACCTCGTCAACAGCCCGCACATCACGAAGAAGGACCTCTTCATGACGTCGGGCCACCTGCAGACCTATGCCGATGGAATGTTCCCAGCGATGCACCTCGATGAGGTCGTCGACGACGAGGGCAACGTCACGCGTCAGGGACAGGACTACTACCTGAAGCCCATGAACTGCCCGTTCCACAACCTCATCTTCCGCTCACGAGGGCGCTCATACCGCGAGCTGCCGTTGCGGCTGGCGGAGTTCGGCACCGTGTACCGCTATGAGAAGAGCGGCACGCTGTCTGGACTGACGCGAGTGCGCGGACTGACACAAGACGATGCGCATGTCTACGTCGCGCAGGACCAGGTGAAAGAAGAGCTGACGACCAACCTGAACCTCGTGCTCAACCTGTTGCGCGACTACGGTCTGAACGACTTCTACCTCGAGCTCTCGACGAACGAGGAGGGCAACCCGAAGTTTCTCGGTGAGCCCGAACAGTGGTCGACGGCGATCGACACCCTGCGCGAGGTTGCCATCGCTTCTGGACTCGAACTCGTCGCCGACCCGGGCGGCGCCGCTTTCTACGGCCCGAAGATCTCGGTACAGGCACGCGACGCGATCGGTCGAACCTGGCAGATGTCGACCATCCAGCTCGACTTCAATCAGCCGGACCGCTTTGAGCTCGAGTACACGGGCCCGGACGGTCAGAAGCATCGCCCTGTGATGATCCACCGCGCGTTGCTCGGATCGATTGAGCGTTTCTTCGCGATCCTGCTCGAGCACTATGCAGGCGACTTCCCGTTGTGGCTGGCACCGATTCAGGTCGTTGGGGTGCCGGTCGCTGAGCAGTACGGCGCCTACCTGGACGACGTGATCGCCCAGCTGCGCACGGCGGGCGTCCGCGCCGACGTCGACCACTCGGATGACCGGATGCAGAAGAAGATCCGCACGCACACCACGGCGAAAGTGCCGCTCATCCTCATCGTCGGTGAGCAGGACCGCGCGGCGGGCACTGTGTCTTTCCGCTTCCGCGATGGCACTCAGGAGAACGGTGTGCCGGTGGCGGATGCTGTGAGCCGCATCACCGCGGCGATCGCCTCGCACGCTCTGGTGCTGAAGGCAGGGGACCTGGCGTGACTGATGGCCGCGAGTCGTTCGAGGATGCCGGCCGATTGGTCGGCATTCCCGACGAGTTCCAGCGGCTATGGACCCCGCACCGGATGGCGTACATTCAGGCGGGGCCGGAACCTCTTCGGGAGGAGTGCCCGTTCTGCGAAGCACCGAAGCATTCTGACGCAGAGCGGCTGATCGTCGCGCGCGGCGAGACCGCATATGTGCTGCTCAACCTTTTTCCGTACAACTCCGGGCACATGCTCGTATGCCCTTATCGACACATCGCCACCTATGATCAGGCGACGGCAGAGGAAGTCGCCGAGATCGGTGCGCTCACCCAGACCGCGATGCGGGTGCTCAGCGCGGTGTCCCGGTGCGACGGCTTCAACCTCGGGATGAACCAGGGCACGGTTGCCGGCGCCGGTATCGACGCGCACCTGCACCAGCACGTTGTGCCGCGGTGGGCGTCAGACGCCAATTTCTTCCCGATCATCGCGAAGACGAAGGCCCTGCCGCAGCTGCTGGGAGAGGTGCGCGAGACCGTCGCGAACGCCTGGCCTTCGCCGAAACGCTGAGGGCGCGTCAGCGCAGCTGGCGGGCTTCAAACTGCAAGCGCGGGTGTGCGTAGAACTCCTGCGCCTCGATGAGCTGCAGTTCTCGTTCTCCCGATTCGAGCGTCAGCGCAAGCAGATCGAACACGCTCGATGCGGTGCGTTCGAGCGCGGTTTTCGCGCTGCCTGTTGAGACGTAGTGGGCCGTGAACAGGGCTGCCGTCACGTCCCCCGAGCCATTCGCCTTCATCGGTAGGCGAGGCGTCTGCACAATCCACGCGCCGGATGAGTCGGCGACGAGCATTTCGATCGTGCCCTCTTCGCGGTCGGGTCGCTCGACGCTGGTCACCAGCACCGTCTTCGGCCCCATTGCCATCACACGGTCTATCGAGCCGAGGGTCGTCTCCAGCGTGTCGGGCTCTGTATCGGTGAGAAAGCCGAGCTCGAACTGGTTCGGCGTGATGATGTCGGCGACCGGTACGACCTTCTCCCGCAACAGGATCGGGATTGCTGGGGCGACGAAACATCCGCTCTTTGCATTTCCCATCACTGGGTCGCAGGCATAGACCGCATCAGGGTTGGCCGCTTTGACACGCGCTACTGCGTCGATGATCACCTCGCCGATACCCTCACCGCCCTGATAGCCGCTGAGCACGGCATCCACCTGTCCGAACACACCGCGCTCCTCGATTCCGGTGATGACCTCGGCGACGTCGTTCGGGGCAATCAGTGGCCCGCGCCACGCGCCGTAGCCGGTGTGGTTCGAGAAGTTCACCGTGTACACCGGCAGCACCTCGACCCCGATGCGCTGCAGGGGGAACACGGCTGCTGAGTTGCCGACGTGCCCATAGGCGACGGCGGACTGGATGGAGAGGATTTTCATGCCTCTCTCCCTTCGTGAAGTCGCGGCATCAGGTCCGCGAGGGTGGTCATCGCAGTGCCGCGACGATGTCCGCGACGAGCGCGTCTGCCTCATCGTCGCTGAGCTCGTGCACCGTCAGGCGAAGGTGACGAGACGGCTCGCTTCGGTCGCCGAGCGCGAATTCGTCGCCCGTGCGCGCCAGCCATCCGCGACGCATCAGACGTTCGGCAACGACACGCGCTGGCTGGGGGAGCGGGACCCACAGGCTCAGTCCATCGGATGCCGGAGCGTCAAGGCCGTGCTCGCGCAAGCGCGTTGAGAACTCTTCATTCCGCGTCGCGTAGTGATCTGCCGCGTTGGCGATCTGCGCCGTCACCTCAGCGTCGGTGAGTTGCGCGAGAGCGAGTCGCTGCAGCAGGTGACTGACCCAGGTAGTGCCAGGGCTGAGCCGCATCGCGAGGCGCTCTGCTGTTTCTGGGTCGGTGGCGGCGATCGCGAGGCACATGTCGGGGCCGAGAAACTTCGACACCGAGCGCACCAGGGCGAAGCGCCGGTGTTCGGGGCCGATCAGCGACTCGTAGGGGCGCTGAGACAGCAGGGAGAAATGGTCGTCTTCGATGATGAGGACGTACGGGTGGTCAGCAAGCACCGCACGCAGCTCGGTTGCCCGGTGAGCCGTGAGGCTGGCACCTGTAGGGTTCTGCGCCCGCGGCGTGCAGATCACCGCGCGTACGCCCGCATCGAGCGCCGAGCGGAGTCCATCGACAGTCATGCCTTGACCGTCAACGGGCACGGGGATCGCTCGGTAGCCACCCAGGCGGACAGTGTGGATGCTGGCCAAGAAACAGGGGTCTTCCAAAGCAACCGCGTCGTCGCGCGCCAGCGCCTGCGCGAGCAGTCGCTCGACGGCATCCACGGCCCCGCTGGTGATCGTGATGCGAAAGTCTGCGGCGAGGTCTTCGGCGACCCAGCGTCGCGACCAGGCGTTCAACGCCTCGTCGATCACAGGCTCCCCGTACAGCACCGGGCGTCCCGCGACAGTCGTGAGTGCTCGCGTCGGTTCGGGAATCCGCCGGGGGTCGGGGTTGCCGGTGCCGACGTCACGAAGCACGGTATCGGGGGCGTAGCCCTCTTGGGCGACCGTTTCGTGTCCGGCGATGACCGTTCCCGCTCGTCCGCGGGAGATGACGACACCGGCGTGAGCCAGTTGACGGTATGCGGCGACAGCGGTGTTTCGGTTGACCCCGAGAGTTGCGGCGAGCTCACGGACAGGAGGAAGTGCAGACCCTGGGCTCAGGAAGCCGCGTTCGCGCAGGTCGCGCACGCTATCGGCGATCTCGGCCGCCGTTGTTCCTGTGATCTCGTTGTCCATGTGCCCTCGGGGTGATTCTACGTTGTTCTGGACGGTGCTACTGTTTGGCATAGATCAAAACCTTTCCGGCTGCACCCGAGGAGCTTCCCATGACTGAACAGACCACAACGGGATCGTCGCGCGTCAAGCGCGGACTTGCCGAGATGCTTAAGGGCGGCGTCATCATGGACGTCGTCACCGCTGATCAGGCAAAGATCGCCGAGGATGCTGGCGCCGTCGCTGTCATGGCACTGGAGCGAGTTCCCGCCGACATCCGCGCTCAGGGCGGCGTCTCGCGGATGAGCGACCCTGACATGATCGACAGCATCATCGAGGCCGTCTCCATCCCCGTCATGGCGAAGGCGCGCATCGGCCACTTTGTCGAGGCGCAGGTGCTGCAGGAGCTCGGGGTGGATTACATCGATGAGTCAGAGGTGCTCTCACCGGCTGACTACGTCAACCACATCGACAAGTACGACTTCACGGTGCCTTTCGTGTGCGGGGCCACAAACCTCGGTGAGGCGCTGCGCCGCATCAATGAAGGTGCGGCGATGATCCGCTCCAAGGGCGAAGCCGGCACCGGCGACGTGTCGGAGGCGATGAAGCACATCCGCAAGATCCGTGGCGAGATAGCTGCCCTCACCGCGCTGTCCAAGGACGAGCTGTACGTCGCGGCGAAAGAGCTGCAGGCGCCGTACGAGCTCGTTGCAGAGATCGCCGAAACCGGCAAGCTCCCCGTCGTGCTGTTCGTCGCGGGCGGGGTTGCTACACCGGCGGATGCGGCGATGATGATGCAGCTCGGCGCTGATGGTGTGTTCGTCGGCTCTGGCATCTTCAAATCGGGTAATCCAGCGCAACGCGCCGCGGCGATCGTCAAGGCGACGACGTTCTACGACGACCCCAAGGTGATCGCTGAGGTCTCGCGCGGTCTGGGCGAGGCGATGGTCGGCATCAATGTCGCAGATCTGCCGGCCCCGCACCGGCTCGCAGAGCGTGGCTGGTAAATCCGTCACGGTCGGCGTGCTCGCGCTTCAGGGCGACGTGCGCGAGCACGCTGACCTCCTCTCAGAGTTGGGCGCCGATGTGGCGTTGGTGCGCAGACCGGAGGAGATTGCCAAGGTCGGCGGACTCGTGATCCCCGGCGGCGAATCCAGCGTGATCGACAAACTGTCGCGCATCTTCGGGTTGCAGCATCCGATCCGCGAAGCGATTGCGGAGGGGATGCCGGTGCTCGGCACCTGCGCGGGATTGATCATGCTGGCCGACGAGGTCGTCGATGCGATCGACGGGCAGGAATCCTTCGGAGGGCTCGACATCGTCGTCCGGCGTAATGCCTTCGGCAGGCAGGTCGAGTCCTTCGAAGCAGAGCTCGACGTGCCAGAGTTGGGGAGCGCTCCGGTGCAGGCCGCGTTCATCCGCGGACCGGTCGTCGAACGGGTCGGCCCTGCGGCATCCGTGCTCGCCGCACTGGAGGACGGTCGCGTCGTGGCTGTCGAGCAGGGGAATCTTCTGGGGTTGAGCTTTCATCCGGAGATCACCGGTGAGCCCCGCTTCCACCAGCGTCTCCTGGACCGCGTCGTCGAGCGCGCACGCTGAGTCGTTAGAATGGACGACGCCCTGCGGGCTGATCCGTAGGGTGAACACGAGCGGGAGAGTTATGTCCGGGCATTCCAAGTGGGCTACGACCAAGCACAAGAAGGCTGTCATCGATGCCAGGCGTGCGAAGTCGTGGGCCAAGCTCATCAAGAACATCGAGGTCGCAGCCAAGCTCGGCGGCGCAGACCTCCAGGGCAATCCGACCCTGTTCGATGCGGTTCTCAAGGCGAAGAAGACCTCTGTCCCCAAAGACAACATCGACCGCGCGATCAAGCGTGGAGCGGGCATCGGCGGTGAAGCCGTCGAGTACACCTCGATCATGTACGAAGGCTACGGACCGAACGGCGTTGCCCTCATGATCGAGTGTCTGACCGACAACAAGAACCGCGCGGCCGCCGAAGTTCGCACGGCGCTGAGCCGCAACGGTGGCACCTTGGCCGACCCTGGCAGTGTCGCCTACAACTTCAGCCGCAAGGGTGTCATTGTCGTCAGCTCCGAGGGCACCACCGAAGACGACATCATGATGGCGGCGCTTGAGGCCGGTGCAGAAGAGATCGAGCCGCACGCAGAGGGCTTTGAGATCGTGACCGAGCCGACCGATATGGTCGCTGTGCGCACCGCGTTGGTCGACGCGGGTATCGAGTACGAGTCAGCCGACGTCGAGTTCGTGCCGAACCTCAAGGTCGAGATCGATGCCGAGACCGCTCGTAAGGTGTTCCGGCTCATCGACGCGCTTGAGGACAGCGAAGACGTGCAGAACGTCTTCAGCAACTTCGACCTGACGGCCGAGGTGCAGGCGGAGCTCGAAGACGACGAGTGAGTCTCCCAGCGTGGCAGCCCCCACGCTCCGCTGAGCGCGCCTAGCCTGAGAGGGTGACCTCTTCTTCGTTGCGCGTGCTCGGCATCGACCCGGGCCTCACGAGGTGCGGTGTCGGCGTCGTTGACGTCGATCGGGCGCGTCGTGGCAGTCTTGTGCACGTCGATGTCATCCGCACTCCAGCGGATGCGCCGATCGGGGACAGGCTTTCCGCCGTGGCGGCTGGCATCCGCACCGTGCTGCAGAATCACGCGCCGGATGCCGTGGCGGTCGAGCGGGTTTTCGCTCAGCAGAACAGCCACACCGTCATGGGCACGGCGCAGGCCAGCGGAGTCGCCCTGCTGGTGGCGACCGAGGCCGGCCTGCCTGCGGCAACGCACACGCCGACCGAGGTGAAGGCGGCCGTTACCGGCTACGGCTCAGCCGACAAGAGGCAGGTGCAGGCGATGATCGCCCGAATCCTGCGGCTGGACTCCCCGCCGCAACCGGCGGATGCCGCCGATGCCCTCGCGATCGCGCTGTGCCACGCCTGGCGGCGCGACGTCTCGGGCGCAGGGGAACAGGGTGCGCAGACCCCGGCGCAGAAGGCGTGGGCGGATGCTGAGCGTGTCGCTCGAACGTATGTACGATCCCGTGCGTAGAGTGGAACCATGATTTCTTCCCTGCACGGCACCGTTGTGCATACGACCGCCGATCAGGTCGTCATCGATGTGGGCGGGGTCGGCTTCTCTGTTTCAGTACCAGCAGACGTGGCACACACAGCGGTGATCGGCGAGCGGATGCTGCTGCACACAAGCCTCATCGTGCGCGAAGACGCACTGTCTCTCTTCGGCTTCGCCGAGCGCGACGAGTTGGAGATCTTCGGCCTGTTGATCAGCGTTACCGGAGTTGGCCCGAAGTCCGCACTCGGTGTGCTCTCGCACCTCACCGTCGACCAGATCGCTGAAGCCGTCACGGCTGAGGACGATGCTCCGTTCCGCCGCGTATCGGGTATTGGCCCGAAGACGGCGAAGCTCATCGTGGTGCAACTGGCGGGCAAGGTGCACGCCGCAGCGCCATCGTCGAAGAGCCCGGCGGCTGCAGCGACCGGCGTCGTCGATCAGCTCGCCTCAGCGCTTGTCGGCCTCGGTTGGTCAGAGAAGATTGCCATGGAGGCTGCGGCGCAGACGGCATCAGATGCCACCGAGGCCGAGCGGGAGTCCGTTGCTCCGCTGCTTCGACGAGCGCTCGCAACCCTGGGGCCGGCTCGTGGCTGAGGCTCGCAACGCCGCCGATCCCGTTGACGAGGCAGAACTCGCCATCGAGGGGGCGTTGCGCCCAAGCAGCCTCGATGAGTTCGTCGGTCAGGCGAAAGTGCGTGGGCAGTTGCAGTTGCTCTTGGAAGCGGCTGCGATCCAGGGCCGCTCAGCCGACCACATTCTGCTCGCGGGGCCCCCAGGGCTCGGCAAGACGACCCTGGCGATGATTGTCGCGCACGAAAGCGGGCGCGCATTGCGCATGTCCAGCGGCCCGGCCATTCAACACGCCGGCGACCTCGCGGCCCTCCTGTCGAGTCTGATGCCCGGCGAGGTCCTCTTCATCGACGAGATTCACCGCATGGCGCGTTCTGCCGAGGAGATGCTCTACCTCGCCATGGAGGATTTTCGGATCGACATCATGGTCGGCAAGGGCGCAGGAGCCACCAGCATCCCGCTCGAGCTGGCCCCGTTCACTCTCGTCGGCGCAACGACGCGCTCTGGCCTCCTCCCTAACCCGTTGCGGGATCGCTTCGGGTTCACCGGTCATCTCGAGTTCTATGACGAGACAGAGCTCGAACAGGTGATCTCCCGCTCAGCCATCGTTCTCGGTGTGGAGCTACCGCCCGACTCGCTGGCAGAGATCGCGCGGCGCTCGCGCGGCACTCCGCGCATCGCGAATCGCCTGCTGCGTCGCGTGCGCGACTACGCACTCGTACACGGCGGGGGAGAGGCCACCCTCGCAGGCGTCCGTGCGGCGCTCGAACTCTATGACGTGGATTCGAAAGGGCTCGACAGACTTGACCGCGCAGTGCTCGATGCGCTTGTGCGGCGATTTCGAGGCGGGCCGGTGGGCCTCAGCACCCTTGCTGTCGCAGTCGGCGAAGAAGCAGAAACCGTGGAGAGTGTCGTTGAACCCTACCTCGTGCGCATCGGTTTTCTCGGCCGTACGCCACGAGGTCGGATCGCGATGCCCGAGGCATACGCACACCTCGGTGTCGCGCACGAGGCCGAGGGTGGGCTGTTCGATAACCTATAATCGCTGAAGACTTACGTCCCATCCCCCGAAGTGCAGGCCTTGTTTGGCGTGTGCGCGAATGAAAGGCATCCATCATGGTGGATCCCACACTCCTCATGCTGCCGATCCTCGGTGTGCTGATCGTTTTCATGTTCCTCAACAGCCGCAAGCGGCAGAAGCAGATGAAGGCAGACCAGGAGGAGAAGGCTGCCAAGACAGTCCCAGGCGCCAAGGTGCTTTTGCAGGGCGGCCTGTACGGCACGATCGTCGCGTACAACCCTGTCGACCTCGATGAGCCTGCTCTTGTGGAGATCGCTCCCGGCACTGTCATTGAGGTGCACAGCCAGGCGATTCTGCGCATCGTCGAGCCGAAGGACGCGCTGGGCGACGATGCCGCCGACGATGCTTCGGATGACGTGACGGATGCTGTGGACACAGATGCCGCATCGGACCAGACCCCGTTGATCGAGACCGCCGAGGAGACGCGCGAGCGTCTCGAGCGCGGCGCGGACGACAAGTAATCCCTCTCAGAATGTGCGCGCCGGATCGGTGCGCACGCATGTCAGAAAGCTGAGCACGTGGCTTCTTCTTCACCGGTTCGTCATGCCTGGAGAGTCCTTATCGGACTCCTCCTCGTGACGGGCGTCTTCTTCGGCATCAACGCACTTGGCGTGTACGGGTTTCAGAAGAGCTCCTGGACGCCGGAACTCGCTCTTGATCTCCAGGGCGGCACGCAGATTGTGCTGCAGGCTCAGACCGAAGATGGATCGGCGCCGTCTCAGGAGCAGATGGATCAGGCAGCGGCGATCATCCGTCAGCGCGTCGATGCCTCCGGTGTCAGCGAAGCTGACATCACCACTGAAGGCGGCCAGAACATCGTCGTTCAGATTCCCGGTGTGGCAGATGAAGCCACCCGCAACCGGATCAAGTCGAGCGCTCAGCTCGAGTTCCGAGCGGTGCTGGCGACGACCGCTGCAGCGACGGCGTTCACCGGAGAAGACGGCAACACCACGCCGTATCCGACGCCGGATGCGTCGTTGAACGCGACACCGACGGCGACGCCCACCGATGCAAGCGATCCGGCGTGGATAACGGACAAACTGACAGCCGAGTTCCTCGCTTACGACTGCGCCAACCCCTCGACAGATGCTGCACGTGCTCCGAAGGATCAGCCGGTCATCGCCTGCGATCCGACGGGGTCCGCTAAGTACCTCCTCGGCCCCGCCGAGCTCGACGGCACGGCGATCACCGATGCGACGGCGGGGCGTGACCAGACCTCCGGTGCGTGGCTCGTTCAACTCACGATGAACTCCGAGGGCGCTGAGGCGTTCGGCAAGGTCAGTATTCGCCTTTACCAGAACAAGCTCGACGGACTCTCGCCACGAGACCAGTTCGCCTTCGTGCTCGACGGATTGGTGATCAGCGCACCACAGATGAACGGTCAGATCCTCGACGGGCGACCAAGCATCTCCGGAAGCTTCGACCAGGAGAGCGCGACGACCCTCGCTGATCAGCTGAAGTTCGGTGCACTGCCATTGAGCTTCGAGGTGCAGAGCTCAGGCACGGTATCGGCGACACTGGGAACACAGCAGCTGCAGATCGGCCTCATCGCCGGTCTCATCGGACTCGCGCTCGTCGCCATCTATTCGTTGATCGTGTATCGCGCCCTGGGCGCCGTCATCGTCGCGTCGATCGGCGTGATGGGTGTTTTGACCTACATCATCATCTGCATTCTTGCCTGGCGCATGGGCTTCCGCCTGTCGCTGGCAGGTGTGGCCGGTCTGATCGTGTCGATCGGTTTCGTTGCCGACTCCTTCATCGTGTACTTCGAACGCATCAGAGACGAGCTGCGTGACGGCAAGTCGATCACAGCAGCGGTTGAAGACGGCTGGGGTCGCGCGAAGCGCACGATCTACATCTCCAAGTCGATCAACATCCTCGCGGCGGTCGTGCTGTACATCCTCGCTGATGCCACGGTGAAGGGTTTCGCTTTCACGCTGGGGCTGACGACGCTCATCGACGTGTTCATCTTCGTGATCTTCACGCACCCGGTGATGCAGTTGCTCGTGCGCACACGGTTCTTCGGCGATGGCCACCCGCTGTCCGGGCTCGATCCCGAGTCTCTCGGCGCCGTCTACTACAACCGTTCGCAATATCGCGAGGTTGCCACAGCGTCGAGTGGGCGCGGTGCGAAGAACGCCCGATCTCGGGGTGAAGCTGATCGCCGTCAGACCATTGCAGAGCGCAAGCGCGCTGAGGCGCTTGCTGGTGGCTCCGCTGACTCGCATACCAGCAGCACAACAGGGGAGGGGGAGAACTGATGGCTTCCATGAACGAATTCGGAAACAACCTCTACTCGGGCAAGACCTCCTTCCCGTTCGTCGGGAAGCGCCGTCTGTGGTTCATCATTGCGATCGCCCTGGTGCTCGGCTCGGTGCTGGTTCCGGTACTGCGCCCGATTCAGTTCTCGATTGAGTTCACTGGTGGTTCGCAGTTCACTGTCACCGCACCGGAAAGCACCGACCAGCGCACAGCGACGGATGCCGTGCACTCGGTCGTTCCAGGGGCAGCAACCAAGGTCGTCACGGTCAACGACACCGACATTCGTGTCCAAACCGATCAGATGAGCGATGACGAGACGCAGCAGGTGTCCGCCGCACTCGCGGACGCGTACGCTGTTGACCCTGAAAGCGTCACCTCGTCGTTCATCGGCCCGGCCTGGGGCGAGAACGTCACGAAGCAGTCGCTGTGGGGCCTTGCGATCTTCCTGGCCCTGACATTCCTCATCCTCGCACTGTACTTCCGCACGTGGAAGATGTCCGCAGCGGCGATTATCGGCCTCCTCGACGTGCTCGTGATCACGATCGGCGTCTATGCCCTTGCAGGTTTCGAGATCTCTCCCGCGGCAGTCATCGGATTCCTCACGATCCTCGCGTACTCGCTGTACGACACCACTGTGGTGTTCGACAAGATTCGCGAGAACACGACGGAGAACGGTGAGCAGTCCGCGCGCACTTTCGGGGAAGCGGTCAACCTTGCCGTCAACCAGACCCTGGTGCGCTCGATCAACACCTCGATCGTTGCGGCGCTTCCGGTAGGCGCCATCCTGTTCATCGGAGCATTCTGGCTGGGTGCAGAGACGCTCACCGACATCTCATTGTCGATCTTCGTCGGCATCCTTGTCGCGACGTACTCCACGCTGTTCGTCGCCGCTCCGTTGTACTCGTTGCTCCGAGAGAACGAGCCCAAGATCAAGGCACACGACGCGAAGGTCCTCGAGGCGCGGAGCAAAGCGACCGTCGACGCGTAAGAGTCCTCGTTCTGCGGGGATCGCCCCCGCGGAACACGCGTAAGATGTTCTGATTCGGGAGGTGAGCGGATGGCGGAGCCGCAGTCCACGGCGCAGGGCTCAAGCCTGCGCCGTCTGGTTCCACGCATCTTCTCCCGCGCGCCCAGGTTCAATGATCTCGATAATCTGATCCGAACGGTCAGGGCGAATCACCCGAGAGGTGATATCTCGGTCATCGAGCGCGCGTACGCGGTTGCCAAACAGAAGCACGAAGGGCAGAAGCGCCAGAGTGGCGAGCCATACATTACGCATCCCCTCGCTGTCGCCCAGATTCTTGCTGAACTCGGACTCGGGCCGCGGGCGGTGGCCGCGGCGCTACTGCATGACACAGTCGAAGACACCGGGTACGCGCTGAGCGAGCTCACTGCCGAGTTCGGCGACGAGGTCGCAATGCTCGTAGACGGCGTGACCAAGCTGGACAAGGTCAAGTACGGCGAGAGCGCCCAAGCCGAAACGGTGCGCAAGATGATCGTCGCGATGTCGAAGGACATCCGAGTTCTACTGATCAAGCTCGCCGATCGCTTGCACAACGCGCGCACGTGGGGCTTCGTTCCTCCAGAGAAGGCCGCGAAGAAGGCCAAGGAAACTCTGGAGATCTACGCTCCACTCGCGAATCGACTCGGCATCCAAGCGATCAAATCCGAGCTTGAGGATCTGTCGTTCGCCGTCCTGCATCCGAAGATCTATAACGAGATCCAGAGCCTCATCACCCAGCGCACCCCGCAGCGTGAGGAGTATCTGCGTCAGGTTGTTGAAGACATCGACGAAGATCTCCGCGATCTGCGTATCCGCGGCACCGTTGTCGGCCGACCCAAACAGCTGTATTCGGTGTACCAGAAGATGGTCGTCAGGGGGCGAGAGTTCGACGACATCTACGACCTCATCGGCATCCGCGTCATCGTCGCCTCGGTGCGCGACTGCTACGCCGTGCTCGGCGCAATTCACGCGCGATGGACCCCGCTGCCTGGGCGGTTCAAGGATTACATCGCCACGCCGAAGTTCAATCTGTACCAGTCGTTGCACACGACGGTGATCGGCCCGGCCGGGCGCACTGTGGAGATCCAGATCCGTACGCAGGAGATGCACAAGCAGGCCGAGTACGGCGTGGCCGCTCACTGGATGTACAAAGAGCGGATGAACGGCGGGCGAACCGACGTCCGCACCGCAGACACCGATATGGCATGGCTCGCGCACATCTCCGACTGGCAGGCTGAAACCGCCGATCCAGGGGAGTTCCTCGATTCGCTGCGGTTCGAGATCGGCGCGAAAGAGGTCTACGTCTTCACCCCGAAGGGGCGGGTGATAGGACTCCCCACAGGCGCAACGCCGGTTGATTTCGCGTACGCGGTGCACACCGAGATCGGCCATCGCACGATGGGCGCCAGAGTCAACGGCAGACTGGTGCCCTTGGAGTCCGAGCTCAAGAGCGGCGACGTCGTCGAGGTCTTCACCTCGAAGAACCCGGATGCTGGCCCCAGCCAGGACTGGCTCGGATTTGTGAAGAGCACGAGGGCTCGCAACAAGATCCGCGGCTGGTTCACGAAAGAGCGCCGTGAAGAGGCGATCGAGCAGGGCAAAGAGGCCATCGCGCGCGCGATGCGTAAGCAGAACCTGCCGTTGCAGCGCCTGATGAGCCAGGACTCCTTCGCGGAAGTCGCACGGCAACTGCACTACGAGGACGTCTCGGCGCTGTATGCCGCGGTCGGCGAGGGGCACGTCTCGACGCAGTCCGTGCTGGAGAAGGTCACGGCGCTGGTCGCTGACACCGACGAGACCACTGACGAACAAGAGCTCCCAGGACGGATGCCGACTCGCGAACCCCGCGCGGGAGATTCCGGCGTTCTCGTGCGAGGAGCCGCGGACATCCTCGTCAAACTGGCCAAGTGCTGCACGCCGGTGCCTGGCGACCCGATCGTCGGATTTGTGACGCGCGGCAGCGGTGTTTCGGTGCACCGCTCGGACTGCGTCAATGCGAAGGCGTTGAGCACCGACGCGGACCAGGATCGCTTCGTCGAGGTCTCCTGGGCACCGACGAAGAAGAGCGTCTTCCGAGTCCAGATCCAGGTGGAAGCTCTCGACCGTTCAGGGCTCCTCTCCGACGTCACTCGGGTGTTGAGCGAGCATCATGTGAACATTCTCTCGGCGACGGTCTCGACGACGGATGAGCGTCTGGCGCTCAGCCGTTTCGTGTTCGAGATGGGCGATGCGGTCCACCTCGACCGGGTGCTCAACGCGGTGCGGCGTATCGACGCCGTCTATGACGTGTACCGCGTCACGTCGTCCTGAAACCGAGATCGGCGAGCACTGCGAGCGCGGTTCTGCGTCCAGGAACGCGTGAGAGGGCGGTGATCTCGCGCCCGGCGCTCTGGATGCTGTCCGGCAGTGTCACCGCGAGCAGTCGCGCCCAGAGTTCAAGGGACGGGTCGCGGCCGATCCCAAGCAGCAGATCACTCAAGGTGCGCGCAGGTGTCGTCACCGCAACGCCCGAATACATGCTCAGATCGTCAGGATCAACCCTGCGGTCATGGAATACCAAGCGCACATCATTTCCTTGACGCAGGCGTCTCTCAGTAGTCCGTCGCACATGGTGGCGCACGGGCGGATCGGAACCGGCCCCGTGAATCCACGCGGCAGTCGGGCCCGATGCGGCAGTTCCCTCGGGGATTAACGCGGCAATGGTGCTGGCGCGCAGCGCTTGACCCTCGACGAGATCGGCGGGAATGTAGCACTCGCCGAGTTCGATCACATCGCCATCCAATCGGGCAGCACTCAACTCGGTCAGACTCAACCGGTCTCCGGGCAGATACAAGAATGCGGGGTGCACCACGCCAGTGTGGCGCAGCGCACCCCGCATCTGGGCGCAATTTTCGCTATCTGTGGAAAACGTTCAACCGCCGAGGGCGCTGAGCCACGTGCGGCGGGCCTCAAGAGCATCAGCCGCAGCCTTCGCTGCCTTCTTATCGCCCGCCTTCTCGGCGGCAGCAAGCTCGGCCTCGAGCTTTTCGATCGCTTCGACGAGCTGAGAGCTCATGTCGTTGGCTCGCGCCTTGGTTTCCGGGTTGTTCTTCTTCCAGTCGACGTCTTCGCGGGCTTTGAGTGCCTGCTCGATCACCCGCAGGCGGTCGTCGAGCGCGCGCTCCTTCTCCCGGGGGAAGATCCGCCCCACGTCATCCCACTGTCGCTGAATGCGGGTGAGCAGGGCGCGTGCGCTCTTGATGTTCGGCTCATCGGCAACGGCCTTCGCCTCTTCGAGGAGCGCCTCGCGCGCCTCGATCTTCGGCGCGGAGTCGGCTTCTTCTGCGGCAGCTTGCTCAGCACGCGCTGAATACAGCGCGTCCCCCGCTGCTTTGAAACGAGCCCAGAGCGCATCGTCGGCTTTACGGCCAGCTCGGCCAGCTGACTTCCACTCGTCGAGCAAAGTCCGGTACACGGCAATGCCGTCGACGCCCTTCGGGGCGAGGGCCTCCGCGCGCTCGACGAGGCGAGTCTTGACGTCGCGCGCGGACTTGTGCGCGTCGTCGAGCTCGGAGTAGAAGGCGCGACGCTGCTTGTCAACGACAGCCCTGGCGTCGCGGAATCGCTTCCAGAGTTGCTGCGACACGCTCTTGGAGAGTCGAGGGCCGTTCTGCTGGTGAGCCTGCCACTCATCGAAGAGAGCACCGAGTTCAGCAGTGACCTGCTTCCACTGGACGTTCGACAGGTCGCGAGCGGCAATCGCCTCTGCGCGCTCGACCAGTGCGGTGCGCTCGGCGACCGCGGCGTCGACGAGCTCCTTGGCTGCCTGCGCCTCCCGTGCGGTTGCCTCAGAGAGAGCCTCGGACAGAGCAGTGAGCCGGTCGCGCAGGCCGGCAAGGTCACCCACCGCAGCGGCATCGGTCGCCTCTTCCAGCACGTGAGCGGCCTGTGTAGCGAGCTCACTCGCCGAGGCGCCACCTGCCTGATGACGCTGCTCGAGAGTGTGCACCTTGAAGGCGATGTCGTCGTACTTACGCACGAAATACGCCAATGCCTCTTCCGGGGTGCCATCGGGATACTGTCCGACGACCCGCCACGTTTCGCCCTCAAGCACCTCGACGGTGCCATCGTCAGACACGCGGCCCCACTTCGCCACGTCCTCTGGAGAGGAGGTGGGGATGACCGCAACGGTCGGGGCGGATGCGGCAGCTGGCTTCTGCGCCGGCAATTTACGCGGCAGCGGAGCGGCCGGGGGAGCGGGAACGGGGGGAGTCGGCTTCGAGGACTCGGTGGCAGACACGATTTATCTCCTTGCGCGGGCAACCGCGGGAGGCGGAAAGGACGAAGTTCAGCCTAGTACGAGCGAGCCGGGGTGTGGCGGACGTCCTGGTGCGTCATTCGGCCGGGGTCGCGGTGGGGGTTACCATTGGGGTCTCGCTGGGGGAGACCTCTGGAGTCGCGCTGGGCGTTGGCGTCTCGCTGGACTGCGTGGTGGGGGTCGGCGTTGGCGTCGGTTCAGGCGCCGTGACCTGCGCATGCACGACCTGGCTGGCGATTGCTGCCGCGATGATCACCGCGCCAACGATTCCTGCGATCGCGTTGTCGCGCACGCGACGTCGGATCTGTGCGTCGTGCCAGGTTTTGCGCGCGGCGTGCAGGCGCGCACGCTCCGCCTGGATGCGCGCTTGTTTCGTGTTCTTCGATGCGCCTGCGGCCATGCCAAGTGCTCCTTTCGTGGACATTGTGGTCGCGGAAAGACGACGTCGACTGAGAGCCTATCGCCGTCGGCGTCTGTGGTCCGCATTAGCCTGTACGCATGACATCCGCCGCAGCGCACTCCGCCGCATCGCACTCCGCCGCAGCGCTTCTGTCCGGGCAGACCCCGCTGGCGGTGCGCATGCGCCCGATCTCTCTTGCCGAGGTCGCAGGGCAGCAGCACCTGCTGCGCGCAGGATCACCGATCGTCGCCCTCGCGGATCCCGATGCGGCATCACCCGGAGTTGTGTCGATCATCCTGTGGGGCCCGCCAGGCACCGGCAAGACGACGCTTGCTCAGGCGATCGCCCGCTCATCCGGTCGGCGCTTCGTTGAGCTCTCAGCCATCACAGCGGGTGTCAAAGACGTCCGAGAGGTCATGCAGGAGGCGATCACCCAGCGAGACCTGTACGGCCACACGACGATCCTGTTCCTCGATGAGATTCACCGGTTCACCAAGGCTCAGCAGGATGCGCTGCTCCCCGGCGTCGAAAACGGCTGGGTGATTCTCATCGCAGCCACGACGGAGAACCCGTCGTTCTCAGTGATCTCCCCTTTACTGTCCCGCTCACTGCTGCTCACACTCCAACCGCTCACCGACGATGACATCGGGGTGTTGGTCGATCGGGCAGTATCTGATGCGCGAGGCCTCGCTGGTGCGGTGGCGCTCGCTGACGACGCACGTTCTGCGCTGATCAGGCTTGCTTCCGGCGACGCACGCCGAGCGCTCACCGGGCTGGAGGCGGCGGCTGCGGTCACGTTGTCCACTGCGGCTTCCGTCGATGTGGGCAGTGCCGTCCCAGAAGTCACCGCTGATGATGTGGCACAGGCGGTCGACAAGGCACTGCTGCGCTACGACCGCCAGGGCGACGAACACTACGACGTGATCAGCGCCTTCATCAAGTCGATCCGAGGCTCCGATCCGGATGCGGCGCTGCACTACCTTGCCCGCATGATCGAGGCAGGGGAGGACCCGCGCTTCATCGCCAGGAGGCTCGTGATCTCGGCATCCGAAGATATCGGACTTGCCGACCCGCAGGCGCTGTGCATTGCGGTCGCTGCCGCAGACGCTGTCGCATTCATCGGGATGCCGGAAGGGCGAATCCCCCTCGCCGAAGCCACGGTCTACCTTGCAACAACCGCGAAGTCGAACGCCACTTACCTCGGAATTGATGCCGCCATCGCTGATATCCGGGCTGGTGGCTTCGGTCGGGTCCCTCTGCATCTGCGCGATGCGCACTATCCCGGCGCAAAGAGGCTCGGTCACGGCAAAGGTTACGTCTATCCGCACGACAGCGAGTTCGGCATTCTCGCCCAGCAGTACCTGCCGGATGAGCTCGAAGGTCGCCGATACTACGCGCCAAAGAATCTTGGCGCCGAGCGCGATATTTCGGCGCGGCTCGAGAAGATTCGTCGCATCCTTGATGACCGGTGACTCGGCTCACTGGTCGCTATCGGGTTTCCCGCAGATGCGGCCGCCGATCTGTTAGACTTGACCGGCTCGAAACCGAGTTTTCGGGCATCTCCTCTTTCACACCCCACCTCAACGGCGCCCCGGCGTGCGCTGCGAGGCAGAACGAGCAGATACGTCCGCGAGTCGCGAAAGACGCGACCGCGTCATCGGAAGGAACCTTCGTGACCACGAAGTCCCAGGACCGCCGTAAGGTCCGTCTCAGCCGCGCTCTCGGCGTGGCCCTCACCCCGAAGGCAGCCCGCTACCTCGAGAAGCGTCCTTACGCTCCGGGCGAGCACGGCCGCACCAAGCGCAAGGCAGACAGCGACTATGCCGTTCGTCTGCGCGAGAAGCAGCGCCTGCGCGAGCAGTACGGCATCCGCGAGAAGCAGATGCGCAACACGTTCAACGAGGCACGTCGCACCGAGGGCCTGACCGGTGAGAACCTCGTCGAGCTGCTCGAGATGCGTCTGGACGCACTCGTGCTGCGCTCAGGGTTCGCCCGCACCACTGCCCAGGCGCGTCAGCTCGTCGTGCACCGGCACATCCTCGTTGACGGACAGCTCGTCGACCGTCCGTCGTTCCGCGTGAAGCCGGGCCAGCTCATCCACGTCAAGCCCAAGAGCGAAGGCACCGAGCCTTTCCAGGTGGCAGCGGCCGGCGGACACGCCGACGTTCTGCCTCCCGTTCCCGGATACCTCGAGGTCGAGCTCGACAAGCTCCAGGCTCGCCTGGTGCGTCGCCCGAAGCGCGCGGAGGTCCCCGTGACCTGTGAAGTGCAGCTCGTTGTCGAGTACTACGCAGCTCGCTGATCCAGCGTTCAGTGCAGGAGGCGTCGGGGCAACCCGACGCCTCCTGCCGTTTACGCATACGATGGATTGACCGCTCTCTCGCGGGCTCACAGCAAGGATGACCGAATGAAGAACGTGCTCTGGTTCCTGATCGGCGTGATCGGCGGCTTCGTCGCGGCCCACTTCTTGAACAATGACCCGCGCGGCCACGACCTTTTGGCAGAGCTCGACGCGCGCATCAACCGCTTCACTGCGATCATCGGCGACGCATATCGCGAGCAAGAAGCGCGGCTCACTGAGCCCGCTGACGACTGACGTCGCACACCACACGGCACCTGACTCTCTTTCTTTTCCACGCAAGGACACCTGGCACACCCATGAAAACTGCGGAGATCGCGCAGCGCTACCTCGACTTTTTCGAGAAGAACGACCACCTCATCGTCCCGTCGGCATCCTTGGTCAGCGACGACCCTTCGTTGCTGTTCACGGTCGCCGGAATGGTGCCGATGATCCCGTACCTCACTGGTGTTGTGCCTGCCCCGTCTCCCCGGATCGCGGATCTTCAGAAGTGCATCCGCACCAACGACATCGAGGAAGTCGGCCGCACCGCCCGCCACGGCACTTTCTTCCAGATGCTCGGCAACTGGTCATTCGGCGACTACTTCAAAGAGGGCGCGATCCGCTATGCGTGGGAGCTGTTGACCTCGTCTGAGACCGATGGCGGGCTGGGTTTCGAGGAGAAAGACCTCTGGGTCACCGTTTACGAGACGGATGACGAAGCCGAAGCGATTTGGCGCGACATCATCGGGATCAAGCCGGAGCGGATCCAGCGCCTTGGTCGCGCTGACAACTACTGGAACACCGGACAGCCCGGCCCCGGTGGCCCCGATAGCGAAATCTTCTTTGATCGCGGCCCTGCTTACGGCAAGGACGGTGGACCCGCCGCGGACGATACGCGGTTCTTGGAGATCTGGAACCTCGTGTTCATGCAGGACTTCATCGAGAACATCCGAGGCAAGACGGAGTTCGACATCGTTGGCGAGCTCCCGATGAAGAACATCGACACGGGTATGGGGCTTGAGCGCGTCGCCTTCCTCAAGCAGGGCGTCGAGAACATGTACGAGACCGACCAGGTGCGCCCGGTTCTCGACCGTGCGGTGGAGCTCTCTGGTCGCGTCTACGGCGCCGCGCACGAGGACGACGTGCGATTCCGAGTGATCGCCGATCATGTGCGGTCCTCGCTCATGCTTCTCTCCGACGGCGTCCGCCCCTCCAATGAGGGCCGCGGTTATATTCTTCGCCGCCTGATGCGCCGGACGGTGCGCGCGATGCGCCTGCTCGGTGTGGAGGATCCGGCGTTCCCCGAGTTGTTCACGGCATCCCGCGATGCCATGAAGAGCACCTACCCAGTGCTGGAAAGCGAGTGGTCGACGCTGTCGGCCGCAGCCTTCGCGGAAGAAGAGACTTTCCGTCGAACCCTCGCACAGGGCTCAACGATCCTCGACCTCGCTCTCGTCGAGACGAAGAAGGGTGGCGGCTCGCAGCTCAGCGGATCCGAGGCGTTCTTGCTGCACGACACGTACGGGTTCCCGATCGATCTCACTCTTGAGGTCGCCGAGGAGGCTGGTCTCGAGGTCGACCGCGCCGCTTTCGATTCCCTGATGCAGGAGCAGCGCCAGCGGGCCAAGGCCGACGCTCTTGGCCGCAAGCGTCAGCTTGCCGACGTGTCGGTCTATCGTGACTTCCGCGCGCTCGGTGAGACCGGGTTCGATGGCTACACAGAACTTGAGGTCGAATCGCGCGTGCTCGGTATCCTGGTCGACGGCCAGGTCGTCACGAGTGCTTCCGAGGGTCAGATTGCCGAGGTCATCCTCGCCGAGACCACGCTGTACGCGGAGTCCGGTGGTCAGGTGGCCGACAAGGGAGCGATCACCGGAGCAGGTTTCCTGCTTGAGGTCCTTGATGTGCAGCGTCCGGTCTCCGGCTTGATCAGCCACACGGTCGAGGTCACGCGAGGCACCGTCACCGTCGATGATTCGGCAACAACGGTTGTCGATGCCGCGAACCGTCGGGCCGCTCGCCAGGCGCATTCCGCGACTCACCTCGTGCACGCGGCCCTGCGCGACACGCTCGGCAAGACTGCGACACAGGCAGGGTCGCTGAACCGTGCCGGTTATCTGCGTTTCGACTTCGCCTGGTCGCAGGCGCTGTCGACTGAGACGCGCACCGAGATCGAAGAGATCACGAACCGTGCAGTGCAGGACGCACTCGAGGTATCGACGCGCATCGTCACCATGGACGAGGCTAAGGAGGCAGGGGCAACGGCACTGTTCGGCGAGAAGTACGGCGAGGTGGTGCGGATGGTTGACATCGGCGGTCCGTGGTCTCGCGAGTTGTGCGCCGGTACCCACGTGAGCACCAGTGCGGAGATCGGCATTGTGAGCATCGTCGGAGAGTCCTCGGTTGGCGCATCGAACCGGCGCATCGAGGCGCTGGTCGGTCAAGATGCGTTCCGCGAGCTGGCAGCTGAACGCGCCATCGTGTCGCAACTGAGTGCTTCGTTGAAGACGCCGCGCGACCAATTGCCTGAGCGTGTTGCGGACCTCGCGGCGAGTCTCAAGGCCGCGCAGAAGCGCATTGCGCAGTTCGAGGCTCATGAGCGCGCTGGCCAGGTTCCCGCTATCGCGGATGCCGCGGTGCGCGTGGGCGATTTCCTCATAGCGTCGCAGTCGCTGGGCGAGGTCGCCTCGGCGGATGACGTGCGCGAGCTCGTGCTCGGCGTCCGTGAACGACTCGGTTCGCAGGCTGCGGTCGTTGCTCTCGGCGCCGTCGTGAACGGACGGCCCGTCGTCGTGATCGCGACGAACGACGCGGCCCGTTCTGCCGGAGCGAAGGCGGGTGCGCTCGCTAAGCTCGCGGCCGGCATCCTCGGCGGTGGCGGCGGCGGTCGTGACGACGTTGCGCAGGGCGGCGGAATGGATGCTGCGGCACTGTCTAAGGCGCTTGGTGCCGTCTCGCAGGGACTGCGCGCAGCGTGACGGGCTTTCGCCGCGGCATCCGTATCGGGATCGACGTCGGCAAGGCGCGCGTCGGGGTCTCTCGCTGCGACCCGGATGGCATGCTTGCCGTGCCGGTGGAGACAGTGCAGCGCACCGAGGGCGCGATCGAGCGGATCGTGCAGATCGCGGCGGAGTACGAGCCGATGGAGTTCGTCGTAGGACTGCCAGTGAACATGCAGGGCTCTGATACGGCATCCACTGTCGACGCCCGGGAATTTGCCGTATCGCTGAGCACCCGCAGTGGTGTCCCAGTGCGTCTGGTCGATGAACGGCTGAGTACGGTCTCCGCACACGCCGCGTTGCGCTCTTCCGGGAGAACGCAGAAGAACTCTCGTAGCATTGTGGATCAGATCGCCGCGGTTGTGCTTTTACAGCAGGCGATCGACACGGAAAAGAGCACGGGAAGACCTCCCGGATCCACGATTCCGCTCGATGAGGAGACCCGCTGACGATGCCCGAACGTGACAGCGCATCCCCCCAAGATGACCCGAACGCCCGTCTCGGTGACCTGTTCGAGAACCTCCCCGACCCCACGAAGCCGGTCTCGCCGCCAATTGACGCTCCTCCGGTCCCTGGTTCTCGGCGGGCCGCACGTGAAGCGGCAGCTGCGGCTGCCGCTGGCGCTGCGACGACGAGCAGCCCCGCCCAGCCAGCGCAAGCGCAGACGGATTCCCATGGCTCCGAAGCGGCAACGGCTCTCGACCAGGACGCACCGGCGATCGGCGGGGGCCTTGATGATCTTTTCCACAGCGATCACGATGCGCATCCGACCACACCGAAGAAGAAGCGCCGCACGGGGTGCCTGGTCGCCCTGATCATTGTGCTCGC
Source organism: Microbacterium sp. (assembly GCA_047605925.1). Classification (GTDB taxonomy): domain Bacteria; phylum Actinomycetota; class Actinomycetes; order Actinomycetales; family Microbacteriaceae; genus Microbacterium. Next base: position 60,658 of record JASGEY010000023.1, read on the forward strand.
CGTCGTCGGCGGCATTGCAGCGGGCGGCGTGTGGGTGTGGAACACGTACGGCGAGAAGATCAGCGACGTGATGGGCTGGGGAGAGCCAAATGACTGGGAGGACGGGCTCGCCGGTGCCGAGGTGTTCGTGACCGTTGTCGAGGGTGATGACGGCCAGTCGATATCCGTGACACTCTACGAAGCCGGGGTCACGAAGACGAAGGAAGCGTTCTACGAGTATCTGATCGATTCGGGCAACAATCCGATCTTCTATCCCGGCGTCTTTCGGATGCAGGAGAAGATGAGTTCCGCTGCGGCGCTCGTCGCCATCACGGATGAAGCCAACCGTGTCGAAAACTCTGTAACGATTCCCGAGGGCTACACCGCAGCGCAGGCGATTGCAGCCGTAGCGATCGCGACCGGCATCCCCGAGGCAGAGCTCAGTGCTGAGGCGGCGAACTTCACGCAGTTCGGCATCCCCGCTGAGGCACCAGGCATTGAGGGCTATCTCTTCCCGGCCACCTACACTTTCGACCCGGATGCGACGGCGAAAGACATCCTGCAGCGTATGGTCGACGAGACCTACACCCGTCTCGATGCGCTCGGCGTCGCCGAGCAGGATCGCTTTCGGATACTGACTCTTGCTGCTCTCGTGCAGAAAGAATCCGGGCCGTCGGCGGAGGATATGCGCAAGATCGCCCGGGTGTTCCTCAACCGCATCGATATCGACATGCTGTTGCAGTCGGATGCCACCGTGGCCTATGGGGCTGGTATCACGGGGACGGTGTGGACCACGCCGGAGCAGCGCGAGGACGCGTCGAACATTTACAACACCTATGTGCATCAGGGGCTGCCGGCCGGGCCGATTTCTCTCCCGGGCGAGGACGCACTCAAAGCGGCCATCGACCCTGCAGACGGTTCATGGCTGTACTTCGTCGCTGTCGACCTGCGCACAGGTGAAACCCTGTTCTCAGATACCTACGAGCAGCATCTTGTCGCTGTCGAGCAACTCGACGCCTGGTGCCGGGTCGACGAGAACAAGTCGTACTGTGCCTGAATCGCATCTGGCGGTGTGGGGAGACCCCATCGAGCATTCCAAATCGCCGCAGCTGCACACGGCCGCATACCGGGTGCTCGGCGTTGACTGGGAATACGAGCGTCGTCGGGTGACCGAGGCGGCATTCGTCGAGGCGGTGCACGCTCTCGACGATTCGTGGCGAGGGCTGTCACTCACGATGCCGCTGAAAGAGGAGGCCTTCCGCATCGCCAACATTCATGACGCACACGCCGAGCTCACCGGTGTCGCAAACACCCTTCTGCTCGGTGCGCGGATCTCGGCGTTCAACACCGATGTCGGCGGTATCGTCGACGCGCTGGCGGAGGAGGGCATTGGGTCCCTCGAACGCGCTCGCCTGCTCGGGGCTGGTGCGACCTCGGCATCCGCTCTGGTGGCTGTCGCCGATATGGGCGCGAATCACGTAGACGTGCGTGCGCGGCGCCCCGAGCGCGCGCAGAGTCTGGTTGCGCTGGGGGAGCGGCTCGGCGTGACAGTGACCGTGGCGCCCTTCGACGGGGATGCTGAAACGGTCGACCTCACGATTGCCACGCTGCCTGGCGGAACCGTATTGGACGAGTCGGTCGTGCGCCCGCTGGCTGACAGCGGCGGCGCACTGTTCGATGTCGCCTACTCGCCCTGGCCGTCGGCATTGGCGGCAACCTGGCACGCCGGGCCGAGCATTGCTGGTTTCGGGATGCTGTTGCATCAGGCAGTGCGGCAGATCCGTGTCTTTGTGCACGGCGATCCGTCGGTTGCGCTTGCCGACGAGCAGGCGGTCGTTGCAGCGATGCGCTCTGCTGTGTAAACCAGGCTGCACAGACACGTTCGTGTCACGGGAACGAGGAACGTCCGAACGCATGGGAGACTAGAGCAATGCTCCGCGTGCTCACGGCCGGCGAATCGCACGGCCCAGAACTCATTGCCGTCATGGAGGGTATGCCCTCCGGCGTCCCGGTGTCATCTGCGGCCATTCAGGCCGATCTTGAGCGCCGTAAGCTCGGCTACGGTCGCGGCTCGCGCATGAAGTTCGAGCAGGACGAACTCACGATTTCCGGTGGTGTCCGCCACGGCAAAACCCTCGGCAGCCCGATCGCTCTGCGTATCGGTAACACCGAGTGGCCGAAGTGGATCGAGGTCATGAATCCCGAGCCGGTCGAGCTCACCGACAAGTCTCGGGGTCGCGGTGCCCCGCTGACGCGTCCGCGTCCTGGCCATGCCGATCTCGTCGGCATGCAGAAGTACGACTTCGACGAGGCGCGACCTATTCTCGAGCGAGCCAGTGCCCGCGAGACAGCAGCGCGTGTCGCACTCGGTGCTGTTGCGCGGTCGTTCCTCGGTGAGCTGGGCATCCGTCTCGTGAGTCACACCCTGTCGATCGGGCCGGTGCAGGTGCCGTACGGCTCGCCGGTGCCGACCCCCGACGACGTCGACGCTCTCGATGCCGACCCGCTGCGCTGTTTCGACCCCGCGACCTCCGCGCTCATGGTCGCCGAGGTCGACGACGCGAAGAAGGACGGCGACACGCTCGGCGGGATCGTCGAGGTGCTCGCCTACGGACTGCCGCCGGGTCTCGGCTCGCACGTGCAGTGGGATCGCCGTCTGGACGCACGCCTCGCGCAGGCGCTGATGAGCATTCAGGCGATCAAGGGCGTCGAAGTCGGCGACGGGTTCGAGACCACGCGTCGACGCGGTTCCGCCGCCCACGACGAGCTGTTCGCAGCGGATGCCGGCATCACGCGCGGTTCGGACCGCGCGGGTGGAACCGAAGGCGGAATGTCCACCGGCACGGTGCTTCGGGTGCGCGCCGGCATGAAACCGATCGCGACGGTTCCGCACGCTCTCCGAACGATCGATGTGTCTACCGGCGAGGATGCAACAGCCCACCATCAGCGCTCCGACGTGTGTGCGGTGCCTGCGGCTGGTGTCGTGGCCGAGGCGATGGTGGCGATCGAGTTGGCGAACGCTGTGCTCGAGAAGTTCGGCGGAGACAGTATCCGCGAAACCCGCCGCAATCTCGACGCCTATCTCGACGCCATTCCAGCCGAACTGCGCACTGCTCCGGCATCCGAGGCGGCGCTCATCGCGCATGACGAGCGAAGCTGATCCGCTGACGCTGGTACTGGTCGGTCCGATGGGGGCGGGCAAGACCAGCATCGGTCGGCGCGTGGCGAGAAGGCTTGGTGTCGCGTTCATCGACACGGATCGGCGGATCGTTCAGACCCACGGTCCGATTCCGGCGATCTTCAGCGAGCACGGCGAGGAACATTTTCGTGCACTCGAACGCGAGGCGGTCACAGCGGCCATCGAAGAGGGCGGTGTCGTCTCGCTGGGTGGTGGTGCGGTGACGGATGCCGCAACCCGCGAGATTTTGCGTCGGCATCCTGTCGTCTTTCTGACGGTCACGCCGGAGGCCGTGGCCGAGCGCATCGCTGGACCTGGGCGTCCTCTGCTTGCGGGGGAGAATCCGCTGGCCCGCTGGACGGAGATCTTCGCGCAGCGACGCGGCCTGTATGAAGATGTGTCGTCGGTGACCTTCGATACGTCCCACCGCCCGATGCAGCGGATCGCCGAGGAGATCGCGGCATGGAGGAGAGAACAGCGATGAGTACGACGACCATCAGTGTGACTGGCTCGGATGCCTACGACATCACGATCGGACGTGACATTCTCGACAGGGTGTCCGAGGCTCTCGCCCCGACGGTGCGCAAGGTGCTCGTTGTGCACCCGCCGACGCTCTCGGCGCGAGCCGCGCACCTTCGAGACCGCCTCCTCGCCGACACCGAGAACGGCAGGCGCGATGTGCTTCTTGCTGAGGTTCCGGATGCCGAACAGGGCAAGCGCATCGAAGTTGCCGCGTTCTGCTGGCAGGTGATGGGGCAGGCTGACTTCACCCGTACTGATGCCGTGATCGGCTACGGCGGGGGAGCGGTGACCGATCTTGCCGGTTTCGTCGCTGCCACCTGGCTGCGGGGAGTTCAGGTCGTGCAGGTGCCGACAACCGTGCTCGGTCTTGTAGACGCCTCGGTTGGTGGCAAAACCGGGGTGAATACCGCTGAGGGCAAGAACCTTGTCGGCGCGTTCTGGGCGCCGCGCGCGGTGATCGGAGATCTCGACGAGCTCGGCAGTCTCTCGGCGAACGAGGCGACGGCCGGCTTCGCCGAGGTGGTCAAGGCGGGGTTCATCTGGGCGCCGGAAATTCTTGACATCATCGAATCAGACCCGGCTCGCGCAGTGGACACGCAGACTGCGGAGTTCCGTCGCGCCGTCGAGCTGGCGGTCGACATGAAGGCGCAGGTTGTGTCTGAGGACTTTCGTGAGGCTGGGCAGCGCGAGATTCTCAACTACGGTCATACGCTCGGGCACGCAATCGAACATGCTGAGCGGTACAAATGGCGTCACGGTGCGGCGATTTCGGTGGGGATGATGTATGCGGCTGAGCTTTCGCGTCTCGCTGGGCGTTTGTCCGATGCATCCGCCGAACGCCATCGCACCATCTTGCAGTCGCTGGGGCTTCCGACCACTTACCGGGCGGGCGCTTGGCAGCAGCTGCTGGGGACCATGCAGCGCGACAAGAAGAGCCGTGGCGGGTTGCTGCGCTTCATCGTGCTGGACGAGATCGCAAAGCCCACCGTGTTGCAGGCGCCTGACGAGTCGCTGCTGTTCGCCGCGTACCAGGAGGTCGGTGAATGAGTACTGCATCGCGTCGTCTTCTTCTCGTGAACGGGCCGAACTTGAACCTGCTCGGCACCCGCGAGCCGGGGATCTACGGTTCGGCGACACTCGCCGATGTCGAGCGCATCACCGCCGATGCGGCGGCAGCGCTCGGTTTCGAGGTGCGTGCAGTGCAGAGTAACCACGAGGGTGTGCTGATCGATGCGATCCATGCCGCCCGCGAGGATTGCGCAGGCGTTGTGATCAACCCCGGCGGGCTCACGCACACCTCGGTGTCGCTGCGCGATGCGCTCTCGGGTGTCGGCCTTCCTTTCGCCGAGGTGCACATCTCGGACGTGTATGCGCGGGAGGAGTTTCGCCACCACTCCTATCTGCACGACGTCGCAGCGGTGCGTGTCATCGGGCGCGGGGTTGACGGATATGCGGATGCCGTGAGGGAGCTGGCCGCGCTGCTCTGAACGACGAAGGTCCCGCCTAGCGTCGGAGCATGGAGGCTCTTATCGAGCTGTACGAATCTGCAGACGGCGGTGTGCGCCTAACGACGCCGGATGGGTTCGCGCCCCGTCAACGACTCAACGATGCGTGGTCGAGCACTTCGTTGACGATTCGTACGGGCACCCTCCGCGGATCTTGATTGTGTGATGAGATGATTGTGGCCAGCATCCGCCCATGAACATCCGACCAGCGTCAGGCACCATGACTTCAGCATTCCACCGACCCACAGACTCTCCTCCTGGAGTAGGTCCGATGCGCCGCCACCGCGTGGCCTGGGAGCTGCACCCGGTGCTCACTGATATCCTCAACACGCTGGGTGACAGCACACCGCTGGGGCGGGCGTTCAATGACCGCGCCGTCGAGGCGTCGACGCTGAAGGTGCTTGGCGACCCGGTCGAACCGGCATTGGCTCTCGCCGCGTACAGTCACCTCCTCGAGAGAGCCGACGGTGATGGGTTGCCCCTGACTGCCGCTGGGTACCTGAAGCCTGCCGATGTGCGAGCACTCGCGGCGGTGATGCCGACGATGAGCGACTGGACCTTCAGCATGACCCGTGAGATCGATGTGTATCCCGTGCTCTGCTTCCGTGAGTATGTGAAGTCGATCGGACTGCTGCGCAAGTACAAGGGTTTTTTGCGGTTGACGAGACTCGGGCGAGTCGCGTTGCACGACCCGGCAGCGCTTTGGACGCGCATCGCCGACACGCTTGCACCCGACGAGCAGTCTTTCCACGCCGACGCGACGGTCATCGTTCTCGTGCACATGGCGACCACGGAAGGCAGGATCAACACGGCCGTGGTTGCGCAGACGTTGACTGCTCTCGGCTGGTCGCACCGCGACGGCAGCCCGGTGCGGGAAGGTGAGGCTCACGACGTCTGGAACGAGCTCTGGGACGTCCTCGGCAACATCGGCGAAGTTGAGGGGAGTGGCCACTGGGATCGGATGCTCAGTCCTGCTGCCCGTGTGATGGTGCACGAGGCGCTCTTCACAGAGGTGCCGGCACACTCATCCATACGCCACGCCTGATGACAGGATGGACGGATGACAGGATGGATGGATGCACACCGCCAACCTGACGCGCGAAGAGACGGCGGGGCGATCTGCAGCCGTCACCGTGCGCAGTATCCGTGTCGAACTTGACCTGACGGGCGCCAGCGAACCGGCACGCACCGGGTTCCCGACAACGACCACCATCGAGTTCGACGCGACGACGGATGCCACCTGGCTCGACTTCATCGGTGAATCGGTAGAGGGCGTCACCCTCAACGGCGACCTCGTGCCCGTCGACTACGACGGAGCGCGGCTTATTCTGCGGGGGCTCGCGGAAGAGAACACCGTGGTAGTCGCGGCCACCGGCGCATACAGCCGTTCCGGCGAAGGTCTCCACCGCTTCCACGACCCCGCCGACGACGAGACCTACCTGTACACGCAGTACGAGCCAGCCGATTCCCGCCGGGTCATGGCCTGCTTCGAGCAACCAGACATGAAGGCTTCGTACACCTTCGTCGTCGACACCCCCGCCGGGTGGGAGGTGCTCTCCAATCAGGAGGCGGTGAAGATCGCCACCGGCGTCGGCGTGCAGCGCGTCGAGTTTGCACCGACTCTACCGATCTCCAGTTACATCACCGCGATCGCAGCTGGTTCCTACGCGCGCGTGAACAGCTCCTGGGATCGCGGAGAGCAGCACGTCGACCTCGGCGTCTTCGCCCGGCGGTCGCTGGCTCAGCACCTTGAGGCCGACGAGATCATCGAGATCACTCGTCAGGGACTGGACTTCTTCACAGACGCCTTCTGCTATCCGTATCCGTGGGGCAAGTACGACCAGATCTTCGTCCCCGAGTACAACCTCGGCGCCATGGAGAACCCGGGGCTCGTCACCTTCACCGAGGCGTACCTGTCGCGAGGGGCGGCGACGGATGCTCAGCGCGCTGCGCGCGCGAACACGATCCTGCACGAGATGGCGCACATGTGGTTCGGTGACCTCGTCACGATGAAGTGGTGGGACGACCTGTGGCTCAAGGAGTCGTTCGCGGACTATATGGGCGCGCACGCCTCGGCAGCGGCGACACGGTTCCGTGATGCGTGGGTCAAGTTCGCAGGCTCCCGCAAGGCGTGGGCATACAAGCAGGACCAGTTGCCCACCACGCATCCGATCGTGGCCGACATCGGCGATCTTGAAGCGGCGAAGCTCAACTTCGACGGCATTACCTATGCCAAGGGCGCGGCCGTGCTCAAGCAGCTCGTCGCTTTCGTCGGTAACGAGGCGTTCTTCGAGGGCGCGCGCAGGTACTTTGTGGCGAATGCGTTCGGCAACACGACTCTCGATGACTTCCTCCTGCAGTTGAGCGAAGTGTCGGCGCGCGACATGCGCGGATGGTCGGATGCCTGGCTTGAGACCGCCGGGATGTCGACTCTGCATCTCGAGCACAGGCGTACGGTCGTCCAGAGCGATCCGCGCCCTCACCGGCTGCGCGTTGGCCTCTACGGTTGGAGCGACGGGCGTCTCGTACGCCAGTCTCAGCTCGCGCTCGACATCTCCCAGGAGCGCACCGAGATTGAGCTCCCCGAAGCCGATCTCGTGCTGCTGAACGATGACGACCTGACCTATGCCAAGGTGCGCCTCGATGGTGGTTCTCTGAAGACGGTGTCCTCGTCGCTGTCAGCGATCGAAGATCCGCTCGCCAGAGCACATGTCTGGTCGTCGCTGTGGAATGCAACGCGCGACGGCGAACTCGCCGCGACCCGCTATCTGGAGATCGCTCGGCGCCACGCCGCGGCGGAATCGAATATCGGACTGCTCGTCGACGTCATCGCGAATGCCGCATTCGCGGTGCAGCACTATGTCGCAGAGGGCTCGCGGACGTACGAGCAGCGTGCCTGGCTCGATGCGGCGTGGGAAGCCTTGCAGTCAGCGGATGCCGTATGCGACGCGCAGCTGTCGTGGGCACGGGCCGTGGCGACGGCATCCGCCTTCGATGATTCCCGCCATGTCGATATCAGGGAGATGCTCGATGGCGGCGGCCCCGCAGGCCTCACGGTCGACGCCGACCTGCGTTGGCAGTTGCTCACGGCGCTGGCGACCACAGGGCACGCCTCGATGGAGGACATCGCTGCGGAACTGCACCACGATTCCACCGCGAGCGGGCGCACCGCAGCGCGACGGGCAGAGGCATCGCGTCCGATCGCGTCCGTGCGCGCAGAGGCTTGGGACGCGGCGTGGAACGATGCTTCGCTGACGAACGACCATCTGGACGCGTCGATCGCCGGCTTCCGGGCAGGCGGCCGTCGCGACCTCATTGCCGCGTTCGATGCCGAATACTTCGATCGGATCGCGGATGCCTGGCGAACGCGAAGCATCGAGCTCGCGCAGCGGCTCGTTGTGGGGTTGTTTCCGGCATCCGATTCGCTCGAGCCTGTCGATGCTTGGCTCCGGGCGCACCGTGATGCACCGGCCGCCCTGCGCCGGATCGTGATCGAGCAGCGAGACCACCTTGCTCGCTCGCTGAGTGTCAGGCAGGGCCAGCCGTATACGGGAGCATCTGCGGCTGCTCGCGCGTGATTTTGTCGCTTGCGTGAGCGATGGGGGAGTCAGTCAGATCAGATATCGAGTGACTCGCCCGGCTCGAGCACGAAGAACTCGCCCCCGTTCTGCTCGGTCGCCCATTGCAGACGCTGGCGGTGCATGTTCTTGCCCGCGACGGACAGCGTCATGTCATGTGTGCCGAACGAGCGACGCGGCTTCACGGTGAGCACATAGTCCATGGCATCGCCGATTTTGAGCCAGGGAGCGCCAAGGGGCGCCGCGAGCGTGCCCACCTCGATTCCCTCTGGCACGGCGTAGGAGTCACCGGGGTAGTAGAAGTCGTCGTTGACGAGAACCCCCACGTTCTCGATCACGGGAATCGAAGAATGAATCACTGCGTGTGTGCCGCCGAAGAAGCGGAGCGTGAAGGAGCCAGCCTGAACGGTGTCTCCTGGAGCGACGACGGTGATGTCGTAGTCCTGCGCGGCGCGGGCAACGCCTTCGGGTGCGAAGATCGGCGTGCCCGGTGCCGCGCGGAGGATGCGATCCAGGTGCTCGGGAGTCCAGTGGTCAGGATGCTCGTGCGTGATGACCACGGCGACAAGCGGGTGCAGGTCGTCGATCGGGGCGGTGAAGTTTCCGGGATCGATCAGCAGAGTGTCGCCGTTCTCGTCGAGGCGGAGGGCAGCATGTTCGAACTTGGTGACGCGCATGAGACGAGTCAACTCCTGATTGCACCGAGGAGCAAACCCCGGGGAGCGCCACGCCCGGGATCATGCGGGCATCGGCCCCGATTTGGTCAGCCGTAACGGGACATGCCATACTTTATGAGTTGTCGCGAGGCTGGAATGCTCCGCAAGACTTGGCCCCATCGTATAGCGGCCTAGTACGCCGCCCTCTCACGGCGGTAACGCGGGTTCGAATCCCGCTGGGGTCACAATAGAAAACCCCCGCTCAGGCGGGGGTTTTCGCATTCATGCCGCGCGGCGCCGTGGAGACTCTACGCCACCTTTGGCAGCAGATTGGCAACATCCGATTTCATCGCCGCCAGATCGAGCGCCGTGAGCAGCGAGAGACGAGCGAACTGGCAAGGAAACAGATGCGCGAGCGACAGGGGCTCCACCAGGCGATCTACCGAGATTCCCAGGGCCGCGTGAGCGCCAAGAGCCGCGCCGAGCACTACGCTCAGCGGGCTCAGCAAGACAGGCAGACCCTCGCGCAGATCGAGACCCTGCCACCCGAGCAAGCCGCCGCGCTGACCCGTGAGCGCGCCGAGGCCGAACGTCTCGCGGCAGCCGCGCGTGCAGAACGAGCGGCCCGGCTACGAGCACCCGAGCATGACGCCCACCGGCCCACTGGTCAGTAACACGAGCGCGATCACGGGCTCGGCCTGTAGCGAGAGACTCAGGGAACCCGCTCGGTGAGGGCGTCGTCTCCGCGTCGATGGTGCAGGATCGCAACGACCTGCACGAACCGCTCCTCCTCGAACAGCCGATACCAGACGGCGTAGCGGAAGGTCTCCGTGCTGACACGGCGCAGACCGAACCGGCTCACCGGAGGCTGGTGTGCGTGGTCGGCGATCCAGTCGAGAGCGGCTTCGATCGCATCGAGACAACGCTCCGTCTCGTGTGGAACCTTCTCGTCGTAGTACGCCTCGATGTCACTCAGGTCTCGCTGAGCGTTCGCAAGAAGTCGGACGGTGTAGCTCACGCAGTCCGGCGCGCGCGGCGGCGCGCCTTCCACTCATCGAGCGTGATGTAGTCGTCCGGGTTCGCATCCGCCTCGGCGAC
>JASGEY010000024.1:0-3576 GCA_047605925.1 Microbacterium sp.
CGTTCGGTTTGAAACCCCACCAGACGGACGGGTTCAAGCTCTCCAACGACCCGTTGTTCGTCGAGAAGGTCTACGACATCGTCGGTCTCTACCTGGACCCGCCGGAGTCCGCGGTCGTGCTCAGCGTGGATGAGAAGTCGCAGGTGCAGGCACTGTCCCGCTCCCAGCCCGCGTTCCCGATGATGCCGGGCATGCCGGAGAAACGCATGCACGACTACTTCCGGCATGGGACGACGAGCCTGTTCGCCGCGATGAACGTGGCCGACGGCACCGTGATTGCGTCCACGCACCGCCGGCACCGCACGGTCGAGTTCAAGAAGTTGGGTCTGCTGCGGGGGTTCAGTTGGAACTCTGTGATTTTCGGTATAACTCCGATCGAGGACACGATGAAGTCCCCAGGCTGAGGCAGTCGCAGCGGAGGCCGTTGAGCACGAACTGAGCGCAGCGGCACTCATTTGAGTCTGCGCTGACTTACCATGCTGATTATGAGCGCGACGCCGACTTTGGATTGGATTGACATCGATAAGGTCGTGGAGATCGCCGTGCGCGAATTCCGCGCCGGTGCAGATAAGGTGCTTGCCACCCAGACAGCAGGGCCCGAGCGAGTCGAGCCCACTCTCGCTGTGGTTCGGGCGGCGCTCGCGGGTATGTCCCTTGAGGAGGGCGCGCTGTTGGACGTCGGCGTCGGCCTGACGAAGACGATTCAGAACAAGATCGGAAGCTTCCATCAAGAGGTGCTGGGTGCCGTTGATGGATGGTCGAGCACCGGCGCCAACGGAGGCGTTATCGATCTCAAAGGGCATTCCCCGGTGCTCACTGGAGCGCGAACAAACGTGTGGGCCGAGGTGAAGATGCGCTATAACACCATCAAGGCTTCCGACGAGAAGGCCATGTGGGACAAGATTAAGACAGCCGTGAGCCTCGCGGGCAACGACACGGTGGGTTACTTGTTCCAGATCATCCCCAAGACGCTCGAACCTTATGATTGTGCCTGGGCGCCGAGTGGCGTCGTGCCGAACGACCTGGTTCGCTGTGCCGACGGCGTAACGGCCTATCACCTGGTTACAGGCCGACCCACAGCGCTGCGTGAGTTGCTTGATGCGATGCCATACGTGATGGCACAGGTCGTGGAGACGCTGATGGGTCGCGGCCTGGATGTCACCCGGAACTTCGAGCACAGCGGCGCTGTGCTTGCAGACGTGATCGACCGGAGTATTCCTTCGCGTTCTGCCCTCGAGTGACCTGGGGAGTGCTTGGTCTACTCGGTGACGATTTCGAGCGGCTCTACGACCTCGAACCCCTCACGATCGCCATCGCCAAGCATGGCTCGTACAGCCATTCCGAGGTGAAAACCGAGGTTCACTGGTACGGCATTACCGATCTGCTTGTACTGCTGAGTCGGCCCGCCGGCGAATTCCCATGTGTCAGGAAAGGTCTGGATACGCGCGTACTCCCGGACGTTCAGCGGTCGTGTCTCGTCTGGATGGCAACGCTCGGTCTGCTTCTGCGCTGGATTGCAGGTGAGGGTCAAAGCCGGTTCGTCCCAATGGAGGCGGCGAGCCATGCCCGTCTTGCCGCCGGTGTGGAAGTAGCTCGCCTTCATATAGCTCCGTTGCACCTCGTCAGGGAGATCGCGCCAGTAGCCACCTTGCGGAACGAGATCCATCACCTCTCTTTTCCAATCAGCGTACTTGGCGCCTTCCGAGACGGGGCGGTCGCCGATAGCGTCACGAAGCGTCAATGTGTAATTCTGCTCCTTTGGGAACAGGATCGGAGCCTCGATGTCTTCGCGGACTGCGATCAAGATCAAGCGCTCTCGCTTCTGCGGGGTGTCCAGATACTGCGCGCGCAGAATACGGTGGGCAACCCGATAGCCGAGAGACTGTAGCCGAGTCGTCATCGTACGAAGGGTGCGACCCCCGTCGTGAGTCAGGAGGCCTCTTACATTCTCGCCGACGGCGATCTTGGGACGAGTCTCCTCGACTGCTCGCGCAAATTCGTGGAACAGCGTGCCCCGGGTGTCCGCGAATCCCTTTTTCTTGCCCGCATAACTGAACGCCTGGCACGGGAATCCGCCCTCAAGCAAGTCGACTCGCCCTGCGAACTCGCTGAAATCAAGCTGTCGCACGTCCCCCTCGATCACGTTCCAGTCGGGGCGGTTACGCCGGAGGGTTTCTGCTGCCCACCGATCGAACTCGTTGACAGCGAGGTGACTAAAACCAGCGTTGTCCAGGCCGAGAGCTGTACCGCCGCCGCCCGCGAAAAGATCGATCGCCGTGAAGTCCGTGCGATCCGCGGTGAGGACGCGGTAGCGGTTCTCTGTATCCCGACCGCTGAGCTTGCGCATCAACATCGCGATATCGACGGATGCGAACTCCCGCTGATTCTTGCCGTTTCGGGTCGACTTGAGAAGCCCCTTCTTCTCCCAACGACGGATGGTGTCGATCGAGACGTCGAAAGTCGTTGCTGCTGCGGAGATCGAGAGCATCGAATGGCCTTCCTGGTAACCCTTGCCTATGCAGAGGTTACCTCGTTGGGTCGACTGGAGCGTGCTCAACGCGCCGCGATTGGTCAGCTCGTCGGTGGGCTCAGCCTAGACGAATCCTCAGCCCTGATCCACCGTCGTGATTGTGGTGGTCGTGTTCTCGCTTCTTGCTGACAAGGAGCGGCACGTGGGCGTGCGGGTGCTGCCATCCGGTGCTCTGGCTTTTCCACTTCGGTCTCCGGTCGCGCCCGCTTGGGCTGGGTGGTCAGTTCGTTGCGGTGCGTGGTGGGCTGGTGGCGGTCTCCCAGAGCCGTGTCCAGGCGATTGCCCAGGGCCAGTGCGCGGGCAGGTGCATCACGAGTCTCCGTCCGGTGTTCGCGAGCCTCGCGGGGGTCTGGATGATCAGGCGCAGTAGCGTGGCCATGCGGGCCCGGCCGAGCCCGGCGGCGGTGGAGGCGGCGCGGGAGAGGTTGTGCGCGATCATGGCGAACTGCACCCACGCGTGGTTTGCGGCGAACCTCCCGGATGGCAGATGCTTCAGCGGGCCGCCCTTCAGCTCAGCGATGACCTGCTCGATGATCGCGTGCCCGCGGTGGAACCGGTCGGCATCGACCGCAGACAGGTCGCTGTTGGTGATGAACGCGTGATACCGCCAGGCATCGAACAGCGTGTCCTGCCCGTGCGCCGCGTTTGCGTTCAGGCGCTTGACGCGCCGCACGACGAGTCGGCAGGCGATCTGCTCGTCCTTGGTCCTCGACACGAACGCGGTGAACGGTACTTCGGCGACCTCGGCGTCGCTGATCCATTCACCGGTGTCTTCGTCTCGGACCGCGTCGGTGTACTTGATCTTCGTCCACGCGGTCTCGCTGATGCCTCCGATCGCTTTCTGCACGGTCGGCCATTGCGGGATCGTGAACGAGAACCACGCCCCGTGCCGCAGCGCCGTGGTCACGTTCTCGTACGTGCAGAACTCCGCATCCGCCCGGGCGAGCACCTGCCGCTGCGGCAGTGTCTCACGGACCGTGCCCAGCGCGCGGGCGAGGTGATGGGCGGCGCCCGCGCCGGAGCGGACGTTCCCGCGCCGCAGCGAC
>JASGEY010000025.1:0-12486 GCA_047605925.1 Microbacterium sp.
CCCGCTGCGCCCAAGGCGATCGCCGACGCCATCGTGACCATTCGCGCGAACTTTGATGTCCGCGCGGCCTGTGTTTCACCCATCACAAATGCCTCACTTCTTCCCCCTGCTGTTCTCGTCAGTGTAATGGTCGGGCCGTCGATCCATTCAGGTTTTTTGACCGTTGGGTTGTAACTGTCGGCTCGAGGTCAACTCCCGTCCCGTCCGTCGGTTCAGATCCCGTCTGTCGGCCGAGATCGGAGAATCCGGCCTGCAGACGGATTCTGGGCATGCACACGGGGCGGCAATTTTACCGAAACCGGTGTTGGCCGGGCCTCCCCGGCCCGCCCAACACCGTCCCCCGTTACCGGACGGTCACCGTCACTGCACCCGACTGCGTCGAACCTGAGGCATTCGTCAACTCGGCGATGTAGGTGTACGTGCCGGAAGCCCGACCCGAGAGCGTCGTCTTCGCCTGCTGCGCATTGGGCGAGGCCGCCACGAGCGTCTGGCTGTCGATGGCGACGCCGTTCTCGTACAGCGTGTACGAGGTTGCGTTCGTCCCCCACCACAGGTTCGTCGTCAGTGTGAATGCGCCGTCAGCATCCCAGTTGTCGTGACTCAGCACAGGGACGCCGGGTGCGGCATCCCGCACCGTCACCGTGACCGAACCCGTCGCCGTCACGCCTGCGGCGTTGATCAGCTCGCCGGTGTAGACGAAGGTGCCGTTCGGCTTGTCGTTCACTGCGACCGTGGTGACCTGCGCGTGAGGGGAGTTCGTATCGAGCAACTTCGTCGAGACCAACACCCCGTTCTCGTAGAGCCGGAACACCGAGCCGTTGACCCCGTGCCAGAGGTTCATCGACACCGTGAACGCACCATCGTAAAGGCCGTCGCCCCAACCGGCATCCGTCGACAGCGCTCCGCGACCTGGAGCAGCCGTCGCACCCTCGTCGTCGAACACGAGCAGTTGCGTCTCGGCGCGCGTGACCAGCCCGTCGTGGTTGACCGCGTTCACCGTGAGCGTGTGCGGACCGACCAGTTCGGTGAGGTCGATCACCTGCCCTGCCGTCACCGGTTCGCCGTCGAGGGTGACATCGAGGGTGCGCACGCCCGACTCGGGGTCGTCCGCTGACACCTCGACCGTGTACCCCGCCCGGTTCGAGAGCAGCGTCCCGTCGGCGGGCACGCCGGTCAGAACCGGTGCCGTCCTGTCGAGCGCACCCGTGGAGTCGCCGGTGACGGCGATTCGGGGAGCGTCAGGCTGCGTGAACCCGTCGCCGAGGAAGAAGCTCGTCTGCGGCGGCTGGTTGTAGCCGGTGTTCTGCCAGGCGACCGACAGTCGGTACACCGGGTCGTGCATCAGGGCGCGCAGTCGGATCGACGTTTCGTCGCTCGTCGAGTAGATCCTCAACTCGCTGGAGTCGTCCGAGCGCCACGCGATCTCCTCGCGCCAGTCTCCGAAGAGGTCGGCCTGCAGGTTCGGCGTGCCCTTGGTGCCGTTGTTCGACTGGGCGCCCTCGGCTGTAAGAATCGCCTCGCTCTGCCCTGCCTCCCAGTCCCACTTCGCGATCGTCGGCACTCCGGTGGACGTGGCGGCCTCCCAGGCGTGATCGACGATTTCGCGGAGCGCGTCACCATCGAACCAGGCGAGGAAGTTTGCTGCTGGGATGCTTTCGCCGATGAGCTCACCCTTGGCGGACTTCAGCTGACCGACTGGGGAATCCCACGTGGCGTCGCCGCCGACGGCCCAGCCCTCGGCGCCCTCGTATCGAGGATCGATGTCGCCCGATGTGCCCCGCCCCGTGTCTTTCGTCGCCGGAATCGACCAGAGCACTTCGCCCGTTTCGGCATCACGGAACGTCGCCCCGAGGTTGCCCGAGTGTGCCATGTCTTCGTGCACGGCGAAGATCTCGTAGCCGTCACGAGAGGGATCCAGGTCGCTGAGCGCCTGGGCGTCGCCGTGGCCGAGACCCGTCGTGTACAGGCCGGATCCGTCGTCGTCGAGCACCATCGATCCGAAGATCAGCTCGTCCTTCTGATCGCCGTCGACATCGGCCACCGATACGTTGTGGTTCCCGTTGCTGGCGTAAGCCTCGTTACCGGTGTCATCCGTGTCGAATACCCAGCGCTGCACGAGGTTCTCGCCATCGAAGTCCCACGCAGCGGCCACGGTGCGGGTGTAGTACCCGCGCTGGAAGATCGCGGAGGGGTGCTCGCCGTCGAGGTACGCGGTCATGGCGCCGAACCGGTCGACCCTGTTGCCGTAGGCGTCGCCCCACGCACTGACATCGCCGCGCGCGGGGACGTAGTCGACCGTGTCGATCGCCCGGCCCGTCGAGCCTTCGAATACTGTCAGGTACTCGGGGCCGGTGAGCACGTAACCGGTGCTGTTGCGGTAGTCGGCGCTGGCGTTGCCGATCACCTGACCGGTGCCGTCGATCGTGCCGTCCGCGGTCTTCATGATCACTTCCGCCCGCCCGTCGCCGTCGTAGTCGAAGACCTGGAACTGGGTGTAGTGCGCCCCTGCTCGGATGTTCGCACCGAGGTCGATGCGCCACAGCCGTGTGCCGTCGAGACGGTAGGCGTCGATGTACACGTTGCCCGTGTATCCGGCCTGGGAGTTGTCCTTCGAGTTCGAGGGATCCCATTTGACGATGAGTTCGTATTGCCCGTCGCCATCGACGTCGCCGACGCTGGTGTCGTTCGCGCGGTAAGAGTACGGCTGGCCATCTTTCGTGTACGCGTCGGCTGGCCGATCCAGCGGCACGGAGACGTAGTCTCCGTGCCGCACGGAGAACGCTTCTGTGACGGTGACCTCGATGTCGCCGAGCACGCTGGTGATGAAGTACGTCGAATCCGTATCGGCCGACTCATCGAGGTAGTTCGTCGAGTCGGTGATCGGTTCCTCGGTGATGCGCGTGCCGTCGCGGTACACGTGGAAGGCGATCGCATCGGGGTCGGTACCCAGCATCCGCCAACTCACAAGAGTGCCGTCTTCGGTCTCGACCGCGACCGGCGCGCGGTCGAGGTACTCTGCCTGGCGTTGCAGCACCGTCGCGGCATCCGTCGTCAACTGCTCGGAAGGATCGCCAGCGCCACCCGCGTTCACTGCCACCACCGTGTAGTGATACGGAATCGTGGTGAGCACGTTGGTGTCGATGAAGCGGTTGCCGCCAGCGAAGCCGACCAGATCGCCCTGCTCGCCCGCCTTCTCGGAGCGGAACACGAGAGAGTACAGCGCAGTGCTCGGCTGCGACCAGGAGATCTCGACCTCGCGCTTGTCGAGGCGGTCGACGGCGAGACCGGTGGGGGCAGACGGCCTCGCGACGGCGGGGTCAGTGAGCGGGACATCGACGGATGCCGACGGCACCGACTCCAGCCCGGTCTGATCTACGGCGGTGACGTAGTAGCTGTAGTTGAGCCCGACCCTCGCGGTGGTGTCGGTGAAAGTCGCCGCTGTGCTGGCACCTACCTTGACTGCCTTGTCGTCGAACTCCGATACGCGATACACGTTCCAGGTGAGCCCGCTCTCCGACGTCCACGCCAGGCTGACGGTCGGGGCCGTCGGATCGGCGTCGATGTCCGTGACCTCAAGTCCAGCAGGGCCCAGCAGGATCGGGGTGACCTCGATGCCGTTCAGGCGCGTTCCTGCTGCGGCGCCATAGACGCGAATGGTCAGCTGGCCGTCCGTGACGAGCACAGGCCCGCGCACTGAGGCATTGACGGCGCCCTTGCCTGCACTTGCGGTGCCAAAGGACTTGCTCTCGATGTCGAAGCTCGTCTTCGTCGAGCCGACCCAGTCTCCCGAGTAGGTCTTCACGGAGTACGTGCCGTCCGGAACGTCGAGCAGGAACGTCGAGCTGTCGCCGGGGAGCACGAAGTCGCGCTCGAGATCGGTGGCGCCGCCAGCCGAGCCGCGGTCGCGACCCGCGTTCGCCGCAAGAGCCGTCTCGAAGCCGAAGCCGACCTCGACAGAGTATGCGTCATCCGGGTTCACCTCTGTGTAGCCGGACATCACGGGGTTGCCGGCGAGCTGGAAATCGAACTTCCACTTCGCCTGCTTCGTCGTGAAGGTCACCACGTTCGAGGGAGCCGAGGTGCCGCGGCCGTTGACCGCGAATACGCGATAGCGGTAGCCGGTCCCTTCGGCGAGCCCTTGCACGATCGAGCTCGTCTGGGTGGTGGTGGCAACCAGCGACCAGGTCTGCTCGGGATCGGCCGTTGCCTGGCGTTCGATCCGGTAGATGTCGGCCGTCGCCGATGCCTGCCACTGCAGGATGGCTCCCGCGTTCGAGATCGAACCGGCCACGAGCGCCGCAGGTGCCGAGGGAACCTCGGCCGGCGGCTCGATGTCTGTGACCTTCGCCGCGAGGGGGTCGTCGATCTGCGCGTAGTCCTGTGCGATCAGCCGGGCCATCTGAATGGCGCCGTATTCCTGGAAGTGCGTGTCGTCCTGCGTCCCGGCCGGACGATTGGCGAAGATTCCTGGATCGACCCAGAGGAACACTGACTTCGCCGCTTCGGCGCCGATCTCGTTGAGGTAGGCGCGGCTGGATGCTGACAGATCGACGAGATCGACACCCTCTTCGACTGCGAGCTCCTTCATCTTCTCGACGTACTCGGGGAAGCTCACGTTCGCAAGTCCCGTCGTCGCATCGAAGCTGCGACGGGACACCGGCGTGACGAGAACGGGGGTGGCGCCACGCTGGCGCGCGCCGTTCACGTAGGTGCGCAGGTACTCCTTGTAGTCGGCCGGCGATGCATAACGGTCGTCGACGCCCTGGGTTGCGTCGTTGTGACCGAACTGCACGAACAGGTAGTCGCCGGGGCGGATGCCGCGCAGAATGTCATCGAGGCGACCCTGGGTGATGAAGTTCTTCGATGAGCGGCCGCCGATCGCGTGGTTGCTGAAGGCGACGTCGTCGGCGAAGAATCGGTCGATCATCTGCCCCCAACCAGCCTGCGGAGCGTAGGCCGTCGCGTCGTAGGTCTGCACGGTCGAGTCGCCTGCGATGTACACGGTCGGCAGAGCGCCGACTGCGCGCGCTGGCTGCCTGGCGATCGTGATCGCATCGAGGGCGGCGGCGGAGCCCGTGACGACGAAGCTCAGACGTCCGTCGACGAGGGCGATCGGGAACGCCATCTCGAGGTACTCGCCAGCGGCCTTCGCGGTGGTCTGGACCTTGGCGATACCCTCGGCCGTGATCGCGATCTCACTCGCTGCCATGCGGTCGCCCGCGATCACGGTGACCGTGTAGTCGCCTGCGCCCAGCTGCACCTCGAAGATGCCGCCGTGAGCTGCGACGTAGTCGCCACGCAAGGGGTCGTCTCCGCCACGGTCGACGTCGGCGTCGGCGCTCGTCGGAGCTGTGGAGAACCCGTACCCCCACTCTTCGGAGAACGTGGTCTGACTGGTGACCGCGATAGCGCCAGCGGCGAGCGCGCCCGGGCCGAAGTCGAAGGTCACCGTGTTGCCCGCGGGGAGCGGCGTGGGTGCTGTGTAGACGGTGGATGTGGCGACAGCGGATGCCGCGGAGACGCCTGCTGCGTTCTTGGCGGTGACGCGGTAACTCCACACGGCGGTGGTGTCGATCTCGTCGGTGAAGCCGGGAGTCTGCACGCTCGCGACGTTCTCGAAGACCCCGTCTGTGCCGGCGCGTTCGACGAGGTATTCCTCGGCATTCAGGGTCGGCTGCCACGTGAGCGCGACAGTATCTTCTGTGACCTGGGCAACGGTGACGTCGGTCGGTGCGTCAGGGGCGGTGAGATCGGGGATGACGCCACTGTGCACAGCGGTGGCCCTAGCGGATGCGACGCCGTAGGAGTTCACGGCTTCGATGCTGAAGGCGTACTCGGCGCCCGACGTCACCGCGGAGTCGGAGTAAGAGGTCGTATCGACCTCCGCCACCTGTGTGTACTCGCCGATCCCATCACCGGACACCACGGCGCGCAGCACTCGGTAGGTGGCGGCGCCATCGGCGGCGTCCCAGCTGAGGTCGACGCCGTTCCAGGCGACGCGCTCGACGGCGAGGCCGGAGGGCACAGCCGGTACGACTGGCGCAATGACGAGGCCGTTGATGTACGCGCCCAGCCCGCTGCCGGTGAAGCCGACGGTCAGTTGGCCGTCTTCGACCGTCGTGCGGAAGGTCTGCGTCGTCGTCGCACCCTTGGTCGTGGTCATGCGCGTCTGCGCGACGCCTTCGAGGCTGATGGTGGCGTTTGTGCTGGACGCCGTGACGAGTGCATCGCCGATGGAGACGGTGACGTCGTACTGGCCCGTGGGGAGAGCGTCGAGCAGGAACCCCCAGTCTGTACCGGCGACGAAGTCTTCAGAGAGGGGATCTGCCGGTGTTCGGTTGCCTGTGCGGTCACGGTCGAAGAGCGTGACGCCCTGGGGGACGGTGATGCCCCATCCGGCGTCGGCGGTGTACAGCGAGGTCTTGAGTACCTGGTGGTAGCCGGTGGCGACGGGACTGGTCGTGGTACCGAAGTCGAAGCGCCATGCGCCGTCGTCGGCGGGGGCGAGGGATGCGGAAGCCGGGGCGGCCGACAGCGTAGCGCCGATCACAGCGGCGATCGCCGCGATGGCGAGTGCGCCGAGAGGTCGGCGACTCAGTGGTCGTGCAGAGCGGGGGGTGTCCACGTTTTCCTCCTTGGACGTCTCTGGCGAAGGGGTGTTCCGGATGCTGCGTCGATGCGGCATCCGCTGGGCAGATCCGGGGGCGCGGACGGATTCGGCCGCGGAGTGGGAGGGATGGAATGCGTTTTCCCTTCTCTCTGCGTTGATCCTTGCACGGGGCGATCTGCCTTGGCAAGGAATTCTTGAGACGTTTCAGTCGGAGTCAGGCGCCGATGGGCGCTCCCACCCGTGCCGGCTGTCGGTTCGGATTCTGTCTGTCGGCTCATGGTGGACAATCCGGCATACAGACGGATTCTGGGCATGCAGACGGATTCTGGGCATGCAGGCGGTACTGGGTGGCAACGAGAAGTGCTCAGGCTCCGCTGACGACGGCGTTGTCGAGCTCGTCGGCGTTGACTCCGTCTCGGAGCGCGCGGTTGGTGAGCAGCACCCAGCACAGCTTCGCCGTCGGATGCACCCAGAACTCGGTGCCGGCCCAGCCGGAGTGGCCGTAGACGTCGCGATCGATAAGCCCCGGCGCGCGTGTTCGGAGGTTGAACGTGAATCCCCAGTCCTGGCCGCGTTCGGCGGGATAGGGGTCCAGCCGCGGGATGTCTCCGGTGAGCGGGCGCAGCATCATGGCGAGGCAGGACGGGGAGAGGATGCCGTGGCGCCCTCCGCCGATCCGCAACAGCTCGGATCCGATGCGCAAAAGATCTTCCGCGCGTCCGAGCAGCCCAGCGCCAGGTGCCCTTGTCAAACGGAACCGATCCATATCCAGGCCTGCGTCCGCAGCATCCGGAACGTCGACCGAGCCCTCATGGTCGAGGGTGAGGTCGGTCGCTCCGATCGAGGCGGCCCACTCCAGGGTCTCCACATCCCACGCTCTGCCGGTGGCGTGCTGGATGAGCGCGGCGATGCCCTCAAAGGCGAGCGTGGAGTATCGAGACATCGTGCCCGCTGCGAAGTCGCGCCCCTGGGTGAGCAGTTCGCGGCGCAGCGGCACGGTCGTGTCCAGAGGCGGCTCGGAAATGCCGGAGGTGTGCGCGGCGAGATGGCGCATCCGTACGACGTCGTCACGACCGCGACCGAACTCCGGCACGGCATCGGTCAGCGGGGTGTCGGGCGTGAGCAGGCCCCGCTCGATTGCCCGTGCGGCGGTGATGCCAGTGAGCACCTTCGTGATCGAGAACAGCGGGTAGACGGCATCCGTCTGTACCTGACCGAACGCGTCGAGAGCGAGGATTCCGCTCTCGTCGGCGATGCCCAGCACCGCTGTGGGCAGGCGCTGCGCCTCGACGTGCCGGCGAGCCCAGTCGAACGCCGCGTTGTGGCCCATCATTCCACCTCGTGGCCGAGGTCAGGCCGGGGGAGGAAGCGCACCGTGGCATCGGTCGCGCCCTCGAGTTCGACGATGACGACCTCGTTGCGGCCAGCGCGGGTTGCAGGCTGCGGCACGTAGAGTGTGCGCTGCGGCCCGCGTCGCCAGTAGCGGCCGAGGAAGAACCCGTTCACCCAGGCGAAGCCTTTGCCCCACCCGGCTGTGTCGAGGAAGAGGTCTGCTGGTTCGTCGATCTCGAACCGGGCGCGAAGGCCGACAGGGCCCGTGGCGCGTCCATTCGCGATAAGAGCGGGCGAGGTCGGAGCCTGCGCGACAGCTTTGCCGAGAGCTGCGACGTCGATTGTGCGTACCTGCCAAGAACCGGGCAGCGGCTCGCCATCGAGCAGGGGAGCGCCGATCAGCCCCTTGGCCTCGCCGATCTTCGTGTCGTAGTTGACTCGGCCGGTCTCTTCGATGAGCAGTGTCAGCTTCTCTCCGGCAGGCACCGGCACAGTGCGATCTCCGATTGTTCTTTGCAGGATGCCGATACGAACGCCATCGCGCCAGACCCAGGCGTAATCGCGCACCTCGGCTTCGAGCAGGCCGGCAGCCGGAGCGTGCGTGCTGTACTCGGCGAGCGCGACATCGGATCCGAGCTCGTCGAGAGTGGGGGGCGCCTCGAACGAGCCGCGGTCTGTTGTCGCGAGCGACAGCGGATCGGCGACAGCCTCGAACGCCGTCGATGGAGTCGGAGCGTCGGCCGCTGCGATCTCCGGCAGATCCGGCACTGGTGCGTGCCTGGCGATCACCTCGCGGAACGCGTGGAACTTCTCCGTCAGCGCCCCCGACTCACTGATCGGAGCGTCGTAATCGTAGCTGGTGATCATGGGCAGATAGCGGCCGGAGTCGTTTGCGCCGTTCGTGAGGGCGAAATTCGTGCCGCCGTGGACCATATAGATATTCACGGACGCTCCGGCTGCGAGCAGCCGGTCGAGGTCGGCTGCGCTGTCTGCTGAGGCCGTGGTGTGGTGTTTCTCGCCCCAGTGGTCAAACCAACCGCACCAGAACTCCATGCACATCAACGGGCCGGTCCTCTGATGTTCGCGCAGCGTCGCGAGACGTTCGTCTATGCGCCCGCCGAAGGAGCCCGTCATGTGCAGCTCGGGGTGCGCGCCGTTCTCAAGCATCTGCCGGATCGGCTGGTCGACCTGGGTCAGCGGCACTGTGATCCCGTCGGCCCTGGTCTGACGCACGAGGGCTTCGAGGTAGTCCTTGTCGGCGCCGTATGCACCGTACTCGTTCTCGATCTGCACGAGGATGACGCTGCCGCCGCGATCGATCTGGCGTGGTGCGACGATCGTGTTGACCCTCTCGAGATAGCGCACAACCTCGGCGAGGTATGCCGGATCGCTGCTGCGCAGAGTCATCGTCTTGTCGGCGGTGAGCCAGGTGGGCAGGCCGCCGTTGTGCCACTCCGCGCAGATGTAGGGCCCTGGGCGCACGATCGCGTGCATCCCCTCGTCGGCGATGATGTCGAGGAACCGCCCGAGATCGACGTCGCCGTCCTGGCGCCACTCGCCCTTGACGGGTTCGTGCGCATTCCACGCCACATAGGTCTCGATCGCATTGAGGCCCATCAGGCGGGCTTTGCGGATGCGGTCGCGCCACTGTTCGGGATGAATGCGCGGGTAGTGCATGGCCCCGGAGAGGATCCGGTGTGGTTCGCCGTCGAGCAGGAAGTCGGTCTCACCGATTATGAAACGGGAGGAAGGGGCAAGGGACAACAGCGGCTCTTTTCTCCGTTTGGGTTGATGTCCGTACGATAGGAGCATGCCACAGGAAACGCTTTCCAGGCCGGCCGATCCCGTGGATGGGCAGCATCCGTCCCTGTCGCTTCGCTGTGCGCTCGTCGGCACCGGCGCCGTCGCCCACCTGCACGCCCGTGCCGTCGAGGCACATCCGCATGCCAAGCTCGTCGCTGTTGCGGACCTCAGCCTCACCAAAGCCGAGGAGTTCGCGACCCAGTATGCGGTGCCGCACGCCTACGGCGACCTCGACGAGATGCTCGGCTCTCAGCATCCCGACGTCGTCCTCATCTGCACCCCGCCGGGGGTGCACCGCGAGCAGGCGCTCGCCGCCTTCGCTGCCGGGGCGCATGTCGTCGTTGAAAAGCCTCCGGCCCCGTCGCTCGACGAGCTCGATGACATGCGCGCAGCCGCCGAGCGGGCGGACCGTCGGCTGGCCGTCGTGTTCCAGCAGCGCACGGGGACGGCTGCGGCGCACGTGCGACGGCTACTGCGCAGCGGCGCGCTCGGGCGACCCCTTGTTGCAGTGTGTCAGACGCTGTGGTTCCGCGATACGGAGTACTTTGCCGCGCCCTGGCGCGGCCGTTGGGCCACCGAAGGGGGCGGAACCACGCTCGGTCACGGCATCCACCAACTCGATCTGCTCGGGCATCTGCTCGGCGAATGGGCGAGCGTGCAGGGCCGGCTGTGGCGGCTCGATCGCGAGACCGAGACAGAGGACGCGTCGACCGCGACGGTCGTGTTCGCCGGCGGCGTCGTGGCGCAGGTCGTCACGAGCGCCGTCTCGCCCCGGCAGACGAGTTCGATCCGCATCGACACGCAGAAGGCCACGGTCACCGTCGACCACTTGTACGGGCACGGGCACGAGAACTGGCAGATCACTCCTGCGCCCGGATTCGAGCACGAGGTCGATGCCTGGGCGTTCCCCGAGGCGGAGGAGCGCAGCGATCATGCGCCGCTGCTGCGCGACGTGTTCGATGCGCTGCTCGCGGGAACGGCGCTGCCGGCCACGGCCGATGCACCTGCGCGTTCGCTCGAACTGGTCGCTGCGATCTACGCCTCCGCTGCTGCAGACGGTGCGGTGATCACGCCCGAGATCCTCGCGAACCATCCGACGCACCGCGCCGGGTTCGAGAGTCCGGTGACAGACTTGCGGTCGTGAGTGAGGTTGGTGAGCGCGGCGATCGTCCGTGTCGCGCGTTGGGTGGTCGAGGAAACGCTTGTCTCCAACGCCCTAAACTCGCAAGTGGGACCGGTCCCACTGGAATTTGATCATGTACTTGCGAAACGTTTCAATTTCAGCTAGCTTGCAGGTAAGCGTTTCCCCGCACCGGAATCGACGCCCACAAACACTGACAGTGACGTCCGGCGGCGTAGCCGTACGAGGCCGTTCACAGAGAGGACAAAGATGTTCAGCAAAAAGCGTCTGGCGGCCGTAGCGGCTGTCGCGACCACCGCAGCGCTCCTGCTCGCCGGCTGTGCCGGTGAGACGGCTCCCGAGGAAGCCGCACCCACCTTCGACCCGAGCGAGAAGGTCACCCTCGACCTCGCATTCTGGGGCAACGACGTGCGCGCCGACCTGTACAACCAGGTGATCGAGGCGTTCAACGAGGAGTACCCGAACATCACGGTCAACGCCACCTTCCTCAGCTTCCCCGAGTTCTGGGAGAAGCGTCAGACCGAGGCTGCGGGTGGCGGCCTTCCCGACGTGATGCAATTCGACTACTCGTACCTTCGTCAGTATTCCGAGAACGGGTTGCTGCTCGACCTCGACACCTACCTCGGCAACATCATCGAGACCGAACCGCTCGCCGACAACATTCTCAAGATCGGCGTCGTCGACGACACCACATACGCCATTCCCACCTCGACCAACGCCTGGGGTATGTACACCAACCCCGCACTGCTCGAGCAGGCAGGTGTCGAAGAGTTCGGCGGCGGCAGCTGGGAGGACTATATCGACTGGATGGGCGAGGTCACCGAGGCCTCCGGCGGCGCCTTCTACGGCGGCAGCGACTTCACCGGTCGTATCCAGAACTTCGAGGTGCAGCTGCGCGCCGAAGGCAAGAACCTGTTCAACGAAGACGGCACCCCCGGATTCGACGAAGATCGCCTCGCAGAGTTCTGGGAGTCGGGGCAGGCCATCCGCGACGGCATCGGCGTGCCGCAGAAGACCTTCGAAGAGCTCGCCCCACTCGGTGCGTTCGACTCGGCAAAGGCTGCGAGCGAGCTCACCTGGGACAACTTCGGCGCCGGTTACCTCGCCAATCTCGGCGAGGGCTACACCGAGCTCGGCCTTGTTGCCCCGCCGGTGACCAAGGAAGGGGCAAAGGATCTCTACCTGAAGCCCTCGATGCTGCACGCGATCGCGGCTAACACCGAGCACCCTGAGGCAGCAGCCACGCTCGTGAACTTCCTGATCAACTCGCCTGAGTCTGGCAAGATCTTCGGAACGAACCGTGGTCTGCCGGCATCCGAGACCGCGCTTGAAGCCGCTGAGCTGGACCCGCTGAGCACCCAGATCAAGGAGTACGAGGCGTCCATCGCCGACCGTCTCGGCGACGCACCGCCCGTGCCGATCGTCGGCTACGGCACCCTTGAGGAGAAGTTCCGCGTCCTGGGCACCGAGCTGGGCTTCGGTACTGTCACTGTCGATGACGCTGTGAAGCAGTTCTTCGCCGAGATGGACGTCGTCCTCAACCAGTGATCCCGTCGGTGGGGCCGGCCCACCGGTGCGGGCCCCCCCCACGAAAATAGCC
>JASGEY010000026.1:0-6519 GCA_047605925.1 Microbacterium sp.
CGCGGCGCGCTGACCGACGTGCGGATGACCGCCGTCCGGGCGACCGGCGTGCGGGCGCCCGTGGCCGTGCTCCGGCGCGCAAAGTGCGTCGTCGGCATCCGGTCCGAATCCCGGTCCGAATCCGCGACGCCGACCGAAGGGGCGTCCCCGCCAGCGTCCGAAGCCCTGTCCTTCGCGATGGCGTCCCTCGTGGCCGTGTGCTCCACGGCGGTGTCCGCTGCGCTTGCGCGGCAGTGGCGTGTTCTCGTCCCAGCCGTAAGCGGTGGTGATCTTCTGCAGGGTCGCGAGTGTGACCTCCAGCTCCTCCGGACTGACGGCGTCGGTCAGAGTTGCACGGATGCCGTCGACCAGAGCGCTGAGGCGCTCCTTGGCCGCGCGTCCCTTGTCGGTGAGCGCCCAGCGGTCTTTCTCGCGACCGATCCAGCCGCGTTCGACGAGGCCGCGGAGCGCGGCTGGGTGCAGGGGACGACCGGCCGGCACCGTGCCGTCGATCGCATTGAGCAGGCGCCAGTCGCGCCGAGTGACGCCCTCGCTTCTGAAGACGGAGGCGAACTCCGCCGCCATCAGGCGGTCGACGGCCTTGATCCAGTAGCCGAACGGTCGGGGTGTCTGAGTGGTGTCATTCTGAGTGTTCATGAGTGAGTCCTTGAGATGTCTGAGTGCACGTGCTTGTCACAGTGCATGTATATGTATAGTGACATGCACTCGGGGTGCATGTCAAGTGGCATGTAAAATCGAATCGTGAGCGCAGCAGAGAACGACCCGGCCGAGATGATCGCACAGGCGCTATCACGCCTGCGCGGACCCCGACCCGGAGGTCGCGGTCCCGGCGGCCGTTACGGTGACCCCAACGCCGAGCACGCCGAGCACGTACACGAACAAGGCGGCAGAGTCCGACCTGGCGTCCACCGCGAGCATCCGGGGCGCATGGGCTTCCCCGGTCCGCCGTGGATGACCGATCCGGCCGGGCGCTTCGGCGGCCCCGCTCGTATGCGGATGCTGGAGGCGCTGGCCTCAGCATCCGCTCCGCTGAGCGTGAGCGATCTGGGTGCCGCGATCGACGTCGACCAGCCGCGCGCCTCGCGACTGGTGCAGCAGGGAGTCCTGCACGGCCTTGTGCGGCGCGAGGCCGACCCCGACGACGCCCGACGAACCCGCATCGCCCTCACCGAGGAGGGGCGCCGCATGGCGCGGGGAGTGCGCGGCGAACGCAGAGAGATTCTCGGCAGGGCGCTCGCCGTCTTCACCGATCAGGAGCGCGTCGAGCTCGCTCGCCTGCTTGGAAAACTCGCGGATAATTGGGGCTAGTGGTGTACAAGACGCTGGCGAGCACTCAGGGATTTCCCCACGGGGTCAGCGCGGTGCTTTTACCGGCAGCAGGAGGAGGAATCCGACAAGGAGCACGATGACGATGCCCAGGATGCCGAAAGCTGTCTGACCCGTCAGCGCGATCAGCACCGTCCACGCCCCCGATGCCATCCAGCTCGCAGCTCGTCCGGTGGTGGCGTACAGACCGAAGATCTCCCCTTCGCGTCCGGCCGGAGTGACCCGCGCGAGGAACGAGCGAGCCGCAGCCTGCGCTGGTCCAACGAAGGCGCACAGCACGAGACCGCCGATCCAGAACACGACCGATCCGGCATCCCGTAGCAGGAAAACTGCAAGTCCTGCTACGAGCATCGATCCGATCGAAGCGAGGATGATGCGCTTGGGTCCCAGCCGATCGTCGAGGCGCCCTGCGGCGATCGTTGAAATGCCCGCGATGAGGTTCGCGGCGATGCCGAAGACGATGATGCTCTGCGTCTCGAAGTCGAACACAGAGGTGCCGATGATCGCCCCGAAGGCGAAAACCCCGCCGAGGCCGTCGCGAAAGACGGCACTGGAGAGCAGATACCAGAACGTCGGCCGGGTCTCAGGGTTGCGGTACAGAGCGGCGACGTCGGTGACCAGCATCCCATAAGAGCGGAAGAATCCCACTCTGCGCTCAGGTCGGCCGAGCGACGGCTCGGGAACGTTGAGGAAGATCGGGATGCTGAAGACGATCGCCCACACGGCGCAGCCGACCGCGATCAATCGGTAGACAAGGCCGTCGCCGGTCGGTATTCCGAACCAGTCGACGGCGTTGAGTGCTACCACGATCGCCAGCGCGACGATCCCACCGAGGTAACCGAAGCCCCACCCCAGGCCAGAGATGCGGCCAACGTTCTTCGGGCTCGCGATGCCGATCAGCATGGCGTTGGAGTTCACAGCCGCGATCTCTTGGAACACCGTCGCTGCTGAGATCAACGCGACACCCAGCCAGAACAGGCTCGCGCTTGGCGTCACGAACCACAGCCCGAGCATGCAAAGGATCAGCGCGCCGGTGCCGACGCCCAGCCACAGCTTCTGGCGCCCTGCAGCATCGGCGCGCTGGCCGAGCACGGGAGCAAGCAGAAGGATGCCGAAGGCGGCGACGGTCGACCCCAGCCCGAGCCCTGACGCGAGGGCGGCCTCTGCCGCCACGCGCACCGGATCGGACTCCTCGAGGGCTGCGATGTCAGGTGGTAGGAACCCCTCGCCCACCAGGTACAGGGCGGTGAACACGAAGGTGAGGATCACGGTGTTGAAGGGCTGCGTCGCCCAGTCCCACAGCGCCCACGAGAACACCTGTTTCTTCGGAGCTGGTGTGTCTCCGCGCAGCTCAAGGCCGATCACGCCGACGGCTCCGCTGTTGGCAGTGGCCGCGGGCTGGGGGCGCTCTTCGGGGGTGCTCATGAGAGAAGTCTGGCTGAAGCCTGCGTCACGGGGTGATCATGATCGGGTTCTTCGAGACGACTTCGTCCCACACGGCGTCGACGTCACCATCGGTGCAGTCGACGATGACGTAGACGCCGACGCCGACCGCTGTGAACGCTCGCGCGCCGAGGATCCACTCAAAGCCATCTCCAGATCCGGTCACCATGCGGTTTTCCACCGAGTCATTGCCACTGAACTGGTAGCCGAACGCCGATGTCGTGGCGAGCTCTGTGATTTCCTCCGTCGTGACGTCGCCCTCGAGGAAGTGCGCCATCATCGCATCCGAACTCACGCTGTCGTCGCCCGCGATCATGATGTTGTCGATGTAGCCCTGCCAGAACTGCGCGGTACACGTGCCGTCGATCGTGCCGTATGTCCAGCCGCCGTTGCCGTCGTCGGGCGCCACGACCTCCCAGCCATCGTCGGTGAACAATCCGTCGCCCCATTCCACATAGGAAGTGGAGGTCAGGCTTGCCCCGTCGGCGAAGCCCATCTGCGGTTCGACATCTACTGACCCGTCGCTGTCGCCATCCGGCTCGTCAATCGGTTCGTCGGTAAATGCGGGATCATCGTCGACAACGGTCGGGTGCTCGGGGATCTGCGCGTAGAGGCATCCACTCAGCGGCAGCGCAACGAGTCCTAGAAAGATGGCCCCTGTGAGGCGCCCAGCCGATGTACGCGTCATGGCGGTTAGCTTACGGTACGGGGAATCGGTTCGCTTGAAGGCCTCACTGGGTCGAATGTGGGGGCCAGGCACGGTAAGCGAGGTGCCTCGCTAAGAAGTGGTCGAACCCTTGTACACGCAAGTGTCGAGATGTAGAGTCCCCTACAGAGTGGCTCCATGAAGGGGATGCAGGATGAAGCTCGCGCGTTCGATTGTTCAACCCGTTGAGTATCGCCTAGGGCGCAGGCGAATGGGTGTCGTTGTCCTCGGGGTTCTCGCTACGGCTTTTAGCATAATCCCTCCGTCGCCAGTGTTCGCTTCACAGTCGACAGCGGTGGTGAAGGATTCCATTGTTAATACGTTTGAATCATCGAGCACTGACGATGAGTACCCTGAACACCGAGAAGCCATCGACGAATTGATGACACGGAATCCCGAATTCTCGGAAGAGGATGCGCGGCACAGAGTTCACGGCCAGGAGTCGCGAGCGCTGGTGAAGGAACGCGCTGCTTCTGAGTTCCCAGACGAGTTCGGAGGGGCGTGGTACGACGAAGATAGCGATGTCTTGCATGTCATCGTGACGTCTATGGGTATCGCACCCGAGATCTCGAAGATTGCAGACGAAGAGGGCGTCCAGGTGCACATCGAGGGCGGCATCTATAGTTTGGTTGATCTAGACAAGATTGCGTTTCGGCTGGAAGAGGGAAAGGTCCCAGGAATCCCGGCGTTGGATGCCAGCGTCGGTGAGCTCTGGAATGACTTCCCAGCGAATGGGTGGGTTCTCCACCTGGAGCCGGGGTCTGACAGCGAGAGAATCGCAGCCGCGGTGGCTAAGGAATTCCCGGACGGGGTCGTCAGAACGGAGATTGGTGAGTCTTCGGGGGCCGAGGAACCAGATGTGTGTACCTCTCGGCTCGCATGCGGCCAGCCGGCGCGCAGCGGTGTCGTCATAAGCGTCAATGGGAGCAATTCCTGTTCTTTGGGCTACCGCGCGTCAGCATCGGATGGGTCGAAGTGGGTATATACAGCCGGACATTGCGCAGGGCTAAATGATGCGATTGGACACGGCGCGCAAGCCTTCGGCCCCGTGCGATTGCGTTCATACACACCAGGAGGATTCGATTTTCTGCGAGCGCGAATCGACAATAGCTATTGGTTGATTTCCGGTGGGGGATATCAGTACAATGCGCGGGAGCCGGAAAACCCGACTACGATCGATTATGCAATTAGTGCAACGTCAACCATTGGGGTCGGAGATCCGGTTTGCCTGAACGCTTGGCATAGTATCATCGGGACGTCATGCGGTTTCGTCACCCAGGTTAATACTTCTACTGGGCGGGTGAAAACGAATTTCGATGCGTGCCCTGGTGACAGCGGTGGGGCATGGACGTGGCGGACAACCTCTGGTGCGTACTGGGCGTACGGTCTGCATTCGTCCAGTCTCGACAATTCCTGCCACGCTTCGGGAGGATTCTCCTATTTCATCTCCGTCCCGAGGATCAACGCATTCAACGACGCCAACTCTACGGCGACGGTGCGGGTCGAGGTCAGGTGACCATGGTGATCGCACGTGGGCGGAAGGGTTTTTCGTCAGCGATGGCGCTCGTCGCAGCAAGTTTGACTGTCGGTTGCACAAGCGCTGCTCCGCACCCGACCCCGTCGCCCACTGAATACGATGCTGTGTCGCTGGAAGAGGCTCTGGCGACGTACGACATCGGCGATGAGTTTCGCGTCGACACCGGTCTCGTCGCCGATGCGGAGCAGGTTCTGCTGTGCGACGCGTGGATCGACACCGCGGTTCCCTACTGTGATCTGATGCTCACTGCGGTGCTTGTCGGTGCAGATCTCGACGAGTTCGATCTCGATTCGGGCGATGGGCGCCGTTTTGGTGGCGTCGACATCGTCGTGCGACGCACCGGCGAATCGACGTTCGAGTTCGTCTCGTCGGCGGAGTAAGGTCGGCACGAGCCGTGCGCTCGGCGCCGTCAGTGCGCCGTCGCGACACCGATCGTGTCGTGAACAATCACCGCAGCAACCCTCGCACCGGCTCCAGCCGCGACGATGAGCTGCTGGGGGCCAGGGGCGGCAACGTCTCCCGCCGCATACAAACCCGGCACATCTGTTCGGCCGGAGCGATCCGTGACCAGGTGACCGTGCCCGTCGACGGATGCCGTGAATCCGTCGAGGAACGACAGGTCGGTCTCCCACTCGGGTCTGACGAAGCCGCCTTCGACCTCGATACGCGATCCGTCGGAGAGACGGATCGCCTGGAGGCGTCCGCGCTCCCCGACGAGCTCCTCGATCGGATGCCGGAGCACGCTCACCCCGCCCGAAGCGAGCTCTGCTTCTTCCGCCGTGGTGACGACGTCTGAGCCATTCGTGAAGACCGTGAGCGTCTCGGTCCACCGCGAGATGAGCCGGGCGCGGTCGGCGAGATCGACGGACTCGCCGATCAGCGCCATGCGCCGTCCACGCAGTTCCCACGCATCGCAGGCTGCACAACTGAACAGACTCATGCCGTAGAAGCCTCGCAGGTTGGGCACCTCAGGTAGCGTCTCGCGAAGGCCCGTCGCCAGTAGCACCGAACGCGCCTCGATCGTCTCGGTCGCCACGGTGCGGCCGATGCCGGCGGTGAACCCCTCTCCGGCGCGGGCGAGTGAGAGGACCTTGACGCGGGAGCGGATCTCGACATTCGGATAGGCGCCGAGCTCCTCGCGGGCGATCTTGCGCAGTTCGTGCGGCGGCACCCCATCGCGGGTGAGAAACCCGTGCGAGTTCAGAGTGGCGGCATTGCGCGGCCGGTCGGCGTCGATGACAAGTACTCGCACCAGCGAGCGCCCGAGGTTCAGCGCGGCCGAGAGACCCGCGGGGCCGCCGCCGACGATCAGGACGTCATAGGGCTCAGCCATGCCCACCCTCCTGGGGCGGGAGGGCGGCGACGATCGGGTGATCGAAAGAGTAGACGCCGGTCTTGGCTGCGCCACCGGGCGATCCGATCTCCTCGAAGAACTCGACGTTGGCCTTGTAGTAGTCCTGCCATTCCTCGGGCAGATCGTCTTCGTAGTAGATCGCCTCGACAGGAC
>JASGEY010000027.1:0-5411 GCA_047605925.1 Microbacterium sp.
ATCCCCCCAACCCCCGCCCCCCTCCCGTCCCGGGCACAGTTTCGGAGATCACCCGGGGACACGCCGTGTCGAGACGTCACTGGCCGGAGTGTCGGCGCGCGCCTCCGACGTTGTGCACGAGCCGACGGGGGGGGTCAGGGGGGGTCAAGGGGGGGTCAAGGGGGGATCAGGGGGTCAGAGGGGGGCGCCGAGGAGAAGGCCCACAGTGGCGGCGAGGAGACCAAGAACCAGGGTACCGGCGGCATTGAAGGCGGATGCCGGGCGCGCGCCAGCGCGCCACAGGATGATCGTGTCGAGCATCGCTGTGCTGAACGTCGTGTAGCCGCCAAGAAGCCCGGCGCCGAGCAGGAACGCCTGATCGGGCAGTGCGGCCGTGACGAGACCGAGCGCCAAGCAACCGCTGAGGTTCACAGCGAGGATTCCCCAGGGAAACCGTCGCCCTCCGAAGCTCGCGACGGCGAAGTCGACGAGATAGCGCAGTACGGCTCCGACGCCTCCGGCGAGCGCCGCCCCGAGGAACAGCAGCGGGCTCACGACAGTGCACCCGCTGAAGCATGCCGCGCACGCGGGCGACCGGCCCGCAGCCCGAGTGCGGCCGCCGCTAAACCGAGCACGAGAGAACCCAGGGCGTAGCCGATGGCGAGAGCCGGAGCATCCGCCCACAATTCGACAGTGCCCATCACGAACGCGCTGTATGTCGTGAATCCCCCGAGTACCCCTGTGCCCAGCAGCAGCCGCAGTTCGATCGCTGCCGGCAGCCGGGCAGTGAGAGCGCCGATGAGGAACGCGCCGATGAGGTTCGCGAGCAGCACGGGCAGCACACCGGCATCCGGCAGCGCCAGGCCAAGGGCGAGACGAGCCGCCGTGCCAACGGTGCCACCTGCGGCAACGCACAGCACGTGGCGGAGGTTCACCCTGCCACTGTAATGGCCAAGAAGCCGCGACGGGTCGCTCGCTGCGGGTGACCGCCGAGTAGACGATCAGACAGCCAGCATCTCTTCCGAGTCGATCGACGCAGACGCTGCCCTGGCTGAGCGAGAAGCGACCAGTGCCCCTCCCGCGACGATCGCGCAGGCGATGACGCCCGCTCCCGCGAGAACAGCGCCGAAGATCGATTCACGGAGTTTCGCGTTCTCACAGAGTTGGGTGTCGTACACGGTGCCACTGCAGTACTCGGCGACGCCAGTCAGTCCACCCAGCGCGATACCAGTCGCGACGAACGCGACTGCGATGATGAGACCTATGATCACGAATGTTCTCACGCGCATGTGGATTTCCCGTTCGGCTCGTATGCAGTAAGGACGCCGCTCGTCTTGGTTTCTGTATGCATCGATCCCCCGACCACTGTTGGAACGCCCCGGTGCCTAACAGTATGCACCTTGTAAGTCGTCCTTGCGGCCTGCGCGTAAAGAGTCGGTACGGTCGCGGTCACCGTGTACGACCGGCTCACTCGGTTTGGGTGTGCATCGCGTCAGCGGTCACGACCGCCCCGCGCAGGTCTTCCGGGGCGAGGCCGGCAAGGAGAGTCCGCAGCGCCGGGATCTCGTTGCTCCTCTCGTCCACGGCGACTTGACCGAGGACGACGCCGAGAGAGTGTTCGAGCGCGGCAACCAGATGCGGGGCCCGACCGCGCTTGTCTCGCGCGCCACGGACCGTCTGCCCATCGATCGCGACCCACGACCTCGCGCGACCCAGAGACTGGTCAAATCCGGCCGGGGCCAGCGACGATGTCATGAGCGGGCGCGTTCCAGAGATTTCGAGGCAAACGTGAAGAACTTCCATCGAACCGTTCCAGAACGCGCCCGCGCCCGTCCCGCGCCGAAAACCCCAGATCACACCATCACATCACGACTTTGCCGACACCCTGCGTACACAGGCATCCGCTTTTCTCTGCCGATCGGCTGCGTGAGACGACCAGCCACGGACGGGTCGTCTCACGCTGCCGCTACAGGTTCCCCTCCGCGTAGACGCGCAGGGCGTCGCGGACGAACTCGGCACCGTGCGTCCCGCCCGACGAGGTCGCATAGTTCGCACCGAAGCGCGAATCCGCGACATACATTTCGCCGAGTCCGAGCACATAGCCCTTGAGGTCGCCGCCAGGAGCGGCGGCAGGCGTGCCCGGCACGCCTGCCAGCCACTCGACGTGGCGGCGGGCGATCGCCTGGGCGTCGGCGGATGCCGGGGCAACCCCGCCTTCGGCAGCGGCGACCCAGTCGCGGGCGAGAGCGGAAGCGATGCGCTGCCAATCGGCGCGCTCGGCATCCGTCATCCCCCGCCACCAACGGTCGCTGTCGGTGTACGCTTTCTTGCCCCAGCGTTGTTCGACCTCCTCCCGGTACTGGGTGTAGTCGAAACCGTCGAACATGTTCTCTGCCATCAGTTCTTCACCTCCTCTCACAGCCTTGATCGTGGATTCGACCGACGCGATCTGCCGCGCCAGCCGGCTCTGCTCCTCGCGCAGGAGCGCGAGATGGGTCTCAAGAGCGGATGCTTCGACATCCCGACCGTCCGCTTCGAGTCCAGCGACAGCGGACGCATGGAGCACCTCCGCGATCTGCGGCAGCCCGAGCCCGAGTTCGCGCAGCAACAGGATGCGCTGCAGCCGCACGAGCGCCTGCTCGTCGTAGTGCCGGTATCCGTTGTGCGCGATACGCGACGGCGGCAGCAGGCCGATGTCGTCGTAGTGACGCAGCGTGCGGCTCGTCGTGCCGGCGAGGCGGGCGATCTCCTGGATCGACCAGTCTCTGGCCTGCATGTCGTCCTCCTTTGCCTATGGGTCTTCGGCCGACAGATCCACGGTAGAAGTTGACGTAACGACAAGGTCAACTCTCGAAGTCGTAGCGCGTTCGTAACGCGAACACACAGGTCTTCTCGATACGGTCGATAGGTGCCTGAAAACATCACTGCCACGCATCCGCTCGCCCTTGCCCCTGTGACCGCTCCGGAGAGCTCCGCCGACGCCTTCGTTGCGGACTTCCTGCACAACCTCAACTTCGATCGCGGTGTCGCCCTGTCGGCATCGAGTGAAAACGACCGGTACTTCGCCCTCGCGCACACCGTGCGCGACTATCTGATGGCGCGGTGGCTCGAAGACCTCCGCCGCCAGAAGCAGACTCAGGCGAAGGGCGTCTGCTACCTCTCCGCCGAATACCTTCTCGGCCGTCAGCTCGACAACAACCTGCTGGCCGCAAACCTCGCCGACATCGCCCGCGACGCGCTCGCCTCGTGCGGCATCTCGCTCGACGACCTGCGCCAGCACGAAGTCGAGCCCGGGCTCGGCAACGGCGGCCTCGGCCGCCTCGCCGCCTGCTTCATCGACTCGCTCGCAACCCTCGGCGTGCCGAGCATCGGCTACGGCATCCGCTACGAATACGGCATCTTCCGTCAGACCTTCGTCGACGGCCAACAGGTGGAACAGCCGGATGCCTGGCTCTCGCTCGGCTCTCCGTGGGAGTTCGCCCGACCAGAAGACGCGCAGACCATCGCATTCGGCGGCCACACCGAGACCTACGACGACGACGACGGCGTGCCGCGCTCGCGCTGGGTTCCTGGCTGGAACGTGCAGGCAGTGCCCTACAACTACATGGTCCCCGGCTTCCAGAACGGTCGCGTGAACACTCTGCGACTGTGGAGTGCGGTCGCAACGGATGCCTTCGACCTGCGCATCTTCAACTCAGGAGACTACGAAGAGGCCGTGCGCGCGCAGACCTTCGCGGAGAACATCTCCAAGGTGCTCTACCCCGAAGACTCCACTCCCCAGGGCAAAGAGCTGCGCCTGCAGCAGCAGTACTTCTTCGTCGCGGCATCCATTCACGACTTCCTCGACAATATGCTCAGCGAAGGCTACGACCTGACGAAGCTCCCCGAGCGGGTGATCTTCCAGCTCAACGACACCCACCCGGTGATCGCTGTGCCCGAGTTCATGCGCGTGCTCGTCGACGAGAAGAAGATGGAATGGGATGCTGCGTGGCAGATCACGCAGCAGTGCTTCGCATACACCTGCCACACCCTGCTCCCCGAGGCCCTGGAGGTGTGGCCCGTCGACCTGCTCGGCCGGCTCCTGCCGCGGCACCTCGAGATCATCTACCGGATCAACGAGGAGTTCCTGGATGCTGTGCGCGAGCGCTTCGGCAACGACGAGATGCGCATTCGCAACATGTCGATCATCGCCGAGCATCCTGTCCGCTCCGTGCGGATGGCCTACCTCGCAACCGTCGCCGGAGCCAAGGTCAACGGCGTCGCCGAGCTGCACTCTCAGCTGCTGCGCGACAAGGTGCTCAGCGACTTCGACGAGTTCTACCCCGAGAAGTTCACCAATGTCACCAACGGCGTCACGCCGCGCCGCTTCCTGCGCCTGGCGAACCCCGATCTGTCTGGTCTGATCACCGAGGCGATCGGCGACGGCTGGGTCACCGACCTCGAGCGTATCCGCGAACTTGAACCGTTCGCCGAAGACGCCGAGTTCCGCGCGGCCTTCGCCCAGGTGAAGGCCGCCAACAAGCGCCGCCTGAACGAGGTGCTCCGCGCACGGGATGGCTTCGAGATCAGCGACGGGCACCTGCTCGATGTGATGGTCAAGCGCCTGCACGAGTACAAGCGTCAGATGCTCAAACTGCTGCACGTGGTGTCGACATACGACGCCGTCGTATCAGGGCGTGTGGCGGCATCCGACATCCAGCCGCGCACCGCGATCTTCGGCGCAAAGGCCGCACCGGGGTACGCGATGGCGAAGCGGATCATCCATCTGATCAACGCCGTCGCCAAGGTCGTCAACGACGACCCGCGGCTCGAAGGACGTCTCAAGGTCATCTTCCCGCCGAACTACAATGTGACGCTCGCCGAGCGCGTGATCCCGGCGGCCGACCTCTCCGAGCAGATCTCCCTCGCCGGTAAAGAAGCCTCAGGCACCGGAAACATGAAGTTCGCGCTCAACGGAGCCCTGACCATCGGAACCGATGACGGAGCGAACGTCGAGATCCGCCAGCTCGTCGGCGACGACCACTTCTTCCTGTTCGGCATGAGCGAGCCCGAGGTCGAGGCGCTGAGCGCGCGCGGGTACCGGCCAAGCGAGTTCTACCAGGCGGATGCCGGGCTGCGCGCGGCCATCGACCTCATCGCCTCTGGTGCATTCTCTGACGGTGACCGCTCGGTGTTCGAGCCGATCGTGTCGAACCTGCTGTACGAAGACCGCTTCATGGTACTCGCCGACTACGCCTCCTACATCGAGGCGCAGTCCCGTGTTGATGCGGCGTACGCCGACACCGACGGGTGGACGCGCTCGGCGATCCTGAACGTGGCCCGCACCGGGTTCTTCTCCTCCGACCGGTCGATCCGCGACTACATCGACCGCATCTGGCACACGCCGCCGGCGCACTGACCAGGTGGTGTCTCGCGGCCCGGTACAACCGGGC
>JASGEY010000028.1:0-206384 GCA_047605925.1 Microbacterium sp.
GTCCTGTCGAGGCGATCTACTACGAAGACGATCTGCCCGAGGAATGGCAGGACTACTACAAGGCCAACGTCGAGTTCTTCGAGGAGATCGGATCGCCCGGTGGCGCAGCCAAGACCGGCGTCTACTCCTTCGATCACCCGATCGTCGCCGCCCTCCCGCCCCAGGGTGAGTGAGTCGTGAGCGTTCGCGACCTCCCCGACTACCCGTGGGATGCTGTCGTTCCCTACCGTGAGCGTGCAGCGCAGCATCCGCAGGGAATCGTCGACCTCTCGGTCGGCTCACCGGTCGATCCGACACCGGATGTCGTTCGGCGGGCACTTGCCGAGGCGACCGATGCTCATGCCTATCCGCAGACGGTCGGAACCCCTGCGCTGCGCGAAGCCATCGTTGACTGGTACGCGCGCCGACGCGGCGTGCCTGACCTGAGCGTCGACAACGTGCTGCCGACGATCGGTTCGAAGGAGCTCGTGGCGTTGCTGCCGACGCTGCTCGGGCTTGGCGCGGGCGACATCGTGGTGCATCCCCGCATCGCCTACCCGACCTACGAGGTCGGAACGAAGGTCGCGGGCGCAACACCTGTCGCCCTTGATGACCCCGCCGACTGGCCTGAAGGCACCAAACTGGTCTGGATCAACTCGCCGGGTAACCCCGATGGACGCACCTGGACAGTAGACGAGCTCCGCATCGCCGTGAACCGTGCGCGCGAACTGAATGCTGTGCTGGCGAGCGACGAGTGCTACGCCGAGCTGGGGTGGGAAGGGCGCTGGGCCACCGAACCCGTACCCTCCGTTCTCGACCCGCGCGCGAGCGGAGGCAGCCGGGAGAATCTGCTCAGCGTGTACTCCCTGAGCAAGCAGTCGAACCTGGCTGGATACCGCGCTGCCTTCATCGCCGGATGCGCGAACATCGTGGGCGAACTGACGACCGTTCGCAAGCATCTGGGTCTTCTTCCCCCGGCGCCCGTGCAGCACGCCATGGCTGCAGCCCTCGAAGATGAGGAGCACGTCCGCGTGCAGAAAGAGCTGTACAGGCAGCGTCGCGACGTGCTGCGCCCCGCGCTGGAGGCAGCGGGATTCCGCATAGACGGTTCAGAGGCAGGACTCTACCTGTGGGCAACCGAGGGGCGCGATGCCTGGGAGAGCATGGAACGCCTGGCCGGGCTCGGTATTCTTGCCGGACCCGGATCGTTCTACGGTGCGCACTCCGCTGAGCATGTGCGCCTGGCCCTGACAGCTCCCACCGATCGTGTTGCTGAGGCTGCGCGGCGGCTTGGGACTGCGCGGCTATAGGCATCTTCTATCAGAAACGTCTTTCTTTTGGCGATTGTCACAGTTGGCTGATGTGGCTACTAGGCTGTAGGGGCGATGTGATCGCTACCCGAAAGGGATGCTTCGCACCGTGAAACCGCCACTTCGTCATGATCAACACTCTCGAGGAGGCCCGCGTGAGCGCAGGGGCAGAGCAGCAGGCTTCGGCGAAGCTGACGATCGGTGAGACCACTGCGGAGTTCCCGGTGATCCGGGCCGCTGCCGGTCACGACAGCATCGACTTCTCGAGTCTGACCAGGCAGACCGGCTACACCGGCCTCGACTACGGCTTCGTGAACACGGCGTCAACCAAGTCGGCGATCACATTCATCGACGGCGACCAGGGGATCCTGCGCTACCGGGGCTACCCGATCGAGCAGCTCGCAGGAAGCACCACCTACCTCGAAGTGGCCTGGTTGCTCATCTACGGTGAGTTGCCGACAGCGTCCGAGCTCGCTGAATTCGACGACAAGATCCGTCGCCACACGCTGCTGCACGAAGATCTTAAGCATTTCTTCTCGGCTTTGCCGCACACCGCCCACCCGATGTCTGTGCTGTCATCGGCCGTCGCAGCGCTGTCGACCTACTATGAGGGTCAAACCGACCCGCACAATCCCGAGCATGTCGAGCTGAACATGATCCGTATGCTCGCCAAGCTGCCGGTGATCGCCGCCTATGCCCACAAAAAGGCGCTTGGCCAAGCGTTCCTCTACCCGGACAACTCGCTGAGCTTCGTCGATAACTTCCTCAAGCTCAACTTCGGAGTCCACTCAGAGCCGTATGAGATCAACCCTGTGATGTCGAAGGCCCTCGAACTGCTGCTGATTCTGCACGAGGACCACGAGCAGAACGCGTCGACCTCGACTGTGCGTCTGGTGGGTTCGACAGGAGCGAACCAGTTCGCCTCGATCTCCGCCGGCATCCAGGCACTCTCTGGACCGCTACACGGCGGTGCCAACGAGGCGGTGCTGACGATGCTCGCCCAAATCCGCGAATCCGGGCAGAGCGTCTCACGCTTTGTCGACAGGGTGAAGAACAAAGAAGAGGGTGTGAAGCTGATGGGCTTCGGGCACCGCGTCTACAAGAATTACGACCCGCGTGCCAAGCTCGTCAAGGCTGCAGCAGACGAGGTGCTTACCTCGCTTGGCGTCTCCGATCCGCTGCTCGATCTTGCCAAGGAACTCGAAGAGATCGCGCTTGCCGATGACTACTTCCGCGAGCGCCGCCTCTACCCGAACGTCGACTTCTACACCGGCGTCATCTACAAGGCCATGGGCTTCCCGACCCGCATGTTCACGGTGCTCTTCGCGATCGGTCGGCTTCCGGGCTGGTTGGCGCAGTGGCGCGAGCTGAACCTTGACCCGCAGACCAAGATCGGCCGCCCGCAGCAGCTGTACGTCGGGTCACCAGAGCGCCGGTTCGTCCGGCCCTGAGACGGCGCGGATCAGCGGCCCTGAGAGCCGCGCCCGCCACGGCGCTGACCACCCTGACGACCGCCGCCGGGCTGTTCCTGACGTGCGCCGCCGTGCTGGGGTCGAGCGCCCTGACTTCCTTGGCCCTGACCGCCAGAGCGGCGCCGACGACGAGCGGGGGGAGTCGCGGCTGAGGCTCGCTCCGAACCAGCAGGGCGCTGAGCGGCGGGTCGTTGTTGCTGGGTCGGCACAGGGCGCACATGCTGTGCGCGTTCAGGCACGAGCTCAGTGACGGCATCCGCTGTGAGCTCTTCGAGCGCAGCGGTGATCGCCGCTTTGCGGAGCAGATCCTTGACGTCTCGACGCTGATCGGGCAGGACAACCGTGACAACCGTACCTGCGGCTCCAGCACGCGCCGTGCGCCCGGAGCGGTGCAGGTACGCCTTGTGCTCGACCGGCGGGTCGACGTGGACGACGAGGTCGACGTTGTCGACGTGCACACCGCGGGCGGCCACATCCGTAGCGACCAGTACGCGCACCCCGCCGTCCTCGGGCGCCGAGGAGAAAGCGCCTAGGTTTCGTTCGCGGGCATTCTGCGACAGGTTGCCGTGCAGGTCGACGGCGGGGATCCCCGCAGCCGTGAGCTGCTTCGCGAGCTTCTTGGCCTGGTGCTTGGTGCGGGTGAAGAGGATGCGCCGACCCGTGCCTGAGGCGAGGTCGCGCACGAGAGTGGTCTTGTTCTCGGGGGAGTCGACCACGAGCACGCGGTGCGTCATCTCACCAACCGGGACGCTCGCTTCATCGACTTCGTGGCTCACAGGGTTCACCAGGAACCGCTTCGCCAGCGTGTCGATGCCGCGGTCGAGGGTGGCGCTGAACAGGAGTCGCTGTCCGCCAGCCGGTGTTGCCTGCAGAATGCGCGTGACACCGGGAAGGAACCCGAGATCGGCCATGTGATCGGCCTCATCGAGCACAGTGACCTCGATCGCGCTCAAACGCACCAGTTGCTGCTTCATCAGGTCTTCGAGGCGCCCGGGGCAGGCGACGACGATGTCGACGCCGCCCTGCAGGGCGCGTTCCTGCGGGCGCTGGCTGACTCCGCCGAAGACCGTGGTGACCGTGAGGCCGGCGGCTTGGGCAAGAGGAGCGATGGTCGAGGCGATCTGCGTGGCGAGCTCACGAGTCGGAGCGAGCACGAGGCCCCGGGGAAGGCCGGCGCGGCGTTTGCCGCCGGAAGCGGCCAGGCGTGCCACCAGGGGCAGGGTGAACGCGATGGTCTTGCCGCTTCCGGTGCGGCCGCGTCCGAGAAGATCACGACCGGCCAGGGAGTCAGGGAGTGTGTCGCGTTGGATAGCGAACGCCTCGGTCTTGCCGGAGTCGGCAAGAACGGCGGCGAGTTCGGCGGGCACGCCGAGTTCGAGGAAGGAAGGCATAGTGGATTCTCCGTGCGCGGGCGATACCGCGCGATCGTGCGCGCGCAAACTCGTGCGCGACGGTGGGTGGATGGGGTGGGCGACGGCGCGGAATGCGCATCGGTTCGCCGTGTGAAAGGCCAGCGGATGCTGGTTTGGGAGCCGGTTGACTCGCTTCGGTCTTCACAGACCCCATGACCACGACGGTGTCGTTCGGCTCACGGAGTGATTTCGGAACGTGAACAACCACATGACTATATCAGGTTTCGACTGGGGCGCCGGTCCGCGTGCGGGCGATGTCGCGGCGCTCAGGCGTGCAGCGCCGCATTGAGCGTCACACCGACCCCTGCGCGCTGCACTGCTTCAACGGCGCCGGTCAGGGAGTTCCGCCGGAAAAGCAGTCCGTCGTGTCCAGACAGTTCCGCACCTTTCACGCTCTTCTTCGTGCCGTCCGCCGTCACAGGGCCGTCGACGAGCACGATCTTGGTGCCTGCTGTGACGTAGAGCCCAGCCTCGACGACGCAGTCGTTGCCGAGCGAGATGCCGATGCCCGAGTTGGCGCCAAGGAGTGTGCGTTCGCCGATCGACACGCGGTGTTGGCCACCGCCGGAGAGGGTGCCCATGATCGATGCGCCGCCGCCGATGTCGCTGCCGTCACCGACGACGACGCCCTGCGAGATCCGGCCCTCCACCATCGACGCGCCGAGCGTACCCGCATTGAAGTTCACGAAGCCTTCGTGCATCACCGTGGTGCCGGGGGAGAGATAGGCACCCAGTCGTACACGGGAGGCATCGGCGATGCGTACGCCTGCGGGTTGGACGTAATCGGTCAGGCGGGGGAACTTGTCAAGACCCTGCACCTGGATGCCGGCGCGCTGAAGAAGCGGCCGCAGGCGGTTCGCATCGTCGGGGTGCACGGGGCCCGCGTTGGTCCATGCGACGTTCGGCAGGTGCGCGAACACGCCGTCGAGGTTGAGCTCGTTCGGGCGCACGACCAGGTGCGAGAGGGCGTGCAGGCGAAGGTACGCGTCGGCCGTCGATCCGGGTGCCTCGTCGAGGTCGATCACAAGGTGCACGGTCTCAACGGTGACGTTGCGACGCTCGTCGGGACCGGTCAAAGAGGCCACCTGGGCGAGAGCTGCTGCTGCACCGACGGCATCCGGGGCTCCGAGTGCGACCGCGGGGAACCAGGCGTCGAGAACGGTGCCGTCTGCGGCGATTGTCGTCAGTCCTGTGGCCCATACCGTGCGTGCGTCAGTCATGTCTACAACGCTATCGTTCCCCCTTGTGCGGTCGGGGCATGTGTCGTGCTGAGTAGGCTGAGAACCATGGTGCTCGATCTGACCGCGTCCTCCGTCGACCTCACCAGAGCGATCTGCGACATGCCGAGCGTCTCAGGAGAGGAAGGGGCTCTTGCCGACGCGATCGAGCAGGCGATCTCGTCTCATCCACACCTTGAGGTGATCCGCCACGGCAACACGGTGGTCGCCCGCACACATCTTGGGCGAGAGCAGCGGGTGGCGATCGCCGGCCACATCGACACCGTTCCGATAAACGCCAACGTGCCGACCCGCCACGTGGAGATCGACGGTGTCGCACACGTGTGGGGGCGCGGAACCGTCGATATGAAGGCCGGTGTCGCCGTGCAGCTGAAGCTCGCTGCAGAGCTCG
Organism: Microbacterium sp.; assembly: GCA_047605925.1. Lineage (GTDB taxonomy): Bacteria > Actinomycetota > Actinomycetes > Actinomycetales > Microbacteriaceae > Microbacterium. The sequence goes on from JASGEY010000028.1 coordinate 5,803, forward strand.
TCGAACCAGTGATCGACATCACCTGGATGTGGTACGACAACGAAGAGGTCGAGGCATCGAAGAACGGTCTGGGGCTGCTCGCTGCCGATCGACCTGACCTGTTCGCCGCGGACTTCGCGATTCTTGGAGAGCCGTCGAACGGCGAGGTTGAGGGAGGGTGCAACGGCACTCTGCGAGCTCTCGTGCGTACGCGCGGTGTGCGAGCACACGCGGCGCGTGCATGGGTGGGCGAGAACGCGATTCATCGCGCAGCGCCGATTCTCGCTCGTCTGGCTGACTACCAGGCAGGTGAGGTCGAGGTCGACGGGTTGGCGTACCGCGAGAGCCTGAGCGCTGTACGCATCTCGGGGGGAGTGGCCGGTAACGTGATTCCCGACTACTGCGAGGTTGAGATCAACTATCGTTTCGCCCCAAACAAGACGGCGGCGGATGCTGAGGCGCACATTCGTGACGTGCTCGCCGGGTTCGATGTCGAAATCACGGATGCCGCGGAGGGCGCGCGCCCTAGCTTGGACGCCGAGATCGCTCGGCAATTCGTTGAGGCTGTCGGGGCTGAGCCCCGACCCAAGTATGGATGGACCGACGTCGCACGCTTTTCGGCACTGGGCATCCCTGCTGTGAACTATGGCCCAGGCGACCCGCACTTGGCGCACCACGACGAAGAGCGTGTGCCGATCGCACAGATCGACCAGGTCGAAAGCGGCCTGCGCGCATGGCTCAGCTCGCGTTGAACGCTGCGCGCCACTGGGCACAGGCCCCGCACGCGGCGCGCATCGCCATCGTCTATCTGTCAGCTCGGCTGGTCACAACGGTGATGTTCATCGTTGCGGCATCGCAGTCAACCTCGCTCTCGCGCTTCGGCGCCCAGCCGCAGCTCTCCGATTTTGTGCTCGGCTGGGATGCGCAGTGGTACTGGTCAGTGGCTGTTTACGGTTACCCCGCGACGCTGCCGCTGACTGACTCAGGAGAGGTCGCTGAGAACACATGGGCGTTCATGCCGATTTTCGCATATGCGGCGAAAGTCGTAGGCCTTCCCTTCGGCTCCTGGGGTGCCGGTGCCTTTGTGATCTCTCTGACCTGCGGGTATTTTTCTTGCCTCGCTCTTCATCGACTGTTGCGTTCGCGCATCGGTGCGGCAGCTGCGACCTGGGCTGTTATGTTCTTCGCTGCGGGCCCAATCGCTGCGATGTTCCAGGTCGGGTACGCCGAGTCGCTGTTCCTGTTGCTGCTGTTCCTCGCTCTGGAGGCTGTGGCCAAGCGGCACTATCCGTGGCTATACCTGCTGATTCCGCTGATCGCCTTCACCCGACCCGGAGTTCTCGCCTTCGCGCTCTACCTCGGTCTTCACGGCATCCTGCGTTGGCGGAGTAGGAATACCGAGCCGCTACCTGCGCGACAGATTGTGCACATCGTTGCGACGGGAGCGCTCGCGACAGTATGCGGCTTCGCCTGGCAGATCATTGCCGGACTCGTGACGGGAGACCCAGGCGCTTACCTGTCGACGGAGCTCGCCTGGCGGCGGAATTGGGTCGCCGGAGCCGACGACGTTTTCGTGCCCTTCGACGGCTGGGTGCAGGCATCGCTCTTCTGGTTCGGGCAGTGGGGATGGCTCCCGTCGTTGGGGCCGATCGTGCTCGCGCTCATCGTGATTTCAGCCGCCGGCGTGCTGCTGTGTTCGCGTCAGGTGCGCGCGATGGGGCCCGACATCCGCCTGTGGAGCGCGAGCTACCTGGTGTACCTGCTCGCGGTTTTCTTTCCCCAATCGAGTACCTTCCGGCTCCTGCTGCCGCTGAGCCCACTGTGGGGTGCGGTCGCGGTGCCACGGTCGCGATGGTGGCGGATCGGCGTGCTCGCGGCATGTCTTATCGGCCAGTGGGTGTGGATCTACTTCGTTTACGCGCTGGGCAACACCTACTGGCAAGTGCCCTGAGCGCCGAGCCCGTTGCATTTGTTCATCGGTGACCTCCTGCCGCCGATGACTACCGATAAACTGGTCGTATACCACCGAGGAAAAGGAGCCACGATGGCAGCGATGAAGCCGAGGACCGGCGACGGGCCGATGGAGGCTGTGAAAGAAGGACGACTCATCATCGTGCGCGTCCCGCTCGAAGGCGGAGGGCGCTTGGTTGTCTCCGTGAATGACGCAGAGGCCAAGGAACTTCACGACGTGCTGGCAGCCGTCGTAGCGCCAGCCTGATAGTGAGAAGGGCGGTGGATCTGCGGATCCGCCGCCCTTCGTCTTGCGCCTGCGCGCTGTCTTTTTCTCAGTCTGTGCTCAGTCGGCATTCACGCTGATCAGCTGAAGCAAGCCTTCTCCGCCAGCCGAGACGGTTGCGAGGACCGCAGACGACTCCTGGGTTTCCTGCACGAGTGAGCGGTATGCCGCGGTCACATCGTCGCGCTGCACTGGGTCGGCTGTGCGGCCGCCCGCGAGCACGCGCGGCACGAGTACCATGCCGCCTGTGCGCACGAGCCTCAGCCCGTGCTCGACATACTCGATCACGCTCTCGGGGTCGGCGTCAATGAACACGATGTCGTAGGACGCCTCGTTCATACGGGGCAGAACGTCTGCCGCCCTGCCCGTGATGAACCGTGCCTTTGTCGACGGGACCCGAGCATCGGCGAAAGACTGGCGGGCCGCAGCGAGATGCTCTGGCTCGTTGTCGATCGAGGTCAGCACGGCATGAGGGGCGCCACGTAGCAGCCAGAGCCCCGAGACGCCGGCGCCTGTGCCGATCTCCATGATCGAGCGCGCCCCTGTGGCTGCGGCAAGGACGGCGATCTGCGACCCGACGACAGCGCTGATCGGGGCGGCGCCCAGCTCGACCGCGTGTGCGCGGGCGCGGGCGATGGATGCCGGTTCGACGATGGATTCACGGATAAAGCGCGCGTTCGCGTCGTGCTCGCTCATGGACCTGGTTCTCCCACCTGGATGTGTGTTCTCCCAGGGTATGCGCTCGCTGCGCGGCGGCGGAGCAGGCGCGGCGGTAGCCTGGGGAGATGGGATTCGGGCTCACCTTCGAGAAGATGCTGCTGATCGGCTTTATCGCAGTGCTCATCGTCGGCCCCGACCGGCTTCCCCGGTACGCCGAGGCTTTTGCGAAGCTCGTCCGTCGCGGTGGGGAACTGCTTCGAGACACGAAATCGCGCGTGCGGGAGGAGATGGGGCCGGAGATCACTGACGTCGATTGGCGCAAACTTGATCCACGGCAATACGACCCCCGCCGTATCATTCGAGATGCACTGTTCGAGGATGATGTCTCCCCGGCCAGCGCATCAGCTCTTCTCGCCGAGCCACCCGCGGTTGCCGCTCCGGTTCGCTCTCCGCTCGTTCGCCACGAGTTCTCGCGGAGCAATCCGCCGCCCTACGACCCCGAATCGACGTAAGAGAACTCCATCACGGGCACTGACTGGACGGGTGCTGACCTGACGGGCACTGAGCCGACGAGTCAGTTCACTCTGATGGGGAGGGAGCGCCGGGCGAGCCCTCGTCCGTGGCCGGTCAGCCGGCGCGCCAGATCGGTGATCGCCGTGGCTGCGGCATCCGCAGGGTGGCTGATCACGATGGGTGCCCCGCTGTCCCCACTAGCGCGCAGTGCGGGACTCAGCGGGATCGATGCGAGCAGGGGCACCGGAGCATCCACGGACAGGGCCTGAGCGACGGCCTCGCCACCACCTGAGCCGAAAAGATCGAACATCGTGCCGTCTGGCAGAGCGAAGGCGGCCATGTTTTCGACGACCCCAATCACCTGTTGCCCGGTCTGGCGTGCCACCAGGCCGCTGCGGATAGCAATATCGGATGCCGCGGCCTGCGGCGTCGTCACGACAAGCACTTCGGCGCGGGGCAGAATCTGGCCGATCGAGATCGCGATGTCGCCGGTCCCCGGCGGCATGTCGATGAGGAGAACGTCGAGGTCGCCGAAGAAGACGTCGGTGAGGAACTGCTGCACAGTGCGGTGCAGCATCGGCCCCCGCCATGCGACCACCTCTTCGCCTGCACGCAGGAACATGCCGATCGAGATCGTCTTCACACCGTGCGCGACAGGCGGAATCATCAGATCGTCGATGCGGGTGGGCTGGGTTCCGGCCGGGATTCCGAGGAGCCCAGGGATCGAGAAGCCGTGCACGTCAGCATCGACCAAGCCGACTGACAGGCCCTGATGAGCGAGAGCGACCGCGAGATTCGCCGTCAGCGTTGACTTGCCAACGCCGCCCTTACCACTGGAGACGAGGATCACCCGGGTCAGGGAGTCCGGTCCGAAGGGCATGTGGCGTGCCGGCCGGCCATCGCGGAGCTTATCGGTGAGGGCCCTGCGCTCGGCAGGGGTCATCACCCCAACGGCAACGTCGACGTCGGTGATACCGGCCACGGATGCCGCTGCAGCGCGCACCTCGGATTCGATACGTGCTGCCGCCGGGCAGCCGACAATGGTGAGCACGATCGAGACGCGTGCGACGGAGCCGTCGACGACGACCTCACGCACCATGTCCAAGTCGCCGATCGGGCGACGCAACTCTGGATCGGTGACCGCCGAGACCGATCGTCTGACCGCATCCGCTGTCGTCATGCCTGGCGATCGCTCCGATCCTCGAGCTCGGCGAGCAGCGCCTTCAGCTCCTGACGCAGCACATCTTTGGTGACGGCCTGCGCGTTTCGCTCTTCGAGAGACATTCTCAGAGCAACGATCTCGCGGGCGAGATATTCGGTGTCAGCGAGATTGCGCTCTGCGCGTTGGCGGTCTTGCTCGATCTGCACGCGGTCGCGGTCGTCCTGGCGGTTCTGCGCGAGCAGAATCAGTGGTGCCGCGTATGACGCTTGCAAAGACAGAATGAGAGTCAGAGCGGTGAAACCGAGGGCGGCGGAGTCGAAGCGCCACCAGCCGTTCTGCTCAGCGATCTGCGTGTACCCGATCCACAGGACGCAGAACAGCGTGAGGATCGTGAGGAACGTTGGCGTACCCATGGCGCGGGCGATCCACTCGGTGAAGCGGCCGAACCGGTCACTGGACGGCGGTTTCTGACGGGTTGAACTGCGGCGGAGAGGAGCGTCGAGACGGGCGTTGTTCTTCGCCATCAGCGTGCCTCCTTCGTCGGTGCATCATGGTCGTCGTGTGTGCGCCAGTCATCGGGCAGCAGGTAATCGAGCACATCGTCGACGCTGATCGCTCCGACGAGGCGGTGCGCCGCATCGATCACGGGGAGCGAGACGAGGTCGTAGCTTGCCAGCATCCGCGCCACCTCCGCTGCCGAGGCTGTCACAGGCACGGGCTCAAGACTGTCGTCGACGATCGCTCCGAGGCGCTCGTGCGGGGGATAGCGCAGCATCCGCTGGAAGTGCACGACACCGAGAAGGCGCCCTGTGGGCGTTTCGAAGGGCGGCAGGGTCACGAACACGGCGGCCGCGAGAGCCGGATGCAGTTCGTGCCGGCGGATCAGGGCCAGCGCCTCGGCGACCGTCGCGTCGGCCGACAGAATGATCGGCTCCGGGGTCATCAGACCACCGGCGGTGTCCGGTCCGTATCGGAGGAGCATCCTGACGTCCTCAGCCTCCTCTGGCTCCATCAGGGTGAGCAGGTGCTCCAGTCGCTCAGGTGGCAGCTGCGCGAGAAGATCGGCGGCATCGTCGGGTTCCATCTCATCGAGGACATCGGCGGCGCGTTCATCGCCGAGGCGATCGAGGATATCGACCTGGTCGTCTTCGGGCATCTCTTCGAGAGCATCGGCGAGGCGGTCGTCGGAGAGTTCCTCTGCCACCTCGATGAGGCGCTGCTGGGGCAGGTCGAGGAGCGTCGTCGCGAGGTCAGCGGCGTGCAGCTCGGAGTACGAAGCCACCAGTTGCTCGGCCGACTGCGATTCGCCGGGGGAACGCTGCTCTGCGACGTCGTTCCAGGTGGCGAAGGTGGTCGGCCCCTTCGCGAATGGCGACGCGCTCGATTTCGGGCGTCGCAGGAACAGCTGGCTGATCGCCCACTCGCCGAGCCGGTTCGGTTCGATAGCGACGTCTTCGATGACGGCGCTGCCCGAACCGTCGACGAGGGTCACTCGGCGACCGAGCAACTCGGCGAGCACGCGTACCTCACCGGCGCGGGGAGAGAATCGACGCACGTTGATCAGACCCGTGCTGATGACCTGCCCAGAGCGGATCGACGTCACGCGGCCGATCGACAGAAAGGCTTGGCGGCGGCCGGGGATCTCCACCACCAGCCCGATCACACGCGGGGAAGCGGTATTTCGATACACCACGACGACGTCGCGGACCTTGCCGAGCCTGTCGCCCATGGGGTCGAAGACGGCGCACCCTGCCAGGCGCGCGGCGAATACCCTCTGTGTGCTCACAGTCCCAGCGTAGTGCGCCAGGTGGTGTGTCAGACCCCGTGTTGGCATCGCACGGCGAGCGCACCAGCGAGGCATGGAACAATGTCGGGATGAGCATGATGAGTCGTCCAGCAGCACGAACCGACACCGGCGAGGTCGTCGCCTCGGTGCGCGACTACGAGAGCGCCCAGAAGATGGTGTCGAAGCTCATCGCGGAAGAGGTCCCGGCGCGCGATATCGCGATCATCGGGCAGGGAGTACGCTCTGTCGAGCGGATCACCGGTCGTCTCGGCTATGCGGGCGCCGCTCGCTCCGGTGCGATCAACGGGGTGCTCATCGGACTCTTCCTTTCGGCGATCCTCGTGCTGGGCAACCCCGATGTGCCGATCCAACTGTTCGTTGGTTTCGTTCTGATCGGCGTGGCTCTGGGCATGCTGATGAGTCTGATCGCCTACACGATCGTGCGCCGCCGGCGCGATTTCGCGAGCACGACCCAGTTCGCGGCGGATCATTACGAGGTCACAGTGCAGGCATCCTCTCTGAACAAGGCCCGCAATATTCTGGGAGCGGTCACACAGACAAAGGTGGTTCGCCCGCCGGTCAATCTCGACGAGCCGCCGAAATACGGTGAGCGCATCCCGGAAGCCACGGAGGTTCAGCAGCCTGCGCAGCCAGATGTACAGTCGCAGAGCGAATCGGCTGAATCGGGGCGCTGAGGCGCGGCCGAGATCGGGTCATCGTTGGTCACATTCGTGGCTGATTTCATCGAGCGCTGACACGATGAGAGATGTATGAGTATCTCACCGGACTACGACGCGATCACTGTCGATCAGCTGCACGCGGGCGGCAGTTACAAGTGGTCGACCTACCCGGGGGCCATCGGCGCATTCATCGCCGAAATGGACTTCGGCGTCGCGCCCGAGATCGGTGCGGCGCTGAGCCGTTCCGTCGAGGCGCAGGTCGGCTATCCGACGCCTGCGTTGGTGGACGCACTGTCGCAGGCGACGGCAGGTTGGCTGCGGGACCGGCACGGCTGGGAGGTGGCCCCCGAGCGCATTCGCCCCGTCGGTGATGTGCTCGTCGCGATGCGTGCCGTCATCGACCACTTCACCGCGCCTGGATCGAAGATCGTGCTCCCGACGCCCGCTTACATGCCTTTCTTGACGATCCCGCCGATGCATGACCGGGAGATCATCGAGGTCCCGTTGCTTGTCGAAGGCGGCCGCTACGTGTTCGACCTCGACGGGTTGGAGCGTGCATTCTCAGCTGGCGGCGGGCTGTTGATTCTATGCAACCCGTATAACCCGGTCGGACGCGTGTTCACGAGAGACGAACTGCTTGCCGTGTCCGAGATCGTCGAGCGCCACGGCGGACGCGTCTTCTCGGATGAAATCCACGCACCCCTGGTGTTCGCTCCCCACGTGCATGTGCCCTACGCGAGCCTCAACGAGGTCACAGCAAAACACACGATCACCTCGACCAGCGCGTCGAAAGCGTGGAACCTGCCAGGACTCAAGACAGCGCAGGTCATCTTGACCAACGACGCCGATGCTGCTGTGTGGGCGACCCCGGTCGTCAAACGCACTGAGCTGCTTGCGAGCAACACCGGAATCATCGCGAACACGGCGGCCTTCGACGAGTCGCGAGATTGGCTCGAGCACACCCATGCGTACCTCGACGGCAATCGGCGACTGCTCGCCACCTTGCTCGCCGCACACATCCCCGAGATCGGCTATACGCCAGCAGAGGGCACCTACATCGCCTGGCTCGACGCCCGCCGCCTCGGAATCCAGGGCTCGCCTGCTGATTTCTTCCGCGAGCATGCGGGCGTCGCCCTGACCGACGGGCTCGCGTGCGGCGCGGCCGGCGAAGGCTTCCTTCGCTTCATCCTCGCGACCCCGCGTCCGATCATCGAGCGGGCCGTACAGCAGATGGCGGACGCCCTCGCCCGGCGCGTGGTCGCCGTGTGATGGGTTGCTTTCATCGATCGCATCGCCGCATCCGCCTTGGACAATGCCAAGGCGCTCGCAGGAAATCGTTCGAACACCTCCGCCACGAACATGGTGGCCGCGAGCGCAGCACTCCACGCGCTCCTGGTCGCCGTTGCCGAGCGCGGACGCTTTCAGCTCGACGACCTGGACCGGCGCAATCGCGAGCGGATAACGTCGTGACCACGCTTGTCCGGAGGGAAGGCGCCTCAGCCCCGCTGCACCCGGGCGATCCATGCCTCGACATCGTCGGCGGTGCGGGGGATACCGGCCGATAGGTTCACCGGGCCGTCAGCGGTCATCAGAATGTCGTCTTCGATGCGCACGCCGATGCCGCGGTACTCTGCAGGAACCGTGAGGTCGTCGATCTGGAAGTACAGTCCTGGTTCGATCGTGAACACCATGCCGGGCTCAAGCAGACCGTCGTAGTACATTTCGCGGCGCGCCTGAGCGCAGTCGTGTACGTCGATGCCGAGATGGTGCGACGTACCGTGCACCATATACCGGCGGTGCTGGCCACCGGCATCCGCATCCAACGCCTCTTCGGCAGTCACGGGCAACAGACCCCACTCGGCGGTGCGTTTGGCGATCACCGTCATGGCGGCGCCGTGCACCTCCCGGAAAGGCACGCCAACCCTGGCAGCGGCGAAGGCTGCGTCCGCAGCCTCGCGCACCGCCTCATAGACCCGGCGCTGCACCTCTGTGAACGTGCCAGACACCGGGAGGGTACGGGTGATGTCGGCCGTGTACAGGCTGTCTGCCTCGACGCCGGCATCGACGAGGATCAGATCGCCCGGAACCACGGCGCCGTCATTGCGGGTCCAGTGCAGGTAGCAGGCGTGCGGGCCGGATGCTGCGATGGTGTCATATCCCTCACCATTGCCGTCCTCGCGGGCTCGGCGGTGAAAGACGCCCTCGACGACGCGCTCGCCGCGGGCATGCGACACGGCATCCGGGAGGGATCGGATGATGTCATCGAAGCCTTCTGCGGTGATTTCCACCGCGCGACGCATCTCTGCGATCTCGAATTCGTCTTTGATCAGGCGCAGCTCGGACACGAAGCGGGCAAGATCAGCGTCGTCGAGGGTGAGATCGTCATCCGCTGCCTCGAAGGAGGTCAGATGGTCGGTTGCGATCCCGAGATCGGCGGAGACGCCTGCAAGGGCAGGGCGCGGACCGATCCAGAACTCGCCGATGGTGGCATCGGCGTAGAACTCGGTCGTCGTGCGGTCGGCGCGCTCCCGGAAATACAGCGTGACGTTGTGTCCGTTTTCCGTCGGGTCGAACACGAGCACGGAGTCCGGCTCGGAGTCGGCGGCCCAACCGGTGAGGTGGGCGAAGGCCGAGTGGGCGCGGAAGACGTAGTCGGTGTCGTTGCTGCGCTGCTTGAGGGACCCGGCCGTGATCACAATGCGCTTGCCAGGGAAGGCCGCAGAAACAGCCGCGCGGCGCGCAGCCGCGTAGGGCGCCTGCGCGCGCGGTACCGGCACCGACTCGGGGCGCTGCGCCCAGCCCGACGAGATGGTGTCGAGAAAACCGCGGGGGAAGGGCTGCTTGCGATTCGTCGTGGTGTCCTCAGGCGTGCGCTCAGCGGCTTCGGCGATCGTGTCGCGGTCTGCGGTGTTCATGTCTCTAGTCTGACACCGCGGCGGAGCATGGCGGTGAGGATGCTCAGCTGGCGGGCTCCAGCTGCACGATGAGACCGCGATGGTCGCTGCCCCCGGCATCCGCAATGATCGCCGATCCGGTCGCCGTCCAGTTCGCCGAGGCCATCACATGATCGATCGGCGCGCTGAGCAATTCGGGCAGAGAGCTCGGCCAGGTGCCGCTGAGCCCGTTCCCCGTGCGCGATGCGGCGTCGCGACAGTACCCCATGTCCCCGCCATCGACGCCCAGCGACGCCAGATGGTCGACCGTCGCGTTGAAGTCACCAGCGAGGATGAAGTTCCCTTTCGGGCACTGATCGGCGACCCATCGCAGGTCGTTGCGCCACTGATCCATTTCGTGCATTCGCGGGGCGACGGCATGCACGGCCACGATCGTCGGGCCTGAGCCATCTATGGGCATCAGCACAACGCTCGGTACTTGTCCGGTGTTGCTCGTACCGTTGGTCGACGACTCGATCACCGAATACTCGCCCAGGTCGGGGGAGACGAGCACCGTGGTCTGCCAGGAGCTCGGGCCGTTCGCGATATCCGGGTTGAACTGCACGCTGTGCACCCACATCGGGTGTCCCTGCTCCCGCAGCATCACAGCGATCTGTTCGCCGACGGCCTCTGTGGTCTCCGGAAGCGCCACGATGTCGGCGCCACTGGCGAGGATCTGCTGCGCGATCGTGTCTGCCGAGACGGCTGTGCCTGCGGTATTCCAGCTCAACACGCGGATGCTGGAATCTGTCGTCTCTGGCAGCGTGCCGCTTCCGAACCCCCTGCTCACGCCGATCAGCGCGGTGGCGCCGGCTGCCAGCAGAGCGAGGATGAGCACGGATGCCGCAAAGCCCCGCAGCGTCTTGGAGACCATCACCAGCAGTGACAGCACAGCGAGCACGAGAAATCCGCCGAGCACCGCGCCGCGGGCGGCGACGAGTTGGGCGAACGGATAGGTCTGCTCAAGGTGGAAGAACTGCGGCCACACCACGATTGCTGCCCCGATCGCGAGCAGCACAGTGAAAAAGATCCCCAGTAGTCGAAGCATCCCCTCCAGACTAGAAGCGCTGTCTGTGAAGTCTCTGCCGCGGCGTTACGCTCTGAACATGACGTACCTGTTCTCCGGCCCTGCGGATCTGCATCTGCATTCCAATCATTCGGACGGCACGGAGAGCCCAGCCGAGGTGGTGCGGCAGGCGCACGCGCACGGGGTGCGGACGGTGTCGCTGACCGATCACGATCGCACGACCGGTTGGGACGAGGCGGCAGACGCCGCGGCCGAACTGGGCATCACGTTCATCCCTGGTATCGAGCTGTCGGCGAAGCACGAGTGGCGCAGTGTGCACGTGCTCGGCTACCTGTTCGATCCGGACAGCCCCGAGCTCGTCGCCGAAACCGATCGCATTCGTGACGACCGCATAGGCCGCGCAGAGCGCATCGTGCGCAGCATTGGGCGTGACTACGACCTGCACTGGGATGATGTGCTCGCGCAGACCATCGGGGACGCCACAGTCGGGCGTCCGCACATTGCCGATGCGCTTGTCGCCAGGGGGATCGTCCGCGACCGGGCTGAGGCGTTCGACGGAATCTTGCATCCGCGCGAGGGATATTACGAGCCGCACTATGCACCCGATCCGCTCACGGCTGTGCGTCTGATCACCCAGGCGGGTGGGGTTGCGATCATCGCGCATCCGGCGACCGCGGGGCGCGATCGGATGATGCCGGTGTCCGTCATCGGAGAACTCATCGCAGCGGGTCTCGGCGGGTTCGAGATCGAGCATCGCGAGAACACCGCAGCAGGCAAGCGTGCACTGCGCGATCTTGCAGAGACGCACGACCTCATCGTGACCGGCTCCAGCGACTACCACGGCGCGGGCAAACCAAACAGGCCGGGGGAGAACACCACGCCAGAGGGCATGGTTGCGCGATTGATCGATCGCGCCGTAGGCACGGCACCGCGCTATCCGCAGCGCTGAACCGTCGGCGCCGCAACGACAGAGGCGGATGCTGCAGCATCCGCCTCAGTGTGCTCTCAGGCCCCGGTGACCGGAGCCGACCCTGCGCCGGCAGAGCCGCCGCGACGGCGACGGCGACGCCGCGCCGGAGCCGGTTTTCCGTCGTGATGCTCCTTGCCGGCCCCATCGTGGGTGCCCGCGCCCTCGGCATCGCGCTCCGCATCGCGCGCAGCGGCAGACGCCTGTGGTGTGGACGATGACTCTCCTGGAGCACCCTCGGCGAAGGTCGCTCCGACCGGCTCCGACCGGCGGCGACGGCGTCGTCGGCGTGTGCCACCCTCCGCGGCGCCTTCGGCTGCGGCATCCGTCGCACGCTCGGTGCGTGCAGCGCGGGCTGGCTTTTCTGCCTTGGGAGCCGTCACCAGGCGCCCCTTCGTGCCCTCAGGAATGTCGAGGTCGGTGTACAAGTGCGGGCTCGACGAATACGTCTCGGTGGGCTCTGGTTGGCCGAACTCGAGCGCGCGGTTGATGAGAGCCCACTTGTGCAGGTCTTCCCAGTCGACGAAGGTCACCGCGATGCCGGTCTTGCCTGCGCGGCCCGTGCGGCCAGCCCGGTGAAGGTAAGTTTTCTCTTCATCCGGAATGGTGTGGTTGATGACATGCGTGACGTCATCGACGTCGATGCCGCGCGCTGCGACATCGGTGGCGACGAGCACGTCTTTCTTACCGGCCTTGAACGCAGCCATCGACCGCTCACGCTGGTCCTGACCCATGTCGCCGTGCACTCCACCGACGTTGAAACCACGGTCGCTCAGCTCATCGACAAGGCGCTGCGCTGCGCGCTTCGTGCGGGTGAAGATGACGGTCTTGCCTCGGCCTTCGGCCTGAAGGATGCGGGCGATGACCTCGTCCTTGTCGAGCGAGTGGGCGCGGTAGATGAGGTGCTTGATGTTCGCCTGGGTGAGACCTTCGTCGGGGTCGTTCGCGCGAATGTGGATCGGGTTCGTCATGAACCGGCGAGCCAGCGCCACGATCGGTCCTGGCATCGTCGCCGAGAACAGTTGCGTGTGGCGCACAGGAGGCACCTTCTGGAAGATCTTCTCGATGTCGGTGAGGAAGCCGAGATCCAGCATCTTGTCGGCTTCATCGAGCACGACTTCGGTCGCGTGCGAGAGATCGAGCAGGCGCTGGTTCGCCAGGTCGATGAGACGTCCAGGGGTGCCGACCACGATCTGCGCCCCGGCCTTGAGCTGATCGATCTGACCCTCGTAGGCTTTGCCGCCGTAGATGGCGACGACGCTGGTCGACCGGTTGGAGGTGAGCAGGTCGATGTCTTCGTATACCTGCACCGCGAGTTCGCGAGTCGGGACGACGATGAGTGCCTTGACACCGTGCTCGGGGTTGGGGCCAAGGCGTTGCACAACGGGGATGCCGAAGCCGAAGGTCTTGCCTGTGCCTGTTTTGGCCTGGCCGATGATGTCCTGGCCTGGTAGGCCGAGGGGGATGGTCTGCTCCTGGATGGGGAACGCGTCGGCAATGCCGCGAGCGGCGAGAGCGTCGACGATGTCCTGATCGATGCCGAGATCGGCGAAGGTTGTCACTGTGTTCAGATGCCTGTCCGGCGACGTGCGTGCGTCGCCTCGTCATGGATCCACGCCCTCTGCGTGCCACAGGCGCGGGGCCCCGCTCCGACGGCGGGGACGACACCAGCCTACCGGAGGGGCTTGAGAACCCCGGGGACCTGCGGATTCTCGATGACATCGCAACACTGAGTGGGTTGGGGGCTACCACGGCGCGAGTAAGGTGAAGCCGTGGTGAATTGGTTCTGGAAACGTAGCACGACCCCGAAGCGCACGCTCACCTTGCGCGGTCGCGGCGAGCACAACGGTGCGACACGGGTCGACTTCGCCGAGTTGGCGCCGGAGCTCAACCGCTTCCTCGGTCAGGCCGCCTATTTGCAGCTCGGTTACTTCGAGACGTTGACCAGGCTGATTCGTGCGACGCCCGAGCTATCTGAGAAGGAATCGCTTTCCCGCGCAGCCGGAGCCGCGCTGACAAAGCATCGCGCGATCGTTGAGCTGATCGAGGAGCGCGGAGATGACCCCCTCCAGCTCATGCTGCCGTTTCGCGAGAACCTTGATGCGTTCCGTCGCAAGACCATCGGGGTGCGCCCGCGCGAGACGATGTTGGCGGTGTACATCACGGCGGGTCTTCTCGACGATTTCTATCTTGCGCTCGCATCCAGTTATGCAGACACGGGGGACCGGGTACGACACATCCTCGGTGAGGACGACGCCCGCCACGAGATCGTCTCGATCATCCAGGAGACGATCGAGAGCGACGAGGAATGGCGCTCCCTGCTGTCGATGTGGGCTCGCCGGCTCGTCGGAGACACGATTCTGGTGTGCCGCTCGGCGCTGCGACCAGAGCGGCTCGAAGCCGCGGACGATGAGCGTATCGAGCCCGTCTACACAGAACTCATGGGAGCGCACGCACGGCGCATGGACGCGATGGGTCTCGCCTCTTAGTCTCTCCCGTACCGCTCGACGCTCCTACCGGGTGTCGACGAGGTGACGGGTGCTGTCGACGCGATGCTCAGATGCCGAGAGTGGCCTTCTTCTCGGCATCCGCCTTGCGGCGAACAGCCACGAGAGCGATGGTCGCAACAGCGGCGACGATCGTGGCGCCGATGACGCTGGCGAGCCACAGCCACACGCTGTCTTCGCCAATGCCCGCCCATTGTGAGCCGGTGTACACGATCGCCGCGAGTGCGGTGGCGATCGCAGGGGTCAGTGCAACACCGCGCAGCTCACGACCGCCGATGAGAAAGTGGGCCGCGATGCCGAGCACGCAGGCACCGATGAGAGCGAGAAGGATGTACATGACTCAGGCGACGAAGCCGACGCGGCGGGACTCTTCGGTGCCCAATTCGACATAGGCGAGGTTTGCGGTGGGCACGAGGTAGGAGTTGCCCTTCACATCAGCGAAGTCGAGGTGAGCCTGACCCTCTTCGAGTGCCGATGCGATCTGCTTGCGCACCTCGTCGGCGCTCGCCGACGTCTCGAAGTTCAGCTCGCGGCCGGTGTTGACGATGCCGATGCGGATTTCCACGCCTGCTCCCTAGAGGTTCGGTGACTCACTGCGCTCAACTCTATCGCGCACGGCCACCTGGACGTCGGCCAGTGCAGCGTGGTTCGCCCTGAGCGCACAGGCGGCTGTTGGAGCGCGGGGCAGCGATGTCAGAGCACCCCACTAGCGTGGATTCCATGACATCGGATGCTGCGCAGAGAGCCGTCGTCGGTGCTTCGGTCTCGGCATCGGGGGTGATCATTGGCGCTCCGGGGACGGGCAAGACCCACACCCTCGTCGATCGGGTTGCGCACCTGCTCGAGAACGACCGGCTACGGCCGGAGGAGCTCTTGGCGCTCACTCCTAGCCGGAAGACAGCGACCACACTGCGCGACAAGATCGGCGTGCGGGTGACTCAGGCAACTCCGGGGCCGCTCGCTCGATCGCTGGGCTCTTTCGCGTTTCAAGTGGTGCGCGGCGCGATGGTGCGTGCCGGACTAGAGCCGCCCGCTTTGCTCACCGGGGCCGACCAGGACCGGCTGATCGCAGAACTCCTGGCCGGAGACATCGAAGATGCAAAGATCGTCTGGCCCGATGCGCTGAGCGCTGCGGTGCGCTCATCGAAGGGGTTCCGTTCGGAACTGAGAGCCTTTCTCGCGGAGTGCACCGAACTGGGTGTTTCGGCTGCGGAGTTGCGCGCCGCGGGGGATCCGGCATGGTCTGCTGTGACGGACTTTCTCGTCGATTACCGTGGCGTTCTCGACGCGGCCAGGGGTGCACATCGCGACGCCGCTGACCTGCTTGCCGAGGCGTGCGCGATCCTGCGAAGCGCTGACGCGGCGACGCTCGGCCCACTTTCGGCATTGCGTGTGCTGCTCATCGACGACGCTCAAGAGCTCACACGAGGAGGTGTGGCGATCGTGCAGGCGCTGCGCGATCGCGGAGTCAGCGTGCTGGCGTTCGGAGACCCTGACATCTCTTCAGGCGCGTTCAGGGGAGCAACTCCCGAGCTGTTCGCACAGTTGGCTGGAGACCTGGGCGAGGTGTACGTCCTCGATACGCCACACCGCCAAGCACCCGCGCTCACCGCACTGACCCGCACGGTGACCCAAGCGATCGGGGCCTCTGGCCGGGTGGATCATCGGCGCGCACCGGCACCGATCGACGGTGAGACGACAGACCAGACCGTGACGACATACATCGCTGCCTCACCGCACGCGGAGTTCGATCGGATCGCTGGGGAGATGCGCGACTGGCACCTGACCGGCGGTATCCCGTGGGACCGAATGGCCATCATCGCCCACGACACGCGACAGGTGACGACGTTGGAGGCCGAGCTCGCGGCGCGAGAGGTGCCAACGCGTGCTGCCGGAGTGCAGCGTCCTCTGGGCAGTGAAACTGTCGTGCGCGACATCGTCGGCATCGTCCGTCTGGCGCTGGCGCCGACGGCCGAGCGCACGCCACTCGCGCTTGAAGAGGCTCTGTGCTCGCCGTTCGGAGGAATGGATGCGATCGGGCTGCGTCGCCTGCGCGCCCGACTCCGTCACCTCGAACTCGAGAACGGCGGATCGACTCCGGCGAGAGAGCTGCTGCGCAGAGCGTTCACGGCGCCTGCGTTGTTCGATCTGATCGATGCGGCGGAATCGCGCACGGCTGCGCGGTTCGCGAACACTATTGCCGAGGTCGCGACGGCCGCTGCGCACGGGGAGACGATCCACGACTTGCTCTGGCGGGTGTGGGACCGGTCGCGAGCGGCCGACGGGCGGAGTCTGCAGACGGTGTGGCGCGAGATGGCGCTGCAGCCGACCGGCGCCGAGACCGCCAGAGCTCTCGACGCACTGGTGGCGCTGTTCGATGCCGCGAAGAGGTTTGTTGAGCGCACTCCGAACGAGAAACCAGAAGTGTTCGTGCGCGATGTTCTTGACAGCGAGGTGCCGGAGGACTCCCTATCAAGCCCTGAACGTCCTGGCCGGGTGACGGTGCTCACCCCGGCGACGGCGCTGGGAACGGAGTTCGACGCCGTCGTGGTCGCGGGTGTTCAAGATGGCGTGTGGCCCAATGTGCGACTGCGCGGCGGGATGCTGCAGACCTGGCGGCTGGCCGATGCCATCGCGGCGCGGCGTGATGGGTTGAGTATCCCCGAGGTCGGAGCGGTCGACCGGAGGAGAGCGGCGCTGCACGACGAACTGCGACTGTTCGTGAGAGCCGTGTCGAGAGCCAGGCGTCGCCTTCTGATCACGGCGGTCAGCGACGACGATACGGTGCCAAGTGCGTTCTTCGGCTTTCTGCCGCAGCCGGATCCGCCACGATCACACGCGTCGGCCGAGCATCCGCTCACCCTGCGCGGACTCGTGGCACGTCACCGGCGTGCACTCACGACATCGTCTTCGCCTGCTGTGCGCGCTGAAGCGGCCGCACAGTTGGTCGTGCTGGCACGGGAGGGGGTGCCAGGCGCTGACCCGGCCGATTGGTATGGATTAACTCGGCCATCGACCGACGCTGCGCTGCGTGACCTCGCCGCCGACGGGGCGCGGGTGTCTCCGTCAAAAATGGAAACCTTCGAACAGTGCGGGCTCAACTGGGCGATCTCAGCGCTCGGTGGAGATGGCGTGATGCCCGCGACTGCGGGGATCGGCACCATCGTCCACGAGGCGATGGAGAAGGCGCCAGATGGCGACCTCGATCGGATGCGTGAGATCGTCGCCGAGCGCTGGCCCGGACTCGACTTCGAGACCGAGTGGATCGGGCGGAAAGAACGCCGTCGCGCCGACCTCTTCATCGAGCGACTGCATGCCTACCTCCGTGACGTCAGAGCCGACGGCGGCAGGGTCATCGCAAGCGAGGTGGAGTTCCGCTTCGCCGTTGACGTGGGCGACTCGCCGGTCGTACACGAGGTTCGTGACGACCGTAGCGGTCAAGCGGTCATCCACGGGGTCATTGACAGGATCGAGTCCTACCCCGCAGGCGGCGGCAATCTCAGCCACGCCCGAGGTCGTGACTCGGAGGAAATCACGGCAGCGGCAGGGGGAGAGCGGGTGGTCGTCGCCGATCTCAAGACGGGTAAGAAGGATCCGGAGACGGATGCTGGCGTGCGCGAACATGCGCAACTCGCCGCCTACCAGATCGCTGTGCAGCAGGGGCTCATCGATGGAGCCGATCCTGCGGCGCTCGCTGGTGCGCGGCTCGTGGTCGTCTCGAAGACACTCGCGAACAGCGACTACCGTATCGCCCATCAGCACACGCTCGACGATGCTGGTCGCGAGGCGTTCTTGCGTCGTGTCGTCGACGCGGCGCGCGGCATGTCGGCCTCGACATTCACGGCTCAGGTCGAGTCGCACTGTGCAGACACGCAGGCGGGCAGAATGACCCTCTGCCGCATCCACACGATTCCGGCGGTGAGCGCGTGAACCTCCAATGGCAAGGGGCGCTCGACCTCTCGGCAACCGATGTCGCCGCAGCTCTCGGCCAACCCGCACCGACGCCAGCGCAGCAGCGCGTTATCGAGGCACCGCCGACCCCTGCTCTGGTGGTCGCGGGAGCGGGCAGCGGCAAGACCGAGACGATGTCTGGCCGGGTGGTGTGGCTCGTCGCGAACGGTTATATCGCGCGCGACGAGGTACTCGGCCTCACGTTCACCCGCAAGGCCGCAGGCGAGCTTTCGGAAAGGATCGGCGCGCGTCTCGCGGTTATCGACGAGTACGGTCGCAGAGGGCTTCTTCCCCATCTCAGCGAGATCGTCTCCTCGGGGGCGCTACACCGTGTCGACACTGCGGATCCGGGGCGCCAACGCGAGCTAGTCCGCCGTCAGGTGCTCGATGAGCTGGCAGCCTCGTACAGAACCGGCTGGGATCCTTCCACCCCGCGTTCCGCCGAAGACCTGTTGATCAGGCCGCGGGTATCGACGTACAACGCTTTTGCCGATGGCATCGTGCGGGAGCATGCCTCCCGTATCGGGCGCGATTCCGACGCAGTCATGCTCACACAGGCTGCATCGTGGATGCTCGCGCGAGAGGTGGTGTTGCGCAGCGATCTGGCCGAACTCGAAGACATCGAACACAGCGTCCCGTTCATCGTTGACGCCGTGCAGCATCTCGCCGGGGAGGTTCTCGATCACCGTGTCGACCTCGATGAGGCGGTGCGCATCGCCCGTTCACAGGCGCTGGCCTTCGAACCGTACCGAAGCAAAGACGTCATCGACAAGGCTGCCGTCAACCTTCTCGCACTGCCCACGCTCATCCGCCTCGTGCGGGATTACATCTCCGAGAAGACGCGGCGCGGCGTGCTCGACTTTGCTGACCAGGTCGGAGGCGCGTACGACATCATCGAGACCGCTCCCGACGTGCGCGCCGAGCTGCGCCAGCAGTACAGGGTCGTTTTGCTCGACGAATACCAGGACACGTCGGTGATCCAGACACGATTCCTTGCGGAGCTCTTCCGCGACAGTGCCGTGATGGCGGTGGGAGATCCGCACCAGTCGATTTACGGGTGGCGTGGCGCGAGCGCCGATAACCTGTACGCCTTCGCCACCGCCTTTGCCAGCGGAAGCGGTGCTCGCACGTACAGCCTGATGACGAGCTGGCGCAACGACAAGAACATTCTGGGCATCGCCAACCGAATCCTGGAGCCGCTGCAGCGCCCTGGACTGGACGTGCCCGCTCTTGACGCCCGCCCGGGTGCTGGCGATGGCAGAGTCGACGTTCGCTTTGCGTTCACCGTCGAAGAGGAGGCCGACGAGGTTGCGCGCTGGTTCGCGCAGCGCCGCGCGGAGCATGACGACGGTGCGGCTGGCCGACCGCACACGGGGGCCATCCTGTTCCGTTCGAAGAAGCACATGCAGACTTTCGCCGCTGCGCTGTCCTGCCACGGCATCCCGCATCGCATCCTTGGGCTCGGTGGCCTTCTCGCCGCACCAGAGGTGGTGGACGTCGTCAGCACCCTCAGGGTCGTGCACGATCCGACGGCGGGGTCGGCGCTGATCAGGCTGCTCACAGGACCGAGGTTCGGTGTCGGCGTCGCCGACATGGCCGCGTTGTACGATCTCGGGCGTCGGCTCGCCGATACGGGAACGGATATGGGGCCACTGCCCGAAGAGGTCCGCATCCGTCTGCGCTCCACGCGAGGGGTCGACGAGGTCGTCTCGATCATCGACGCTGTCGACGTCGTTCGTGCGTTGCGCGACGACTATCGGATGCTCGAGGCGATCAGCCCAGAAGGACGCTCGCGGATTCGTGCTGCGGGGCAAATGCTTGAGCGGCTCCGACGGGCATCCTCGCAGCCCATCCCCGAGCTGATCCGGCTCATCGAGCTGGAACTGCGCCTGGATATCGAGCTCGCCGCCAATGAAACGCGCGGCCCAGCTCGGGTCGCACCCATGCAGTTGCGGGCCTTCGCCGACGAAGTACGCGCATTTCTGTCCGCAGACGAGCGTGGAACGATCGGTAGCCTGCTCGCGTGGCTCGATAAAGCAGAGAGCACCGACGATCTCATGCCGCGATCGGAGCCGGCGGAACCCGGATTGGTGCAGTTGCTCACCATCCACGGGTCCAAAGGTTTGGAATGGGATGCGGTGGCCGTCGTGCGTCTGGTTGCCGACGAGCTGCCGAGCAGAACCTCTGACGCTTCCGGCTGGTTCGGATTCGGCGTGCTGCCCTTCCCGCTGCGCGGCGACCGCGACGCGCTGCCGACGTTCTCCTGGAACCCGGATATGGCCGTGGCGGGCGAGACCGATCCGATCAAGAAGGTCAAGGCGGGGGTGGCGTCTCTGACGAGCACGAGCATCAAGGCACCTGGTGCTTTGACCACGTTCAAAGCTGAGTACGGCGACTACCAGAAGCAGGAGGAGCGTCGGCTCGCCTATGTCGCAGTGACCCGTGCACGCACCGACTTGCTGCTCACCGGGGCGCACTGGGCCCGTCAGACCAAGCCGCGCAATCCAAGCCCTTATCTGATCGAGGCGATGGACGTCCTCGGATCGGCGCCCATCGAGCCCGTAGATCCCGAAGACAATCCGTACGACGCGCCAGGAGACACGCTGAGCTGGCCGATGGATCCGTTGGGAAGCCGCCGAGCCGTCGTCGAGTCCGCGGCAGCCGCCGTGCGCGCAGCCGCCGAGGGCGCTCCTCAGCCGAGTGCAGAGCTGGCTCGCCTGCTCGCTGAGCGCGCTGCACGGCTGCGTGGTGTGGACACCGCACCCCCCACACGCATCCCGGCCTCGCGATTCAAGGACTACTTGGCTGACTTTGAAGCCACGGTGTCCTCGATCGTGCGGCCAATGCCGGAGCGGCCTTACCGGCAGACACGTGTGGGTACCCTCTTCCACGCCTGGGTGGAAAAGCGCAGTGGGCACACTGGCGTCGGCACGCGGATCGACGAGGCATTATGGGAACTCGACGACGACACGTTCGCCGCGGCCGGTGAGGTCTCGGCTGCAGATGCGCAGGATCTCAGCGCTCTTCAGGAGATTTTCGAAAGGAGTGAGTGGGGGCCGCTCAAGCCGATCGCAGTCGAGATTGAAATCGACTTCGTGCTTGGGCCGTCAGTATCGGGGGTCGAGAGTCCGGCAGCGCAGCGCGAACGCGAGGACCACGTCGTCATCTGCAAGCTCGACGCCGTGTACCGCCGCGAAGATCGCGGCGGACGCATCGAGATCGTCGACTGGAAGACCGGCAAGGCGCCGCGCACACCTGAGGAGCGTGAAGAGCGGATGCTGCAGCTCGCGCTGTACCGGCTCGCGTACCACCGCCGGTTCGGAGTGCCGCTGGAAGAGATCGACGTCGCGCTCTACTACGTCGCCGACGACCTCGTGATCCGCGGTGACCGGGTCTATTCCGACGCTGAACTCTTCCAGCGCTGGAGTGCGGCGCGTGCTGCCCGCTGAGCTTCATCCTCGGGGGATGAGGTGTCGTCATCAGGCAGCCCAGGTGCGTTGTCGAATCCGTATCGGGCACGCCCGCCGACCTCGGTGTCGGAGTGCAGGTCCGAGAGGTCTTCGGTCGCCATACTTGACACCTCGATGCGGTGGGCGGCCTCGGAGTCGACCAGGGGCGAGGACGCAGCATCATCGGCATCAGCGCTAGCACCGGCACGAGCAACCGCATCGTCAGCATCCGCGCCAGCACCCGCGCCATCCGCGTCGTCGTCGCGCCAGAGTTGTTCTGGGCTGTAGGCGTCCGTCTGCATTGAGGTGTCGCCATCGGGTGCGGCTGTTTCGGGCACGCTGTCGAGTGCGTGCATGGCTGAGTCCACGCCATCGCTGCGCGCGGCGATCACGCTCAGCTCGCCGGCCTGCACGCCGTCGGCCAATGCCTCGAGCAGGCCTGCGGCGTCGTCGACGATGTCGGAGCGGTGCAGCGCATCTCCGTGCACCAGCCAGCGGGCGAACTCCAACTCGGCGAGGAGTTTCGCACGCACCTCCAACGCAGCATCCGGTGTCCGATCGGAGGCCGTGACGTACGCGGCCTTCACATCGTCAGCGGCCTCCGGCGCCGCCGACAGCCAAGCGAGATCCTGCGCGGGATCGCCGACGCACAGTGCGTGCCAGCCGACGATGCCCGACACCTGGGGCCCACGTTCTGGATCGTCGGTGAAGAGGAACGAAGTGGATTGCGCGCCGCCGAGTGTCACCGTCGACTCGAATCGCCACAACTCGTCATCGGCCACGGCCTCGCGCCAGCGAACAGTGAGGCGTGAGGGGACACGGCCGGTGGCTGCCGCGGTGTCGATGAGACGCCCGATCTCTGCACGGCTCTCCTGCGCGGAACGTGCCGGCAGGCCGGCACTTCGCACCACGGAGGTAGGCAGCGCGTGAACGGCCGCGATGGCGGCGCCCATGGATTCGGCCGCTCCGCGCCCGGGCGGCACCTGAGCCGCTTCGATCTGGAACCCGGGTAGCAGTTCAGTGACCAGAGCACGCCCGTCTTGCACTCGGGTCTCGCCCACGTAAGCCGGGGCCTGGAAGGGCAGCATCGCGCGCGCACCGGCGGTCAGTGCACGCAGCGCGAGTGCTTCGGCCGCGAGCTCACTGGCTGCATCGTCGTCGTCCGCGACGCGGATCGCGAGTTCGCGTCCGTCGCTCAGCGAGGCGACCGCCGAGTCGAATCGGCCGTCGCCTCCGGCGGTCAGGGCGCGAGCGCCCGTCACCTCCGCGCCGGGCAAAGCGGCTGTCACCGCCGCGGCTAGAGTGAAAGCAGAGCGTCCCATCCCCCCAGGGTAGGTGGGCTCGGGGGTGGTCCCGCATCCGCCACGCCCGTGAGAGAAGGAGTCGATGAGCACCACGCACCTGTGGGTGGACCGCGCTGGCGGCCTGCGCGTTGTGCCCGGCATCCTCGATCGGCTGCTGGCCGATGCGACGACGACAGTCATCGCAGTGCGAGAGGGGCGTGTTCGCATCGAGAACGACCGACTTGTGCGGGTCGGAGTCGCAGAAGTTGGCGATGCGGTCTGGGCCCTGCTCGGGCGCGATTCCGACGGATCAGCCGTTCTGCTGGCCTCGCTCGCTCCTCAGCCCGACAACGTCCGCTCGGATCCCGAAGAGAGCTGGCTGGGACTTCGCGATAGCGCAGGTCGGCTCGACGAGTTCGACACCGAGCTGCTGATCGAGGCCCTGGCGCTCGGGGATTGGGTGACACAAGCCCCGTTCTGCCCAGGCTGCGGCGGCGGCACCGAGTTACTCCAAGCTGGTTGGTCGCGTCGCTGCCTGCGCTGCGGGCGCGAGCATTTTCCCCGCACCGACCCCGCAGTCATCGTTGCGGTCGAGAGCAAGGACGGCGACAGACTGCTGCTCGGAGCAGGTGCGCGGTGGGGAGGTCGCATGTACTCCTGCTTCGCGGGGTTCGCTGAGGCAGGTGAATCGCTTGAACAGGCGGTGCATCGAGAGATCGAAGAAGAGGCTGGTGTGCGGTTGCATGACTTGCGCTATGTGTCGTCGCAGCCGTGGCCATTCCCGCGCTCTCTCATGATCGGGTTCAGGGCAGTCGCTCTGGATGAGGACGCAGCGCGCCCCGACGGTGAGGAGATTATCGACGTTCGCTGGTTCACCAGGGAAGAAATCGGCTCCGCACTGTCCGGGGCGGGGCCGGTAGGGCTGCCAGGGCCAGCATCGATCGCCAGAGCATTGATCACCGGCTGGTACCAGGAACGCGACGGGAGTGGGCAGGGCGCTCGCCTGATCGCCCACCACGAAGGCGGGGCGAAGTGAGCGCGCTCGATGCGCTCGACGAAAGGCAGCGGCAGGCGGCATCCGTCCTGCGTGGACCTGTCGTCGTGCTCGCAGGGGCTGGAACCGGGAAAACCAGGGTGATCACGCACCGCATCGCGCACGGTGTCGACACGGGTGCATTTTCGCCCTCGCGCGTGATGGCGCTCACGTTCACAGCCAAGGCCGCGGGGGAGCTGCGCGGACGCTTGCGCGCACTCGGGGTGGACGGCGTTGCCGCTCGCACCATTCACTCCGCAGCTCTCGCACAGCTGAACTTCTTCTGGCCCACTCTCGCCGGCGCCCCGGCACCAGGCATCATCGACAATAAAGTGCGGATGCTTGGACAGGCCGCCGACGGTCTGCGACTGCGATTGAGCACCGCGACGCTGCGCGACATCGCCTCTGAGATCGAATGGCGCAAGGTGTCGATGCTGTCCATCGAACAGCACGCGAACCGCGGGCGCACGGTGCCCGGCATCGATGCGACGCAGCTCGTCGAGGTGCAGCGCGCTTACGAGGCACTGAAAGACGAGCGGCACCAGCTTGATTTCGAGGACGTGCTGCTGGCCTGTGCAGGGATGCTCGAAGCAGAACCTCGGGTTGCGGCATCCGTTCATGAGCAGTACCGCCACTTCACCGTCGATGAATTTCAAGATGTGTCGCCGCTGCAGAACAGGCTTCTCGAGCTGTGGCTGGGGGATCGCCGCGACATCTGCGTTGTTGGCGACGCAAGTCAGACGATCTACTCATTCGCCGGGGCCGAACAGCGTTTCCTGCTTGAGTTCGAGCGGCGCTACCCCGACGCGATCGTGGTGCGACTGGAGACCAACTATCGCTCGCAGCAGCCGATCCTTGATGCTGCGAACTCGCTGATGCGCGGTCGACCCGGCGCTCTCGAACTGGTTCCTGTGCGGGCGTCGGTCACCGCCGAACGGCCGACGGTGACCGCGTATGACACCGACGGCGATGAAGCAGCCGGTATCGCGGCGGCGGTCGCCGCGCGTATCGCGGCCGGGTCGTCTCCTGCTGACATCGCCGTGCTGTACCGCGCTCACGTTCAGTCTGCTGTGCTGCAGCAGGCGCTTGCCGCAGAGGGTATCCCTGCGACCGTGCTTGGCGGCACACGATTCTTCACGATGCCAGAGGTACGTCAGGCCATCCTTGCTCTGCGCGCGGCCGCCGTGGCGCCGACGGAGCATGAGTTTCTGCCTGGCGTTCAGCGAGTGCTGAGCGAGCTCGGCTTGACGGAGGAACCGCCAGCCGCCGGCGGGGCGCAGCGCGAAGTCTGGGAGGCCAGACGCGCGATCTTGCGCCTCGCAGAAGAGGCAGTGCCTGGCCAAACGCTGCGGAGCTTCAGCGACGCGCTGATGGCGAGAGCCAAAGATCAGCACGAGCCGACCTTGCGCACCGTGACCCTGTCGACGCTGCACGCGGCAAAGGGGCTGGAGTGGCCGCATGTGTATCTGGCGGGCTGGGCTGAGGGGGCGCTGCCGATTTCGTATGCGAGCGGCTTCGACGCGATCGATGAGGAACGGCGCCTGGCCTATGTCGGTATCACGCGCGCCGCGCGAACCCTGACTCTGTCGTGGTCGCGCTCGGCAGGCAGAGAGGAGCGTGCGCCGTCGAGATTCCTCGCGGAGATCGGAACCTCTGCTCGCGGCACAGGCATTCTTCGTGAAACTCCGCCGAACGCCACACCCGGCCGCCGGACTCACTGATTTCGACGAAGCGTCCCGCAGCGCTCGGGTCAGAGAGCAGCCGCGCAGCGAATGCTGCTGCTGTGGCGATCCGGGCGGCGCCGATCGACCCGGGGCTGCGGCCGATGAGTTGGGCATGCATACGCGGCCAGGCCGGATCCCGGTCTCGTTCGTGGCTGTGGACGCACTCCAGGCACGGAGTCTCACCCGGGATCACCAGAGGCCCGACGGTGGTGCGGCCGCGCTCCATGGCGATCGGCAGATGGGTCGTGTCATGGCGTAAGTATGGCGCGAGATGGAGGGTCGAGACTGCGCCCTGCACCACGATCACACCGCAACCGCGCGGGTCGAACCGATCGGCGGATTCCACCCCCTCATCGGACAACGCCTCGCGCATCCGATTCTCGCAGCGAGGGTCGGTCAGCCCGATGCTCTCCACCCAGGCAGGTCGCGGGGCTGCGGTCGCATCGATCAGGAACGGACGCAGTCTGCGCAACAGCATCCGCGCGCCCTCTCTGGGAGCCCCTACGCCGTGCGCAACCACATCGAAGGAACCCATCCGAAATCCTTCCGCCATGCGGATCAGCAGCGGCACGATCCAGGGTGCATCAATGGGAACCCTGATGTCGCCGTCGATGCCGAGCTGCACGGTGTCGCTGTCACGCCATAGCAGGGGCATCCCGGGATCCAGGCGGGTGATGGTCTTTGGGCTCGGCGATGGCATGCACCGATTCTGCGCAGTTCTCCTACGCTATGGGGCGTGTCGGATCGATCAGTGGAGAACTTCCGTGTTCGTCGAGATTGTGCAGAAAGAGACGGCAGGCCTCAGACGGGCTTCTCGTCTTCAGCATCCGAACCGGAGAAATCGTCTCCATCGAGCAGTCGCGCGAGAGCTTCGTCCATCTCGTCAGCGACCGGATGCTCGCCGCGGGCGGTGGCCTGCAGGCGGGTGATGAGCGCCGTTGGGTCATCGATATCGGATGCCTGCGGCATGAGGTCAGGGTAATCCCACAGTGAATCGCGGGCAGTGGTGCCAACAGCATCCGTCACTGCCTGCCACATCGCCGACGCTTTGCGAAGCCGTCTGGGGCGCAGCTTCAGGCCGACCAGCGCCCCCAGCGCGTCTTCGGCAGGACCGCCAACCGCGCGGCGCCGGCGGGCCGCTTCGGCGATGCGCACCCCATCGGGAAGGCGAGAGGTGGCCTGCGCGGTGACCACGTCGACCCAGCCGTCGATCGTCGCGACGAGATTCTCGAGCCGGGCGAGAGCGTCGCGCTGGGCCTCGGTCTGCGCCGGCAGGAGCGCCCCGCCCTCGATCGCCGCGCGCAGTTCTTCTGTATCGCTCGGGTCGAGGCGGCTGGCGACGTCTTCGAGCGCCTGGACGTCGACGGTGACTCCGCGCGCAAAATCGGTGATCTGTGCCATCACGTGCAAGTGCAGCCACTTCGCGTGGCGGTACAGGCGCGCATAGGCGAGCTCACGGGTGGCGAGATACAGGGCGATCTGATCCTCGGGGATCTCCAGTCCCTCACCGAAAGCGGTGAGGTTCTGCGGGATGATCGCTGCTGTACCTGCAGGGAGCACGGGGATTCCGACGTCGCCCCCGGAGACGACCTCGAGCGACAGGTTGCCGAGAACCTGACCGAACTGCATAGCGAACACCGAGCCGCCCAGCCCCCGCATCAGGGCGCCTGCCCCCTGCACGATGCCGCGCATCTCCTCCGGTACTTGGGTGTCGAGTGCGGCGGTGAGGGCGTCGGCGATACTCGTCGAAACTGGGTCGGCGATCTCTTTCCACACCGGAAGGGTCGCCTCGACCCATTCGCCGCGGGTCATCGGCTTCGGAGATTCGGCGAGCTCAGAGATCGTCGTCACCTCGCCGAGCCACAGGTTCGCGAGAGCGAATGCGTCGACCAGAGAGCTTCGCGAGCCGTCGCTGATGCCGAGGCCGTCGCGATGGGCGATGTGCAGTGCCTGACGAAGGGCGTTCTGCCATGGGTCACCGGTGAAGGCTCCCTGCAACTGGGACATAATCGTCTGCATCATGGCGGGATCGAACGGGAGAGATTCCATGCCGCCGAGCAGCTCGCGCAGCTGCTCGGGGTCGACGTCGCCGCCCATGCCCGACATCATCCGTCGCAGGAACTCCTGGAAGTCCTCAGGGGTGGGGTCGTTATCTGCCATGTCGATCGCCCTCTCAGTACGCCATAAGGCTGCGGGATCTACGCTAGTCACAGAGACGGGCTTGCGAAGCGGTTCGCTGTACGCCGCTCGCGAACGACGGAGGAATGCTGTGAATCGAAGCCGGTCTCGCAGGCTCGGACTGGGCGTGTGGTCGATGATCGTTGCGCTGGTCGCGCTCGTGGTGCTGACCTTCCTCCCGACGCCCTACGTGATCCAGCGCCCAGGGCCGGTGTACAACACACTGGGCACAGCGGCCGACGCAGACGGCGAACAGGTGCCTCTCATCAACGTGGACGGCGCGGAGACCTTCGACACTGCCGGCTCACTCGACCTCACAACGGTGCAGGTGGTCGGCAATCGGCAGCGCACGCCGAGCTGGTTCGAGTTGGCGCTCGCCTGGATGGATCCGTCGAAGGCGGTCGTTCCCCTCGACTCGGTGTTTCCCGAGGGTGTCACCACTGAGCAGCGCGATGAGCAGAACGCGAATCTGATGGTCGACTCTCAGCATGAGGCGACGGCCGCAGCCCTGGACGAGCTCGGCTATGACACCGGTGCCGAGGTCGCCGTCGTTGAGACGGTCGAGGGGACACCGGCGGAGGGGGTGCTCGAAGCGGACGACGTGATCACCGAGATCGATGGGATGCCGGTCGAATCGGCCAAACAGCTGAAGCAGAGCATCCAGGATGCCGAGGGAGACCCGGTCGCGCTGACCCTGTTGCGCGGCGGAGAGGAGACGACCGTCGAGATCACCCCGGAAGAACGCACTTCAGACGGCGAGACAATCTGGGTCGTCGGCGTCACCCTGCGCACCAACTATGACTTCGCGATCGACGTGAGCATCCAGCTCGACAATGTGGGCGGCCCCAGTGCCGGCATGATGTTCGCACTCGGGATCATTGACACACTCACCCCGGGCGAACTCAACGGGGGCAAGGATGTCGCAGGCACCGGAACGATCGAGGCAGACGGCACGGTCGGTCCGATCGGCGGGATCAGGCAGAAGCTCTACGGGGCGCGAGACGCGGGCGCCGAGTTCTTCCTGGCACCCGATTCGAATTGCGACGAGGTCATCGGACACGTACCCGACGGTCTCACGGTCGTCAGCACTTCGACGCTCGAGGAGTCGTTGAACGCGCTGGAGGTGATCGCCGACGGCGGCGACGTCAGCGCGTTGCCGACCTGCGGGAGCCGGTGAGGGGCGCTGCGTCGCAAACTGTGAGGACGCCGGACATGGGTACTTCTCCCCACACGGATTCGGCCGCGGCGTCGATAGGATCGTCGACATGCATAGTGATGACCTCACGAAAGCCCTCGCCGACGGCTATGCGACCTTGCGGTCAGCGCAGTCCGCTGAGCCTGCGCGCAGTGGCGCCGATGCCACGGGGAAGGACTCCGAAGGGTACGTCGAGGTGACTGTGGATGGCCGCGGTCTGCTCACCGACATCGTCTTCTCGGACGACATCGACCAGCTGCGCCCGTCCGAACTGGAGTCGCGCGTGCAGGAGGCGCTCCAGGAGGCGCATCGGGCCACTGGGCGCCCGAGGATCGGGGCCGTACCCGATATCGGCGACAGCGAGGTGAGCGCACGCGCGCGATGGATTCTCGGGATCGAGGAGGACTGATAGACGGCTTCGAAGTCGATTACGATCAACTGGCGGCGGACGCGCCGGACCTGTTCGCAGCGTCTGACGCGCTCAGCGATGCTGTGAGCGCGGGGCTCGCGGCGCAGGAGATGTCCGAGAACGCGTTCGGTCTCCTGTGTGTCGCGATGGTGCCGCCCTCTCAGATGGTGCAGAGGATTGCGGTCACCGCGCTGAAGGCCGAGTCCGCAGCCTTCGAGGCGGCCGCGATGAATCTGCGAAATACGGCCATCGACTATGAGACCGCGGATGCCACATCGGCGAAGTGCCACCGCGAGCTGTTGGGACGCGCCCGATGAGCATCGTGGTTCAGCCCGAGCCCTGGGAGGCTCCCGCCTGGTTCGAGGGGAGCGCCTTCGGCATCCCCGTCGTCGGGTCGCTGGTCTCGACCGGAACCTGCCTCGCCTCGGGCGATTGGGCGGGGGCGCTCTGATCGGGAGTCGGCACCGTGGGTGATCTCGTCGGTGTCGCTGTTGATCCTCTCGGCACGCTGGCATCGAGTATCGCTGGCTTCCTCCTTGATCGTTTCTCCTGGTTCCAGGAGGCTCTTGACGTGCTCGTGGGGGATCCGGCCGTCGTGACAGCAGTGGGCTTGACGTGGGCCAACATCGGCGCCGTCCTCACCATGCAGGCTGAGCGGCCGATCGCCCTCCGCAATCGGACGGTGCAGTACTGGCATGGCCCAGCGGCTGATGCGTTTCGTCGCCGGATGACCGAGATGGCGGAGCGCGCGAGCGCCGAGGCATTCGCATGTCGCTGTATCAACACTGGTTACGCGATCGGCAGTGGCATCGTGACCTTTGTTCGTGAGATCGTGTCCGCGATCTGCGCGGAGCTCGTCGGCAAGATCATCGTGTGGGTTGGCGAGATGATCGCCTCGCTGGGGCTCGGCACTCCGGTCATCGTCGCACAGGCGACATCCGCCATCGCTCGTTGGGTTGACGATGCGGCAAAGTGGACGGACGAGCTGCTGCAGTCCTCTGGACGCTTCTGCGATGTGTTGCAGAAGCTGTACCGCGCGTTCGATGACGTCGGGTTGTACAACATGGGCATCGGTCCGGACACCGTGATCGCCGCCGGCGCTCAGGGCGTGGATCAGGGTGCACAGACAGTAGGGGGCTGATGATGAGCATGGATCCGGACGGTCGGCTGACCGAGGCTCGAGATCGGTTGGCGCGATTGCGCGCCGAGGCGCATGCCGTGGCGGCAGAGACGGCGCTGATCGCCGAGCGCATCGGCCAGGCGACGTACAGCGGCGTCTCGCGCGGGCGGGAGGTGCGCGTCACAGTCGGCGCCGACGCGCTGATCCAGCGGGTGGAGTTCACAGAGGACTCCCTTGCGTTGTCGCCGCGATCGCTTTCCGCAGCCACAATGGATGCGCATGCTCATGCTATTGCCGCGCTACGTGCGGCAGTCGAGGATGTCGTTGCCACGGCTCCGGATTCAGTGAGAGGTCTTGCCGATGCGATCTCCGCTGAGGCGCGCCAGATTCTGCCGTCATCACATCAAACGTGGCGCGATGACCGGCGGTGAGACGACGCGCGCGTCTGGGTTGACTCGTCGCTCCTGGATCAGGGTCAGCGCGATCCTTCCGGTGACTGCGGGGGCAACGATCGCCGGATGCTGTGCGGTTGCCGGCTTCAGCGATGGCCCGCTGTCGGTCGCTCTTGTGAGCATCGTGCTCGTGCTCGGGGGCATTGCGGGCATGCTCTGGAGGAGTAAGGGAGGGGTGGACGCCGTCCATCGCCGGGTCGCGGCGGCGCGTGCAGCGTGGGTTCAGGGGAGGTCGGGT
The DNA here is from genome assembly GCA_047605925.1 of Microbacterium sp. GTDB lineage: Bacteria > Actinomycetota > Actinomycetes > Actinomycetales > Microbacteriaceae > Microbacterium. The sequence goes on from JASGEY010000028.1 coordinate 37,285, forward strand.
GCGACGGCAGAGCCGGACGGGGTAGCAGACCCACGCGACGTCGCTCTCTCATTGCCGCGTGGGTGGCGTGTTGATGCGGCCCGCGGCAGGCTGCGCTTTACCCACGAGGGCTTCACGGTGCGTGCCGAAACGTGGGTTCTCAAGGCTGTGGTCGGGTCCCGACGTGCTCCGAGACGCCGGGAAATCGTGATCGCCGAGGCGCCGACCGGCGCCGTGCGCCTATGGATCCCACTCGGCGTCGCCGCAGACTCGATGCTCGTCACGCCTGCCTGGGGTCGGGAACCAGCGCGTACCGGGCCCGGCTGGTTCGCGGACGTGCGTGACCGAGTCTCGGTGCACGACGACATCCTGGCCTCTCTCACGATCGGAGATGACAGGGTGATCCTGCTGGCGCTCGACGATCCGCGGCCCGAGACGATGCGGAGGCGCGTCGAGCTGGTCCGTGATGTGGCCGCCATCATCAAGGCCGCGCACATCAGGCCGTGATCTGAACAAGACGAGCGCGCCTCGCATACGGAGCAGCGTGCCTAGTATGGAATCGTGACCTCGACTGCATCCCCGACCCCGGCCACGCCTCGAACCTCGCGGCAGATCGTCGGCATCTCGCTGGTGATTCTTGCCGCCCTGCTCGCGGCTTTCTTCGTCTTCGCATCGCTGTACACCGAGTTCCTCTGGTTCGACCAGCTGGGCTTCGCGGGTGTGCTCACGACGCAGTGGGTCGCCACCGCAGTGATGTTCATGGTCGGATTCCTCGGTATGGCACTGCCGTTGTTCGTCTCGATCCAGCTCGCGTACCGGCTGCGACCCGTGTACGTGCGCCTCAGCTCGCAGCTCGACCGCTACCAGGAAGTCATCGAGCCGCTGCGGCGCCTCGCGATGTGGGGGATGCCGGTGTTCTTCGGCTTGTTCGCCGGGTTCTCGGCCGCCAGCCAGTGGAAGACCGTCTGGCTGTGGGCCAACGGCACAGCCACCGACACGGTGGATCCGCAATTCGGTATCGACACCGGCTTCTACCTGTTCGCCATGCCGTTCTACACGATCCTTTTGGCATACGTCTCCGCGGTGCTGCTTTTGTGTCTGCTCGTCACTGCGCTGGTGGCCTACCTGTACGGATCCGTGCGTGCCGGTCAGGGCGAGTTGCGCATCTCGAAGGCTGCGCGCATTCAGCTTGCTGTCATCGCCGGGCTCTATGTCCTTGTGCAGGCGGTCAGCCTGTGGCTCGACCGCTATAAGACCCTGGTCACTCCTGAGGACCGCATCACAGGTGCCGCCTACACCGGAGTGAACGCGACGATCCCCGGTCTCGGCATCGTCGCGGTGATTGCGGCGGTTGTCGCCGTGCTGTTCTTCGTCGCAGCCGTCATCGGCCGCTGGCGATTGCCGCTGACGGCCACAGCGCTCCTCGTCGTCGCCTCGCTCGTCGTCGGGGTCGGCTACCCCTGGGTGGTCACGACTTTCCAGGTGAAGCCGAACCAGAACGCCTACCAGGCTGAGTACTACCAGCGGAACATCGACGGCACCAAGCGGGCATACGGACTCTCGGCCGTGGAGGTCACCTCCTTCACTGCGAAGACGGATGCCGAGGCTGGGCAGCTCCGTGAGGACGCCGACACCACGGCATCCATTCGCATCATCGACCCGAAGATCGTCAACGAGGTCATTCGCCAGCAGGATCAGGCTCGCGACTATTACCAGTTCCCGCAGACTCTCGACGTCGATCGATACCAGATCGACGGCATGAGCCAGGACACCGTCGTCGCCGTGCGTGACCTTGACATGGACAACCTCGGCGACAGCAACACCTGGAACAACCGGGTCGCCGTCTACACGCACGGGTACGGATTGCTCGCCATGGCCGGAAACGAGCGCACCGCATCAGGTGAGCCCGTCTTCCTCGAAAGAGGCATGCCGACCTCTGGTGCTCTCACCGATGCGGAGGATTATGAGCCGCGCATCTACTTCGGCGAGAACTCGCCCGAGTACTCCATCGTCGGCGCCCCAGAGGGGGCCGAACCGGTGGAGATCGACTACGCCAGAGGCGCGGACGGCGAGAGCAACACCACGACAACTTTCGACGGCGATGGTGGGCCGGCCATTGGCGACACGTTCACGAAGCTGCTGTACGCGCTGAAGTTCCAATCAGAGCAGATCCTGTTCTCGAACCTTGTGAACGAGGAGTCGCAGATCCTGTACGACCGTGACCCCAAGACCCGTGTGCAGAAGGTTGCCCCCTATCTCGATATCGACAGTGACCCGTACCCGAGCGTGGTCGACGGCCGTATCGTGTGGATCGTCGACGGGTACACGACGAGCAACAGTTACCCGTATTCGACCAGTGTGAGCTTGTCGAACGCGATCGCCGATTCGAGCACACCGACTCCGTCTCTCGCCATCGACGAGATCAATTACATCCGCAACTCCGTCAAGGCGACGGTGGACGCCTACGACGGCTCGGTGACGCTGTATGCCTGGGACGACACCGATCCGATGCTCAAGGCCTGGCAGAAGGTGTACCCGTCGACGCTGAAGCCGATCAGTGAGATGTCGGCGGGGCTGATGAGTCACGTGCGCTATCCGACCGACCTGTTCAAGATTCAACGCTCGATGCTCGGCATTTATCACATCGGTGATGCAGGCTCTTTCGCTCAGCTCGACAATCGCTGGCAGACGCCGAAAGATCCGCGCAGCACGGAGCAGCTGCAGCCTCCGTACTACCTGAGTATGAAGATGCCTGGGCAGGACACCGCTCGATTCTCGATGTTCTCGACGTTCATCCCTGCATCGTCAAGTTCAGGCAGTACACGAGACGTGCTCATGGGTTACCTCGCGGTGGATTCGGATGCCGGATCGGAGGCTGGTGTCAAGGCAGACAGTTATGGCACGCTCAGGCTGCTCGAGATCGACGATGCAACTACGGTGCCTGGCCCCGGCCAGGTGCAGAACTCGTTCGACACCGATCCGGTCGTGGCGCCGAAGCTCAACGTGCTTGCGATCGGTAAGTCAGAAGTCGCCTACGGCAACCTGCTGACCCTGCCAGTGGGTGGCGGTCTGCTGTACGTGCAGCCGGTCTACCTGCAGTCGACCGATAACACTCAGGTGCCCAAGCTCCGCTCGGTGCTGGTCGCGTTCGGCGGCAGCGTTGCGATCGAAGACACCCTCACCGCAGCTCTCGACTCGCTGTTCGGTGGTTCGGCTGGCGCGACCGGTGGCGATGACGAAGTCGATCCGACAACTCCTGTCACGGAGGAGCCGGACCCGAATGCCGGCGAGGAGTCGCCACCGGTGTCGTCCGATGCACGCGCTGATGCGCTCGCTGCTGCTGGCGAGGCGCTGGCCGACCGTGAGGCCGCTCTGAAGGCGGGCGACCTGGCTGCGTTCGCGGAGGCCGACGCTCGGCTCACCGAAGCTGTGCAGACCCTGATCGCTCTGGACGACGCGGAAGGCGAATGACGAAGAGAACCGGCAGGAGGGCGCCCCGGTGGGGCGTCGATTCGCGGCCGAAGGGTTCCCGTGTTAGGCTGATTCTCGTGCCGCGGGGTGGAGCAGTTCGGTAGCTCGCCGGGCTCATAACCCGGAGGTCGCAGGTTCAAATCCTGTCCCCGCAACGAGAGAAGGCCCCCTGATTCGGAGTAATCCGGTCAGGGGGCCTTCGGCGTTCCCGGATGCTGGGAGGATGGGGGCATGTCCGAGAACGTCCCTGTTGCCGTCTGCCAGTTCGCCCCGACGTCATCGAAGGGCGAGAACCTGGAGACAATCGCCCGGCTGACGGCGGATGCCGCAGCCCGCGGTGCCCGTCTGATCGTGTTCCCGGAGTACGCGAGTTTCTTCGTGGATCCGATGGACGCATCGCTTGCGGTGAACGCGGAGCCGCTCGACGGGCCCTTCGTGTCGACGTTGATGGCGCTTGCGGCGGAGCACGCTGCGGTGATCGTCGCCGGATTCGCCGAACGCGCAGCGGACGCCGGGCGCGTGCGTAACACGGTGGTGGCTGTGCGCGGCGACGGCATTCTCGCGACCTACCGCAAGCAGCACCTCTACGATGCATTCGGGCAGACCGAGTCGAACTGGGTCGAGCCAGGTGAGCTGTCGGGGGCTGCGGTGTTCGATCTTTCCGGCATCCGCTTCGGTCTGATGACCTGCTACGACCTGCGCTTCCCCGAGGTGGCCCGTACCCTCATCGACGCAGGATCCGAGGTGCTCGTGATCCCTGCCGAATGGGTGCGTGGCCCTCTCAAAGAGCACCACTGGACGACGCTGCTTGCGGCTCGCGCGATCGAGAACACGGCGTACGTGCTCTCGGCCGACCATCCTGCACCGATCGGCGTAGGGCACTCGCAGATCGTCGACCCGCAGGGCGTCGTAACCGCTGGGGTCGGTGTTGCCGAAGGAGTCGCCGTCGGTGTCGTCGAGCGGGCTGTGATCGAGCGGGTGCGGGCGACGAATCCCGTGCTGCGCGCGCGGCGTTATCGTGTGGTTCCCGGAGACTGAGACCGACTCTTCCCCGCGAGCCGAGCCGCGGCCTCCTCAAGAACCTCGACGCGTTTGCAGGCCGCGAAGCGCACGAGCCCTGCGTACCGCTCGCGATGCCCGGCCGAGACGAAAGCGCTCAATGGGATTGCTACGACGCCGGAGCGATCTGGCAGCGAACGGCAGAAGGCTGCGGCATCCGCACCGCCGAGCGCCGACGCATCCGCAACGGTGAAGTAGCCACCCTGCGGCTCGTGCACGCCGAAGCCGGCAGCGCGCAGACCGGCACCCAGGATCTCGTGCTTGCGGGCGAGAGTTGCTGACGCCTCGGCGAAGTACGCGTCGGGCAAACGAAGTCCGACCGCCACGGCTGGTTGGAACGGCGATCCGTTCACATAGGTCAGATACTGCTTGACCGTGAGCACAGCCGTGATCAGCGCAGCAGGGCCGTGTACCCACCCGATCTTCCACCCGGTTGTCGAAAACGTCTTGCCTGCGGAGGAGATCGTCAGCGTTCGCGCAGCCGCTGCGGGCAGCGTTGCGATCGAAATATGCGTCGAGTCGAAAGATAGATGCTCGTACACCTCGTCGGTCACAATCATCGCGTCGTGCAGTTCAGCGAGGCGCACGACTTCGGCGAGGACATCGGTAGTGAACACTGTGCCGGTAGGGTTGTGCGGGTCGTTCACGAGGATGATCCGGGTGCGATCGGACACGGATGCCGACAGCTGATCGAGGTCAGGCTGGAAGCCGGGCAAGCGCAGCGGTACTGTCACCAGCCTCGCTCCGGCCAGCGCCACAGCTGCGGCATACGAGTCGTAGTACGGCTCGAACACGACGACCTCGTCGTCCGGTCCGTTGATCAACGCGAGCAGGGTGGCTGTCAGCGCTTCGGTGGCGCCTGCGGTCACGATCACCTCCGTTGCAGGGTCGACCTCGAGCCCGTAGAAGCGGTGCTGATGTTCGCTGATCGCGTTCAGTAGATCGGGCATCCCCCGGCCAGGGGGATACTGGTTGACGCCGGCCGCAATCGCTTCACGCGCGGCCTCGAGCACTTCGATCGGGCCGTCCTCATCGGGAAACCCCTGGCCGAGGTTGATCGCCCCCGTATGCGCAGCCAGCGCAGACATCTCTGCGAAGATGGTGGGGGCAACGCCCCCGTCAGGTGCAAGCAGACCTGCGCCCGCTGCTGTGCGCTTCCATGCTCCGGGTATGACACTCATGAAGAACAGGCTAAGGCCATAGCGGATACTCACCTTCGACATCAGGAACGCACAGAAACAGGCGGCACGCTGTAGGGCGTTGCTGAAGGAGCAGACACTATGAACGAAGACACCCCCCAGGACACCCCGGCGCAGTCGCCTGAGCTGTCGGCACCCGTCGCCTCCGCGTCGGGTCACGAGATCCCGAGCACGTTCGCCTCGGCGCCCGTTGCCCCTGTTGCCGCCGCATCTGGCGCGTTCACTCCCCCTGGTGGTGGCGCCGTCGCGAACGCGCCGCAGTCTGCTCAGAGCTCGCCACAGCCAGCTCAGAACGCGCCGACCGCTCCGTACCCGTACGGGGTGCCGGCTCAGCATCCGCAAGCGGCCTCGGTTGCCACTGTCCCCGGCGCCGCTTTTGGCCTCCACAGCGGACCCCAGTTCACTCAGCCGACCTCGCCCCTCCAATCCACTCAGCCCACCCAGCCGCTGGTGGACAGTGTGCACTTTGGTGATTCCGCCGACGAGGCGGTGAAAGGCAAGGAGCCGAAGCGCGGAGTCAAGCTCGCCGCGTTGATGGTCGCTGCGGCCCTTATTGGCGGCGTCGCCGGCTTTGGCGGCGGTGCGCTTGTCTCCAGCCTCGTCGGCACCACTGCCACGGGAGTCGCCACCGGCCCAGAGACCGTCACGGTGAACAATCCGGGCTCGGTCAACGAGACCACCGCCGTCGCCACGACGGCGCTGCCCTCGGTCGTGACGATCGAGGTCGAAGGCTCCAGCGAGGCCGGTAGCGGCTCGGGGGTCATCATCAGCGCGGACGGCTATGTGCTGACCAACACCCACGTTGTGACGCTCGGCGGCGCGGTCGCCGACCCGACGATCAGAGTCACCACGTCAGACGGGCAGATCTACGATGCGACGATCGTTGGTACTGACCCGATCTATGATCTCGCCGTGATCAAGCTCACTGATGCGAAAGACCTCACTCCCATCGCATTCGCCGACTCTTCGAAGCTCAACGTCGGTGACACGGCGGTGGCACTCGGCGCTCCGCTCGGCCTGTCCAACTCGGTGACGACTGGCATCGTCAGCGCCTTGAATCGCAGCATCCAGATCGCCTCGTCCGCACTGCCGGAGGACTCGGAGCAGGACGAGCCTGAGAGTTCTCCGCAGGACGGCCAGTCCGGCCCGTTCCAATTCGATATCCCTGGCAGCACTTCGGCATCGGCATCCGACACCATCTCGATTGCCGTGATCCAGACGGATGCCGCGATCAACCATGGCAACTCTGGCGGAGCTCTCGTCAACAGCAAGGGCGAGCTGATCGGCATCAACGTGGCCATCGCAAGCTCGGGCAGCTCAGAGGAATCCGGGTCCATCGGCATCGGCTTCGCGATCCCGTCGAACATCGCCGAGCGGGTATCGCAGGAGATCATTGCCGACGGCTCTGCCACGCACGGGCTGCTTGGTGCGTCCGTGTACGACGCCGCGCTCGTCGAGGGCTCCGACCAGGCTGGTGCTTACATTGCCGAGGTTGTCGACGGGGGAGCAGCGCAAGCCGCAGGGCTGAAGGCCGATGACATCGTGACCGCATTCAACGGGGTGCCGATCACGAGCGCCAGCGACCTCACCGCGCAGGTGCGTGCGGCCGCAGCTGGCAGCGATGCAACAGTTGCCTATGTGCGCGGAGGCAAGGAGTACGAAGTCGAGGTCACTCTGGGTACCCTCTCGAAGGAGTAACGCCCCGGCGGCCGACACCGGAAGTGCGTCACCCTCGCGATAGGCTCGCGGGGTGGCGTCCTTCTCTTTCGGCTCCGGCAATGCGGCCAAGCTGCTCAGGATTCCTCTGTATGCGCTCGGCCGCATCGGCAGCCTCATCGTTCCCCGCGGCGACCGGTGGGTGTTCGGCTGTGGAGCAGGCATCGGCGACGGGGCGCTCGCCGTGCACCAGCTCGCACATGCTGAGGGGCACGACACCGTATGGCTCACGTCGAATGCGCGCGAAGAGCGCGAGGCTGCGTCCCTCGGAATCCGTACGATCCGCAAGAGCGGACTGCACGGCTGGTGGGCGACCGCGCGGGCCGGAGTCGTCGTCATCACCCACGGTTTCGGCGACGTCAATCGCTACGCAGATCAGGGAGCATTCATTGTGCAGTTGTGGCACGGCATCCCTCTCAAGCGCATCGGCCTCGATTCTCCGGCCACCACGCAGGTGCCCCACGTGCCGGGTGCTGCGCTGCTGAGCCCGCTCATCGGCATCCTTTACCGACTGGCCACCCAGCGCATCCGTGTGCTGCCAGCCGCCTCTGATCGCTCTCGCGGACGTCTGGAATCCGCATTCGGTCTCGGGTCGGATCGCGTGGTCGTCACTGGCGAGCCGCGTGTCGACGTATTGTCCGCCGGCACGCCGGAGGAACGCCGGCACACGGCATCCGCTGTGCTGAAACGCGCAGTGGGCGAGTTTCCAACGGGCGCCAGAATGATCCTCTATGCGCCGACCTGGCGTGACGGCGCCGTGGATCCCGCCATTCCGACGGCTGCCCAGTGGGTGCGCATCATTCGCGTCCTCGAGGACGCGAACGCGGTGCTTCTGGTGCGTTCGCACCCACTCGGCGCAGGTGGGTACACACCGCCGCTGCCGAGTATGCGGGTGCGGATGCTGGGCGCGGATGCGTGTGCGGATGTGACTCCTGCGCTGCCCGCTGTGGATGTGCTCATCACGGATTACTCGTCGATGGCCTACGACGCAGGGCTTGTGCCGATGCCGGTGCTGTACCTTGCTCCGGATGCCGAGAAGTACGCTCGCACGCGCGGCTTTTACGGTCGTTACGAAGACGTCGCGGGGGACGATGCTGCGACCAGCTGGGATGCTCTGGTCGGGCAGCTTGCGCGCCTGTTCGATGACGAACAGGAGTTCGCCGAGAGGCTGGCACGTTCTGCAGCGCTCAGCGCGCAGGTGCATGCGTTTCGCGACGGCGGCAACACCCGGCGTGTGTATGACGTGATCCGCGCGCAGGGTATCCCCGCGCCGAAGGGAGCAGCATGACAACGGCCCGCATCGACGACGAGGCCAGCTCACTCGTCATCTCCGGCGAGGGAGCACGCCCGGGAAGCGCCGCTCTCATCGGCCCCCGCGCTCGTGTCGATGCGCGCATCACGGGGGGCGGCAAGACGTGGAAGGCGACGTTTGCGCTGAGGGCATCGCGCTGGGGCGGGGCGGAGCTGCCGCTTCCCTCAGGGCAGTACACGCTCGAGATCGCTGGTGCGGATCTCGCTGCGCTCCAGTTGCCGCCGACGTTGCTCACAGAGCTGCGAATCGGCATCGATGGCGCTGATGTGTCGATCGGGGTGCCAATCGACCTCGTCTACGAGAGCGCCGAAGGGCAATCGACTTTGGAAGAGCGATACGTCGCCCAGACGGGCGCCACCGAGAACGCCGTCTTCTTCGAGAGCTTCTACGGACGAACGATCGGCTGCAATCCGCGCGCGATCGACCGGGCGCTCGCCGCGGCAGCCCCAGGGGTGATTCGGTACTGGAGCGTCGTTGACCTGTCGATACCCGTGCCGGATGGTGCCATCGCCGTCGTCGAAGGCAGCCCCGAATGGTGGCGGGCTCGAGCCGCGGCACGCCTGATCGTCGTGAACGATTGGCTGCGTCGTCGTTTCGCTCGTAAGTCGGGGCAGACGGTGCTGCAGACCTGGCATGGCACCCCGCTCAAGCGACTCGCTCTGCACCGGCCAGGCTTTGATCCTCGGCGGATGGCTGCGGTGGTCAAGGAGTCGCGCCGCTGGAACGTGTTGCTTGCGCAGAACACTTACTCGGAGCGGATCCTCCGCAAGGCGTACGCCTTCTTCGGGCGTCCGATTTGGACCGAAGGCTATCCGCGCAACGACCTGCTGTTGACGGGAGATGCTGCAGCGGCGCGTTCGGCTCTCGGCATCGCCGAGGGGGAGCGGGTGCTGCTGTATGCGCCGACGTGGCGAGACGACCGCGACGAGATGGTCGACTTCGTTGATCCTGAGCAGTTGGCACGGCAGGCGGATGCTGTCGTGTTGGTGCGCGGGCATTCGCGGACGCTGCCAGCGGGGAGAGACCTGGCAGGGGCGAGAGTGATCGATGTCACCGGCTTTCCAGAGATCTCGCAGCTCATACTCGCAGCCGATGCGTTGATCACGGATTACTCTTCGGTGATGTTCGACTTCAGCGTCACGGGCAAGCCGATGTATTTTCTCGTGCCCGACCTGGATCATTACCGCGGGAAGCTCCGCGGCTTCTACTTCGATCTGGAGTCGAGGGCGCCTGGGCCATTGGTGCACACGCAGGAGGAGCTTGTGGCTGCGCTGGCCGACACCGGTGATGAACAGCGCTTCGCCGAGCGGTACGCGGCGTGGCGTGCGCAGTTCAACAGGCGCGATGATGGCCACGCTGCTGAGCGCGTTGTGGCGCGCATCCTCGATCAGGGGTACGTCTCGCGCTGACGCGCTCTGCGATGCGGCGGATCGGGCGGCGGCATCCGTCTGCGCTATCGCTACGGCAGCGGTGTGTTCCTGGTGCCCAGACGTGAGGCATCGACCGTGTCTTGAGCCCCCCGGAGCACTCCGCCGATGAATCCGATCCCCCAGGACAAATGCATCGTCGGCAGGACGATCAGCGTCCACAGCCGCTGCCGAACGGATCCTCCGCCCGGGGCGAGAGCGACGGCGATGTCGAGCAGCAGGTAGGCGATAATCGGCGCATAGATCGCCGATGCAACAAGCGATGCGGCGCCCGAGAGCACTCCAGCGAGCTGCAGGATGCCGACGACGGCCGCTGCTGCGAGCAGTAGCACGAGGGCGGGAGGGGCAAAGTAACGGATGCTGTTGCGACGCCCGAACCGTCGAACGAGCTCACCGCGCCAGGCGCCGGTCGCCCGGAACTGGCGCGCAAGGCGGGACCAGCTTTCGCGGGGCCAGTAGGTGACAGACAGCTGCGGATCGAACCACACGCGAAGGCCCCCCCGGCGAAGGCGGAGATTGAGTTCCCAGTCCTCTCCGCGCCGGATCGTCTCATCGAAGAGACCGACAGTGTCGAGCGCTGCGCGACGCATGACACCCAGGTATGCCGACTCCGCTTCGCCCTCGACGGATCCGCTGTGATACGCACCGCCGCCGAGGCCGATGGGGGAGTTGTACAGCCTCGCCACTGCTTTCTGGAACGGCGTTTGACCTTCGGCGTGCATCACGCCGCCGACGTTGGCAGCGCCGGTGCGGTGCAGTGTTTCGATCGCACGGGCGGCGTATCCGGGGGAGAGCTCCGAGTGTGCGTCGACGCGGATGATCGTCGCGTAGCGGCTGGCGCGGATCGCGGCGTTCAGTCCGATCGGGATGTGCGCTGAGGGGTTGTCGACGAGTCGGATGCGGTCGTCACCCGCGGCAAGCCTTCGAGCCAGTTCGGTTGTCCCGTCAGATGACGGGCCGAGCGCGAGCACGAGCTCGGCGGGTATGGCAAGGCGCTGGGCGAGGACGGACTCGACGGCGGGAGCGAGATAGTCCTTCTCGTTGAGTACCGGCATGACGAACGAGACTCCGTCGAGCCCAGCTGCGGTTTCGTTGTCAGGCACATGAAGATCATGTCACGCCCGTTCCCCTATCCGCCCAGCGGCGGGCACAGAGCCACACTGCGCAGTCAGGAGAGCCAGAACCGCGTGTCGAGCTAACGGAAGTATTTCGTTTCGGCAACGGGGAGCCCGCTGTTGGTGTCACCCGAAACGCGGTGGCTACCCTGGTGGAATGGGTGCAGTCCGCGATGCGAAGAAGGCCTACCGTCTGCTGAAGAAGGCGCTCAGATCGCGCAGCGCCGTGCAGCGAGTGCGCCGCCGCCTCGCCGAAGGCGCGCAGCATCCGCCCCGGCACTACAAGGTAGCCGTGTATTTCGCCGATGGCGCCGTGAACATGTATCAGATGCGGCAGTGGTATCGGCCGCTGGCTGAGCTCGCAAAGCTGTGGCCGGTTGTCGTGCTGGCTCGCAGTGCCACCGGGGCCGAAAAGCTTCTCGGCGAGGACGCCCCGCCAGTGGCCTTCGTGCCAACTGTCGGCGACCTGGAGCGCTTCATCGCGACCCAGGACATCAGGATCGTTCTGTATGTCAACCAGAACACCCGCAACTTCCAGATGTTCCGGTACGGGCGGCGGTGGCACGTGTTCATCAACCACGGCGAGTCCGACAAGATGTACATGACAACGAACCAGTACAAGGCATACGATTACGCGTTGATCGCCGGTCAGGCGGCGCGGGACAGACTGACCCGCACGCTGTGGGATTTCGATGTCGACCGGCGCACGATCGAGATCGGGCGCCCGCAGGCGGACCACTACGGCGGAGCCCTGCCCTATGAGCCTGACGATCGCGTCGTCGTGCTCTATGCGCCGACCTGGGAGGGGGATCGCCCGAGCGCCTATTACGGCTCGATCGCAACCCACGGAGAAGCGCTCGTCGCCGCGCTCTTGGCCACAGGACGGCACAGGGTGATCTATCGACCGCATCCGCGAAGCGGAGTCATCGATGATGAGTATGGCGCAGCACACCGCCGCATCGTCGCAGCGATCTCCGCAGCCAACGCCGCGGATAGGACGGCTCAGCACGTATACGACGACGGGCCCGAGCTCGGTTGGCAGCTCGCAGCCGCTGACGTCGCTGTCGTCGATATCTCAGCCATGGTCTACGACCGCCTCGCTGTCGGGAAGCCGCTGTTGATCACTCGTCCCGTCGACGAGCGCGCAAGCGTGGACGAGAACGGCTACCTGTCGGACTGCGAGTGGCTCACGGCCGAGGCAGCAGCCGGAATTGTTGAAGAGGTCGATCGCGTTCGCGTCGATGAGGCGGCGATCGCGCGGTTGCGCATGTGGGTGCAGCATTATTTCGGCGATACGACGCCGGGCGTCGCGACCGCGAAGTTCCATGGCGCGATCGACCAGCTCATGCAGAAATGGGACCGCTGGCACGCTCATGAGATGGGTGCGGTGCGACCGGACGAGGATGACGATGACGACGAGGCCGATGACGATGACTGAGTCGGAGGTGCTGCCTCGTGCAGCCGCCGTCTCCTCGCGCCTCGAGTTTCTCGCCCAGGCCGAATCGACCAACACAGAGATGCGGGTGCGTGCACGTGACTGCACCGAATGGCCGCATCTATCGGTCATTGTCACTGATGATCAGACGGCCGGTCGGGGCCGACTCGACCGCTCCTGGGTGGCGCCGCCTGGTCAGGCGCTCGCGATCTCGGTGCTGGTGCGGGAGCTGCCGCCGGTCGACGCGCGCGGGTGGATCCCGCTTGCGGCAGGTGTGGCAATGGCGGATGCCGTCGCCGATCAGCTCCCCGATCATGAGGTTGCGCTGAAATGGCCCAACGATGTCCTCGTCGACGGACGCAAGATCTGCGGCATCCTGGCCGAGGTCACAGAAGACGCGGTCATTGTGGGTGCCGGTGTGAACACGGCGATGCCGGCATCCGCTCTCCCTGTTGCCACGGCGATATCTTTCGCCGCTGTCGGCGTCACAGCCGACGCCGACAGGCTGCTCTGGACGTATCTGCTCCGACTCGATAGCCTGCTCAGCGCCCTTGCCGTGTCGGGAGACGCCATCTCCAGCGGCCTGCACAGGGCTGCATCCGACCGTTGCGCGACGATCGGATCCACAGTTCGAGTGCTGCTGCCAGGAGAGCGGAGCCTGGAGGGAACCGCAACCGTCCTCGACGCCCACGGGCGTCTGGTGGTCAGCAGCGTGGGTGTCGAGCACCCGGTGTCGGCCGGCGATGTCGTGCACGTCAGGCCGGCCGCGGTCTGACACGCCCGGCGTGCGAGGTCCGTTGTCGGTGGGGGCGTGCACAATGGAGGGGTGACTCAGCCCGTGACGCTCGGTGGTCGGCCAATGATGCCGCCGCCCGGCGCGCCAACAGAAGAACTGCTGATCGCGAAGTTCCGCGGTCACGCGCGTCGCCTGTTCTGGTCGGCGCTGGTGCTCATCGCCGTGTTCGGCGCGACAGCGTACTTCTATGACAATCTGCCGACTGGGTGGGAGAACTGGATGCTGCTTGCGGCAGCTGGTGCCATCGTGCTTGTCTTCGTCATCGTGCCGTACATCGTCTGGTACTCCCGATCGGTCACCGTGACCACCCGGCGCGTCATCGTGAAGCAGGGGATCGGCTCCCGAAGTCGCCGTGAGCTGTCACACGCCCGCGGGTATGCGATCAGCGTTCATCGGGGGATTCTGCAGCGGCTATGGGGGACGGGGACGATCTCGCTGACCAACGGGGTCGATGCGCCGCTCAAGCTGGTGAATGTTCCCAACGTGACGCTCGTGCACGAGACGCTCGCCGATCAGATCGAGGTCAGTCAGATCCTTGCGCATCGCGACGCTCAGGCCGGCACGGATGCGCTCTGAGCCCTCCGGTTGCTGAGCGAGCCTGCCCTTCTCCCGGTTGCTGAGCGAGCCCGCCCTTCTCCCGGTTGCTGAGCGAGCGCAGCGCGACGAAGCACGTCCGCGATGCGGAAGAATGGTTCTGACGAATGGAGGCGGCACATGGCGCTGTGTGTGGGCGTGATCGGCGGAGGTCAGCTGGCCAGGATGATGATCGCCCCGGCGGTTGAGCTGGGACTCGAATTGCGCGTGCTCGCCGAGGAAGAAGGTATGTCCGCACAGCTGGCCGCGACGGCAGTCGGCGATTATCGCGACCTCGAGGCGGTGCGCTCCTTCGTCAGAGACGTGGATGTTGTCACCTTCGACCATGAGCATGTGCCGCAGGCTGTGCTGCATGCTCTCATTGCTGACGGAGTCGCGGTGCATCCGGGCCCTGAGGCGCTGAGGTTCGCGCAGGACAAGCTCGTTATGCGCTCCCGTCTGCACGAGCTCGGCGTGCCGCAGCCTGAGTGGGCCGCCGTGCACAACGCTGGTGAGCTGCAGGCGTTTTTGGACGAGCATGACGGGCGCGGTGTGGTGAAAACCCCCCGCGGCGGGTACGACGGCAAGGGCGTGCGTGTTGTCCGCGCGGCCGCAGAGGCGCAGGACTGGCTTGGTGCACTGGATGACGGCGGGGCACTGCTCGTTGAGGAGCTTGTGCCGTTCGTGCGTGAGCTCGCGCAGCAGGTCGCTAGGCGGCCGGGCGGTGAGATCGTCGCGTACCCGGTTGTTGAGACTGTGCAGCGCGACGGGGTGTGCGCCGAGGTGATCGCTCCTGCCCCGTCCGCATCGGAGCGACTTGTTCAGGTAGCTGAAGACATCGGGCGATCGATCGCCGAAGGTCTCGGAGTGACCGGCATGCTCGCTGTCGAGCTTTTCGAGACGGATGATGAGCGCATCCTCGTGAACGAGCTCGCCATGCGCCCGCACAACAGCGGCCACTGGAGCCAAGACGGTGCCGTCACCGGTCAGTTCGAGCAGCACCTCAGGGCAGTCGCGGATCTGCCGCTTGGCGATCCGACGCCGCGCGCTGCCTGGTCGGTGATGGTCAACATCCTCGGCGGTCCTGCCGAGGGTACCCTCAGTGATCGGTTCGCTGGGGCGATGGTGGCGTATCCATCCGCGAAGATCCACACCTACGGCAAGGCGCCACGTCCCGGTCGAAAGGTAGGGCACGTGAACGTCTCCGGCGACGACCTCGATGATGCCGTCTACACAGCTCGCGCCGCCGCCTCGCACTTTCTCGCCTGACCCCTCAACTCGCGAGACTTCGCAAATGTCACGTTTTCGCGCCGAAAACGTGACATTTGCGAAGTCTCGCGAGTTGGGGCGGGGAACTTCCAGCGGCACGCCGTAGCCTGATGGGGTGACTGAGCGTGTGCACTCCTCTGCTTCCCCCGTCGTCGGCGTGGTGATGGGATCCGACTCTGACTGGCGTGTGATGAGCGACGCATCCCAGGCGCTTACCGACTTCGAGATCGCGCACGAGGTCGAAGTGGTATCAGCGCACCGCACTCCGGACAAGCTGATGGCCTACGCGCGCGAGGCACGGGGCCGTGGCATCCGGGTGATCATCGCCGGGGCTGGAGGAGCGGCTCACCTACCAGGCATGCTTGCGTCGATGACAGCAGTACCGGTTATCGGCGTGCCGGTGCCGTTGGCGTATCTCGACGGGATGGATTCCCTGCTGTCGATCGTGCAGATGCCCGCCGGCATCCCGGTCGCTACTGTCTCCATCGGGGGTGCTAAGAACGCAGGCCTCCTGGCCGCACGAATTCTTGGCACGTCTGATGCCGCGCTCGCCGATCGTATCGAGGCGTACGCCCGCGAGCTGGAGGCGCAGGTCGAGGCCAAGAACGATCGGCTGAAGGAGTCGCTGTGACCTCTGCCCCCGCGCGAGTTGCGGGGCGGCCCGTGATCGAAACGCGTCCGTTGCGGCATCCGGACACCGCTGATGCCCATACCATGACCAAACGCGGCTGGTGGCTCGTCATGCTCAATGTGCTGCTGCCAGGGTCGGCGCAGGTGATTGCGGGCAACCGGCGACTGGGGCGCTTCGGCCTCGGCGCGACGCTGGCCGCGTGGCTTCTTGTGATCGTCACGATCGGCTTCGCGCTGTTCGCCCGATCGGCGCTGCTCTGGCTCACCGTGGGTGCCGGTTGGTTTTCGGCGGTGGTGCTCACACTGGTGCAAGTGCTGCTGGTCGGTTATGTGGTCCTGTGGATCGTGCTGACCTTCGACACCCTCAGGCTCGTGCGGCTGGTGCGGATCCCCGGACTTTCGAGATTCGCGCTGCCACTGGTGGCACTTGTGCTGCTCGGCCTCATCGGCTCGGTCACTGGGATCGCGGCATCCTACGTCGGTACCGCGCGGAGCACGATCTCGACCATATTCGGCAACAGCGGGCCGAGTTTGCCGGCCAGTGACGGGTACTACAACATCCTGCTCCTCGGCGCCGACAGTGGCGAGGGGCGCGATTCCATGCGCTTCGACAGCATCTCGGTCGTCTCAGTGAACGCGTCGACGGGAGCCATGACGATTACCGGCATCCCGCGGGATATGCCGAACTTTCCGTTTGCCGAGGACAGTCCGATGCGCGATCCTGACCTCGTCGGCTTCGACTATCGCAACTATTTCGAGGGGCACAGCGACCCCGACTGCGGCTGGGGGGCCGGAATCAACCAGCTCACCAATGCTGTGCAGGTGTGCCGGGATGACGATGGCGTCAGCCTGTACCCGGATGCCGCAGCGCACGGTTCAAACCCGGAGATCGAGGCGACCAAGGATGCTGCAGAGGGCATTCTCGGCATCGAGATCCCGTATTACGTGTTCCTGGACATGAAGGGCTTCGCCAACCTCGTCGATGCGCTCGGCGGGGTGAAGATCACTGTCACCGAGCGGCTTCCGAAAGGCGGACCGCCGCCGGGATCCGGTGCGCACGACGTGGACGATTGGGCAATCGGCTGGATCGAACCAGGCGAGCAGATCATGGACGGCGATACAGCGCAGTGGTATGCGCGATCGCGATACACCACGAGCGATTGGGATCGGATGCTGCGCCAGCGGCAGCTGCAGCAGGCGATTCTCGCGCAGTTCACGCCGCAGACGGTGCTGTCGCGGTTCAACGAGGTCGCGTCCGCTGGTACCGCGATTGTGCAGACTGACCTTCCGCAGGACAAGCTACCTGAGTTCTTCGACCTGTTGACAAAGGCGAAAGATCAACCGGTGACGACCATCGAGCTCACGCCTGAGAACGGAGTTCCGGACGAGGACATCGACTTCTCATTTGTGCACGAGTTGGTCCAGTCAGCGCTGCACCCGCCGACGGCGACGCCGACCCCGACGTCCTGACGTAAGTCGTTCCCGGCAGACGAAAGGGCCCACGGCCCGTCACCCGAGTGAAAGTGACGGCCGTGGGCCTCCGGCTTCTGCCGGATTCGCCAGACGACGGTGATCGGAGGGGGGAGGATCACCGTCGTCCAGTCGACCCCGCGCAATGCGGGATCAGATCTAGGCGTTCTTGCGTCGGTGGATTCCCACCGCCACGAGAGTCCCGCCAGCGATGAGAGCGGTTGCTCCCGCGCCAAGGATCCACGGCGACACGCTGCCGCCGGTGAGGGCGAGCTCCGTGCTGCTTCCCGCGACGGACGCACCGGAGGCGGAGACCGCCGGATCGTGGTCACAGTTCGCGACGGAGTCCTGCCCGTTCGAAACCGTGAGGGTCGCGGTGTATGAGCGCGAGCCGCTGAATGCGACCGCGTAGGATCCTTCGCCGTCAGACGGCGGACGGAACGTCAGAACGAGGCTGCCGTCGGCAGCCGCGATGTTTCCGGACACCACCGCGTCTGCGGCGGCGTACCCGGACACTGATACGTCAACGTTCTCGGACGGCTGGAACCAGCCGGAACCGAAAGCGATGGTGGATACCGCGCAGGTGTCGACGATCGGGTCGCTGACACTGACGCTCGGAGTACCGGCATAAGAGTCGGACGAGTCCGTTGCGGCGTCGGCGGCCACGGGTGCAGTGAGCACCAGAGCGCCAGCAGTAAGGCTGATTGCAGCCAGTTTCTTCAGCATGTTTTCCCCAGAATTACACGCGGAATCGCATCGGATACACCCCTGCATCCAACTGCGTGAGCCCTTCCTGTCCCCACGACAGGATTGTAGAACCCAGTTATTCCCCAGTAACACCGAGCTTACATCATTGCGAGACGAAAGTCACACCGCCGCGCACTGAAGTTCGGCGTTTCGCGTCTGGGGATCACGAACCAGTGGGGTGTGCGCGAGCTCGGTGAGGCGCGCGCCAGCACCCGTCCCTTGGAACTCGACCGTAATGGTGGTCGATTCTCCTGGCGCGAGCGTGACATCATGCTGCACCGCATAGCGCGTTCCGAGCATCGTCGCCTGCACAGCATCCGATTCCCCATCGCGATCAATGTGCGAGGCGGTGGCGCCCTCAGGTCCATACACAGCGATCAGCGTGCGAATCGAACCAGGGGGCACGTTATACCACCCGGATGCTGTGACATAGGCGGGAAGGGAGGTGGCGGCATCCGCTGGAGCGTTGTTGGTCCAGGTGAGCCGGATCTGTGTCGTCGGCTGCCCGTTGCACGTTCCCATCGCGGTGGTGATCTCAGCATCCGCGTAGTAATCCATTTTGCCGCCGGTGGCGTCGTTGAAGAGCACCCCCACATAGGTGGCCGATGACGTATCTGTTGGCAGAGCTCCGCTCAACGTCGTCGGGGCGATGAGCTCTTGCTCGTCGGCGTGAGCGCTCCAGATCCGAACGCGCCCTTCCTCCGATGACTGCGCCAGGGCGGCAATCAGGTCCTTGGGATCGGCATCCGACATGGCGGCGCCGAACAACGCGGTCGCCGCCTGCGCGAACATCTTGTCTTGCGCGCCAGGATCAGGCACTGCCGCGTAGAGGTCCGAAAGGAGCAATCCAACGACGTTGTCTGTGTCTGCGGTGAAGGGTCCGAACGTGATGGGCCCTGTCGCGCCGAGCAGATTCTTGGTCATCACTGCGTCAACGGCGATCACCCCGTCGACGGGAGTGCCGAAACGATCCTGCCAGCGGGTTGCGATCAGAGGAGCGGCCTCGGTGAAGTCTGGGATGTTGGTGATGTTCTGCAGGTAGCGACCTGGTCGGTCCTCGAAGAGTGCGATTGTCGAGTCGCTGAGTGCAAGGGGCACATCGAGCGCGGGAAAGTCTGCGACAGAGGTCTGGGCGCTGAGCGTAATTCGACCCTTATCGGCGTGAAGCAGCGCGATCGCCCCGATAATCCCTCCTGAGGAGCGAAGTTCGGCGTTGTTCTGCATGGCAACAACGTAGTTTCGGGGTTCGGTGGCCCCCAGCATGCTCGGCAACAGGGCGGATGCACCGTGCAGTGCCCCGACGAGGGTCGCTGCCTGAGTAACCGTGGAGCGCATTTCGCGCACTGCATCAGCGAGCGCAGGCACTGTCTGGTCGGCATCGATTCGCCGTGCCCGTTCTTCTGCTGCGCTCATCGTGGCTGCGGCATCGGCGAGCGACGGCTCTATCGTGCTGAACGGCTCCAGATCGATCGTCGAGTTCGAGAACCCAAGGCTCGACAGGTTCAGATCCTGGGCTGCGGTGAGCACCGGAGCGACGGCATCCGAAGAGATGTCGTCGGCGATCGCGGCGACCTCACCGACTGCGGTGAAGTTTGGCCCGAGCCAGGGGAGCGCTCCGAACATCTGCCAGATGGGATCGGAAGTCAGGTCGCGAGCGGATCGCGCGTGATGACCGATGCGCTGGGCGATCGAGTCGGCCTTTTCCAGATCGCCGTCACCGACCGCGCTTTTCAGCTGGGATGACAGCGAAGCGACACGCTGGAGCTCGGTAACAGCGCCGATACCCCTGATCGTGACCCAGCCGATGGAGAGTACGAGAAATGTCAGGAGAAGGCCGATGGTCCACCCGAGCCATCGGCGACGTACTGGAAGGCGCCCGTCGCTCATTCGAGCATTCAAGCACGGAAGCGGGTTCGGGATGCTGGGAGACGCCCCGATCCGCCTCCCAGGTTCCCCGGGTTACGCCGCTAGCCTGTTCCTATGAGTGCTCAGCTGCGTGTTGTTCTGGATCAGCTGACTCACGTTGTCGATGCAGATCATGCCTCAGCCGCGATCGACTTGGCTGCCGGGCTCATTGAGACCGCACCATCAGGGTGCACGGTGGAGGCGATCGTGCCAGCCGGAGCGACGGTCTCCCTTTCCGGCTTCGCTGAGGTGTGCACGCTTGGCTTCGCCCGGCGGGAGCTGGCGGCCTCTTGGCAGCTCGGCATCGCCCCTGGGGTCGGCGGGGGGCTCATCCATTCAGCATCCCTCATGGCACCGCTTGTGCGTCACGATCGGGTGCACGACAACGACCAGACGACGGTGACACTGTGGGACCTGCGTGCCTGGGAGACCCCTGATCAGCTGCCCAAGGCGACGGTCGCCTGGCACAGAACGATGCTGAAGCGTGCGGTCAAGCATGCGGATGCTGTGGTCGTGCCCTCGCACGCGTGTGCTGAACGACTCTCAGGGATCGCGAAGCTGGGGGAGCGGATCCGAGTGATTCCGGGCGCTGCGCCTCGCGGTTACGGTGTGCCGGTGGATGCGGCAAGGCGGCAGGCTGCACTCGGGCTGCCTGAACGCTTCATCGTGCTGACCGGTACGCCGTCGTCACTCGAGACGGGATTTCGCGCCGCGATCGCCGCTGGTGCTGAGGCCGTCGTGCTCGACGCCCCTGATGGGGCGGAGCCCCGGATCGCTGAGGTCGCATCCGCCGCGGGGCTGCCAGAGTCTCGAGTGCACGTGCGCGGGGAGTTGGGGCCTGATCACCGCGCCACCGTCTTCGGCGCGGCTGCGGCGCTTGTGGCTACTGCTGCTGAGAGCGCATGGCCGTGGCGGGTCGTCGAGGCGATGACCCTCGGGGTGCCGGTTGTCGCTGTCGAGAGCGGGGTACATCGGGACGTGATCGCCGATGGCGGAGCGGTGGCCGCAGGCCGTGACGTGCCCGATGCGGTGGAGGATGCGGTGGGGTCAGGAGCGCGGCGGATGAGTGTACTCGCGAGCGACCGAGCCAGAGCATTCTCGTGGGCGGGGGCGGCTGAGCGGGTCTGGTTGCTCCATGCCGACCTATAGGATGGGCTCATGGTTTCTGAGGCGCGAAGCGGTATGGGGACAGCGTGAAATCAGACGGATCTCCTGACCCGATCTCCTCCCCATCAGCGCCTGCCGATCGCCTACCCGCCAAACTTTCTGTTCAGCGATTTGTCGCGTTGGATGGCCTGCGGGGTGTGGCTGCCGTGGTGGTCGTTATCTATCACCTTGTTCTTGCGAGCGATCTCGGTGACGAGTTCCTCGGTCTGCTGAACGGCAAGGCAACGGGCTCTCGTCTGGCGCT
Source organism: Microbacterium sp. (assembly GCA_047605925.1). Taxonomy (GTDB): domain Bacteria; phylum Actinomycetota; class Actinomycetes; order Actinomycetales; family Microbacteriaceae; genus Microbacterium. The sequence goes on from JASGEY010000028.1 coordinate 58,799, forward strand.
GATGCTGGCGAACACTCCATTGCGCTATCTCGTCATGGGCACGGAGGCCGTTGTGGTGTTCTTCGTGCTGAGCGGATTCGTCCTGGTGCTGCCGATGCTGCACGGGAAGGGGATGGATCTGTGGAGCTATTTTCCGAGGCGGATGCTGCGGCTCTGGCTTCCTTCGGCGGCATCGATCGTGTTGACGGCGATCTTGATCTGGTCGATCAACCAGAACCCGCACGATGCGCACAGTGACTGGGGGCGGGACCACAGCTTTCCAGGGCTCAGCCTGAACCATGTGATCGGTTCGTTGTTCCTCATCACGGGACCTACGAACCTGAATAATCCGCTGTGGTCACTCAAGTGGGAGATCTTGTTCTCCCTCTTCCTCCCGATCGCTTTCCTGCTGGCCATCCAGATCCGTCGTCGCCACCTGCTCTGGATCGTGGTGTGCGCGGTGGCGAGCGGTCTCGGGGACGCGTTCACCATCGACGCCGTGCGGTTCGGCGGGATGTTTCTCGCAGGCAGCATCGTCGCTGTCCGCCTCCGAGCGCGCGAAGACCAGTCGCGTCCTGCGCCGTGGAGCGCCTGGGCGTGGGCAATCGGTGGGCTCGCGCTACTCGGGGTTCCTGACAGCGTACGGGTGTTGCAGGGTTCGGCCTTTGATCCTTTCCTCAATCAACTTCTGCAGGGCTGTATCTGTCTCGGTGCCGCTTTCCTGGTCCTCTGCCTTGCGCGACCGTCATCGCTCTCATCGTTGCTCTCGCTGCGCGCGTTCCGGTTCCTTGGGCGGATCTCCTTCAGCCTTTACCTCGTGCATATGCCGATTCTGCTCGGTGCGGCCCACCTCGCACCTGCGTATCCGCGCCTCGCCCCGATGATCGGGATCCTCGTCGCTTTCCCTGCCGCCTGGTTGTTCGCGAAGTACGTGGAGGAGCCGTCAGCGCGATTTGCTCGGCATGTTGGCGCGTCGGCTTCGGCGAGGGTGAAGGCGTTCAGCTGATCAGGGTTCAGGGCAGGGATCGACGATGACGGCACCGATACCGCGGTTCGCTGGGCTGGACGGTTTGCGGGGCCTTGCAGCAGTGATCGTCGTGGTGTACCACACCCTTCTCGCGAGTGCGTGGGGTGACGCCTACCAGGGTGCAATCGCGGATGCGCCGACCGATTCAACGCTGGTCTCCGTGATCGCGAACACGCCAATCAGGTACTTGGTCATGGGTCCCGAGGCGGTCGTCGTGTTCTTCGCGCTCAGTGGCTTCGTACTCGTCTTCCCCATGGTGCACGGGCGCGCGCTCGACCTCTGGGGTTACTATCCCCGTCGCGTGCTGCGTCTGTGGCTTCCGTCCGCTGCCGCCATGATCTTGGCGACGCTGGTGATCCTCGCCACGAGACAGCGCCCCGAGAACGCGCCGAGTGCGTGGGGCCGCGCGTTCAGTTTCGTCGGTCTGTCGCCGGAGGAGATCGGGACATCGCTCTTCCTGATCACGGGGTCGACGAAGACGAACAATCCACTCTGGTCGCTGCGCTGGGAGCTCTTGTTTTCACTGATGCTCCCGCTGGCCTTCCTCCTTGTCACCCGAGTGCGCCGCGGTGCATGGGTGTGGCTGATCGTCTGCGGGATCTCCTCAGCCACCGGGGGCCTGCTCGGCGTCCCGACGCTCACGTATGGACCGATGTTTCTCGCTGGCTCACTCGTCGCGACCATGGTGGCAGGAGATGACCGACCGGGTACCGTGCGGTCGTGGCCATTTATCGTCGGAGGGCTCACGCTGATCGGTGCGCCCGATGTGCTGCGCGTGCTCACGCCATTCGTTCTCCCTGAGGAGGTTCGTGCGTGCTCGCAGGGATTGATCACGGTGGGTGCCGCACTGCTCGTTCTTGGCCTGTCGCGTCCGTCAGTGACAGCGAGACTGCTCTCGAGCAGGCCGTTCCGCTTTCTCGGCCGGATCTCCTTCAGCCTGTACCTGGTTCACGTGCCGCTCCTGATCGGTGCGATCCATATCGCGCCGTCGGTACCGCACCGAGCTCTTCTCGTCGCTGTGCCGATCATTGCGATCGTCGCCGTACTGTTCACCCGATGGATTGAGGAGCCCTCTGCCCGCCTGGCCCGGCGGGTCGGCGCTGCTGCCTCCGAGCGAGTTCGGGCGTTGACCGGTCAGGACAGGTACGCGGACAGAACGTGATCCCATGCGCGCGGGGTGAAGCCTGCCGCTCGTATCTTGGCAAGGTCGAGCTCGCTGTTGCGTGGGCGGGGCGAGACCGGAGCGGATGCGGATGCGAAATACTCATTTGTGCTCACACCGGTGACGCGTGCGGGGTCACTGCCGACAGCGGCGAATACGGTCCGAGCGATGTCCAACCAGGAAGTGATAGGTCCTTCGTTCGTCACGTTATAGATGCCGTACGGCGCCCGCTGCGTGAGGAGGTGTTGCACCGCCGAAGCAAGGTCTTCCGTGAAAGTCAACCGGCCGAACTGATCGTCGACGACCTTCGGATCGATGCCGCGCTCAGCGAGTGACGCCATGGTCCGCACAAAGTTCTTGCCTTCGCCGATCACCCAGGACGTGCGGATGATGTAGTGACGGGGGACAGTGCTGACGATCGCGTCGCCGGCGGCCTTCGTCTGACCGTAGACGCCGAGCGGACGCACCGCGTCCTCCTCGGTGTACGCCGAATCCTTCGACCCATCGAACACGTAGTCGCTCGACACGTGCACGAGCGTGATGCCGTTCTCCGTGGCGATCCGAGCCAGGGCAGCTACCCCGGTGGCATTCGCTGCCCACGCATCGGCTCTGCCCTCTGCGGTTTCGGCCAGGTCGACCGCCGTGTAGGCGGCGGCATTGACGATCGTCTCGTAGTCTCGCCAGCGACGCGAACTCGTGAAGGATGCATCGCTCAGATCGAGGGAATCCCGCCCCGCGTAGTCGAAGCGAGACGAGTCCCCGAACGTCTTGCGCAGGGCGAGTCCGAGCTGACCGTTCGCACCGATGACGAGCGTCTTCTTCGGCGGGATCGGAGTGACGTCGGCGAGCCGGGGGTGGGCGAGGTCCTTCGCGGAGATCTCAACCTCGGCGAGGGGGATCGGCCAGGCAATGGCGACTGTCTCGTCGGCGAGGTTCAGGAAGGAGTATTCGGCATCCGGCGACCAATGGTCGTTAACCAGATACGCGTACGCGGTGTCCGGTTCGAGAGTCTGATAGGAGTTGCCGACACCTCTGGGCACGAAGATCGCCGTAGACGGGTCGAGCTCGGCGGTGAACACGGCGCCGAAGGTCGGTCCTTCCCTGAGGTCCACCCAAGCGCCGAAGATGCGGCCGGTTGCAACCGATACCCACTTGTCCCAGGGCTCTGCATGGATGCCCCTGGTGGTTCCCACCTCGTCGTTGAACGAGATGTTGTTCTGCACCGGCCCGAAGTCGGGGAGGCCGGCTGCAGTCATCTTCTCCCTCTGCCAGTTCTCTTTGAACCAGCCTCGGGAGTCACCGTGCACCGGGAGGTCGGCGATAAGCAGACCGGGGATCGCGGTCTCGGTGAACGAGAGCGCCTTGCCGAACTCGGTCATCACTGACCCTTGGAGGCGTAGAACGACTCGGTCGCGTCCTTGGACGGTGCCCACCATGCCTCGTTCTCGCGGTACCAGGCGATGGTCGAGGCAAGACCCGACTCGAAGTCGCTGTACTTCGGAGACCATCCCAGTTCTGTGCGCAACTTCGTTGAGTCGATCGCATAGCGCAAGTCATGCCCTGCCCGATCGGTGACATGGTCGTAGGCGTCCGCAGGCTGGCCCATCTGGGTGAGGATGAGCTCGACGACCGACTTGTTGTCTTTCTCGCCATCGGCGCCGATGAGGTAGGTTTCGCCGATCTGGCCCTTTTCCAGTATCGTCAGCACAGCGGATGAATGGTCATCGGCGTGGATCCAGTCGCGCACGTTCTGGCCAGCTCCATAGAGCTTGGGTCGGATGCCGCGGATGACGTTGGTGATCTGCCGAGGAATGAACTTCTCGACGTGCTGGTATGGGCCGTAGTTGTTCGAGCAGTTGGAGATCGTCGCCCGAACGCCGAAGGAGCGCACCCAGGCCCCCACGAGCAGGTCACTGCCTGCTTTGGTCGATGAGTAGGGCGAGGACGGGTTATAGGGAGTCGACTCGGTGAACCGCTCTGGGTCGTCGAGTTCGAGGTCGCCGTAGACCTCATCGGTCGAGATGTGGTGAAAGCGGCGGTCATGCCGACGTGCGGCTTCGAGGAGCGTGTATGTTCCGATGATGTTCGTGTCGAGGAACGGGCGAGGGTCGTGCAGAGAGTTGTCGTTGTGCGACTCGGCTGCGTAGTGGATCACCGCATCGACGTCGGCGAACAGGCTGTCAACCAGTTTGGCATCCGCGATGTCACCCTCGACGAACGTCACCCGGTCAGCGGGCAGGCCGTCAAGCGATGCGCGGTTGCCCGCGTAGGTCAGCTTGTCGAGGACTGTGACGTGTGCGTCGGTGTTCTCGATCACGTGGTGCACGAAGTTCGATCCGATGAATCCGGCACCGCCGGTGACGAGCAGTTTCTGCATGATCTCCAGCGTAGTGGGAGTCACTCTGACGGATTCGGGGTGTTTGTTCAGGTGGCGGCGATCAGAGAGACTAGTACTCATGCGTGGCATCATTCTCGCCGGCGGCACAGGCTCCCGGTTGCACCCGATCACCCTTGGCGTCTCCAAGCAGTTGGTTCCGGTCTACGACAAGCCGATGATCTACTACCCGCTCTCGACACTTATCCTCGCCGGGATCCGCGACATCCTGATGATCACAACGCCCCACGATGCGGAGGCGTTTCAGCGTCTGCTCGGTGACGGCTCGAAGTTCGGTGTGTCGATCTCCTATAAAACGCAGCCGTCTCCCGATGGTCTTGCCCAGGCTTTCGTCCTCGGTGAAGAGCACATCGGTACGGACTCTGCGGCGCTCGTGCTCGGCGACAACATCTTCTACGGTCAGGGGATGGGCACCCAGCTGCGTCAGTACACCGAGCTCGACGGAGGCGTGGTCTTCGGATACTGGGTCGATGATGCCACGGCGTACGGCGTCGTCGAGTTCGACAAAGAAGGCAATGTTGTCTCGCTCGAGGAGAAGCCAGAAGTCCCGAAGAGCAACTATGCCGTCCCCGGTCTGTACTTCTACGACAACGACGTGATCGAGATCGCGAAGAATCTCACGCCGTCGCCGCGCGGCGAGCTCGAGATCACGGACGTCAATCGCGAGTACCTGAACCGCGGCAAGCTCAAGGTGCAGCTGCTCACCCGCGGCACCGCGTGGCTCGACACGGGTACGTTCGATTCGCTCGCCGAGGCTACAGACTTCATCCGCACGGTGGAGAAGCGGCAGGGACTGTCGATCGGATGCCCTGAGGAGGTCTCCTGGCGGATGGGCTTCCTCACCGACGACGAACTGCGTGAGCGCGCCGAGCCGCTGCGTAAGAGCGGCTACGGGGAGTACCTGCTCAAGGCGCTCGCACAGGGTCGCTGACTAGGCTCGACGGGTTCGCGTGAGCATCACCGGCGTGAATCCATTGAGTGACACCCTGTGCATCAGGGTCTGTGGAGGGATCAGATGACGACGGCAGGGCAGAAGCCAGCACGATTCCCTGATGAAGGCAAGCGCCTCGTGATCTACGTCGTGTACGACCGCCGGGGGGGAGTCGAGGAGTTCGTTCGCTATGCGCTAGCGGGTATGCGCGACAATGCGGCTCATATCCTCGCCGTCGTGAATGGCTCTCTCGACGCGGAGGGCCGTGCGCTGCTGGAGACCGTTTCTGACGAGATCCTCGTGCGCTCCAATGAGGGCTTCGACATCTGGGCGCATAGAGACGCGCTCGATCACGTGGGCGACCGCATCGCCGAGTATGACGAGGTTCTGCTCACCAACGACACCTGGTTCGGTCCGGTGCGACCATACGCACCGGTGTTCGAGAAGATGGCGAAGCAGGAGGTGCACTTCTGGGGCATGACGGATCACGACTGGGAGCCTCTGAACAAGTTTACGAACGAGGGTGAGCTCCCGTATCACCTGCAGTCCTTCTGGATCGCTGTTCGCAAGGAAATGTTCCTGTCCCCGCAGTGGCGGGCATACTGGCGCGATCTGCCTGAGATGCCGTCTTACTTCGACGCGGTGCTCAAGCACGAGATCCAGTTCACCAAGCACTTCGCCGACCAGGGATTCACACATGCCGTCGCCTTCGCTTCGGCGGACTATCCCACGGAGCACCCGGCGCTTTTCAACGCCGATCTCCTCCTCGCTGATGGATGCCCACTCATCAAAAGGCGCCCGTTCTTTCACTATCCCCCCTTCCTCGATCGGCACGCGGTCATCGGACGGCGCACGATCGCGGAGATCGAGAAGTACGGGTATCCGATCGCGCTGATGTGGAGCAATCTCGCGCGCAACGTTCAGCCCAAGACGCTCAACACGGATGCCGGGATGCTCGAAGTGCTGCCCGATATCGACACCGGCTACGACCGAACTGCGCCTTTCCGACTCGCGGTCCTCGCGCACTGTGCCGAGCCGCAGACCGTCGACCATCTGCTGAACCGGCTGGTCCTCATCCCGGTTGCTTTCGACCTCGTCATCACCACAGTCGATGACGGTGCGGCAGGGCAGATCCGTGATGCGCTCGCAGAACGAGATGTTCCGTGTCTGAACAACGCTGAGGTCAGGGTTCTGCCATCGAGACACGGCCGAGACATGAGTGCGTTCTTCGTCGGCTGCCGAGACGAGCTCGTATCGGGGCGGTACGACCTTGTTGTCAAGATTCATTCGCGAGCACCGCGGAAGCGCGGCGCGAACGTTGCGCGCTACTTCCGGCGATATCAACTCGAGAATCTCCTCTCGTCGCCCGGTCACTTCGCCGCACTGCTGGCGCTGTTTCAACGCGAACCAGGGCTCGGGGCCGTGTTCCCGCCGATGATGCACATCGGATACTCCGTCGCTGGTCGGGGCTGGGGTCGGTACCGCGAGCGCGTCCAAGAGATGTGCGAGCGCCTCGGCATCCGAGTCCCGCTGGACGGAGCGACACCGCTCGCGCCACTCGGGGGCATGTGGATCGCCCGCCCTGAGGCGCTCGAGATCCTCACTGGCGACGATCCTGATTATCGGGAGTATGAGACTCCGAAGAATGGGAAACGTCAGGATGCTGATCTGGCGAGAGTTCAGGAGCGTATTGTGCCGCTGGCTATGGGGGAGCGCGGCTACCACGTACGCACGGTGCTGAATCAGGAACACGCGGGGATCGCTTATGCGAACCTTGCATACAAGGTCGACCAGCTCTCGATCACTCCTCCCGGATATCCGCTTGATCAGATTCAGTGGCTTCATCGCGCCGGGTGGGCGGGAGCGGGCGGGATCGTGGCTATGACTCGCATGTACGTTCGGCTGAATCACCCGCAGGCGGCCGCGGCACTCGCGCCTGTGGCGCGTCCATTCGTGAGCATCGCGCGCCGAGGGATGCATCTGGTGAGAACCGTGCTTCGACGAGGGCACGTGGCCGAAGGGGAGGTGCTGTGATGGTCGCGAGCACACCGCAGACCCTGACAGCGGGCGGCAAGCGCGCCGTCATCTACGTCGTCTTCGACCGTCGAGGCATGATCGAGGAGTACGTCGAGTATGCGCTCCGAGAGTTGCGCGCGGACGCCGATCACATCCTCGCAGTCGTCAACGGCGCGCTTACGGAGCAGGGGCGTGCGCGACTGGAAGCGGTCACCGACGACATCCTCATCCGACCCAACGAAGGCTTTGATATTTGGGGTCACAAGGCGGGCCTCGACCACCTTGGCGAGCGCGTCGCCGATTTCGATGAGATCGTGCTGACCAACGACACCTGGTTCGGTCCCGTGCGACCATACGGTCCGGTGTTCGAGCGCATGGGCGCCGAAGCGGTGGACTTCTGGGGGATGACCGACAACGTGCGGATGAAGGATCCGTCGACAGGAGTCGGCCGAGTGCCCGATCACCTGCAGTCCTTCTGGATCGCGGTGCGCCGCAGGATGTTCCTCTCCGACGTCTGGCGCGATTACTGGCGCGACCTGCCGGAGATGGCCGGATACTATGACGCTGTTCTGCAGCACGAGGTGACGTTCACCCAGCGGTTCACTGAGGCCGGTTTCGTGTCGGCTGCGGCGTTCCCCGCCGAGAACTATCCGTCCAAGCATCCGGCGCTGTTCAACCCTGATCTTCTCATCGCCGACGGCTGCCCTCTGGTGAAGCGGCGTCCCTTCTTCCACTGGCCACCGTATCTGGATCGTCACGCTGTCATCGGACGTTGGATCGCCGAAGACATGGCGAAGTGCGGATATCCGATCGAGTACCTGTATGCGAACCTTGCCCGCAATGTCGCACCGAAAGATCTCAATGTCGACCTCGGCCTCAACGATGTGCTCGCGAACACGGATGTCAGCTACGACCCGGCAAAGCCGCTGCGCGTAGTGGCGATCCTGCACATCTTCTACGTCGACATGACCGATGAGATGCTCGACCGCGTCGACACCCTCCCCGGTCCGTACGACCTTGTCGTGACCACGCAGGACGAAGAGCGCGCCGCGGCGATCAGGGAGATCATCGATGCGCGTCCCCGTGACGGCCGCACGGTCGATGTGCGGGTTGTGGCCTCGAACGATGGGCGCGATCAGAGCGCCTTTCTCATCGGATGCCGTGACGTCCTGCTCGATGGCGGATACGACCTTGTCGTGAAGCTCCATTCGAAGAAGACCCCCCAGGATGGGTTCAACGTCGGACGCGCCTTCAAAGAGCAGCAGTTCATGAACCTGCTCTCAAGCCCTGGGTATACAGCGAACGTGCTCGCCCTCTTCCAGAGAGAACACGGGCTCGGGCTTGTCTACCCGCCGATGGTGCACATCGGCTATCCCACGATGGGGCGCGCGTGGTGGGCGAACAAGCCCGGCTTCGAGAAGCTCGCCGCGCAAATGAAGATCATGGTCCCGCTTGACGATATCTCGCCGCTCGCCCCGTACGGGTCGATGTTCATCGCCCGACCCGAGGCTCTGCGACTGCTCATTGAGCAGCCGTGGTCCTACAGCGACTTCGGGGGTGCTGAGGCCTATCAGGATGGCGGTCTTGCTCATATCCTTGAGCGGGTGCCGAGCTACGCGGCCGCAGAGCTCGGGTATCACACACGCACGATCATGGACGCCGAGTACGCCTCCGTCAGTTATGCGACTCTCGATTTCAATTTCGACGAGATGTCGGCGACCGTTCCCGGCCGCACGCACGAACAGATCGCGTTTCTTCGAGGGATCGGGCACGTCGGCGAGGGGAAGCTCAAGGACTTCATTCGGATGTACATGCGCCGGAACCACCCTGGGGTGGGACGCCGGCTCAGAGCACTTCGCGCGCGGGTGGGCTCGGGCATCCGTCGTCGTCTTCCGAAACGGCGATAGGCAGTTCATTGACGTCGCACAGCCCGCGCCGAAGATAGGCTGAGTCGACCCCAAACCCGAAAAGGACTACCTGCAGTGGATAGATTCACTCGGCTTGCCGCCGAGCCGTTCACGACGATCGATTCGCGCGGCATGCGCGATGGCGGTCGTGGAGGCAAGGTCGGCGAGCTGTACCGCCGCCGAGAACTGCTGATGATGCTGATCCGGCGTGATCTTCAGGCGCGCTACCGGGACAGCTTCCTGGGCTTCCTGTGGACGGTGATCCGTCCGCTCATGCAATTCCTCGTCTACTATTTCGTGCTGGGGCAGATCCTGGGCGCTGCGCGGGGCATCGACAATTTCGCGATCTACCTGTTCGCAGGGTTCACGCTGTACACATTCTTCGCCGACGTCATCTTTGGCGCGACCGGTTCGATCATCGGCAACGCGGGACTCGTGAAAAAGATCTATCTTCCTCGGGAAATCTTCCCGCTGGGGAGTATTGGTGCCGCAGCGTTCATGTTCCTCGTTCAGATGGGAGTACTGCTCGTCGCTGCGATCAGCTTGAATGCGTTGCCCGCTCCTGTGCACATGCTGTGGTTCTTCCCGGCTCTGGGCATGGTGCTCATCTGGGGTGGCGCGGCGGGGCTGCTGCTCTCGGCGTTGAACGTCTATCTGCGCGATATCCAGTACCTCACTGAGGTCGTCATGATGCTCGCGATGTGGGCTTCGCCCATCGTGTACTCGTGGAAGATGGTGCAGGAGGTGGTTGCCAAATACTCGCTGCCCGACTGGATCCTCGAGCTCTACCTCGCCAATCCGCTGACGATCGGTGTGATGGGATTCCATCGCGCGTTCTGGGGTTCGGGAACGGTGGCGGACTACCCACCAAACCTCGGATTGCGGATGCTGGTCATGAGTGTCGTCGGCGCAGCGTTCCTGTGGTTCGCGCATCGCTCCTTCACTCGCATGCAGGGCAACTTCGCACAGGAGCTGTGACATGACGATCGACAACACCGACCTGAAGGCTCGACCGGACATCATCCGGCTCAACGGCGTCAGCAAGCACTTCACCGTCCGCAAAGACAACAGCCTCAAAGATCGCATTGTCCATTTCGGGCGCCTTGGCAAGGCATACCGTGAGGACTTCACCGCTGTGGATGAACTCTCCCTGACCATCAAGGCCGGCACCACCGTCGGGCTGCTCGGCCAGAATGGATCGGGCAAGAGCACTCTGCTCAAACTCATCGGAGGCATCGTTGCACCCTCGACAGGAACGGTGCAGAGCCGTGGCCGAGTCGCTGCGCTTCTCGAGTTGGGAGCGGGGTTTCACCCCGACCTTTCCGGCAGGGAGAACGTCTACCTCAACGGCGCGATACTGGGTTTGAGTCGGGAGCAGATCGGTGCCCGCTTCGACGAGATTCTCGAGTTCAGCGGCATCGGCGAGTTCATCGACACCGCCGTCAAGTTCTACTCCTCAGGAATGTATGTCCGGCTGGCGTTCGCGGTCGCCGTCCACACAGATCCTGACGTGCTTCTCGTCGATGAAGTCCTCGCGGTCGGCGATGAGGCATTCCAGCGCAAGTGCATGGACCGCATCCACCAGTTCCGCAACGAAGGTCGCACGATCATCCTTGTGAGCCATTCCGCCCAGCAGGTTCAGGAGCTGTGCGATCGCGGCATCCTGCTCCACCACGGCAAGCTCCTCTTCGACGGTGACATCAACGGGGCAGTCGACGGCTTGCGTGACGTGCTCGACGACCGTGGCGTCGGCGAGGCCCCGCCGGAGGAGACCATTCACCCGATTCAGGTGAAGCGCATCGAACTGCTCGATGACCACGGCGACTCGGTCAAAGAAATCACAGGTGGAGCGCCCTTCACGATCCGCGTGCATGTTGACGCGTTGCGGCCGATCGAACGTTGGGAGATCGGCTTCAGCATGGACACCCCGCTCGGCCAGATGGTCATGGCGTCCAACACCGATATCCTCGGCGTCAGACTGGATCCGATCAGCGGACCAACGCAGGTCGACCTGCGGATCGCTGGTGCGAGCTTCGGCCCCGGAGACTATTTCGTGAACGCAAACGCCGCTGGCGTCAGCGAGCCGAGCAGTCACGGGCTGATGAGGGGAGCCGTGCTGAGGGTGCGTACCGACAACTCGACCATCGGAACAGTGTCCGCAGTCATCACTGTGGGCGACGGCAGCCAGACGCGATGACGGACGACACCGCAGGCGTTGTCCTCGCCTACCGTCCAGAGGAGAGCATCCTCGTCAATGTTGCGCGCTTACGGGAGCAGGTCGATCGGGTCTACGTGGTGAACAACTCGCCCGGGGATGAGGGCTCAGCAGGTGTCCTCGCACGTCTCGCTCAGATCGACGGCGTCGTCGTGCTCGATCAAGAGAAGAACGTCGGCGTCGCCGCCGGTTTCAATGCGGGGATGCGGCAGGCATTGCGCGACGGATTCGACTATGTGTGGATCTTCGATCAGGACAGCACTGTCGCGGATGGGATGCTCGATCAGCTTCTGCGCGCCTTCTCGGAATGGCCGGAGCCGGTCGCGATCGCAGGCCCCGCCTTGCGTGCTGAGGAGACCGGATTCCTCTACGACGCGGATCTCGGTGAGGGGATCGGCGCACGCGCGACCCTGATCTCCTCAGGGGCGCTGTTCTCCCGGGAGGCGCTCGAACGGATCGGCCTTCACGACGAACGACTTTTCATCGACTACGTCGATCACGACATCTCTTTGCGCGCGGCGGCGGCGGGCTTTGCGGTTGTCAAGGTCTTCGACACCGTGCTGGATCACAGGTTCGGCGCGTCGACCGCGTCGCGCTTCTTCGGGCGGCGCATCTACCTGTCGAATTATTCCCCCATGCGGCAGTACTACATGACGCGGAACAGGATCATTATGATCCGCCGTTATGGCTTCGGGCAGTGGTTCTGGGAGGACGCGAGGTACGCAGTCAAAGCCTGGATCAAGGTTCTGCTGTGTGAGCGCGAGCGCGGAGTGAAGGTGGGGGCTGCGCTGCGCGGTCTCGTGGCTGGAGTGCGATTCCGCTCGGCGCGAACCATCGTCGACTGATCCGGAACGGCTGAGGACGGCCGACAGCATCGGCACCATGCGAGGCGATCTCGCGTTTCTCGGCGCGCCTCCAACAACTTTTGTCACATTGTGCTCAATGGACGCATCTGCAACACTGTTCACCATGCCTAACGCTCGCCGTGCCGGAACTCGCGAGTCGTTCGGGCCCGCATTCGCGGTTTTCGCCGCGTCTGCTGCGCTCGTCGTCGCTTTGTTCGCCGCCTTCTTACCCGCTATCTCCTCCGCAGCTGTGACGACCGGCGCGGTCGCGCCACCGGCCGCGAGCGTGGTGAAGACGACTCTCACGGGGTTCAGCGCAGGCAACATCATCAGCGACGCCGTGTTCACGAAGAAGAACACGATGACTGAGGCGCAAATCCAGGCCTTCTTCAACAGCAAGGTGTCAAAATGCCTTGGCGGTACCGACGAAGATGGCAGGGCGATCGTCTGCCTGAAAGATTTCCGGATGACCACCGTGAACCGACCCGCAGATGCCTATTGCAGCGGGTACACGGGAGCCGCGAACGAGACTGCGGCGAGGATCATCTACCGCGTGTCACAGGCCTGCAATATCAACCCGCAGGTGCTCATCGTCATGCTGCAGAAGGAGCAAGGCCTCGTCACCCACGTGTGGCCGAGCGCGTGGCGCTATGACATCGCACTCGGGCAAGGGTGCCCGGACACCGCAGCATGCGATCCGGAGTATGTCGGGTTCTTCCATCAGATCTACGGCGCCGCCCGGCAGATGCAGCTGTACATGGAGGGCCGCTACTTCACGTGGTACGCGCCCGGCAAGACGTGGAACATCCGCTACAACCCGAACACGGCCTGCGGAACCTCTCCCGTGTATGTCGCGAACAAGGCGACCTCTGCCCTGTACTACTACACGCCATACCAGCCGAATGCGGCGGCGCTGCGCGCCGGCTACGGGCTGGGCGACGCATGCTCCGCCTACGGCAACCGCAACTTCTACAACTACTTCACGGACTGGTTCGGATCGACGCAGGCATCAACCGGAGTGGTGACCCTCAAGCTCATTCAGTACGGCGATCCTGTCTATCTCGTGAGTGGTACGACCCGGTATCACGTCACGAAGGCCGACTTTCCCGAGTTCACAGCAGCGCTGGGAACGCCGACGACGGTCACCGCTGAGACCGTGTCCGCGTATACGGACGGGGGAGACGCCACTCGATTCCTGCGCAACGCGTCCACAGGAGAGGTCTCCTACCTCGAGGGTGGGAGCCGACACTACTTCTCGAGCTGCGCGATGGTGGCAGCCTGGGGAAGTGCCTGCAACACGGAGACAAAGCTCACAGCCGCAGACCACGACTCCCTCACTGCCGGTAACGACATGACCTGGTATGCCTCAGTGACATCGAGCGATCGCACGATGCTGATCGCCGACGACGAGCTACGCCCCGTCTACGACGACGCGACCCTTGCCAAGCTCAATGGAGGAACAGCGCCCTACGTCGCCGACCTGCAGGATGCGGTCGCAGAGCAGTACGACACGGGGCTGACGAAGTTCCTCACGGCGAACTACCTGACCGTGTCCGGGTCGAAGGAGGTGTTCCTCCCCACCGACGACGGCAGGCTGGTGTATCTGGCGGCCTGGGCGTTCTCCGCCGAGTTCGGCTTGCCTTCGTCGACGTTCCACCAGTCCATCGCTGCTTCCGAGATTTCCGGGTACACCAAATCCGGCACCTTGAACCTGTTCGCGACGTGCGGTTCGACCACCTACGCTGCCTCCAACGGCAAGCTGTTCCCCGTCACAACGGCAGCGGCGGAAGGGTTTGACGCACCCGCCCTCGATGACGCGATCTGCAAGACGTTGTCGTTGCAGAAGACGACGGCGCTCGACCAGGTGTTCATCCAGGTGCCTGGCACGAATCCCGTGTATCTCGCCGATGACGGACAGTACCGGCTTGTGACATCACGCGCCGTGATGAATGTGCTCACCGGCGGTGTCTCGCCCACCGTGCTCCCTGCAACGGCGGCAACCTTCGCCAAGCTCACTGTCGGGGCTGACATCACAGAAGAATCGACATTGGTTGCGGGAGCATTCGTGCGATCGGATGCATCGACCAAGGTCTATCTCCCGCTTTCCGGCAGGACCAAACTTTATCTTCCGGCTTGGGCGTACGCAAGCGAACTGGGTCTGTCGGCGACGCAACGCGTGGTGTCGGCATCCCTCCTCGACGCCTACACCGAGACGGGCCAGATCGGCCTCTTCGTCGCGTGCGGCTCCACCTCGTATGTGGCCTCTCAGGGCAAGCTCATTCCGGTCACAAGCGCGGCCGTGAAGGGATTCTCGGTTCCAACACTTGATGAGAGCACCTGTGCAGTGCTCGATCTGACCACAGGAACGCCGCTGAGCGCTGTGTATGTGCAGGGCATCGGCAAGAACGAGGTGTATGCGGCGCAGAACGGGGTTTTCCGGCCTGTTGCGTCGCGCGCCGCTCTGGAAAAACTCAACGGAGGCTCCTGGCCGACCGTGATCAAGGTGGGCGCAGCGACGATCACGGCACTGCCCAAGGGTGCGACGATCTCGTGAGTAGCGGTTCATCGGCGCTGTGCGCGACGGCCGGTAAACTGAGGAGTTCATGAGCCACCGCATTCGCGTGGACTGAGCGGGAGGAACGGATGCCGCAGCCCACCGAGCCGGATGCCATCGTCACGCGGTGGTGGCGTCGACCCGAAAGCATCGGAATCATCGCCGTGCTTGTGGGGATCTTCGCCGTCGTCGCGATCAGGCTGGGCCCCGCGCTAGCCGGTTTCAAGACCTTCTCTGCGATGGACCGACTGGAGTCGGTGGCGCCATGGTGGGACGGGGGCACCAGAGGCAGCGTGCTCAATCCCTTCCTCGGCGACAGTATCGACTCTTTGCTGCCCTCGTACATTCAGATACACGACCGGCTCATGCAGGGCGATTGGGCGTTGTGGTCGGCGTTGGGCGGGCCCGGCACGGAGTTGCTCGCGAGCACGAACACGCCAACGCTCACGCTGTCGACGATCTGGTTTCTGATTCTGCCCAGCTCCTATGCGCCCGGGGTCGCCAAACTGGTCGAAGTCCTCATCGCGATGATCGGGATGTACCTGTGGATGCGACGGATCGGTCTGGGGCGCCCGGCCGGGCTGCTCGGTGGACTGTTCTACTGCGGATCCGGCTTCTTCGTGGGGTGGGCGACGTGGTCGGCGCAAGCCTCGGTCGCCGCAATGATGCCAGCGCTGTTCTGGGCGGTCGAGTACCTCATCGCGCGCAAACGACTCCGAGACGGCATCCCTATCGCACTGGTTGTCGCGTTCCTCCTTCTTGGCGGATTCCCCGCGGCGGCAGGGCACGCTCTCTATGCGGGCGGTCTCTACTTCATCGTCCGACTTGTCGCTGACCGTGCCGACCATCGCGGCATCATCGGTTGGCGAGTGTTCCTCGTCGGCATGGGGTCGGTGATCCTCGGTATCGCCCTTTCTGCCGTACAGACCGTGCCACTCGCCTACAGCCTTGCCGGCACAGACCTGTCGGTGCGCAGCGGGCAGTTCTACAGTCAACAGCCGATCGGGTCCGTGCTGTCGATGTTCTTCCCTGTGTCGATGTACCAGGTCGGCTACGGCGCCGGAACCAACCCCATCGAAGGCTACGCCTTCCTCGGCATCGGGGCAGTGTTCTTCGCGATCGTCGCCGTGCTCACCCCGCGACTACCTCGTCAACGGCGCAGCGTCGTTCCATTCCTCACGATCAGTGCATTGCTCGCGGCCGCCGTCGTGTGGCAGCAGGGTTGGTGGACTAACTGGCTTGCCCCGCTGCCGGTCTTCAGCGGCAACAACTCCGGTCGCCTTCGCGACATTGTGTGCCTGTTCGGGGCAGCGCTCGCCGCGATCGGAGTAGAGCGCGTGTTCACAGCCGCACTCCCTGTACGAAAGCGACTGATCGCCATCACCGGAGTTGTCGGGCTTGCCTTCGCCGCGCTCGTGATCGCGATGTGGCGGCATTTTCCGGCCCTGTCGACGCAGACTCTCGCGCTGGACGCGCTTCCTGGGCTGCTGATCATTGCAGGATCAGGCATTGCGATCCTCGCAGTGCGGAGTCGACCTGTGCGTGAGATCAGTTTCGTCGTCGTTGCTCTGCTTGCGTCCCTGCAGATGGGAACCTCTGTGTCGAACTACTGGCCACTCAGCGACACAGAAGACTTTTATCCGGAGACCGCGCTGATCGCTGCGGCATCCGAGCACATCGACGACGGACGGATGCTGAGCTCTGGCGGGTTCATGGGAAGCACGGCCTCGGCGTACGGGTTGCGCTCCGTCACCGCCCATTCCTTCCATCCGACGAACTGGCGTGAGTATGTCGAGGCGCTGGAGCTCGGTGCCTTCGGCGCGGGGCAGTCGCCGACGAACCCTGCCATTGCCTTCCCCGGTGACGAATCGGATGGCAGTGCTCGTCTGCTTGACCGGCTCGGAGCGACGATCTGGGTCACGGCGTTGTCGCCGACAGTGCCCGGCGAGCTCGTCGATCGCATGGGGAACGCGCACACGGATGGCGGTGACGCGACAACGCAGCTGCACGCCAGCGAATCCATCGACGTGACGCTCGTCGCCGATGGCGTGCGCGGGGTATCGATAGACGTAGCGGAGCCTGTCAGTGTGCCCGGCCAGGCGATGACCGTATCGGCGCAGATTCTCGACTCGGCAGGCGAGGTGCTTGCCGAGGGGGGCATCGTTCGGCAGGGATTCGAGCAGGGAAGCGTCACGATCACGATCGCCGGCGAGGACATCGTGAGCGACCAGCTCACTCTGCGGCTGTCGAGCACTGCGGATCTGGTGCTTGGTGCCGATGCAGAAGGAATCGTCGATGTCGCCGTGATCGCCCCGGACGACGATGACCTGCGCCTGGTGTATGCGGATGTGAACGGCGCCGTGTGGGAGCGAGAGGACGTGTTGCCGCGCATCCGATGGGCGAGCGACAGCGAGGTCGTTCTCGATGGCGATGAGCGTCTCGCGATGCTGCAAAGCGCTGACCTTTCGGACGATACCGTTGTGCTGTCCCAGGGCGGACCCGCTGCGGAGGGTGCCGACGCAGAGCTCGACGTTCAGGAGGACGCCGGTGACGGCATCCGAGTGGGGGTGGAGGCCCAGGGCGGTGGCTATCTGGTGATCGCGGATTGGATGCATCGGGGCTGGGTCGCGACGATCGATGGCGAGAGCGTCGACATCGTCGAAGCCGATCATGCCCTCTCCGCCGTCTTCGTTGAGGCAGGCGAGCACGAGGTCGTCTTCACCTATGTCGGGCAGGGAGTGGCTCTGGGTGCCGCGATCAGTGTTGTTTCGGTCCTCGCCATCGTGGCGATTCTGATAACGGTCTGGGTCAGGCGTCGGAGAAGCGTGAGATGAACCTGGCGGTCAGTCGGCGCTCGGACGCTTCTGACGCTCCACGATTCTGAGATCGATCGCGCCGACTCCTGCGAGTCCCAGATCGACAAGGGTGAACAGCGCTCGGCTCAACAGCACGATCGCAACAACGGTGCCGTCATTGACGGTTCCGAGAAGGCACGCGGCGAGAACGAGCTCACGGATGCCGGCGCCTGCAGGTGTGACGACAACGAGGAATCCTGCTGTCCAGGCGAGGGCGTACCCGCCGATGCACTGCGCGAGCGCCAGCCAGGACGCGTGAGCGCCGAGCCCGATGGACAGGAGCGCCACTTGTCCGCCAGCGAGGATCCAGCCAATGACAGACCAGAAGATCACAGGTCCCATGCCTCGCGTGGAGATGGCCGTTTCCATTGGCGCCACGCGCGCCAATCGTCCGGCGAGGGCGACCAGACGGTTCATCACCGGAGGAATGAGCGCTACCACCAGCGGCACGCCCACCCAAAGCACCCAACCCCACTGCGCGAATAATGGCGCGGGCGAGAACAGGAATCCAAGAGTTCCGACAGTGATGCCCGACACGATCGAAACGAGCAAGGCGATTGTCATGGCGGCGACGGAGTGGCGCCGAGGAATGCGGTGAGCGGTGCCGAGCTCAGCGGCTGCGGCGATGTTCCACACCCCGCCCGGGATGTATTTGCCGAGTTGGCTCACGCCAAACAGCGCAACGGCCGGGCGAAAACGCACGCGGTGGCCGAGGTCGTGAAGAACCTGGCGCCACGCCTCCAGCGTGGCGAGCACGTAAAGGATGCTCAGCCCCAGAGCGCCGACAACGAGCCACGGATTCATTCGGGCCAGAGCCTGGCCGATCTCCTCGGCATTACGCCACACGTACCAGGCGGCGAAGGCGAGCGCGACAGCAAGAAAGCACCAACGAATCGCGGGACTGCGAAGCAAAGCCAGGACGCGTTTCACGAACCTGCTCCGCGCAGCAACGGCAGCAGTGGCTCCACGACTCGTTCCGCGCGGAAGGCCTCGGCCCGCGCGCGGGCTGCTGCACGCAATGCGCCGAGCTGATCTGGGTTGGCGCACAGCTCGACGAGAGCGTCGGCGATCGCTTCGTGATCTCCGGCCGGGAGGAGCAGAGCCGCATCGCCCAGAGCTGAGCGCTGCGGCGCTGTGTCTGAGGTGATGATCGCGCAGCCTGATGCGGCTGACTCGTACACCTTGTTCGGTACGACCCGCATCGCCTTGCCCGAGGTGCCGAAGACGCCGAAACTGATGTCGTGAGAGGCAACAACTCCGGGTAAGTCCTGTGCGGGAACCCACTCCAGCCACTCGACCGCTTCGTGTTCGCCGAGTGCCGTCCGCGCGCGCTCCCAGTCCTGCCCAGTGCCGATCATCGTGGCGCGCAGCGGTGCGCCACGGTCGAGTGCCGCCGCAATCCCGGCGGCGATGACGGCGGCGCCCTGCAGTGGCGTGTACAGGCCGAAGAACACGGCTGACACCCCACGTTCGGAAGCCGTGGCCGCAGGAGCGTCGAACCACTCTGCCCGGGCGCCGACAGGCACCATGACACCTTTGGACGGTTCTGGCAGCATGGCTAGGTGCTCGTCGGTGTCGACTGCGACGATGTCGGCTGCACCGATCGCACGGCGGTCCAACGCATCGAGAAGGCGGGCTTTCATGCCGCCCGAACCCCGGTCCACAGCCGTGTCGCCGGCGAAAATCAAGTGATCGAGCACGATCTTGGAGCGTCGAAAGAGCACGCGTGCGAGGAAGACGTCGAAGTGCCCCATATAGCCGACGAGCACGGCATCCGCGTGCTGGCCCGAGCGGGCGATCCGCAGTGCGTCTGCTGCAAGAGCACACCAACGTGAGAGAAGTCGGATGCCGAGCACGGGAAGGCGCCACGGCTGTTTGAGCATCCGCACCCGTTCCGCCGTCGAGAGTCCGAGAGGTCGGTTCAGTTCGATCACCTCGTGACCGTGCGCTCGCAATCCGTCGATGAGGATCCCCACACGCGGATGGCGTTCTTTGTCGTAGGTGCCGAAGGCGATGATCACCGGCCGATCCTATCGAACCGCCCTGCGCGCTGGCCGGATGACGGGCGCCCGATCACGTAGCATGATCAGCGTCGGTCGATCCGTCCGGCCATTGTTCCCGAGGAGATCAATTTTGCGCTTGTCAGTTATCGGATGCGGGTATCTCGGCGCGGTGCATGCTGCCGCGATGGCGTCGATCGGTCACGACGTGGTCGGCATCGACGTCGATGCCCGCAAGATTGATTCGCTGTCTCAGGCCAAGGCTCCGTTCTTCGAGCCGGGTCTGCAGGAGATTCTGGAAGAAGGCATCCGCGCCGGAAGGCTGCGATTTTCCACCGACGCTTCGGAAGCGGAAGGCAGCGCGGTGCATTTCATCGGTGTTGGCACTCCGCAGCAAAAGCAGAGCGGTGCCGCCGATCTCACCTATGTCAACGCCGCCGTCGATGCGCTGCTGCCATACCTGACGCCGGGCGACATCGTTGTCGGCAAGTCGACGGTCCCTGTCGGCACCGCTGGGGCTCTCGCCGAACGCGTCGAGGCGACGGGTGCGACGCTCGTCTGGAACCCGGAGTTTCTTCGCGAGGGATGGGCTGTACAGGACACGATCCATCCGGATCGCCTTGTTGTCGGTGTCAAGGCGGGCCCGGAAGGCGAACACGCCGCCGATGTGTTGCGCGAGGTCTATCACACGGCCATTGCGACGCAGACGCCTTTCATCGTGACCGATCTCGCGACTGCTGAGTTGGTCAAGGTCGCAGCCAACGCTTTTCTGGCAACGAAGATCTCGTTCATCAACGCGATGGCCGAGATCGCTGAGGTGGCGGGCGCCGATGTCACGCAGTTGGCTGACGCGATCGGGCACGATGCCCGCATCGGACGTCGCTTCCTGGGTGCCGGCATCGGTTTTGGTGGCGGATGCCTACCCAAGGACATCCGTGCGTTCGCCGCGCGAGCCGAAGAGCTCGGGCGGGGGGAGTCGGTGGCATTCCTGCGGGAAGTCGATGCGATCAACCTTCGACGGCGCGAACGTGCAGTGCAGCTCGTTGTCGACGGTCTGGGCGGTGCGGTCAGCGGTGTTCGTATCGCCGTGCTCGGAGCGGCGTTCAAGCCGCACAGCGACGACATCCGCGACTCGCCGGCGCTCGATGTGGCTGCTCGCCTGCACGACCTCGGCGCTGAGGTCATTGTCACTGATCCGCAGGCGATCGAGAATGCTCGGCGAGTGCATCCGGAGTTGACCTTCGTCGCTGACCGCGACGACGCTCTCCGCGGCGCAGCCGCGGTGGTGGTCGCGACCGAATGGGACGAGTATCGCCGTCATCTGGATCCGACGCACGCCGCCGACCTCGCCGCCGGTCGGGTTGTCGTGGATGGTCGCAACTGCCTCGATGCGGACGCGTGGCGTCAGGCAGGGTGGTCGTACGTTGGCATGGGACGTCGCTGAGCTCGGGGCGTTGACCACCGGGCGGGATGCTGCGCCAGACCCCTGCGGTAGACTTCTGCAGGGTCGTGCGCTCCCTGTGCGGGCCCGGAGACGATTCCCCGTGTTGAGAGGTTACGCATGCGCCTGTTCATTCAGGTTCCCTGCCTGAACGAGGAAGCCACGCTCCCTCTGGTGCTCCAGAGCATCCCGAAGCAGATCGAGGGGATCGATGAGATCCACGTCCTGATCGTTGATGACGGTTCTAGCGACCGCACGGTCGAGGTCGCCAGAGAGCTGGGTGTTGAGCACTTCGTCTTCCACACCAGGAATATGGGTCTCGCCCGTTCTTTCCGCGACGGGGTCGACTACGCGCTTCAGCACGGCGCCGACATCGTCGTCAACACGGACGGTGACAATCAGTACCCCCAGCAGCGCATCGCCGATCTGGTGCAGCCGATCGTGCACGGCAACGCCGACGTGGTTATCGGTGACCGCCAGACGAAGACGATCGAGCACTTCTCGCCATTCAAAAAGGCGATGCAGGGTATCGGGTCTAAGGTGGTCAATTTCGCAGCCGAGACCAACCTGCCGGATGCAGCGAGCGGATTCCGTGCATACTCGCGCCAGGCGCTCATCCGCCTCAACGTGGTCACGCAGTTCAGCTACTGCATGGAGACGATCATCCAGGCCGGCAACAAGCGCTTGCGCATCGCGAGCCTGCCCATCACGACGAACCCGAAGACTCGCGAGTCACGCCTGTTCTCGAACATCTTCCAGCACATGGGTCGGTCCGGTCAGGCGATCATGCGCAGCTATGTGATGTTCAAACCGCACACGGTTTTCCTCACGTTGGCCGCACTGTTCTTCATCGGCGCAGCCATCCCGTTCGGGAGGTTCCTTGTGCTCACCTGGCTGGGCATCGCCGGCGAGCACGTGCAGTCATTGATCTTCGGAAGTGCGATGCTCGTCGGGTGTCTGCTGAGCGTCGCACTCATGGTGATATCGGACATGCTCCGCACTAATCGCACGCTGATGGAGGATGCGCTGGAGAGGATCAAACTGATCCAGTACGCCCCAGAGCGGATCATCAGTCCGAGCTCCGATGCGAGCGTCGGCAACAGCGTCGATCAGGAGTAACCGGTGGATCTCCTCGTCGTGGGCTCTGGTTTTTTCGGCCTCACGATCGCAGAACGCGCAGCTTCAGCTGGTCGCACGGTCACGGTCATCGACCGCCGTCGTCACATCGGCGGCAATGCCTACAGCGAGGCTGAGCCCGAGACGGGCATCGAGGTTCATCGTTACGGGGCGCACCTTTTCCACACCTCGAACTCGACGGTCTGGGAGTACGTCAACCGCTTCACGACCTTTACGAACTACGTGCACCGGGTGTACACGACCCACAAGGGCGTCGTGTATCCGATGCCCGTGAACCTCGGCACCATCAATCAGTTCTTCCAGTCCGCATTCACCCCCGATCAGGCGCGTGCGCTCGTGCGTGAGCAGGCGGGCGAGTTCGAGGTGTCAACGGCATCCAACTTCGAGGAGAAGGGCATCGCGCTCGTTGGTCGGCCGCTTTTCGAAGCCTTCTTCCGCGATTACACCGCGAAGCAGTGGCAGACCGATCCGCACAAGCTCTCGGGCGACATCATCAGTCGGCTACCCGTGCGCTACACCTACGACAACCGTTACTTCAACGACACCTGGGAGGGGCTGCCAACCGACGGGTACACCGTGTGGCTGGAGCGCATGGCCGATCACCCGAACATCGAGGTGAAGCTCGACGTCGACTACTTCGACGAGTCTCAGCCGCTCAGCAAAGCGGCGACCGTCGGTCAGTTGCCCGTCGTCTACACGGGCCCCATCGACCGCTACTTCGACTACGCGGAGGGAGCGCTGAGCTGGCGCACCTTGGACTTCGAACAGGAAGTCCTCAACGTCAGAGACTTCCAGGGCACCAGCGTCATGAACTACCCCGACATGGACGTTCCCTACACCCGCATCCACGAGTTCAAGCACTTCCATCCCGAACGCAAGGATGTTTACGAGTCGGAGAAGACCGTGATCATGCGCGAGTTCTCTCGTGTCGCGAACCGTGAGGATGAGCCGTACTACCCGGTGAACACGCCAGACGACCGCGCAGGGCTGCTGGCATATCGCGAACTCGCCAAGGGGGAGAAGGACGTTCATTTCGGTGGCCGCCTCGGTACGTACCAGTACCTCGACATGCACATGGCCATCGGCTCGGCGCTGTCGATGTGGAACAACGCCCTCTCGTAGACTCGACACTGTGAGTCACACCACGGTCGGGGCCCCGGGGACGCCCCGGAGATACCTGCATTCGCTGTGGCTTCTGTCTGCCCGCGATTTGAAGGTGCGCTACTCGACGAGCATGCTCGGGTACCTCTGGTCGGTGCTCGACCCGCTGGTGATGAGCGCTATCTACTGGTTCGTCTTCACGCAGGTCTTTCACCGTGATGTCGGTGAGAAGCCATACATCGTCTTCCTGATCAGCGCGCTGCTGCCCTGGGTCTGGTTCAACGCTTCAGTGGGGGACTTCACGCGGGCGTTCAAGAAAGATGCTCGACTGGTGCGCTCGACCGCGATCCCTCGATCCATCTGGGTGAACCGCATCGTCCTGAGCAAGGGAATGGAGTACCTGTTCTCGCTGCCCGTGCTTGCGATTTTCGTGATCGCTAGTGCGTTTCTCGCCGGTGGCGTGCAGGTCGGCTGGGGCCTGTTGTGGATGCCGGTTGCCATCGTGCTGCAGATCGCTCTGCTGATCGGGCTCGGTCTTCTCATCGCCCCGCTGTGTGTGCTGTACACCGACCTCGAGCGGACGACCGCACTGATTCTGCGTGCCATGTTCTATGCGACGCCGATCATTTACAACCTGTCGGATCTTCCGGCTCAGGTGCAGGTTCTCGGCGCTTTCAATCCACTCGCTGGCATATTCATGCTCTATCGGATGCCGTTTTTCCCTGAGCAGTGGAACCCGTTCGCCGTGACGATCAGTGTCGTCATGAGCGTGTTCGTCCTCGGGCTCGGCGCGTGGGTGTTCCGCCGGCTCGAACGCCCCGTGCTGAAGGAGCTGTGATGTCGGCAGCGATCG
The DNA here is from genome assembly GCA_047605925.1 of Microbacterium sp. Classification (GTDB taxonomy): domain Bacteria; phylum Actinomycetota; class Actinomycetes; order Actinomycetales; family Microbacteriaceae; genus Microbacterium. The sequence goes on from JASGEY010000028.1 coordinate 83,217, forward strand.
AAGTCCGCGATCTCGGCGTGCGATTCCGGCGCAACCGTCGAGGACGTCGTAGCTTCAAGGACCTGTTCGCCGGTGCTGCGCGCCGCTCGCGCCCTGGCGAGTTCTGGGCACTGCGTGGTGTCTCGTTCACGGTGCAGCAGGGTGAGTCGATCGGCGTTGTCGGCCGCAACGGTCAGGGCAAGTCCACGCTTCTCCGACTCGTCGCCGGCGTGCTGCTCTCTGACGAGGGCACCGTGGCCGTGAACGGGGGAGTGGCACCGTTGATCGAGATCACCGGCGGGTTCGTCGGCGATCTGACCGTGCGCGAGAACGTGCGCCTCACCGCAGGACTTCACGGTATGTCGCGCGAGGAGGTGGCGCGCCGTTACGACGGCATCATCTCGTTCGCCGAGCTCGCAGGATTCGAGGACACGCCCTACAAGCATCTGTCGAACGGCATGAAGGTTCGCCTGGCGTTCTCCGTGGTATCCCAGCTCGACGAGCCGATTCTGCTCGTCGACGAGGTTCTCGCCGTCGGCGACAAGGCGTTTCGCGAGAAGTGCTACACGCGCATCGACGAACTGCTCGCTGAAGGGCGCACTCTGTTCTTCGTCAGTCACAACGAGCGCGACCTCCGCCGGTTCTGCACGCGTGGTCTGTACCTGGACAAGGGCGGGCTTGTGCTCGACGCGCCGATCGCTGAAGTGCTCGACCGGTACAACCGGGACTACAACTCGTAGTCGCTCCGGCATCCCACTCGCTGAGCTTCTTCTGCTCTACGTGGGCGTTGACAGCGCCCAATGTGTCGGAATGAGCCGCCCGTCTGACAGGCGGAGGTGCTCACAGTCCGACGAGTTCCTTGAGGCCCGTCAGTTCAGTGCGGGCGGCATCGATGGCTCCTGATACGCCGGATCCTGCGGTGACGGCCGTGCGCAGGTCTTCGAGGCTGTCGGAGTACGCGCTGACCCCCGTGTACCACTGCTCCAGGATGGAGGTCGGCGGCTGGGCATCGGAGAGTCGCTGCGCGTCCTCCTGGAGCGTATCGATCACCGACAGTGCATCCTGGCCGCTCGTGGCGGCGATGATTTCGAGACCGCGCCCGCCGTCGCTCAGCCATCCGCTGACCTTCCCGCGGAAGGTGTCGACGTCGGGGTCGACGACGGGCGGCTCCGTCACCAGCGTTGTGGGCTCGGGCGACGCCGTTGGTGTCGCCGAGGCCGACGGCGACGGAGTCGTGGTCACCGAGTTCGATGGCGTCGGCGACGCCGTGCCTTCGGCATCCGTTCTGTGCCCGTGCGGAAGCACCGCGTAGAGAACGATGATGGACGCGACCAGCGCGGCGAAGACGATCCCGACGATCAGCCAGACGCGCTTCGCGCGGTTCGGCTTCGGCGGTATCGGCGCCCAGCGCAGCTCGGGCTGAGGAGCGTCACTCATCGTCATGCCTCCAGCGGGGGCATCGGCTGCCATGAGCGATCACGGCCGAGCTTTCCGCCCTCGCGAATCCCCCGGAAGAGGTTGCTCGTGCCTCGCACGGTTCGTTCGACGAAGAACAACCGGATGATCTCTTTGGCGAACGTCATCGTGGTGCCCAGGCCGAACAGCACAGGACTGTAGACCCCGTGCGCGCGATAGTAGTTCTTGATATATGCGCGGTTGCGCATGATGTAGAACCGGTACGCGTTGCTCGACGCGTTCATGTGACGGATACCCATGTCCCACTGCTTGATCTCTCGCGTGCGCCGAAGAACGAATTCGTTCACGATCACGGAGGTGGTCAGCCGTGACGCCAGCCAGCCGTACATCTGGTCGTCCCAGTAGATGAAGAACCGCGGGTCTGGCAGCCCGATCTGCTGCACGATCGACCTGTGGATGAACATGCCCTCAAAGCATCCGCTGTTCATCTCTTTGAATCCGGACTCGTCAAAGCCTGATGGGGCGAACGGAATAGGGATGCCCATGCGCTCGGCGATGCGGTACTGCCAGTAGAACTCGCTGCCGTCGAAGTCCACGCGGCGGCCCTGGATGCTCTTGAAGCGCGCCGCCCACTTGCCCATCTTGGCGAGCCCATCGGGGAGAACCTCGACGTCGTCGTCCATCATCCAGATCCACTCGCTGCCGAGCTCGTATGCGGTGCGCATGCCCTCACTGAACCCGCCGGAGCCACCGGTGTTGGTTTCAAGCCTGCGGTAGACGAGCTCGGTGCCCAGCCGCGCACGGAACGACTCGACGACCTCGGTGGTGTCGTCGGAGGACGCATTGTCGATGATCACCACGTGACCGGGCTTCGGGTCCATCGCGATGATGCTCTCGAGCAGGCCCGTGAGGAGGTGCGAGCGGTTGAACGTGACGATGACGATCGTCGCGGATGCCGGGTCGAAGGGAACGTTGGTCACGAGTGAGGTCTCCGGAAGCGTTCGGCCCGCAGGGCGCCACGAGCAACCACTAGCCTACCCGCAGCACCCACGGATTCCGCCGAGCCGCGCTCAGCCCAAGCCGCCCAACGTCGGCGCGACCCCGGTCTGCGCCGCATCGATGTTCTCGCGCCACGAGCGCGACTGTCCTGCGCGCAGTGCACATAGCGCAACCAGGAACCAGCCGGCCCCGACGAGCGTGAAGCTCTCGAACATCGAATCGACAGCGAGGGTTATCAGCATGAGCGGGGTCCAGGCGTAGACCACCGAGCGCCGAACGCTCGCCACGAGCCACGAGCGGACGGTCGCGATGCCGCCCAGCAGCAGGAAAAGCACGAGACCAGCTGAACCCAACTGCAGCAGCACGTCGAAATAGGCATTCAGGGCGCTGCGGTGCTGCTGGTCGAGCACGAAGTTGATCGAGAAAAATGGCATCTCGCTGGACGGCCAGGAGCCGAACCACCCCCAGCCCTGTGTCAACCGCGAATCGGTGAAGTCGAGGATCGTGTTCCACAGGTCGGCGCGGATCGAGAAATCAGAGCCGGCATCCATGAGAGCGATAATCGGATGCCGCAGGGCGAAGGCCGCAGCCAATGCCATCGCAACCAGCGCACCCAGCACCCACTGCACGAGGCCGCGGCGATGGTCAGGAGTGTGGCGCACGATCGTCAAGGTGGCGGCCGCGACGCCTACCGCAAATGCGAGGACGAGAACGGTGGGGGATGCCGAGAGGATCGCGAGCATGGTCGCCAGGGCGACGGAAGGAACCGCAGTGCGTGCAGCGAGCGACTGCGATCGCCATTCGATCACGAACGTGATGATGGCGATCACGGCGACGAAACCGAGCATGTTGCGGCTGCCGAAGATGCCCTGGATGGGGCCGCCGAGGGCGAGATCTCCACGGATCCCTAAGAACCTGAACGGCACGTCGAACAGGATGCCCGAGAGGATTTCCAGGCCAAGCGACACCAGCAGCAGTGCGCGGAGAGTGTCGCCCAGTGCGCGGACGGTTTGCAGGGTGTCGCGAATATGCCCCACGGTGATCGCGAGGAACCCATAGCCGAACAGCGCCATGCACGCGGAGAAGGTGTCTGTCTTGTCACTCGTCCACATCAGGCTCGTTAGCGCCCAGCCGAGGAAGACGAGTAGCGATGTCGGCGCAATGCGCAGCAGCGACAGCTCCTCGTGCCGCACCCAGAGGATCGCAGCGCCGAGCAGACACAGCAGCGAGATGATCGTGGCGAGCGTCACCGGCGAGGACATCCGCTCGATTGCCAATGACGAGAAAACGGCAGTGAGCACGGCGATCGTGAAAGCTCTCGCCACTTCTGCTGAGCCGAGCAGGTCTCTGATCAGTCGCACAGGCGTCACGGCACCCGCCGTCGTCTCGCACCGAGCTCGACGACCTGTTCGCGCTCACCGACGCCGACCAGAGGCGTCGTCTTCAGTTTGAACGACAACAGGATGAGCAGCATCCAGCCCCAGAGCATGATCGGCGTTGATTCGGTGATCCCTTGCACCAGCAGCGTGACAGTGAACAGGCTCGGAAGAAGCGTCAGCGGTGAGTAGTCTCGATCGGCAGTGAGGTCCCACCGCGGCCGATCAACGGCGAAGAACCACGAGCGCCAGACCAGGCTGAGAAAAGCGATAGCGATGAGGGCGGCTCCGAGCACACCCAACTGCATCAGCACGTCCAACCACATGTTGTGCGCATGGAACACCGTGATGCCGTGGTCCTCGATCCAGTTCGAGAACGCTCGATCGCTGGGTAGCCAGGGACTTGAGAAGCCGTTGCCGAAGAGAGGATGCTGCTGCCACCGCTCGATCACTGCGGCCCAGATCGTGTCGGATCGACCGGTCAGATCTCCACTGCGTCCGAGGAGTCCGAACAGCCGTGCGCGAAGCACCCACACCGCAGCGGCGACGACGATCGTGCCGCTGATCGCGACAGCATAGATCCGGGTGCGGCCGCTCGGGGTTGTCGCCGTGCGCATCAGCAGCGCGACGGCCAGCACCACGGCGGTCGCGGCAAGGCACACATATGCGGTCGCGGACCCCGCACGGAACAGGAAGTAGGCGGCGAGGAGCGTCCACAGAGCAAGTGTCGTTCGCCAGCGCACTCGCGCGGCGTACAGCACGCCGAAGGTGATGATGGCGAACAAGCTGATGATGCCGAGCAAGTTCGCGTTGCCGACGATGCCCTGCAGGCGTCCGCCATCGAAGAGGTTGTTGCGCACCCAGTACCACTGCGGGTCGATGTCTCCTGGGGGCAGCGCGAGGAAGTTCGGCAGCAGGGGGTGCTGAAGCACGAGCGTCACCCACAGCTCTAGAGCGAGGGAGAGGCCGAGAATCCACTTGAATGCGGAGGCAAGTGCGCGGACGATTTCACGCCAGGTCAGCACATGAGCGATGAAGAGCGCGTTCACGGTGATCGTGGCGAGGAGGGCGCCGGTCGCGAGCGTCGCGCCTTGCCAGCGCGACCATGCCACCGAGACCAGGGCGAGCACTGCGTAGCCGACGGCCGACCACGGCAGTCGCCGCCAGGCGAAAGGCTGGGGTTGCTTTCGCGCGAGCATCGGGATGCCGATGCCCAGCGTTGCGAGCAAGAACACGCCGATCGTGAGGGCCGCCCCGTACATTCCGAGCAGGTTATACACGGCGGAGTGCGCGAAGGTGACGACCAGCATCAAGATGATGTACCCGCGCAGCACAAGGTGCCCCGTCGACTCGCGCGCTGGCGCGGTTGGCGGGGCTGCGACCGGATGCTTGGTGTACTGCGCCATCGCGTTCAGGCTACCGCTCCGTGCTGTGCCCTTGCCGTAGCCCTACGCTGGTGTGATGCTGTTGAGCTTGTCGAACGTGCCCCGTGACTACGCCTGGGGCTCGCATACTCTACTCGCCGATTTGGCGGGCCGCTCGCCGTCTGCGCAGCCCGAGGCTGAGGTCTGGTTCGGGGACCACCCGGGCGACCCCGCCGATCTCGACGGTGCGGGGACGCTCGATTCGGTCACAGGGGGAAAGCTTCCCTATCTGCTCAAGCTGCTTGCCGCAGCATCCCCCCTGTCTATTCAGGTCCACCCGACGCTCGAGCAGGCCCGCGCAGGCTGGGCGCGTGAATCGGTCCTCGATGTGGACGACCCGTCGCGCAACTATCGCGATGGCAATCACAAGCCAGAGCTCATCGTTGCACTCAGCGAGCGCTTCGAATCGCTGAGCGGTCTGCGCCCTCTCGCCGATACGTTCAGGCTGCTCGATGTCCTCGGTGAGGCTGTCGAACCGCTGCGTGCACGGCTGCAGACAACCACTGTGAGAGAGACGATCGGGTGGCTGTTGTCGGGCACTGCGCAGGCCGTGGTCGACGCCATCATCGCGGCGGTCGAGCAGACCAGCGATGCGGGCGAGTGGACAGACACTGTGCGAGCTGTCGCGCGCATTGCGAGTACTTACCCGGGGGACCCGGGCGTTGTCGTCGCGCTGCTGATGAACTATGTCGTGCTGCGCCGAGGCGAGGGGATGTTCCTGCATGCGGGACTGTTACACGCCTACCTCGCAGGTCTCGGTGTGGAGATCATGGCGGCGAGTGACAATGTGCTGCGTGGCGGGCTCACACCCAAGCGCATCGACGTGCCCGAACTGCTTGCGATCCTGGACGCTGAGCCGGCGCTGGTGCCGGTGCTGCGGCCTTCGGTCGACGGCGCGATCACGACCTATCCCGCTGACGTCCCCGATTTCGCCCTGCGCAGAGTCACGCTGTCGGGCGACCCGCTCGCCATCGCCGTCACAGGGCCCGCGATGGTACTCGCGACCGCCGGGGAGGTCGCGGTGAGCGGAGCGGATGCTGTCGCGCATCACGTAGCTGTCGGCACTGCAGTGTTCGCCTCGGAGGAGGAATCCTCACTCACTCTCTCCGGCGTCGGCGAGGTCTTTATCGCCGAGCCCGGCTGCTGAGTCTGGTGCGGTCTGCCCGGCACTCTTTCTCGTCCCATCTGCATGCTCAGATTCCGTCTGCAGGTTGAGTCGGCCGGTTTGGGCCTGCGGTCGGATTCTCGACCTGCAGACGGGACAGGGGGAGAGGCGGAAGGACGAGCGGATGCCGCGACACGCCGATGATGCGCCAAGAACCTTCAAGATGATATTGAGGGTTTACTATCCGCGACTTGACCGATCGGAATCACACGGGTGTAATTAGGTGAGCACGGCCCGCCGGGGCGGAGACAAGGGGTGGAGGATCGAGATGACGGGTTACCGATCCGACGTACCGGAAAACTGGTTCGTCGACCCGATCAACCTGGGCGTCCCCGGGGTTCGCAGAGCCGATCCCGCAGACGACAACGTTCTCGCCTGGCAGGCAGACGCGCTTTGTGCTCAGACCGACCCTGAGGCGTTCTTCCCTGAGAAGGGCGGCTCCACCCGTGACGCGAAGCGTATCTGCACGTCGTGCGATGTGCGTGACCAGTGCCTCGAGTACGCGCTTCAGAACGATGAGCGCTTCGGCATCTGGGGCGGCCTCTCTGAGCGCGAGCGTCGCAAACTCAAACGCCGCGCCGGCTGAGCGCGAACCGCACAGCTTAGCGGGCGCGCCGCGCGCGCTGCCTAAGCCGCCGTGCACCCGCGCTTAGGCTGACCAGGTCATGCCAGCCCGAGTTCACGCCATCATCGTTGCGCGCCAAGGATCGTCAGCACGCGCCCAACTGTTGCGTACCCTCGATGCTCTGCGCGCACAGACGATGCCGCCCGCAGCGATCACCCTCGTGATGTGCGGCGATGCGACCACCGCCACGCAGAGTGAGAGCATCGCGGGTCTCGTCGAGGGGGTGATCGAGGCGCGCAGCTCCACCTCATTCGCCGAAGCGGTCGAACTCGCCCGACCCCGTGTGCCAGAGGGCAGCGCCGTCTGGCTGCTCGCCAACGACACGGCCCCGCACCCGCGGGCTCTTGAGCGACTCATCGGCAGCCTCGAGCGCTCCCCATCGGCGGCAATCGTCGCTCCGAAGCTCGTGCAGGCCGACAACGACCGCGAGATCGTCTCATTGGGTGTCAGCATGACCGCCTTCGGTCGCGCGGTGGAGCTTGCCGCAGGAGAACTCGACCAAGGTCAGCACGATGGGCGTGATGAAGCGCTCGGCGCTGACGTTCGAGGAATCCTCATCCGCAGCGAGGTTCGCGACGCACTTCGCCCCGACCCTGCACTTGCCGGCGCCGATGAAGGACTCGACCTTGGTGTGCGCGCGCGACTAGGCGGGGGGCGCGTTGTGCTGGCGCCGTCCGCGCGCATCGCTGTCCACCCCGACGGTCTCGCCGCCCTTCCGGCAGGGGACTCAAAGCGCGCGTATGTCACACGGGTCGCGCAGCTGCACCGACGCCTCGCTTATGCGCCAGCACTCGCACTGGTACCGCAGTGGCTTGCGGTGCTGCCACTGGCGTTTTGGCGCTCGATCACACACCTGATCAGCAAACGCCCCGAAGCCGTCCTCCCGGAGTGGGCGGCCGCGCTCACGGCACTGTTCCGATTCGGTGCGATCAGTCGCTCTCGCCGCAGCATCCGCGCGTTCCGCACCTCAGGATGGTCGAGTATCGCCCCCCTGCGCGTCACCCAAGCGGAGCTGCGCCGTCGACTTGACGACGGACACGGCAGCGAAGGCGGGCGCAGCGACGAACTGCGCTTCTTCTCAGGCGGAGGGGCGTGGGCAGTACTCGCCGCGCTCGTCGTCAGCATTGCGGTGTTCACCGAGATGATGGCCTGGCCGGCGCTCGGCGGTGGCGCGCTGCTGCCGCTGCGCACCACGGTCCGCGCTCTGTGGAGCGATGCCTCATGGGGTCTCCGCGGCCTCGGTATCGATCTGGTCGGGCCCGCCGATCCTTTCGCGGCCGTCGTCGCGGTACTGGGCTCACTGTGGCCGGCCGCACCGTCATTCTCGCTGGTGCTGTTGTGGCTGCTTGCGTTCCCGCTGGCAGTGCTCGGCGGCTGGTTCGCGGCCACACGCATCACCGAACGGGCGGGTCTGCGCATTTTCGCCGGCATCGTCTGGGCGTGTGCGCCCTCGTTCATCGCCGCACTCACCGACGGCCGACCTGCCGGAGTGATCCTGCACCTGCTGCTGCCGTGGCTTGCGCACTCGGCAGTCGTTTCGCACCGATCCTGGGGCGCCGCTGGCGCAGCATCCATCGTCTTCGCAGCTGTCGCCGCGTGCTCGCCCTCTCTGGCACCCGCGTTGCTGCTGCTGTGGGTGCTCTGCCTTGCGGTGGCCATTGGCGGGGCGCGCTGGAGTGGTGCGATCCGACTGCTCTGGGTTCCCGTCCCCGCAGCCTCGCTGTTTGCTCCGCTGGTCATCTGGCAGCAGGCACATGGCCACCTGATCGCCGTGTTAGGGGATCCCGGAAGGATCTGGGCTGGCCCGCAGGCAGCGCCGGATGCCGCTGGGCGGCTCGCCCTGGCGATGGGCTTTCCTTCCGAGAGCTACGGCGGCTGGAGCGAAGTCTTCTCCTGGCCTCTAGGGGCGTGGGCTGGGGTGCTGCTAGCCCCGCTGGGTCTACTCGCCCTGTTGTCGGCCATTGCCCCGCGGTGGCGCGCGGGGATCGCTATGCTGTGCGTGGCCGCGACTGGATTCATCACGGCATTCGCGGTCGTGGGCGTCTGCGTCTCCTTTTCACAGGGAACCCCTGTGGCGATCTGGCCAGGTGCCGCTCTCAGCCTTGCCTGGGCGGGCGTCTCCGGCGCCGCACTCATCGCTCTCGACACGATGGTGACTCTGCCGATGCTCAGGCTGCTCTGCACCGTCATCGCGGCGAGTGCGGTGATCGTGAGCGCTGGTCCGACGCTGCTGTCATTCCACCTCGCCGCTGACGAACGCCTGCTCACCAATGGGCCGATCTCGACGCTGCCTGCATACGTGGCAGCGCAAGCAGCGGGCGACAAACCCGTCAGTACGCTCGTGCTCACACCGCAGAACGATGGGGCGCTGGCTGTCGACACGGTGTGGGGTGCGAGTGAGACACTCGGCGCGCAGACCACGATCTTGTCGACCGCCACCCGGGTTCAGGGTGCCGATGTCACCGCGCTCGCCGTTGACCTGCTGTCGGCGCGCGACTTCGACGCGGCAGCCGAACTCGGCCAGGCCGGAATCAGTTTCATCCTGCTCGCAACGCCACCAGACGCGGACGATCGCGCGCTCGCTCTGACCTCAGCTGCGGTGGCGGCTCTCAACCAGCGCGACGGGTTCGTGCAAGCGGGAAAGACCGCTCGTGGCGAGCTATGGAGCCTGCAGGCGGATGCCGCGGATCGTGCGCAGCTTACCGCAGGCCAGCACGCCACTGCTCGTGCGGTGACGACCGGTCAACTCGCGGTGTTCATCGCGGCCGTTCTGTTGTCGATCCCAACGCGCGCCTCGCGCCGAGCGGCACGTGCGCACTCGCGGATCGTAGGTCGCCAACCTGAGGATCGGATCGTGCTTCCGGGGTATGCGGAGGTCGGCGGCGCGGCGAGCGAGGATTCGCAGGAGGAGCAGCGATGAGCGGCAAGCGGGCGATTCGCATCGCAGCGACGAGCGCAAGGGTGCTCACCGGCGCGGTCGTCGCGGTGGCCTGTGTCGTGGGGATGGTGATCGCCGTCAGCGCACCCTGGCCTGTCATCTCGACAGAACCCGCACGCACCGAAGTCACCCCGCAACCAGGAGACACGGTTCTCGTGTGCAACGGAGACTTCCGTGCACTGGGCAGAGACACCGCGAATCCACTGCGGATGGAGCCTGCCGCATCCGCTCTATTCACTATGGACAGCACGACAGGGTCGGCGGAGATCTCTCAGCTGGCTGTCACCGATCTCGATGGTGCAGGAGAGGTGCGGCGCCTGTCTGGGGCGGTCGTCGACGGTGCCGCATCGCTGATCGGAGCTGCCGAGTCCACGTCACTGGATACGGAGGATCTCGCCGGATTCGCCGCTGCGCCGTGCCGTTCAGCGAGCAGCGAATCGTGGCTCATCGGAGGAACCGTCCAGACGGGATCCGCGGATCTCATCGTGCTCAGCAACCCCGGGACTGTGCCCTCTACGGTCGCACTCACCGTGTACGGCACTGTGCGCACGACCAGCACGACCATCGTCCCTGCCCTCTCCCAGCTCGCCCTCCCGCTCTCCGCGATCGCGAGCGGCACTGACGTCCCCGTCGTCAAGGTGTCCGCCGAGGGCGCCCAGGTGCGAGCTGTGCTGCAGTCGTCGCTGACCCAGACGCTGGATCCGATCGGCATCGACCTGCAGGACGCGATCGCGGCACCGCAACAGCATCCCGTGATCGCCGGGGTCGAGCTGTTTCCTGACGAGAGCGACGACGCTTCCGCCGCTGTTGTGCGTCTGCTTGCTCCTGGTGCCGACACGACGGCACGCATCACAGTGCGGGCGGTGGGGGACAGCAGCGTTGCGCATTCTGTCGATGTGCCGCTGACAGCGGATGTTCCGGCGCAGGTCGGGTTGTCGAACCTGGACTCCGGCGTGTACAACGTCTATGTCGATGCGGATGATGCTGTGCTCGCTGGCGTGCGGATACAAGACGGCGTAGCGCCCGGGAGTGATTTCGCGTGGCTGATGCCTGCTCCTGATATCGCAGACGAGGTGCTTGTCGCCGTGCCGTCAGGGCCGACGGCGACGCTGTTCCTTGTCAACGACGGCGGTACGGACGCCACAGTCGTACTCTCAACGACCTCCGGCGGCGATGAACGGACGATCACCGTGCCGGCCGGGTCCTCGGCGTCTGCCGTGGTCGATCCCAAGACCGTGTACTCCATGAACCCGACAGGGCCCGTTCACGCGGCCATCGCAATGACCGGCACGGGTGCCATCGCGGGCTGGCCGGTGTGGTCGGGGGCGGGCGCCCAGCAGAACATCACCGTGTATCCCTGAACCGGCAGATGCACGCTCAGTGCTCGTGGCCAAGGTCCCACGGTTCACGGCCCACGTATTCGGCTGCGGCGCGGAACACGGCGCTTTCGATGGCGATGCGCCGATGCGCGGCATCGTCATGCCCCGGCGGCAGCATCCGCTCGATCGGCAACCGGAACAGCACGATGCGCCGGGTATCGCGGTCGAGGTGCCAACGGGGAACCTCGCCCCCCGACTCGAAGGCCGGCATGGCACCGATCTCGAAGCGCACATGCTCAAGCTCCGCCCAACTCCCGCGGAGAAACTCGACGGCCATGCCGACAATCAGGTCGAAACGGTCGATGCGGCCCTCGAGCGGAGCGAGGGGTGGTCGGACCACCTCACTGCGACCGATCCGGCCGTGACGGCCGTGACGATCGCCGCGCCGAGGGGCGGCAGCTGATCGAACGGTGCGACGACGTGGCATGTGAAGAAGTCTACGGCGCGGCGCGGCATCCGCTCTGTGCACCCACACTCGTCGTAGCCTAACGCTGATGGATGAAAGACTCTGCTCGAAGGTGGGCTGCGCGCGCGAGGCGGTTGCGACCCTCACCTACGACTACGGCGACCAGATGGCGGCCCTCGGTCCACTCGGGCTTGACGTGCACCCGCATGCCCATGACCTGTGCGCTTCCCACGCCGATAGGTTGTCGGTTCCCTCGGGCTGGCTTGTCGTTCGTCATGAGGCGCTCCGAGGCTGAGCAACGCACGTGTCTGACATCACCGCAGGATTGCTAGCAGCGCTGGCTATGTAGTGGCTATGGTGAAGATGGGTGCGTCAAGGCGACGTAGCCGGAAAGGCAGCCGTGATCGTCTGGCGTCGCTGGATCTTCCCTCTTCTTCTCGTCATCGTGCTCGGTGCGAGCGCCGCGGCGCTCGTGAAGATCGCATTCTTCCCCGATCAGACGGTCACTGTCGTTGAGCCAGAGGCATCGATCAGCGATCCCGTGATCGCCGTCGAACGCGGGTCCGTCGTCAATGCGCTCTCGTTGAGCGGCAACATCGCACGGGACGAGCCTTACCTGGTGCGCAGCGAGGTCAACGGCACGGTCACGGGCGTGCACGTCGCCGAAGGTGCGACGGTCACCAAGGGTCAAAAACTCTTCACCATCAAGCAGGATGATCCGAAGAAGGACATCGACGTGAGAGCTCCCGAGGCCGGAGAGGTCTCGCTGATCACCCTCGTCAAGGGCCAGACGACCAGCGTCGGCATGGAGATGTATACGCTCACCCCAGCTCGCTACCACCTGCTCGCGACGGTCGAGCCGGTGCAGCTGTATCGGCTCGTGAACGCTCCGAACGAAGCATCCGTTACCATCACCGGGGGGCCAGCGCCCTTCACCTGCACCGGGGTGAAGGTGGAAGTGACCGCAGATGGCATCGCCAGCGTGCGTTGCGCGATCCCCGCGGACCAAGTCGTGTTCGCGGGTCTTCCTGCCACTCTGGATCTCGCACTCGGGCAGGTTAACGACGCACTGGTGATCCCGGTGACCGCTGTGCAGGGTGGGTCGGGATCGGGGAACGTGTGGGTGGATGCCGGCGACGGATCCGAGCCCGAGGAGCGCGCTGTCACCCTGGGCGTGAACGACGGCACGATGGTCGAGGTCACTGCGGGGCTGGAGGAAGGCGAGTCGATCAGGCAATTCGTTCCGGGCTTCGTCGCCCCTGTGCAGGAGAACTGCTATGAGATCGAGCCCGGGGTGGAAGAGTGCGATAGCGGGATGAGCTGGTGAGTCTCGTCAGTCTCGAAGGCGTCACCAAAAGCGTCAGACTCGCGGACGACACGATTCTCGAGATCTTGCGTGGAGTCAGTCTCGAAGTGGGCGCCGGTGATCACGTGTCGATCGTCGGTCGATCAGGGTCGGGCAAGTCAACGCTGTTGAACATCCTCGGGATGCTGGATGCCCCGACCACCGGTACGGTCGCCTTTGACGGCATCGAGCTCAGGAGGATGCGCTCGGGAAGACTCGATCGCCTGCGCGGGAAGAGTGTGGGGTTCGTGTTCCAGCAGTTCAACCTGCTGCCCGGGCGCACGGCGCTCGATAATGTGATGATGCCGCTGGGGCACGCCTCGGGCCGCCTGTTCTGGAATCGCAAGCAGATCGCCGCTGACATGCTGGAGAGGGTGGGACTCGGTCACCGCGTCGAGCAGATCGCCGACCGGCTCTCAGGCGGGGAGCAGCAACGCGTGGCGATCGCTCGTGCCCTGGTGCGCAGACCAGTGTTGATCCTCGCGGACGAACCCACAGGTGCGCTCGACATCGATACCGGAGCAGCTGTCATGGCTCTGCTCGACGAGGTCGCAACGGAGACCGATGCGGCGTTGGTCACCATTACGCACGACCTGCACGTCGCCGCACGCGCACGGCGCCACTATCGCCTCGACGCAGGGCACCTCGAACCCGCGGATCTGACGAGGGCCTTCGCGGCCTCGACGCTCGAAAACTCGCCTCTCGCGGGGTCTGTTCCGTCGGGCCCTGTTTCGTCAGACGCTGTTTCGTCAGACGCTGTTTCGTCAGGCGCTGTTCCGTCGGGCGCTGTTCCGTCGGGCGCTGTTCCGTCGGGCCTCTCGCCGAAGGATGCGATCGGGGAGGGTGCGTCATGACCGGGATCATCGGGGCGCTCGCCGATGCCTGGGCCGAAATCCGGGTGCACAAACTGAGGGTGATGCTCAGCCTGATCGGCATCGCCGTGTCGGTGGGTGCGCTCACCGCTGTGTTCGCGTTCTCCGAGTACCAGCGCCAATACCAGACCGAGCAATCCGACCGCTGGGGCGGACGCGCGGCAACGCTCGTCGTGAGCCCTGCGAGCGACGACGGCACCCCCGTAGACGTCGACGCCTTCGACGAGCGCTTTGCCAGTGCTGCGGGCCGTTTCGAGTTCAGTCACACCGCCAGGGTTGCCTTGGGGATGATGCTGCCGGTTGCTCTGCCTGACGGCATTGTGGACGTGAGCGCGCGGCTGTTCGACCCGGCGTACCCGGAGATCCACCGCGAAACCCTCCTCGACGGGCGCTGGTTCACGTCGTCGGATGTCGAGGCGCTGGCACCGCCTGCTGTCATCACAGAGGCGCTGTGGGACAGGCTCGGCAGAGTGCCGTTGGCGCAGCATCCGACTCTCGCCATCTCCGGCCCTGCCGGGGGCACGTACCAGGTTGTCGGAGTCGTACCAAGGCAGTACATGGGTGATGAAGAGTTTCGCGTGGACCTGCTGTTCGACGCGTATCGTTCTCGGGTGGATGCGCTGCCGGAAGGGATCCAACTGCAGTACGAGGTGTGGGTAGCATCCGATCAGGTCGACGACATCGCACCAGTGCTCGCGATGGACCTGCGCGCGGGCCTGCCGGCGGGGCAGAGCGTGTTCGTCAATCGCACGGACTGGGCGGCGCAGCCAGGTCTGCTCGATGCCATGGATGCGTTCGAAATGATCATTGGGGGAATTGCCGGGCTCATCCTCGCGCTCGGAGCGTTGAGCCTGATCAATATCCAGCTCGTCGCGATGCGCCAGCGCGTGCGCGAGATTGGCGTGCGGCGGGCGTTTGGCGCGACTTCGGGTCGCGTCTTCACCACGGTGCTCCTAGAGAGCCTCGTCGCTACGACCGTGGCCGGAGTGATCGGCATAGCGATCACCGTCGCGATTCTGCGCTCGGGCTGGATCGTGACGTCGATGTTCCCCGGTATCCAGGATGTTCCGCCGTTCCCGCTGCGGGCAGCCGTGATTGGCCTCATCTCGTCGGTTGTGGTCGGTGCTGTCGCCGGATTCATCCCGGCGCTCGTGGCGCTACGGGTGAAGGTGATCGACGCGATCCGCTTCTGAGGTGACGAGGTCCCTGACGGGAAGGTGAACGTGAAGGGTTTGAGGCGAGAGTTGGTTCTCAGGTGATGACAGAATGGACGGATGCCTGAGCTCGAGTACCGCGTCGCCGATCTGTCCCTCGCCGAAGCCGGCCGCCACCAGTTGCGCCTCGCAGAGAATGAGATGCCCGGTCTCATGGCTCTGCGCGCCGAGTTCGCTGCCGCGCAACCGCTCAAGGGCGCTCGGATCGCCGGCTCCTTGCATATGACCGTGCAGACGGCAGTGCTCATCGAGACGCTCACGGCGCTCGGCGCCGAGGTGCGCTGGGCCAGTTGCAACATCTTCTCCACCCAGGATGAGGCCGCTGCAGCCGTTGTCGTTGGGCCTTCCGGGACCGTCGACTCACCGGCAGGCGTGCCTGTGTTCGCCTGGAAGGGGGAGACGCTGGAGGAGTACTGGGCGTGCACAGAGCGCATCTTCGACTGGTCGTCTACCGGATTCGATGGTCCGAACCTGATCCTCGACGATGGTGGTGACGCCACCCTGCTCGTACACAAGGGCGTCGAGTTCGAGAAAGCCGGTGCCGTACCTGCTCCGCAGCCTGCTGACTCCCACGAGCACACGGTCATCCTTGATCTCTTGCGCGGCTCGTTGACCATGTCGCCAGAGCGTTGGACGAAGATCGCCGACGGGCTCATCGGTGTCACCGAAGAGACCACAACGGGCGTCCATCGCCTCTACGAGCTCGCCGCATCCGGCGAGCTGCTCTTCCCCGCGATCAACGTCAACGATTCGGTTACTAAGAGCAAGTTCGACAATAAGTACGGCATCCGCCACTCGCTGCCCGACGGTCTCAACCGAGCCACCGACGTGCTCATGGGCGGCAAGGTCGCCTTCGTGTGCGGATACGGCGACGTCGGTAAGGGGGCAGCCGAAGCCCTGCGCGGTCAGGGAGCCCGCGTGATCGTCAGCGAAGTCGACCCGATCTGCGCCCTGCAGGCGGCGATGGATGGCTTCCAGGTCGCCCGTCTCATCGATGTGGCAAGCGACGTCGACATCGTCGTCACCGGCACCGGTAACCGCGACGTCGTCACCACAGAGCACATGCTCGCGTTGAAGCACCTCGCGATCGTCGCGAACGTGGGGCACTTCGACAACGAGATCGACATGGCAGGTCTCGAGGCGCTGCCGGGCGTGGAGAAGGTGGAGATCAAGCCGCAGGTGCACGAGTGGCGCCTACCCAACGGTCGAAGCATTCTCGTGCTCAGCGAAGGGCGCTTGATGAACCTCGGCAATGCCACAGGGCACCCGTCGTTTGTGATGAGCGCCTCATTCACGAATCAGGTTCTCGCGCAGCTGGAGCTGTTCACGAATATCGAGGCGTATCCGACCGGAGTGTACGTGTTGCCGAAGGCCCTCGACGAGAAGGTCGCCCGCCTGCATCTTGACGCCCTCGGGGTGCAGTTGACGACGCTGACCGAGGATCAGGCCGGATACATCGGCGTTCCAGTAGATGGGCCGTACAAGCTCGAGCATTACCGCTACTGAATCTGACCTTCCTGAGCGCCAGAAGTGTCATCGGGAACCCTGGTCACAGAACGACGCGACGGCCGGTGAGCTTCTCGGTTCGATAGTTGGCGAACTCGATGGCGCGTCGCTCCCGGTCGCGCCTGACGGCGGTGATTCCAGCCAGTGCCATCTCTGCGGGGGCTGCGGGCATCGGCGACACGTACGGAGCGGCTTCTGAAAGCAAGTTGGTCGCGACCCGTGCGCGCGCAGCCGGGATCATATGCGGCGCGTTCTGCAGGAAGTGCGAGATGCGTCTGGCGAGACGATCAGGCATTCGCGCCACATCGGCGACCTGCGCCCACCCGGCCAAGGCTGGCGGCAGCGTCGGCAGAGACGGTGCTAGCGCCGGAGTGCGCACTCGCTGGCTGTATGTACCAGCGACGATGTCGCCGAGACGTTGCGAACGGGCGGTGAATGCCCCCACGAGTACGGCGAGACCGCCCGCGGTCATGTAGATCTCGAGCACACCGAGCAGGCCGCGGATGAAGGCGTGCCGGAATCCGATCGCTCCACCGTCGGTCCTGACGATTCGTCCGCCCACCGCGAGCTTGCCGAGGCTGCGCCCGCGGGTGATGACTTCAATGGTGACGGGTAGGACGAGGAAGGAGAACACCGTCGCGATGACGTTCGCGATCGCATCCAGCGATAGGTCGAGCACTCCGATGGTCAGCAACCACAGCCGCAGGAAGATCCACAGAATCAGCACCGCAAAGCCGATGGCCATGTCGATCAGCGCACCGAGCGCGCGCAGCAGAAACCCGACAGGCTGCACATCCAGAGCGACGGCTTCGCCTGAGAGCACCTCGTCTGACGTATCGATCGACACAGACATGAGTACAGTAAATCAGGTGGATGCTGACGCGTTGACCGATGCGCGCCGCGCCGAGTGGGCGCGGCTCGATCAGCTCAGTCGTGCGCGCCTTGATGGCTCGGGCGTCGACGAGCTCATCGTGCGTTACCGAGCGGCATCCGCCGATCTCGCCGATCTGAAGACCTCAGTGGGGGAGTCAGCGCAGGGAGCGTATCTTTCGACGATCCTGGCGCGTGCGCGGCTGAGGCTCACCGGAGCCTCCGATAGTGTGCTCACCCTCGCCGCCAGGTTCTTCGCGAATCAGTTGCCAGCAGCACTGTACCGGCTGCGCTGGACGACGCTTGTCATCGCGATCGCATTCCTCGCGATTGGGATCGGATTCGCGGCGTGGATTTCGAGCGACCCCGCCCTGTTGGCGACGCTGGGAACCCCGGCCTTTCTCGAGCAACTGGCCGAGGAAGACATCACCGGCTATTACACGGAGAACCCGGCTGCCGTGTTCGCTGGCATGGTGTGGACAAACAATGCGTGGATCGCCATGCAGTGCGTTCTGTTCGGAATCACCGGGTTCTGGCCGCTGTTTCAGATCGTCATCAACGCTCGGAACCTCGGCTACATCTGCGCCGTCATGGCCGCTCACGACCGCACCGACATTCTCGTGCTGTACTTGCTCCCCCACGGGATGCTGGAGCTCACCTGCATTTTCGTCGCCGCAGCTGGCGGGCTGCACCTGTTCTGGTCGTGGGTATCGCCGGGGAACAGGACGAGAAGCGAGTCGCTCGCCGCTGAGGGCAGGTCACTGGCGACGGTATCGCTCGGTCTGGTCTTCGCGTTGTTCGTGGCAGGCCTCATCGAGGGATTCGTCACTGGTTGGTCGCTGCCGTGGCCAGTGAAGATCGGGATCGGCGCGGCGGCGCTCGCCGCGTTCCTGATCTACATGGTGGTGATCGGTGGTCGCGCGTATCACCGTGGGCACACCGGTGACCTCGTCGAGTACGAGGCAGGGACGCCGCGTCTGTTCGCGGGCTGAAGCCTGGCCTGATTCACCATCGGGCGGTCTCGGACTGACAATGGAGAGGATGCCGTCTGGTCAGAGTCGCCCGGCTGCTTTGAGCTCGAGATACCTGTCGGCGATTCGTGGAGGCAGAGTTTCTGGATCGGCGGCAATTGCCTCGCCGCCCGCCCGCCGGATCGCGTCGGCGACGTTCTCGGCGTCGCGCAGGGTGCGCTCAGCCGCAGCCGCGAGGTAGATGTCCTCGCGCGAGCCGCGCTGTTGCGCGAGCGCTGAGATGCCGTCATCCGTCACTGACCCCACCAGGATCGAGGTCGCACGCGTGGCATCGGGAAAGGCGCCGAAAAAGCTGCGCGCGGACTCCGCCGCATCTTGGGCGGTGAGGATCACGACCAGCGACGGGCGTGTTGTGAGCGTACGCATGGAGCTGAAGGCGCCGATCCAGTCGGTATCGACCAGGCGCGCATGCACCGGTGCCATCGCGTCAGTCAGTGCCGGAAGCAGAGCTGTGCCGTCGACACCGCTGACTCGGGCGCGCACCTCACGGTCGTACATGAGCAGGTGCACGTGATCGCCAGCGCGGGAGGCGAGCGCGGCAAGCAGTAGCGTCGCCTCCAGAGCAGCGTCCACCCTGGTGCCGTCGCCAACCCGCGCTGCGGCTGTTCGTCCGGTATCGATGAGGATCACCACGTGGCGGTCTCGCTCAGGGCGCCACGTACGCAGCATGGTCGTGCCTGCCCGGGCGGTCGCGCGCCAGTCAATCGCGCGTACGTCGTCTCCGCGCACGTATTCGCGCAGGGAATCGAATTCCGTGCCCTGCCCTCGTACCTGGATGCTGGTGTTGCCGTCGAGTTCGCGCAGCCGAGCCAGTCGAGATGGCAGATGTTTGCGTGAGGAGAACGCCGGCAGTGTGCGGATCGAGCCGCGCACGCGATGGATGGCCTGCCTGCCGGCAATGCCCAGTGGCCCGCGGGAGCGGATGACCACGAACTCGCTGACGAGCTCGCCGCGACGGCGCGGGAGCAGTGTCGTCTCGGAGCGGCGGCGCTCACCGGGCGGGATATCGAGGCGCTGGCGCGCAGAGGACACACCGGCGGTCGGCTGCCACGCATCGCGGATGACGGCGTGCAGTGCGCGAGTGCCGTTATTGTGCACAGCGACGCTCACAGTGGCCTGTTCACCGATGCGGGCGCGCGTCGGTATACGGCGAGTCACGGTGACTCTCGCCGGGCTTGCGGCGAGAGAGACGTCGAGCGCGACGAGACCGGCGCACAGGAGCATCCAGATCCCGAGCGCGACGTATCCCGAGAATCCGGCAAGACCGGCAAACACCAGGGGGATGACCCCGATGCCGATCGCGATCGCGAGACGACCGGTGACGAACATGTTAGATCGGCACTCTCGTCTGCTGCACGACCGAGGTGAGCACGGCGTCCGCCGATACGCCCTCCATCTGGGCGTCCGTGCGCAACTGCAGGCGGTGCCGCCACACCGGAACGAGCATCGTCTGCACGTGGTCAGGTGTCACGGCCGGCGAGGCATTCAGCCAAGCCCAGGCCTTCGCAGCGGCGAGGAGCGCCGTCGATGCACGAGGACTGGCCCCGAGCTCAACGGAGGGCGACTGCCTCGTTGCCCTGGCGAGATCGACGACGTAACCGAGGACGTCGTCGGTGACCTGTACACGCGCGGCGGCTTGCTGCGCCGCTCTGATGTCCTCAGCGGTGACCGCAGCCTGCACTCCTGTGAGCTCGCGCGGAGAGAATCCTGACGCGTGTCGACGCAGCACAGACACTTCAGCGTCGCGCTCTGGGAGTCCGACAACGAGTTTCATGAGGAAGCGGTCGAGCTGTGCCTCAGGCAGGGTATAGGTGCCCTCGTGCTCGATCGGGTTCTGCGTGGCCGCGACCAGGAACGGGTCGGGAAGCGGGCGGCTGACACCGTCGGCCGAAACCTGACGCTCCTCCATCGCCTCCAGAAGGGCAGCCTGTGTCTTCGGTGGCGTTCGGTTGATCTCGTCTGCGAGAAGGATGTTGGTGAAGACAGGACCGGCGCGGAAGTCGAACTCGCCGGTGCGCGCGTCATAGACGAGGGATCCGGTGACATCGCCGGGCATCAGATCAGGAGTGAACTGTACGCGCTTGGTGTCCAGCCCTAGCGCCCTGGCGAAGGAGCGGACGACCAATGTCTTGGCCACTCCAGGCACACCCTCGAGGAGCACATGCCCGCGCGCGAGGAGGGTCACCAGGAGTCCGGTGACGGTACCGGCCTGGCCGATGACGGCTTTGTCGACCTCGATGCGGACGCGGTGCATCGCCTGCCGCAGCTCGGCGTCGTTCACGTTCTCAGCGGTCACGATGGTCCTCCGGATTGGTGTGGGGGAGCGCTTTGGATGCCTCGACCGAGGTCTCCAGCTCCGTGAGTTGTCGGGCGTACAGGATGAGAGAGCGATCGTCGGACGGGAGAGGTCCTGCGAGAAGGCTGTGCAGTGAACCACGAGGAATCCGCAACCGGTCGGCAGCAGCGTCGGCGATCTCGTCGGGAGCCGCAGTGACGGCGATGCCAAGTCGCTGCGCGAGTCGTCGCCTGCTCCCGTCGCGCAGTGCTTCTGCGGCGTGTGCCGCATCGCCGGCCTTCGCGGTGAGACGAGCGCGACCGTGCATCGTCTCTGCCGCGCGCACGGTCACAGGGAGGGTTTCGGCGACGAGAGGACCGAACCGGCGGCCGCGCCACAGCGCGGCAGCGACCCCTGCGGTCAGCAGGAGAAGGATCGCTGGAGTGAGCCAGTCGGGTGTAAGCGTGCCGAGCGTCTCAGGGGTTTCGGCCTCGTAGTCCGTGTCGCTGAGGGACGGTACATACCAGGCGACCTTGTCCGTCTGGCCGAGTAGCGCCAGTCCGAGCGCGGCGTTGCCATTCTCGGCCAGGTAGCTGTTGCTGAAGAGTCTGGCGCCTTCGACGACTGTCCGGATGCTGCCACGGTTCTCTGAGACCAGTACGGCTGAGGCGTCGTCGGTGCCGAAGCAGCCGGTGACGCCCTCGGCGGGGTCGAACAGGCGGTCAGGGCGGATAGTGCCTACGTTCGCGAATTCGGCTGCGTCACACTGCGCCGAGACGGACTCGGACGAGCCAGCAGCATTTTCTCCCAGGTCGAGCAGGTCCAGCAGGTGAGTTCCTGAGGAGAGGAACACGACACGCTCTGCGGGGGAAATCAGTTCCTCCACTGCCTCGTCGGTCAGCGTGACCGGGTTGGCCATCGCCAAGGTGGTGTCGTCATCGAGTGCGGCTCGCGCCTCGGCACGCGAGCGGTACACGCTCACTTCGACGCCCTGATCGCGCAGAATCTCAGCCAGTGCCATCGCGCCGGTTCCGCCGACGCCCTCGGGGTCGAGTGCGTCTTTCCAGTCTGGCGGGGACACGGCGACCCTGATCATGACGAACGCCCCGCTGACCAGGAGTGCCGAGATGCCGAGCCACCCGATCACCGTGCGGATCCGTCTGCGCCGGTCTGGGCGCTCTGCCGTTGACGTCGTCTGCTCTGTGAGGGTCATACGGGCACCGCTTCGGGGCGCAGCGCGCACAGTCGGTCGTCGGCTTCGCGCAGCTGCGCGTATCGTTCTGGGGTGGCCGGATGGCGAAGGTAACGAACATCGTCAAAGCAGATCGCGGCGGTGCGCACTGCGGCAGACTCAGCGGGGAACACGGCACCGACCTCACGAGCGATCGCCTGGGCTGTGGCACCTGGCGCAGGGTCGATCAGGTCGCGTTCCCACAGCCCCCTGGCCAAAGCCCGGAAGCGCAGGATGCTCGCTTCGTCCCAGTCGCCCGACTTCGCCGCTCGTTCGGCGTCAGTGCGCAACCGAGCGGCGGTGCGATCATCGTCTGCGCCGAGGATCGTCATCGTAGGATGCCGGACGGCGTGGGCTCTGCGTGGTCGCCCCCAGATGATGAGCACTGCCACCAGTGCGGCGAAGATCAATACTCCGACGACGATCAGTGCCGCCGGACCCACAGCGGTACCGGTGCCAGGCGTGAACAGATCGGCGATGAGCCGGCCGATATCGCGCACCACGAGGTCGAACCACGTCGGTTTCGCCTCGGCGTAGCGCGGATCCGCGAGCTCCTGCTCTGCCCAACGGCGCGCCTCGTCGCCGTCGGGCACGTAAGGATCCTCGAAGCGGATGATCATACCCGCTGATCTCCCGAGCCCTGCGCCGGAGGGTAGCTCTGTGCTTGTGGATTGTAGTTCTGCGCCGGCGGGTAGTTCTGCGCCGGAGGGTAGCTCTGTATCGGATACTGGCCGCTGTAGCCCGGTGGCATCGGATAGCCAGGCTGTGCCGGATAGCCGGGCTGCATCGGATAGCCGGGCTGCGCCGCCTGCCAGGGGGGAACGTGCTGAGGCGGCACGTTCGTCACCGCGCGACTGGGATCGACGGCGAACGGATCGCCGAGCTGATCTTCTGGCCAGCCCGATTCGCGTCGCTCGAGGTACGCGATCAGGGTTTGGTCGAGTCCCTCATAGCGCATCCGGGAGTCCAGGTAGACCAGCGTCCCCGCAGTGCTTTGCACGACGAGGCCGATCGCCTCGATGCTCAGGATGAGGATCTGAGGCACGACCATCGCGAGAATGAAGCCGAGGATCTGTGAGGGTTCAGGGTCTCCGGTCGGGGCGATAAGAGTACCCAGCGTCAGGCTGACCAGCGTTACCGGCACACTGACGACCTGTGCGGCAAGCCCCATGATCGCACCAATGAGGAAGGTCACGCCGAAGGCGACCCAGAACCTGCCGCGGGTGAGACGCCACGAACGCACGAATGCCTCCGTGAATCGGGCGCGTTCAAGAACCAGAGCGGAGGGGATCAGAAGCAGTTTCGTGCCCAGCCACACGACGAGCGGGATGCTGAGGAGGATCACCAGCACGATAAGGACGCCAACACCGGCGACCACGTCTGTGTCGTTCGTGCTGCCAGCCATGATCGCCATGATGAGCGCGAAGACGATCACTATGCCGACGAACACCACCAGCACGGAGAGCATCGAGAACGCTGCGAGCCGCCAGAACGCGGGCGCCATGCGCCGCCACAGGCCCCTGAACGAGGACTTCACACCGATCGCGGCGAAGCCGACCTCGGCCGCGACGACACCCTGGACCATCGAGCCGAATGCGACCGCTGCGAGTGCGACGAAAATGCCGGCGACGATGGCCAGGCCGATGGTGCCGGCCAGGATCGCGTCATAGTCGGGGGACGAGCTCGACACCGTCTCCAGTCGTTCGTACGCGGAGTAAAACACGAACCCCATGACTGTCGCGCTGAGCAGCACGACGAGCAACTGCACGACAACCCCGAACCCGAAGAGCGCCTTCGGGTTGTGGCGCAGCACCGCGAACGACTTCCCGAGCAGCATCCCGAATGTCATCGGATGCAGCGGAATGGCACCTCTTTTCGGTGCGGGGGTCCAGCTTTGTCCACTCACAGCACTCCCTCCGTCGTGCGTTCCTATCGTGTCACAACACGGTCGCGATGCGCAGACGCCGGGCGTCTGGGACTGAGTGCCATAAAGTATTTCTTATGACCTCACGCATTCTGGTGGTCGATGACGACACTGCGCTCGCAGAGATGATCGGCATCGTGTTGCGCACCGAGGGTTTTGAGCCGGTCTTTTGCGCCGACGGCGCACAGGCGGTCGATGAATGGCGGGCACAGCATCCAGACCTCGTCCTGCTCGACCTCATGCTTCCAGGGATGGACGGTATCGAGATCTGCACCCGCATCCGTGCAGAGTCCGGTGTGCCTGTGATTATGCTCACCGCACGCAGTGACACGGCCGACGTCGTGCGGGGCCTCGAGGTCGGTGCAGACGATTACATCGTCAAGCCGTTCAACCCCAAGGAGCTTGTTGCGCGCATCCGCACTCGTCTCCGCCCAGCGCCCCAGACGGTCAGCGAGCAGATCCGAGTTGGCGATCTCACCGTCGACGTCGACGCGCACGAGGTTCGTCGTGGCACCACGCCGATCGCACTGACTCCGCTGGAGTTTCAACTGCTCGTCGCGCTCGCATCGAAGCCTCAGCAGGTGTTCTCGCGAGAGATGCTGCTCGAACAGGTGTGGGGGTACCACTACAAGGCCGATACGCGCCTGGTGAATGTGCATGTGCAGCGCCTGCGGGCCAAGGTCGAACTCGACCCGGATAACCCGAAGATCGTGACGACGGTGCGTGGCGTTGGCTATCGCGCCGGGAGCGTCGGCTAGGCACCGCATGGCCGCACGAGCCGCGACCATCACGGCGGTCGCCGCACTCGGCGACTGGCGCGGCTGGCCGAATGTGCTCGCTCAACTGTGGCGGCGCTCGCTGCGCTTTCGTACTCTCAGCGTTACGCTGCTGCTCACCGCGCTTGCGATCTTCGTCACCTGCGTGACCATGGCGCTGGTGATCCAGAATGATCTGTTCGAGTCGCGCAAGGACCAGGCGCTCGAAGATGCGCTGCGCGCGATCGACATTGCGCAGGCCACCCTGGACTCGGCGGAGATCGGCGACGAGCCGGGTGCGCTCGCTGAGCTCTGGAACAGCGTTCAGGAAGAACTCGCTCGTAATTCCACAGCTGACGGTCTTGCCGGCATCCGCACTGACGCCGATGTTGACGCTGATGTCGCCACCGTACGGCTGAACGGGTTCACCGCGGGCCTCAGCACGAACCTTGTCTCGCCGGCCTTGCGCACACGCGTGATCGAGCACGGGGACGTGCAGTGGTATCAGTCGGTTGCGCTGGATTCCTCTGGGCAGAGCGTCGCGGGGATCATCGTCGGTCAACAGTTGACTGTGCCGCAGGCAGGCCTGGTGCAGGTCTACTTCTCTTACAATCTTGCGGATGCCGATCAGACCCTCGCCTTTGTGCAGCGCACGCTGTGGATCGCCGGCATCGTGCTGATCGCAATCGTCGCGGCGATCTCGTATGTCGTGTTGCGAACCGTGTCCACTCCGATCATCGAGGCTGCGCAGACCAGCGCCCGGCTTGCTTCCGGTGACCTTGGCGTGCGCATCCAGGTGCACGGTGAGGACGAGCTGGCGACGCTGGCTCGTTCCTTCAACGCCATGGCCGACAGCATCCAATCGCAGATCAAAGAGCTCGGAGAGCTCTCGCTTGTGCAGCAACGCTTCGTCTCGGATGTGTCGCACGAGCTGCGAACACCGCTGACAACGATCAGACTCGCCGCCGACATGCTCAACGATCAGCGCGAGGATTTTGACCCCGTCATGGCCCGAACAGCTGAGCTGTTGCACACGCAGGTGCAGCGCTTCGACACACTGCTGTCCGATCTGCTCGAGATCAGCCGCTATGACGCTGGCTCTGTGCAGCTCGAGCTCGAGGCGACGAGCTTGGCTCACCTCGCCGAGGACATGGTCGATCAGATGCGGCCCCTTGCCGAGAGCCACAACACAGAGCTCCGGTTCGTTGCGCCAGGAGGATACTCGCCGGTGGATATGGACCCCCGGCGGGTGCGACGCGTGCTACGCAACCTCATCGGCAATGCGATCGAGCACGGTGAAGGGCGCCCGATCGTCGTCACGGTCGACAGCAACCAGCACGCGGTCGCGGTCGGCGTGCGGGATTCGGGACTCGGGATGAGACCCGAAGACGCCGATCGCGTGTTCGACCGTTTTTGGCGTGCCGACCCCTCTCGCCAGCGCACTATTGGCGGTACCGGTCTCGGGCTGTCGATCGCCCTGGGGGATGCGACCCTGCACGGCGGCACGCTCGCCGTCTGGTCAGAGCTTGGCACCGGCACCAATTTCGTGCTCACTCTGCCGCGCCACGGCGATCACCTGGACGGTCCGTCGCCTGTGCCGCTGGAGCCACGTGATGAGCTGGGCGACATCGACAACGAAACGCAGCCGATCGAACTCGCCGACATCCCCTCCCAGCTGCTCGACGAGGGGAGCCGGTGATGCGCACAACCATCTCACGTCTTTTCACCTCGCTCACGGTGACAGCCGCGCTGTTCGTGCTGGCTGCCTGTGCCGGTTTGCCCACGGCTGGCGAGGTGAAATCCGGGCTCGTTCTCGGTGACTCGCCTGACGACCCCGACATTCTGCTGCTGGCATCCGGACCCGTCGACGGCGCAGGACCCGAGCGGATCGTCGAAGACTTCATCGAGGCCGCGATCACCCCGACGGACAACTGGCTGGTGGCGCAGAGCTTCCTCACCGCCGAGTATCGCGAGATTTGGCGTCCCAACGCGGGCGTGCTCATCGACGAAGGCAAAGAATCTCGCACGTTCACATCGAGTCGGGAAGCGGATGCTGAGGGCGAAGATGCCGAGGCCGAGGGTGCCGAAGGCGAGGGCGCGGATGCGGATGCCAATGCCGAGACCGGGAAAGACGGCGACACGGCCGAGATAGAGGTCAAGATCGAGCAGATCGCTGGCGTCGACGAGGCCGGCGCATATTCGGAAGCGCTGGGGGAGACGACGCTGTCTTTCGTGGTGGTGAAGACCGAGGGTCAGTGGCGCATCTCGAAGGCCCCCGACGGCGTTGTGATCGATCAGACGCGATTCCCGCGCGTGTTCGAGGATTACCCCTTGCAGTATTTCGACCAGAGCTGGAGCCGACTGGTGCCCGATGTGCGCTGGTTGCCCAGACGAGCCACGATCGCGACGACAGTCACCCAGTCGCTGATCGAGGGTGCACCGAGCCCGTGGCTTGAACCTGCGGTGCAGAGCGCCTTCCCCTCGGACGTCACATTGGCGCGCGATGCTGTGCGGCTCGACGAGGACCAGATCGCCGAGGTCGCCCTGAGTCGCTCAGCGCGGAGCCTCGATCAGACCACACTGGCGCGCATGCGCACACAATTGCAGGCCACATTGAAGGCCGCAGGCGTGTTGGTCAGCCAGGTGCGGTTCAACGTGGACGGCCAGGTGCTCGACGCTGGAGTCGTGAAGATCGTCGACGCCATCGCCGATGCGGAGACTATCGTGCTCAAAGACGGCACCTTCGGCTCCTTCGTCGGCACTGAGATCGCGCCGATCGACGGTATCAGTGCGGAAATTGGCGAGATTGCGCAGACCGTTTCCGCCGTCGACGTCGCCGCTGATCAGACCAGGGCGGCTGTGCAGCTCAACGACGGGCGCGTGCAGATCGTCGCCGACGGGGACGTGATCGAGCTCGATTCCAGAGCAGACCTCGTCTCGCCGTCGCTCGACCCCTACGGCTACACCTGGACGGTGCCGTCGAGCGCTCCTTCCCAGGTGACCGCGTGGGGCAGCGACGGAACCTCGTACACCGTTGCGGATGCCTGGCCGACGGCGGCATCAGTGTCGGCCATCCGCATCTCCGCGGATGGTGCGCGCGTCGCCGCTATCGAAACGGTCGGAGGCGAGACGTGGGTCGCCGTTGCAGCGGTCATCCGAGACGACAGCGGTGCACCCATCGCCCTCGGTGAGCCCAGACTGCTCACCCGGCTTGCCGGAAGCGCCTCCGATCTTGTCTGGCTCGGTGATGACAGGCTTGGAGTTCTGATCGAGCAGGACGGACCGAAGCTGCTCACTCAGATCGTTGGTGGCACAGGCAGCATCGCGGCCGCGCCCGCTGAGGCGATCTCGCTGGCTGGTGCGCGCAGCGCGTTGAACGTCAAGGTGCTGTCCGCGACCGGATCCCTTTATTCGCAGAGCGGATCAGCGTGGAGGGAATCAGCGACGGGAGTGACGTTGCTGGCAACGAGCGCCGGACGCTGAGCTTTTCCTCCACGTGTTCGGTGGGAATCCGAGTTCTCCACAGCTGCCGTCGGTGACGCAGAGAGCGGGATGCGGGCTGTCCCGCTGGATATCAGGATCAGTAGATGATTGAACAACCGCACAATCGATGGCACAGGCTGGCAGCGGAAATCGCAGCTTTTCTGCTCGCTGCCGTCTGCCCCGGTTGCGATGCGCCCGGTGTACTGCTGTGCGAGCGTTGCCGCAGCGAGCTCGTTCCCAGCCCGATCGAGGTGTGTACGCCGTCGGGGCTACTGGTTCGAGCGGCACTCCCTTTCGATGCGGTGGCTGCACGCTGCATCCGTAGGTTGAAGGGAGAGGGCGACACACTGCTGGCGCGGCCGCTCGGGGCTGCCCTTGCGCCGGTGCTGCTGCCCGCGCTCGCCGCCGGTGCTCACCCTGTGCCGATCCCCACCTCTCGCGCGGCATTCCGTCGAAGGGGGTATCGCGTTCCCGACCTGCTGATATCGAGCGCAGGAGCCGAGCCGTGGCGCCTGCTGCGCCACAGAGGACAGCACGCGGACCAACGCGGACTCGGCATCCGAGAGCGTGCGCAGAACGTGCGGGGGAGTCTCAGCGTGCGCGCACAGGGACACGGGGCGCGAGTGGTGCTGGTCGATGACGTCGTGACGACGGGCGCAACTTTCGATGAGGGATTCCGGGTGTTGACCGAAGCCGGCTTCGAGGTGATTGGCGCGGTCGCGCTGGCCGCAACCATACGCCATCGCGCTCCCATTGCGGATTCATTGGTGACACGCAGAAATTGAGTGGTGACAACAGCGGGCGAGCGGACTACCGTGGGGCAGAACAAGGCGACAACGGTCCGCCCTTGGCCGGGAGGACCGGGACAAGGAGACAGCAATGGAAACAAGCATCGTCGGCGTCGGAGTGGGAATCACCGATCGCTTCCGAACTGTTGTCGAAGAGAAGATCGCCAGAATCCAGACGCTGGCGTCGCGGGCGCAACGGCTGGACGTCAAGGTCACCCACCGTGTGTATCGGAACGGGCACGTACCTGACGAGACGGTCGAGCTGACCCTGATCGGCAAGGGGCCGGTCGTGCGCGCAGAGGCCACAGACGGCGACAAGTTCGTCGCCCTCGACCTCGCGATCGACAAGATGGCCGAGCAACTGCGCAGGGCGAAGGAGAAGCGCGTCGACGGACGCCACCACCCACGCGGGGCGCACTTCGAGAAGGGCAGCGGATCGCTCGAAGGAATCGATGTGTCACCGGCATCCGTCGACGTGCTCCACGCCGTCGCGACGGGCAGCATCCCGGTGCACAACGACGACGAAGAGGCATACTCGCCCGTCGTCATCCGCACCAAGAGCTTCGACGCCGAATGGATGACGGTCGAGGAAGCCGTCGACCGGATGGAGCTGGTCGGACACGACTTCTTCCTGTTCGTCGATGTGCGCACCGACCACCCGAGCGTCGTCTACCGTCGCAAGGGATGGGACTATGGCGTGATCGCACTGGAGACCCAGACGCCGCCGTCCGAGGCGCTTGCCTCCTGAGTGACTGACCGCAACGGCCCGCCTCCTCGCAGGGGCGGGCCGTTTTGCATGCTGTGCGGGGTGTGCTTAGTCGAAAAAGCCGTCGAGGATGCTGCCGATGACGAGCCCGCCAAGGATGCCGGAGGCGATGTCGCCCCCGCCGCCTCGAGACCCGCCGCCCCAGCCGCCGCCCCAGCCTTGGTCTTGCGGGCGCGACGAGTCGATATCGCGCTGGGCTAGTTGCAGGGCCTCCGACGCCAGGTGTGCGACCCGTCGGGCGCCGGCGAGGGCTTCCTCGCGGGTGTCTTCCGCTGGGAGCAGATCGGAAAGGTCGACACGAAGGCGCTCTGCTTCGGCGAGTCGAGTTCGCGCGTCGGCACCGATCCAGCCGCGGTGACCCGCGATGAGTCCGCGGGCGACGCCGAGCTGACGATCGGCGTCGTCGATCGCGTGCTGCACCTGTTGGATGCTTGGCAGAGGGTTCTGTGCGCGATAGCGCGCCTTCGCAATCGCCTCGTCGAGAGCAGTGTTCGCTGCTCGCAGTTGTGACAGTTCGGCGAACGGGTCACCCGGGGTGCCTGCGGGTGAGAGCGCGGCGAGGGCATCCTGCAGTGCAACGATCGCCTCGGTCACCGCAGGAACCTGAGGTGCGGTGCGCGCGGCGATCAGATCGCCACGCGAGTCGGCGACCACTTCGGCGAGGGTGGACTCCGCACGCAGCGCCTCGATCTCGAAATCCTCCACGGCATCCAGCAGCGCCGAAGCCCGTCGGGTCGCCTCGGTAGCGGTTTCGAGAGCGAGGTTCGCCTCCTCGTTCTGCTTCGCAGCTCTTCGGCGCTCAGAGACGTCGGCGCCGTGGGTGGCGAACGCGATGAGTTGCTCGGCCTCCGTCGCAGACGCCGCGATCTGTGCCATCGCAGAAGGCGCGTAGCGCGCAGACAGGCGGGTAACGGCCTCGGCGGCGTGCGGTACCCGCGCGCTCAGGGCTGCGGCATCCGCCCGCACCTGGGCGATGATCTCGGGAGCACGGCGCACCTTGGACACGGCGTCGGCGAGCACGGACGTCTTCTCGTCGAGCAGATCCTGGGCCCAGTCGCACAGCTGAACAATGCGTGCGTTGCGGGTTCGCAGTTCCTCAGGGGTGTCAGGGATTTCATCGTGGTTGAGCTGATGAAGCTGAAAGGCTTCGCGCAGATGTGTGCGGACCGCCGCCAGTGCCTGCCGCAGATCTGCGGTCAGCGAGGCGCCGAGCTCGGCTTCAGCGAACTCGAGTTCGTCGGACGTCGAACGGATGCGCTCATCGGCCTGCACGAGTGCCTGTTCGGCCCGACGAGCGAGATCGGCGTCCTTCGCCGCCAGCTCTTCCTGCTCGCGCTTGCGTCTACCCCAAATACCAGCCATGTTCCGATCCTAGACAGCCCAGAGGATGCTCTGGCTGTGCATCACCTTCCGCGCTCGCTTTTCACTGGGGCACCTCGTGCATCCGCCGGTGGGTCGGGCCGGTTCGCTCAGAGCGTCAGCTGAGCAGGTGACGCCGTCATCGAGTCACTCGCCTCAGCCGCCGGTCACGATGTCGGTGGAGCCAATTGGCCGGGATGGCGCACTCCCCGTCGGCGCACTTCCCGCTGGTCGACCACGGCGGGGTTTCTCGGTGGCGAGTTGCATAGCTCGGTTGTGCGCGGGGAGATGCTCCAGGCGCCGAGCGACGTGATCGAGCCAGCGCACCTCCGCTTCCGCAGCGAAAATCAACGAATCGACGAGAAGCGCCCTGGCCAACTCCTCCGGGGTGGTGGCGGCTTCGTCATCCATTGCCGAGCTCTGCAGCGATTCCCATTGACGAAGCGAGGCCGAGCGCTGCGCCGCAAGCACTGCTGATGCGTCGGCGCCGGGAAGCGTTGCGATGATCGCGAGCTTGATCGCGAGGTCGTCGCGAGTGGGGGTCGTGCGCTTGAGCGGAGCAGACAGCCAGTCGGCTACTGAGATGCGTCCGGCATCCGTGATCTCCCAGTAGACGTGACCGTGTTCGTCTGGCTCGCCACGAGCGACCAGACCGTCGCGCTCCAGCCTCTCCAGCGTGTTGTAGACCTGACCGACGTTCAACGGCCGAACCGAGCCGGTTCGGCGATCGAACTCGTGACGGAGTTGGTACCCGTAACAGGGACCCTGAGCGAGGATCGCGAGCAGGCTCTGGCGAACGGACATGGTGCCTCCTGAAGTCTTTCCGAGTATATGGATACCCGGAAAGCTCCGGTGGAGGTCATCGTTCGGGCAACCTGCAGGTCACGGCCCGGTAACATAGGCAGGTATGCCCGCAGTCCGCCGTTCGGCGAGCCAGCGGGTTCACCCATCCGACAGGGAGATGACATCCGTGGCCAATCCTCTTGAGAAGCTGCTGCGTGCCGGTGAAGGACGGGTCATCCGTCGCCTGAATCAGGTGGTCAAGGCGGTGAACGCGCTTGAGGAAGACATCGCCAAGCTCACCGACGCGGAGTTGCGCAACGAGACCAACGAGCTGCGCGAGCGATATCAGAAGGGCGAGACGATCGAGCAGCTGATGCCTGAGGCTTTCGCCGCGGTTCGTGAAGCGGCCAAGCGCACCTTGGGCATGCGCGCCTACGATGTGCAGATCATGGGCGGAGCAGCCCTGCATCTCGGAAACATCGCCGAGATGAAGACCGGTGAGGGCAAGACCCTTGTTGCGACGTTCCCGGCATATCTCAATGCGATCGCCGGCAAGGGCGTGCACGTGATCACCGTCAACGACTTCCTCGCCTCCTACCAGGCCGAGCTCATGGGTCGCGTGTACCGTGCCCTCGGCATGACGACGGGAATCATTGTCTCAGGGCAGACCCCGGCAGTCCGCCGCGAACAGTACGCCGCCGACATCACCTACGGCACGAACAACGAGTTCGGCTTCGACTACCTCCGCGACAACATGGCTTGGCGCAAGGAAGACCTCGTACAGCGTGAGCACTTCTTCGCCATCGTCGACGAGGTCGACTCCATCCTCATCGACGAGGCCCGCACCCCGCTCATCATCTCGGGCCCATCGTCGGGGGAGGCCAACCGTTGGTTCGCCGAGTTCGCCAAGATCGCCCGCACCCTCGTGCAGGGCGAGGACTACGAAGTCGACGAGAAGAAGCGCACTGTCGGCGTGTTGGAGCCCGGCATTGAAAAGGTCGAGGACTACCTCGGTATCGATAATCTCTACGAGTCTGCGAACACCCCGCTGATCTCCTTCTTGAACAACTCGCTCAAGGCTCTGTCGCTGTTCAAGAAAGACACCGATTACGTCGTCATGAACGACGAGGTGATGATCGTCGACGAGCACACCGGCCGCATCCTGGTCGGACGCCGCTACAACGAGGGCATTCACCAGGCCATCGAGGCTAAGGAAGGCGTGCCGGTCAAGGCCGAGAACCAGACGCTGGCCACCGTCACTCTTCAGAACTACTTCCGTCTGTACGAGAAGCTCGCAGGCATGACCGGAACGGCCGAAACCGAGGCAGCCGAGTTCATGTCGACCTACAAGCTCGGCGTGATTCCGATTCCGACGAACAAGCCCATGATCCGCAAGGACAACCCCGATCTCGTGTACAAGAACGAGACGGCGAAATTCGCCCAGGTCGTCGAAGACATCGCCGAGCGCCACGCTGCAGGTCAGCCTGTCCTCGTCGGCACCGTGAGCGTCGAGAAGAGCGAGTACCTCTCGCGGCTGCTCGCCAAGAAGGGCATCAAGCATGAAGTCCTGAACGCGAAAAACCACGCTCGCGAGGCCGAGATCGTGGCTCGGGCCGGTCGCCTGGGTGCCGTAACGGTAGCCACCAACATGGCCGGTCGTGGAACCGACATCATGCTCGGCGGCAACGCCGAGTTCCTCGCTGTGCAGGAACTCAAGTCGCGGGGGCTCGACCCCGTCGAAACCCCTGAGGAATACGAGGCCGCCTGGGACGAGACCTACGAGGCCATGAAGCGGACCGTGGCCGAGGAAGGCGCAAAGGTTGCCGAGGCCGGGGGTCTCTACGTGCTCGGCACCGAGCGGCATGAGTCGCGCCGTATCGACAACCAGCTCCGCGGACGCTCTGGTCGCCAGGGCGACCCAGGGGAGAGCCGGTTCTACCTGAGCCTCACTGACGATCTCATGCGCCTGTTCCAGTCGGGTGCTGCTGAGGCGATCCTCAATCGCACGAACTTCCCTGATGATGTGCCGATCGAGTCGGGCTTGGTATCGAGGGCGATCCGTAGTGCACAGTCGCAGGTTGAGGCGCGCAACGCTGAGATGCGCAAGAACGTGCTGAAGTACGACGACGTGCTCAATCGCCAGCGCGAGGCGATCTACGCAGACCGCCGCCACATCCTGCAGGGCGATGACATCGCCGATCGCGTGCAGCACTTCATCGAGGATGCGATCACGGGAGTCGTCAGCGACCACACCGCCGAAGGGCACAACGAGAGCTGGGACTTCGATGCTCTGTGGACTGAACTGAAAACCTTGTACCCGGTGGGCGTGACGATCGATGAGGTCGTCGCCGAGGCGCAGGGTCGCAGGGGAGTGATCACCGCCGAGGGCTTGACCAGAGAGCTGCTCTCTGATGCGAAGATCGCCTACGAGAAGCGCGAAGAGGCGCTCGGCGAGGCTGCGACTCGCGAGCTGGAGCGGCGCGTGGTTCTTCAGGTTCTCGACCGCCGCTGGCGTGACCACCTCTACGAGATGGACTACCTCAAAGACGGCATCGGCCTGCGCGCGATGGCGCAGCGCGATCCGCTGATCGAGTATCAGCGTGAGGGGTACTCGATGTTCCAGTCCATGATGGGGCAGATCAAGGAGGAAGCGGTCGGCTACCTGTACAACCTCGAAGTCGAGGTGCGTCGTGCTGGTGGCGCCGAGACGGCTCAGGTCGAGGCGAAGGGTCTCGCAGACGGCGCCGGCGATCAGCGCCTGGAGTATTCGGCCCCGAGCGACAACGGCGACGTCGAGGTGCGCAACGAGCGCGGTCAAGTGCAGCAGGCGGCAACGGACCGCATCCGTCAAGCGGCCGCTGCGCGTCAGGCAGCCGAGCGCGTCGAGGCTGAGGCGCCGCGGGGTGCGTTCGGACAGAAGACGGATGCTGCGCCACCCGTGGCAGGTAACCGACAGCAGCGCAGGGCACAGGGCAAGAAGAAGTAGCAGTGCACACCTCGTGCGCGGCACCTACGAGCGCGTCTCGCACGGCATCCGTGCCCCGGAGAAATGGCGCCATCAGTCAGCGCTAGGCTTGGGTGATGACTCCTTCGCGCCACTTCGACCAATCGTCGAAGCTCAAGAATGTCCTGTACGAGATCCGCGGAAACGCCCTCGTCGAGGCGGCGCGGCTCGAGGCAGAGGGGCACCGCATCCTCAAGCTGAACATCGGCAACCCGGCATCCTTCGGCTTTGAGGCGCCGCACCAGATCGTCCGCGACATGCTCGCTGCACTCCCCACCGCGCACGGCTACAGCGACAGCAAGGGCATCATTTCTGCCCGCCGTGCCGTGGTCAGCCGTTACGAGGAGATCGAAGATTTCCCCCGGTTCGACCCAGACGACGTGTATCTGGGTAATGGTGTCTCCGAGCTCATCACGATGACGATGCAGGCGCTTCTCGACGAAGGTGACGAGGTGCTGATTCCCGCGCCGGACTACCCGTTGTGGACGGCCATGACGAGCCTTGCCGGTGGCACGCCCGTGCATTATCTGTGCGAGGAAGATAACGGGTGGCAGCCCTCGCTGGAGGACATCCGCTCGAAGATCACGCCGCAAACCAAGGCCATGGTCATCATCAACCCGAACAACCCGACGGGCGTCGTGTACTCGAGGGAGATCCTCGAAGGCATGGTGCAGATCGCTCGTGAGCACGAACTGCTGCTGCTCTCCGATGAGATCTACGACCGCATCCTGTTCGACGATGCCGTGCATATTTCCGCCGCGACGCTCGCTCCTGATCTGCTGTGCCTCACCTTCAACGGACTGTCGAAGACCTATCGCGTCGCTGGCTACCGCTCGGGGTGGATGGTCGTCACTGGGCCGAAGTCGCATGCCAAGGGGTTCATCGAGGGCATCACCCTCCTCGCCTCCACTCGGCTGTGCCCCAATGTGCCTTCGCAGCACGCGCTGCAGGCTGCACTCTCCGGTGTGCAGTCAATCGATGCGCTGATCGCACCCACCGGGCGGCTGCATGAGCAGCGGGATATCGCGTGGGCGGGGCTGGAGGCGATTCCCGGTGTCTCGTGCGTGAAGCCTCAGGGGGCTCTGTATGCGTTCCCGAGGCTCGACCCGAATGTGCACGAGATCCGCGACGACGCGAAGTTCGTCTACGACCTGCTGGTGTCAGAGCACATTTTGCTCGTGCAAGGGACTGGCTTCAATTGGCCAACCCCCGATCATTTCCGGGTGGTCACGCTTGCTGAGCCGCGGGTGCTCGCCGAAGCCGTCGAGCGGCTCGGGAACTTTCTCGTGAGCTATCGGCAGTAGCGGACTCTGACGGCGTGATTGCGGTCGCCAGTCGTCTGACGGCGGCGACCAGAGCCGATCGAGGTACCACGTCGGACATCGGTCGTGCATGCAATATTGCGGCGTCCGTCGCGCGTTGGTCGTCGGGGAGGAACGTCACCTCGGTGATGCCGGCGAACCGTTCCAGTGTGCGGCGAATCTGCCCGCGGGCGTCGAGCCCCAGTGGGCCTGGGCGGAGCTTGTTGACGACGACGTTAACGGGTGTTGGCGCGGCGAGGCGACGGATTTCCGCATGATCGCGCAGGAAACGGCTGATGCCGAGCGGGTCCGCAGAACAGACAGCGACGATGAGGTCTGCCTCAGCGAGAGCGGATGCCGTGGCGGCGTGGCGTCGCGGCCCTGCCAGGTCGTATGTTGCCTCATCGTCAGCCTCGAATGCGGCTGAGACGTCGACGACTGTTTCCTCCGCCCATCCTCGACAGGCCTTTAGTGCACCAGCGAGCCGCGATGCGGAAAGCTCGGGCCATCGAGACGGGCGATTGATGCCGCTGAGCACATCGATGATTCCTCCGCTGGTGTTGACGCCAGTGGAGAGGCGACTGAGCTCGGCGGCATCGAGTGCGCCAAGTTCGGCGCGACGGCACGCGGCGGCGATACCTGGCGCGTCGTCGCCGAGACCAAGTAGGAGGCCGATGGAGGGTGCGACGGTGTCGGCGTCAACCAGAGCGGTGCGGCGTCCGGCGCGGGACAACTCGACGGCGAGCTGGACGGACAGCGTCGATCGGCCTGGCGCGCCGTGCGGGCCCCACACCGCGATGACGCGATGCGCTGATGTTGGCGCACGTTCGGCGGCGGCTGGAGCTTCGGCAAGTAATGCCGAGGCGACGTCCCACGCACTTGCGTTCGCCGGCATGGCTGGCGCCAGACCGAAACGAGTGGTCAGGCGGCTATCGCTACCGCCGAGGACGATGATGCGCGCACCGGCGCGGTCGCAGGCGGCCACGATCGCGGGAGTGAGCACTGATCTGTCGGCCGGGAGGATCACCGCATTGATGCCAGTCGGCAACGGGAGCAGAGCGCTGGGTGGCACGACGGCGACCACGCGGACGCCCTCGATCTCCAGCTCTGCAGCGAGAGTGGTGGCGTGTGGCTCGCCGATCGCCACGAGCACGCCGGTCATGAGCCCGATCCGGCCGGGATCACGGACAGCGCGGAACCGCCGGTGACGGCTGCCAGAACAGCAGCGACGTCGGAACGGTCGATGACCACTTCGATGGTCGTCGTATCGGAAGACAGCATCCCTTCAGGCTCGACGACCGCGCTCACCGCGGCGTTGGCGACGAGGATTCTTGGCGCGTCGAAACTCCGCCCGTCGTCAAGAGGGGGCGCTTGCCAGAGTTCAACGACGGCTCCGGCGGCAACACCACTGGGAATACCTGTGCTGCTCTCGACAACGATGGTGGTGGTGTGGCCTTCGTCGGCCTGCGCGAGCGCTGTGGTCGGCACGATCTCTCCTTCGTTCAGGGTGCGCGCGGCGATCAGACCTGGCGTGAGGTCTTGCGGGGCGAGGTAATCGTCTGTGAGTGCGCCGAGACCGACCTCGACGACCTGGAAGTCCGACGAGACGAGCGCTTCTCCCTGGACGATCGTGCGGTTTGCTTGCAGAACCGGTGTGGTGCGCCCTGAGGATGAGACGATGAGCCAAACCCCGGCGATCGACAGCGCTACCAGGATGATGCCGACGAGGAATCTGATGTCACCCCAGAAGGCCTTCCGGGGTCGGGTGAGGAATGTCATGGCTTCATCGTCACAGAAAACCGGGATGCGCCGTGAAAGTTATCCACAGGCAGGGATTTGCGACGCCCTGCCCGCGGTTGCGGGGGAGAATGGTGACATGCCTGGTTCGTCATCCGCCCCGCGCTTTCTTGCGCCAGCTCAGGTTGCAGAGCTGCTCAGCATCGAAGTCGACGAGGTGATCGCTCTGGTCTACCAGGGTCGGCTGCGCGGATCGCAGCTTGGCTCTCCTGCGCGCTGGCGCATCGAGGAATCGAGCCTGGGCGAGTATCTGTCCGAGCAGTCTGAGCAGGCGCGCCGGATGGCGTTGTGGCGGCAGGCCAACGAGGCGAGCTTTCCCGAGGTGTGGGGCACCTCGGCTCCTCACAGCAGCTGATCGCCCGACGTCTGGATAGCGGCGACCGCGTCGAGCGGCACGATGCGGAATCCCGTAACGGATGCTGCAAAGCGAGCCTGCCCTGGATCGTGTTCGGCGAGATCGAGGTGATCGGCACCTGCGCGGTCGATCGTGCCATGCAGATCTTCGCCATCGACTGTGCTGATTCGTACCGATGTTCTACGGCGGGCGATATCGCGCAGCACAAAGCCGAGCGTCATTCGCTCGCGTAAGGCGCCCGTCGCCCCGCTGTCCTCGTTGAGGCTGGCCAGCAGCATCCCGTGATCGATGCGGATGCCGTGTATCGCATGGAGCGGAATGATCCTGATGGTGTGCGCAGTTCGTGCTCCCTGTGCTGGTACGTCTGCTGCGGCGACCCAATCAGCGCCAAGTGCCACCAGGCGTAGCGGCAGCCGGCCGAGGCCCGTCAGCGTTACTGCCGCTGTGGCTTCGGCGGAGCACAGTACCCGCAGCCGGTGGCGGATGTCGAGTTTGGAGATCCGCAACCGCTCTGACTCGGCGTCGAGCGCCGCCCTCTCGGCCTCCCACTCCGAAGAGAGTTGGCCCTCGAGGTCCTCGAACAATCGATCCCATTGCATTCGATAGAGCGTAGGCGACGCTCGGGCCGTGTACGAGTTTTCCACAATGATTACGGCACCTGTTCACCCAGCCTTCGAATCGTGCTGTAATGGCGGCAGGTTTCCCGATGGGAGGGCAGATGACGCTTCACGAGTACTTCGCACCGCAGCCGACGCCCCGCGCTGAGCTGCCAGATCCAGGTCCGCTACTGCGCAGCCTCACTCATGGCGTCCTTGAGGTGCTCGCAGGAGTCAGGGAGGTCGATCAGCTGGCGCGCTGGTTCAGCGAAGACGCATTCAGGAATCTCGTGACCAGGGCGAATCTATCGGCGAGGGCTCGGAGCGCGAGAGGGGTTTTGGCTGTGCGCCCGACCTTCGCGATCAGATCGATCCGCACGTCTGAGCCTTCGGATGGGGTGGTCGAAGCCGTGGTCATCGTTGAGGGGCCGGGGCGTACCCGCGCCGTCGCGATCAGGCTCGAGGGGTTGGACCGCCGCTGGCGCGCAGCCTCCCTCGCCGTGCTCTGAGTCCTGATCCACTGCTCTGATTTCCGGTGCTGGAACTGGCGGAGAAGACCGGTCTGACCGGCCCGGTCGAAGAGGTCTCGACGCTGGCCTGCACGCTCGGATAGCTGTCCAGGCCGGCGGCCCAGGGCGGAGTCGACGCGTAGGGACACTGCCCCTTTCGCATCTGCGCATCAACCGCGCATCGTGTGGTACCGTCCTCAAAATCTCAACTCGAAGATGGGGGCAGTCGATGAAGACCCAGAGACGTGTCTCGAAGTCGGCTGAAAGCAACCTGACACGCAGGAGATGGGGAGTCGCGGTGGTGATCGCACTTGCCGCGGTCATCTCATTGGTTGCCTGCTCACCCGAGGATCCGATTCCGAGCCCATCTCCCAGTGAGTTGGCGGCGCTGTCGCTGGAGGAAGCTCTGGCAGATTACGACATCGGTGACGAGTTCCGCGTCGATACCGGGCTCGTCGCCGATGCGGAACAGGTTCTGCTGTGCGACGCGTGGATCGATACCGTCATCCCCTATTGCGATCCAACGCTCACGGCGGTGCTCGTCGGCGCAGATCTCGACCAGTTCGAACTGGACGCGGGCGATGGGCGTCGTTTCGGTGGCGTCGACATCGTCGTGCGGCGCACCGGCGACGCGGAGGTGGAGTTCGTATCGATTGCGAGGTAGGGTCGGAGCGCGCTCTAGGCTGGTGGGGTGTCAACACTCAGCGATCTCGCCCACGCACAAGGGCTCTTGACGGATGGCGATGTCGAATGGCTCCACAGACTCGCCGGCGACGGACAGCTTCTCGCTGATCTCGCCTCCGCTGACATCGTCGTCTGGATTCAGACCGATGACGGATCGTTCATTGCAGTGGCCCACGCGCGCCCGAGCGGGGCTGCGACCTTGTTCTACCGCGATCTCGTGGGGGAGCGTGTGCGGCCGCAGTGGCGTACACAGGTGCAGGGTGCGTTCGACTCGGGAGCGATCGTCGACTCGTCGTCTCCGGACTGGTTCGAGGAGACACCGACCAGAGTTCGTGCAGTCCCGATCGTGACCGTGCGCACAGGATTGAAAGATACGGCATCCGTCATCGGTGTGGTCACGCGGCACACCAACCTCGGTGAGGCGCGCACCCCTTCGCGTCAACAGATCACCTTCGATGAGTGTGCGAATGACCTGTTCCGGATGATCGCAGAGGGCAGCTTCCCTGATCCTGCGGCACCGACGTCTCCGCGTCGCGGCGCACCACGTGCCTCAGACGGACTGATCCGCATCGACGTCGACGGCATTACAACGTTCGCCAGCCCGAACGCCCTGTCGGCGTTCAACCGGATGGGCTTTGACGATGAGCTCGAGGGCGAGTCTCTCGCGGAAGTGACCACGAGCCTTGTGCCGCCGTCGCGGCAGGTGGACGAGTCGCTTCCCGTCGTCGTCACCGGCCGCGCTCCGTGGCGCACCGATATCGAGGCGCGCGGGGTCACGGTGTCGCTGCGCGCCATCCCGCTCAAAGACCACGGCACGCGTATCGGCGCGATCCTCCTCTGCCGCGACGTATCCGAGTTGCGCCACCAGGAGCAGGAGCTCATCACCAAAGATGCGACGATCCGTGAGATCCATCACCGGGTGAAGAACAACCTGCAGACGGTCGCATCGCTCCTACGCATCCAGGCTCGGCGCACGCACTCCGAAGAAGCGCGCGATGCGCTCACCCAGGCGATGCGCCGCGTCGATGCGATTGCGGTCGTGCACGATACCCTCGCCCAGGGACTCGCCCAGAAGGTCGATTTCGACGAAGTGTTTCGCCGCGTGCTCAAGTTGGTCGCCGAAGTCGCCTCGGCTCCGAACACGCGGGCACGCACCCAGGCCACTGGTCGCTTCGGGGTGCTCCCCAGCGAGTATGCGACCCCGCTTGCCCTCGCCCTCACCGAGGTGGTCACGAACGCCGTCGAGCACGGGCTGGCCGGCAAGGAGGGCATTGTCACGATCGATGCCACCCGAACAGAAGAGAATCTTCAGGTGACGGTCACTGACAGCGGCAGCGGTCTCCCGGAAGGGCGTATCGGTC
The DNA here is from genome assembly GCA_047605925.1 of Microbacterium sp. GTDB lineage: Bacteria > Actinomycetota > Actinomycetes > Actinomycetales > Microbacteriaceae > Microbacterium. Next base: position 124,733 of record JASGEY010000028.1, read on the forward strand.
AGGGGCTGGGCACGCAGATCATCCGCACACTCATCCAGGGTGAGCTCGGCGGGAGCATCGAGTGGAAGGGCAGTGACGGTGAGGGCACAACCGTCGTGATCGACATTCCGCTTCGTTGGCTGAACAAGTGATCTGAGGCGCGAGCTCAGGTCAGGTCATCTCCGATCGGAAAACCTTCGGATCAGGAAGCGCGGCGGGCGCGCGCAGCACGGCGCTTGAGTGCGCGGCGCTCGTCTTCGGAGAGGCCTCCCCAGACACCCGAGTCCTGGCTGGTCTCGAGGGCGTACTGCAGGCAGATCTCGGTGACGGTGCACGTGGCGCAGACGGTCTTGGCCTTCTCGATCTGGTCGACGGCCGGTCCGGTGTTCCCGACCGGGAAGAACAGTTCAGGGTCGACAGTCAGGCAGGCGGCTTTGTCGCGCCAGTCCATTAGGGCTCCTCGGTGTGGATTTCAAGAGATGTCGCGTGCGGCATCTCGGATTCAGGCGGCCGTTCGGGTCCAGCATCCCTGTGGGATGTTGGCGGTAGCCCGGTGTGTGTTGCGGGTGACGAACCCGCCCCACGCCGCTGTGGGAGCACATGACTTTGTCTATTCTGTTACATGAATGTTTCGAAATCAAGGGTTTTGGCCCTTCACGTCTGATTCACAGGAGACACAGTGCGCGCACCCGGACTCGCCCTCGCAGCCGCGGCGGTACTTGCGATCGAAGGTGTTGCGGTGATCGGGTTCGCTGTGATCGAACTGCTCGACCTCAGCGCCGGGGAGGCATCATCGCTCCCAACCGCCGTCGCGCTCATCGTGCTCACGCTGATCGGTGCTGCGGCCCTGTTGGTCTTCGCCTTCGGCACCAGGGCGGGGCGTTCCTGGGCTCGCTCTGGGGGTGTCGTGTTTCAGGTGCTCGCTGTCGCAATCGCGTTGGCGTCACTGACCGTGCAACCCGTCGTGTGGGCATTTTCGGCAGGTGTCGGCCTGCCGGGTCTTATCGGCTTCGTACTTCTGATCGCGAGCGCGCGCGCCGAAGGTGAGCGAACGCCTGAGGCCTGACTCTCAGGAGTCGATGCCGAGCAACGTGCGCAGCCGTGCCACGTGCCCAGTCGCTTTGACGTTGTACTGCGCGAGCGTGATCACACCCTGCTCATCGAGCACGAAGGTCGAGCGGATGACCCCTTCGACGACCTTGCCGTAGTTCATCTTCTCGCCCCAGACGCCGTAAGCGGTGTGCACGGCGTGATCGGGGTCGCTGAGCAACGTGAAGGTGAGGCCGTCGCGTTCACGGAATTCTCGGAGAGTTGCTGGCTCATCACGGGAGATCCCGACGACACGGTAGCCAGCACCCTGCAGGGATGAGATGTTGTCGCGGAAGTCGCAGGCCTGTGTGGTGCATCCGGGTGTCATTGCCGCAGGGTAGAAGTACAGCACGGTCTTCTGGCCGCGCAGGTCTGCGAGGCGGACGGTCTCACCGTCCTGGTCGAGCAGAGTGAAGTCAGGGGCGGCGGATCCGGGTTCTCGGTGCACAGTCACGCCATAAGCCTATCTGCCCTGAGCTTGTTCGGCCTTGTCGGCAAACGTCTGCAGGAGGCGTTGCAGGGAATCCAAGCGTGCGCGTCCGGTCACTTCGAGCTCACCGCGGTCGGCGGCCTCGATGAGTGCGCAGTCCGGGGCATCGGTGAGGTGGGTGCACCCTCGGGGGCAGTCTTCGGCGATTTCCGCGAGTTCCGTGAAGGCCGCAAGGATGGCTGCCGGATCCACATGCCCGAGCCCGAATGACCGCACACCGGGGGTGTCGATGACCCAGCCGCTGCCGGCATCCGTTCGATAGCGCAGCGACACCGTCGACGACGAGGTGTGGCGGCCTCGCCCTGTGACCTGATTGACGTGACCAGTCGCCCGCATGGCGCTGGGCACGAGCGCGTTGACCAGTGTGGATTTGCCAACGCCGGAATGTCCGACGAACACGGTGGAGTGCCCGATCAGCGCTGCACCGATGTCATCGACGGGCATCTCGTCGCGTGCGCTCGTGAAAACGCGAAGATCGTCCAGCCCGATGAAGTGAGCCAGGAACTCCGAAGGATCGGCGAGGTCGGTCTTCGTCACGACGAGAAGAGGGCGGATGCCGGCATCCAGCGCCGCGACCAGATACCGGTCGACCAGTCGCTCCCGAGGCTCCGGGTCGGCTGCTGCGACGACCACGAGCATCTGGTCGGCGTTCGCGACGATGACACGCTCGACCTGGTCGGTGTCATCGGCACTGCGGCGCAGCAGAGATGTTCGGTCGAGGAGCCCGACGATCCGGGCAAGGGTTCCCGCGTTTCCTGAGGTGTCGCCGACGACACGAGCGCGGTCGCCTGTAACGATCGGCGTGCGGCGCAATTCGCGCGCGCGGGTTGCGGTGATGGTGCGCTCCTCGGAGGTGTCCTCGCCCATGAGCACCGAATAACGGCCGCGGTCAACGCCCAGGATGCGTCCGATCTGCGCGTCGTCGTGAGCAGGGCGACGCTTGGTGCGCGGGCGGTTCGCTTTCGGGTTGGGGCGGGCACGGATGCTCGACTCGTCGTACTCGTCGTACTCGTCGTCCTCGTCGTCGCTGAGCCAGCTCACGCGGGTTCGCCTCGCAGCATCCGCTCCCACAGCATGGTGAACTCGGGCAGCGTTTTCGCGGTGGTGCCGATGTCGTCGATCTTGATGCCCGGTACGCGCAGCCCGATCAAAGCTCCGGTGGTGGCCATGCGGTGGTCGTGATGAGCCGCCCAGGAGCCGCCGTGCAGCTCCCGGGGGATGATGCGCAGGCCGTCAGGCAGTTCCTCTGCTTCACCGCCGAGTGTGCGGATACCAGTGACGAGAGCAGCGATGCGGTCAGTCTCGTGCAGACGGATGTGACCGATGCCGCGGATCGTCGTCGGCGAGTCTGCGAAAGCCGCCACACCGACCAGGGTGGGTGTGAGCTCGCTGGCTGCGGAGAGATCCAGATCGACGCCGCGGATGCCGCTTCCTGCGCGCACGGTGAGCGTGCCGCTGTGGCGGGCGATATGCGCGCCCATTGCGTGAAGGATCTGAGGCAGCAGATGCCCCGGCTGGGTGGAGTGCACCGGCCACCCAGTGACGGACACCGACCCGCCTGTGACGAGGGCAGCGGCGAGGAAAGGGGCAGCGTTGGAGAGATCAGGTTCGATAGCGATCTCTTTGGCTCGGGGAACCCCGGCCTCGACAAGCCATTCGCCTTTCGCCGGGCGTTCGATGTGGATGCCGCGACGGCTCAACGCCTCAATGGTCATGTCGATGTGCGGCAGGCTTGGCAGACGCTCGCCGGTGTGCACGAGGTGCAGGCCGACGTCGAAGCGTGCGGCGGCAAGCAAGAGTCCTGAGACGAACTGGCTCGATGCGGAGGCGTCGATCTCGATCCGCCCGCCGCGGATGTGGCCGTGGCCGCGGATCGTGAACGGAAGCGCCCACGTTCCTTCGTCGTCGATGTCGACGCCGAGGTCGCGCAGTGCGCTGATGAGGCCGCCCATCGGCCGATGGAGCGCGGTCTCGTGGGCTGTGAGTCGCACGTCGTGTTCGGCGAGACCGGCAAGGGGGGCGATGAAACGCATGACTGTGCCAGCCTGGCCGCAGTCGATCGTCGCTCCTCCGAGAAGCGTGTGCGGTGTCACCACGAGGTCAGGGCCGAACTCGCTGTCGCCAGCGACCTCTTCGATGCCGACTCCCAGCGTGCGCAGTGCATCGACCATGCGCCGCGAATCGTCGGAGTGCAGCGGCCCGATCAGTCGGCCAGGTCCGTCGGCGATCGCCGCGATGATCAGCTCACGGTTCGTGAGCGATTTCGAGCCGGGGACGGTGACCGTTGCCCGCACGGCGCCTTCAGCCGTTGGAGCGGCGTAGGCACCGCGGACGATGGGTGGGGAATACCGGTTGGAGCTCATCGGTTTCCACCTTAGTGAACACGGATTCTGGGTGGTGGGTCCGGATGCCGTATTCACGAGAAGGAGAGAGCATGCTCGCAACGCTGGGACGCGGGTCGGCTGCGCTCAGCGGCTTAGACTGGCCGGTGATGGATGACACCCCAATCGCAGACGCCGTCAGCGACCCTCGCCGCGAGTTCGAGGAGCAGGCGATCGGATTCATGGATCAGCTCTACGCTGCAGCCATGCGCATGACGCGCAATCCGGCCGATGCTGCTGACCTCGTGCAAGAGACGTTTGTGAAGGCGTACGGCTCGTGGTCGACGTTCACTCAGGGCACCAACCTCAAGGCGTGGCTCTACCGCATCCTCACCAACACATACATCAACCTCTACCGCAAGAAGCAGCGGGAACCGTTCCAGAGCACGATCGACGAGTTGGAGGACTGGCAGCTGGGCGGTGCGCAGTCGACGACGGCTTCGCACAGTCGCTCCGCTGAGGCGGAGGCGATCGACCGGATGCCGGCATCGGTCGTCAAGGACGCACTGCAAGCTGTGCCGGAGGATTTCCGCCTGGCTGTGTATCTCGCTGATGTCGAGGGCTTCGCTTACCAGGAGATCGCCGACATCATGAAGACCCCTATCGGCACCGTGATGAGCCGTCTGCATCGTGGCAGGCGGATGCTGCGGGAGATCCTGGCCGACTACGCCGTGGAGCAGGGGATCGCTGCGGCTGACCCAAGGAGCAGGAAATGACCGACTGTGGCTGTGACAAGGCCCGTCAGGACCTGGAGGAGTATCTCCGAAACGAGGTGTGCAAAACCGAGCACGCCGAGATCCGTGAGCATCTGGACAACTGCCCGTCCTGCCGCGATGAGGCTCTGGTGGCGAAGACGTTGACCGAGGTCGTCGCCCGCGCCTGCAAAGAGACCGCACCAGAGGAGCTGCGCGACCAGGTGTTCGCGCGGCTACGCGAAGTGCAAGCCACGCAGCACTGAGCAGACAGGCACTGCTTCGCTGGGAGCGATGCCGCCGCCGTCAGTAGTGTGGGGGCATGACCTCTCCCGACGCCCGTGCCGTTCCCGTCGATGCCATCTCCGCAGAGCGCCTCGCCGCGCAGGGGCTCACCTATCGGACGATCGACGTCTCATCGGATGCCGACACGGCAGCCTTCCTTCGCGCTGACGCCCGCGGTTTTCTTGGCCCTGAACCCAGCGCTGAAGCAATCGCGTTCGACCGAGCGATGCTCACGGAGCGGCGGAACATCGGTGTCTTTGAATCAGGGGCGCAAGCCCAATCCCTCCCCGTCGCTACGGTGAACTCATGGGTGGCTCCGATGACTGTTCCCGGTGGAGAGATCGACATGTGGGCGATCAGCTCGGTGACGGTCGCCGGCACGCACCGGCGTCGCGGAGTGGCCAGGGCGTTGCTGGAAGGCGAGCTTCGTGCCGCAGCATCCGCGCGTGTCCCGCTGGCAGGGCTCACCGTCACGGAGGCGACGATCTATGGCCGTTACGGTTTTGCCTCTGCGCTGCCGATGGCGCGGGTCACCGTGAACACGCGCCGTGCTGGCTGGGCTGGCGGTGCCGCCGCTGGACGGCTCGAGTACATTGAGCGCTCAGTGCTCAAGGATGCCATCGCTGAACTTCACGAGCTCGCGCGTAACCAGCGTGCAGGCGAGATTCCTGGTTGGGATGGTCGCTGGGCGCGGCTTTCGGGGCTGAGCCCTGCGAGCACCGCACCGACCGCTGTGCGCGGGGTGCGCTACCTCGACGCGAACGGTGACGTCTGCGGAGTCATGGCGTACACGCTCGCCGAGCTCGATCAGTCCTTCCGATTCGAACTCCACGTGCAGCACCTGATCGCGACCGCACCAGAGGCGCTGCAAGGGCTGTGGGGATTCGCGGTGCAGCACGACCTCGTAGACCGGGTGACTGCGAATCTGCGCCCGGTCGACGACCCGATTGTGTGGCTTGTCGCCGACCGGCGCGGCGTCGAGGTGGTCGTGCACGATCACGGCTGGCTGCGCATCCTCGATGTGCCGGCTGCCCTCGGTGGACGTCGGTACCGGGCTCCCCTCGACGTCGTGTTCGCGGTCGACGATGCGCTCGGGTTCGCTACGGGATCCTGGCGGCTCGTCGTTGATTCCACGGGGGAGGCGACAGCATCCGCTGCAGACGGTCCTGCCGATATCGTCCTCGATGTCGCGGCGCTGTCCGCGCTGTTCCTCGGCGGTGCGACCGCGACGCAGCTGGCTGCGGCGGGGCGCCTGAGCGCATCGGACACCGTCGCGGCCGACGTCGACGACGCCTTCCGCACAGTGCAGGCGCCAGTGCTCAGTATTTGGTACTGAGCACTGCAGAGCATCAGTCGAGGGTGAGCGCCTCACGCAGCAACGTCGCCTGCTGTGCGGCGTGAACCTTCGATGAACCCGTGGCAGGAGAAGCCGACGCCGGGCGAGAAACCGTGCGGAATCGCCGCTCGCTCGGAACGCCGGAGAGAGCGAGGGCAAGGAAAGGCCAGGCGCCCTGGTTCTCTGGCTCCTCCTGCACCCACACCAGCTCGGCGTTCGGGTACGAGTCGGTGATCGCTGTCAGCTCGGCGATCGGCGTCGGGTAGAGCTGCTCCAGGCGAACCAGCGCGATTTCAGGGTTCGGCGTCTTCTCAAGCTCGGAGCGCAGATCCCAGTGCACCTTGCCGGAGTGTACGAGCACGCGCTTCACGGCGGCGCGATCGAGAGCGCGGTCGTCATCGATCACCGGCTCGAAGCGGCCGCTGGTGAACGCTTCGACTGGGCTGGTCGCGCCCCGCAGTCGCAGCATGGCCTTCGGCGTGAAGATGATCAGTGGTTTGCGAGGACGGGCGTATGCCTGGCGGCGCAGCAGGTGGAAGTGCGAGGCAGGGGTCGACGGCCGGGCCACGATCATGTTGTCCTGCGCGCAGAGCTGCAGGAACCGCTCGATGCGCGCTGACGAGTGATCGGGCCCCTGCCCCTCGTATCCGTGGGGGAGCAGCAGGGTGACGCCGGACTGCTGACCCCACTTCTGCTCAGCAGAGGAGATGTATTCGTCGATGACCGACTGAGCACCGTTGACGAAGTCGCCGAATTGCGCCTCCCACAGCACGAGGGCCTCTGGGGCCTCAACGGAGTAGCCGTATTCGAAGCCGAGAGCTGCGTACTCGCTGAGCAGTGAGTCGTAGACGAAGAAGCGGCCCTGGGATGCGGAGAGGTTCGACAGCGGAAGCCACTCCTGGCCGTTCGCGCGGTCGTGCAGGGTCGCGTGGCGCTGCACGAAGGTGCCGCGGCGAGAGTCCTGGCCCGCGAGGCGCACCGTTGTGCCCTCGACGAGCAGTGAACCGAAAGCGAGCAATTCGCCGAAGCCCCAATCGATGCCGCCGTTGCGGCTCATGTCCAAGCGCTTATCGAGCAGCTGCTGGATCTTCGGGTGCACCGTGAAGCCCTCAGGTTTGTTCACGAAGGCGTCGCCGATGAGCTGGATGACCTCCTTCGGCACACCCGTCACCTCGGGGGCGCCGATCTGGTCATCGACCGCAGGAAGATCGGGGACGATCGGCGTTGCGCCGGTCTCGGCGGCGTGCGTCTCTGCGAAAGCGATCTCCAGGCGATTCTGGAAATCGGCCTTGGCCTGGTCGTACTCCTCTTCGGTGATGTCGCCTCGACCGACAAGGGATTCGGTGTAGAGCTTGCGAACCGAACGCTTCGCCTGAATCAGATCCGTCATCAGTGGCTGAGTCATCGAAGGATCATCGCCCTCGTTGTGTCCGCGGCGGCGGTAGCAGACGAGATCGATGACGACGTCCTGGTGGAAACGCTCGCGGTACTCGAATGCCAGCTGCGCGACGTGGATCACCGCTTCTGGATCGTCACCGTTCACGTGGAAGACGGGGGCCTGGATTGTCTTGGCCACATCGGTGGAGTACACCGACGTGCGCCCGTCGTTGGGGGTGGTGGTGAATCCGACCTGGTTGTTCACCACGACATGGATCGTGCCGCCGGTGCGGTATCCGCGCAGCTGCGACATCTGGAGTGTCTCGACGACGACGCCCTGCCCGGCGAAGGCCGCGTCGCCGTGTACGAGGATTGGCAGCCAGGTGAAGGTGCCGATCGGCTTGCGATCCTGTTTGGCACGCACGATGCCTTCGAGCACGCCGTCGACCGTTTCAAGGTGCGAGGGGTTGGCGGCAAGGTAGACGGGAAGCTCAGCGCCGTCCTCCGCGACGAAGGTGCCCTCGGTGCCGAGGTGATACTTCACGTCGCCAGAGCCGCGCTGGTTGCCAGGCGTCTGATGGCCCTCGAACTCCTGGAACACCTGTCCGTACGTCTTGCCAGCGATGTTCGTCAAGACGTTGAGCCGACCACGGTGTGCCATGCCGATCGCGGCTCCTTCGAGCCCGGCGTTGGCTGCGCCCTGGAGGATCTCGTCGAGCAGCGGGACGAGGGATTCACCGCCCTCAAGCGAGAAGCGTTTCTGGCCGACGAACTTCGTCTGCAGGAAGGTCTCGAAGGCTTCGGCTTCGTTCAGTTTGCGCAGCACCCGCAACTGTTCATCGTGGCCAGGCTTCTGATACTTCACCTCGACCTTCTCCTGGAACCACTTGCGCTGCTCGGGGTCCTGGATGTGCATGTACTCGATGCCGAGGGTGCGGCAGTACGAGTCGCGAAGCACACCGAGGATTTCGCGGAGCTTCGCGACACGCTTTCCACCGAAGCCGCCGGTGACGAACTCACGGTCCAGATCCCAGAACGTCAGACCGTGATTCTCGATCTCGAGGTCGGGGTGTGAGCGCTGCACGTACTCGAGCGGATCGATGTCCGCCATCAGATGTCCGCGCACCCGGAACGCATTGATGAGCTCCTGCACCCGAGCCTGCTTGTCGACGCGCTCGGCGAGGTCGACGGCAATGTCCGCGCTCCAGTGGATCGGCGCGTAGGGGATGCGCAAAGCGGCGAAGATGTCCTCGTAGAAGCCGCGCTGGCCGATCAGCAGCTCGTGGACCTTCTTCAAGAACTCGCCGGAACCGGCGCCCTGGATGACGCGATGGTCGTAGGTGCTGGTGAGCGTGATCGTCTTGCCGATCGCCAACTCGTTCAGGGTCTTCTCGCTTGCGCCCTGGAACTCGGCAGGGTACTCGAGGGCGCCGGCGCCGATGATGCAGCCCTGGCCCTTCATCAGACGCGGCACGGAGTGGACGGTTCCGATGCCGCCAGGGTTGGTCAGCGAGACGGTTGTGCCCTGGAAGTCCGCTGCGGTGAGCTTATTGCTGCGCGCACGTGTGACGAGATCCTCGTAGGCGATGAGGTACTCGTTGAAGGTCATCGTGTCGGCACGTTTGATGCTGGGAACCATCAGGGCGCGCGTGCCGTCTGGCTTGGGAAGGTCGATGGCGATGCCGAGGTTGACGTGCGCCGGCGCGACGACGGACGGCTTGCCGTCGACCTCGGCATAGAACACGTTCTGACTGCGGAACTCGTCGAGAGTGCGAATCAGCGCCCAGCCGATCAGATGCGTGAAGCTGATCTTGCCGCCGCGCGTGCGCGCCATGTGGTTGTTGATGACGATGCGGTTATCGATCATCAGCTTGGCTGGCACCGTACGGACGCTCGTCGCCGTGGGGACGGTGAGCGATTCGTCCATGTTCGCCGCGAGCGTCTTCGGCAGGCCGCGCAGCGGAGTCACCGCGTCTTCCTCAGTCGCATCTGCGGCCGCGGCGGCATCCTTCGCTTCGGGTTTCGGCGCCTGAGCCGGAATCGGCGCGGCGGCGGCGGGCTTGGCCGTTGTGCGGGCGACCGGCTGTGCGCCGATGATCGGGATCGGGGCTGTCACCGGGTGCGCGGTCTCCGCTGGGGTCGGTTCAGCAGGGTCGGATGCCGCAGCACCCGCCGAGTATGTCTCAAGGATGGGCCACCACTCCTTGTCGACCGAGTTGCGGTTCTCCTTGAACTGTTCGTAGAGCTCTTCGACGAGCCAGGAATTGGCTCCGAACCCCCCGTCGCCCCCGACGCCGGTCACCTGGTTCGACACGCTCGATCGCCCTCTTTCATCGCTGAAGTTCACCTGTGCTCGCGCACACGCGGTATGCGCTTCGGGTCCGCACACTCTCGACGAACAAGCCTAACGTGTTTCGATCTCGGTTTTGCCGCGGCGGCGCGCACTGCCGTCGGATATCTCGGTACCGTTGAGGCATGGAGTTCGCAGGAAAGCAGCCCACCACCGACCTGACCTATTCAGATGTGTTCCTGGTGCCCCGCCGATCCGGCGTCACCAGCCGTCTGCAGGTCGATCTGACACCGCACGACGGCACCCCGGCGACCCTGCCGTTGGTCGCATCGAACATGAACTCGGTCACCGGTCCCCGCCTCGCGGCCGTCCTCGCCCGCCGAGGAGGGATCGGAGTCCTCCCGCAGGACATGCCGTTGCAAGATCTCGATGCCGCGATCCGCGAGGTCAAAGCGCAACCCGTCCTGTGGGACACGCCGGTCGTGCTCGCGCCGTCTGCATCGGTGACCGATGCGCTGAGGCTGCTGCCCGCCACGGCCGGGCACGGCATCGTCGTTGCCACGGGTGCGGCTCCGTACGAGGTCGGGGACATCCTCGGCATCCTGCCCGCATCGCGACTCGCGACGGCATTGCCCGATGCGCAGTTGGGTGATCTCGTGCATGAAACGGCACCGGCGCTCGATGCCGACGACATCGGCTCGGAGCGTCACGCTTTCGACGTGATCACCGAAGCAGGCGTCGAGATGGTGACCGTCACCCACCACGGTCACCTCGTCGGCACCCTCAGTTCTCGCAGCGCCCTGCGTTCAACCCTGTACCGACCTGCGCTCGACGCATCCGGCCGACTGGCCGTCGCGGCCGCGGTCGGCATCAACGGCGACGCCGCGTCGAAGGCCAGGGCGCTGGCGGCGGCCGGTGTCGATGTCCTCGTGGTCGACACGGCGCACGGACACCAGGAGGGGATGCTGAGGGCGCTGTCCGAGGTGTCCGCTCTCGGTCTTGGCCTGCCGATCGTCGCAGGCAACATCGTCACAGCCGATGGGGTCAACGATCTCGTCGACGCGGGCGCCTCGATCCTCAAAGTGGGAGTCGGGCCAGGAGCGATGTGCACGACGCGGATGATGACCGCCGTCGGACGCCCGCAGTTCTCTGCGGTCCTGGAGACCGCCGAGGCCGCCCGCTCACTCGGCGCCCACGTCTGGGCGGACGGAGGAGTGCGCTATCCGCGCGACGTCGCTCTCGCTCTCGCTGCGGGTGCGGCATCCGTGATGATCGGCTCGTGGTTCGCTGGGACGATCGAGGCGCCAGGGGAGATTCAGCGCGACAGCGAAGGGCGCCTGTTCAAAGAGTCCTGGGGTATGGCGTCGACCAAGGCGGTGCAGGCACGCTTTGGCCGCCTCGACGCATATGAGCGTGCCCGCAAGGAACTGTTCGCCGAGGGTATCTCCTCGTCGAAGATCTACCTCGATCCATTGCGCCCAGGAGTGGAGGATCTCCTCGACATGATCACTTCGGGCGTTCGCTCCTCGTTCACTTACGCAGGAGCATCGTCAGTGGCCGAGTTCCACGAGCGTGCTCTTGTTGGCCTGCAGTCCGCAGCAGGGTATGAGGAGGGTAAGGCGCTGCCGGTTAGCTGGTAACGGCACCGGCCGCACGCCCAGCGCGGTTCTGTACAATCGTGTCCACCATGGACGACCCTCCCAGTTGCAGTACATCGCCCCACCGCCCGCCTCTCACTAGCGAGAGGGACAAGTGATGGACTACATCCTTTTGGGCGTGGGGCTCCTGCTCACCGGAGGCACCGGTCTGTTCGTCGCCAGCGAGTTCGCGCTGGTGAACCTCGACCGTGCCGATCTCGAGGCACGTCGGGCGCGTGGCGAATCGCGACTGTCACTGACCATCCGGGCACTTCGGCAGACGTCCACTCATCTGTCGGCAGCTCAGCTCGGTATCACCCTCACGACGCTGCTCACCGGTTACACCATGGAGCCGGCGCTGTCGAACCTGTTGCGCCCAGCGCTCACCGCGTTGGCCATCCCGGATGCCGCGATCGCCCCGATCGCGACGGTCGTCGCCATGCTCGTCGCCACCGCGCTGTCGATGATTCTCGGGGAGCTGGTTCCGAAGAACTTCGCCCTCGCCCTGCCGCTCGCAACGGCGAGGCTCGTGATCCCTTTTCAGGTCGCCTTCACCATCGTGTTCAAACCGGCCGTCGTCGTGCTCAACGGCAGCGCCAACGGTGTGTTGCGCAGCATCGGCATCGAACCCAAGGAAGAGCTCTCCGGGGCCCGCACCGCCGAAGAGCTCTCTTCTCTGGTACGACGCTCTGCCAGCGCAGGAATGCTCGAGGAAGACACCGCGACGCTGCTCGATCGGACTCTGACGTTCGCACGCCTCACTGCGGCTGACGTCATGACCCCTCGCCCGAGCATGCATGCCGTTGCTGCGGGGGACTCCGCCGATGAGGTAATTCGGCTCGCCCGCCGCACGGGGCACAGTCGCTTTCCGGTTTACGGCGACGATCTTGACGACATCACCGGCGTGGTGCATCTGAAGGCGGCGATCTCCGTGCCGCGAGAGCGCCGCGCCGAGGTGCCAGTCGGCGCCTTGTCCACCGAGCCGCTACGAGTACCCGAAACGGTGCACGTTGACGGACTCATCTCCGAGTTGCGCGCTCGCGGTTACCAGCTGGCGGTCGTCGTCGACGAGTACGGCGGCACCGCAGGGCTGGTCACCCTGGAAGACCTCGTCGAAGAGATTGTCGGCGAAGTGTCCGACGAACATGATCGCACCCGGGCAGGCGTGATCGTCGGCCGCGACGGCGTCAGCTTCCCCGGTGAGCTGCGTCCAGACGAGCTGCGCGGCCGTGCCGGTGTCGAGGTGCCTGAGGGAGATGTGTACGACACGGTCGCAGGCTTTGTCATGAGTGTTCTCGAGCGCGTGCCCGTGGTGGGTGATGAGGTTCTCGTCGATGGGGGGAAGCTGCAGGTCGTCCGCATGGATGGGCGTCGCGTTGACCGCATCCGCTACATCCCGACAGCCGATTCCGGCGACGCGGAGGCGAAGCGATGAGCGACTGGGCGGGGATCGTCTGGCTCCTGGTGCTGCTGCTCGGTAATGCTTTCTTCGTCGGCGCCGAGTTCGCCGTCATTTCCGCGCGGCGTTCGCAGATCGAGCCGCGCGCCGAACAAGGGTCGCGTGCGGCGAAGACAGCTCTGTACGCGATGGAGCATGCGACGCTCATGCTCGCGACATCCCAGCTCGGCATCACGATCTGCTCGCTGCTGATACTGAACGTGTCGGAACCGGCGATCCACCACCTGCTCGCAGTGCCGATGCATGCCATCGGCTGGACGGATGCCGTGGTCGACGCTGTATCGTTCGCGATTACCCTGGTGCTGGTGTCGTTCCTGCACGTCGTGTTCGGCGAGATGGTGCCGAAGAACCTCGCTTTCTCGGTCCCCGACCGTGCGGTGCTGATGCTCGCCCCTCCGCTCGTGGGGGTTTCGAAGGTGTTCATGCCGGTGATTTGGCTGCTCAACGCCTCGGCGAACGCCGTGCTGCGGCTGTTCCGTGTCGAGCCGAAGAACGAGGCCGCATCAACCTTCACGCTGGATGAGGTGGCAACGATCGTCGATCAATCACGCCGTGAGGGGATGCTCGACGATGCGTCAGGTGCGGTGACTGCTGCGGTGGAGTTCACAGATAAGAAAGCTCGTGACATCGCAGTGCCGCTGGGTGATCTCGTGACGCTGCCGCAGTCGACAACGCCCGACGACATCGAGAAAGCCGTTGCCCGGTACGGGTTCTCGCGCTACGTGATCGTCGATGCCGATGCGGCCCCGATCGGCTATGTGCACCTCAAGGACATCCTGCGTGCGTCTGATGGTCCGGATGCCGCAGCAAAGCTCGCTGAGCCATTGCCGGCCAAGCGCATTCACCACATGGTGCCGGTGCTGGAGGACACCGATTTGGAGGATGCGCTCGCCGTGATGCGCCGAGCAGGACGGCATCTGGCGAAGGTGCGCAACGCTGACGGCGAGACCGTCGCGGTGCTTTTCCTCGAAGACATCCTTGAGGAGCTCGTCGGAGAGGTTCGCGACGCGACACGTCGAGTGCGCGGGCACTGAGCGGCGAGGGGGAGCGCAATCGGCAGGCCCCGCCCCGGTCAGTGCCAACGTGCGCGCTCGTACTGCGGCGGCCAGGAGATCGGTTCGCCGAGTTCGTGCGCGGCCCTGAGGCCGAAATGCGGGTCACGTAGCCATTCGCGACCGACGAAGATTGCATCGGCGGAGCCGTTGACGAGCACCTGCTCGGCCTGGTTCGCAGCGGTGATCAGGCCGACGGCGCTCGTTGCGATCTGCCCTCCTTGACGCACCGCATCGGCGAGCTCGATTTGATACCCGGGGAAGACGCTGATCTGTTGGTGGGCGACGAGACCGCCGCTGGAGACGTCGATCAGGTCGGTGCCATGCTCTGCTGCCCAGGACGCGACGGTCGTCGCCTCTTCGACGTCGAACCCGCCATCGGCGTAGTCGGTCGCCGAGATCCGAACGAACACGGGAACCGACTCTCCTGTCTCCTCGCGGACGGCGTCGATGATGCGCAGCAGCAGACGCGAGCGGTTCTCGAGAGAGCCTCCGTACTCGTCGGTGCGCAGATTCGACAGGGGGGAGAGGAACTGGTGCAGCAGGTAGCCGTGCGCTGCGTGGATTTCGATGACATCGAAGTCGGCGTCGAGCGCGCGCCGCGCCGAAGCCGCGAACGCGGCCACAACCCTCTCGATTCCTTCCAGATCGAGGGCCACCGGTACGTCGAATCCTTCGAAGGCGATTGCCGAAGGGGCAACAGTCGGCCACCCGCCTGATGCTTCGGGGACGGAGCCTTGCTCTGGCGCCCAGGGCCACCACGTCGACGCTTTGCGCCCCGCATGGGCGAGTTGGATGCCGGCCGCCGCACCGCGAGCGTGGATCTCCTGCACGGCCAGCGCCCACGCGTCGCGCTGCGTGTCATTCCACAGCCCCGTGTCGCGCGGTGAGATGCGCCCCTCCGGGAGGACGGCGGTGGCTTCTACGACGATGAGGCCGGCCCCGCCCGTGGCGAACTGCGAAAGGTGAGCGCGGTGCCATTCCTTCACAACGCCGTCCACCGCACTGTACATGCACATCGGCGAGACCCAGAGGCGATTTCGGAAGGTTGCGGATCGGACGGTCATCTCGGAGAAGAGCAGGCTCATGGGGCGATGCTAGTGTCTGCGCGGGCCCGCAGTGCCGAGCCAGCTAACGTGGAAACATGGACGGGGTCAGGGTCTGGTCGCGCGGCGATACCGCCGCTTTCTTTCGCGTGCCGGGACCTGAGGACGACAAGTACTCGCGAGGTGTTGTCGCTCTGCGCACTGGCTCTGCGTCGTACCCGGGAGCCGCAGTGCTTGGCGTCGAGGGTGCCTGGCGTGCCGGAGCGGGTTTCGTCCGCTTTATCGGTGATCGACAGGTGGCTGATGCTGTGCTCGCGCGCCGGCCAGAGACAGTCGTCGGCGGGGGAGACGCTGTGGGGATCAGCGCGCGCGCCCGACGCTCGCGCATCGGTGCGTGGGTCATCGGATCGGGGACCGACTCGGCCGAGCGCACCGCTGAGGACGAGGAGGCGCTCAGGGGGATCCTCGACGGCGGTGTTCCCGTTGTCGTCGACGCCGGTGCGCTGGATCTGGCTGCAGGAGCCGCAGCGCCGGTCGTCGTCACGCCGCACGCCGGGGAGTTTGCACGTCTGCAGGCCTTTCTTGATGTGCAGCCCCGGGCGGGCGATGGCGTGGAGGAGGCGCTTGTCCGTGTCGCTAGCGCGCTCGGTGCACCGGTGCTCCTGAAGGGCGCGCGCACGCTCGTCGGCACACCCTCTGGCGAGGTGCTGTGCGTCGAGGAGACGACGTCGTGGCTGGCGACGGCCGGGACGGGTGATGTACTCGCCGGTGTGATCGGCGCGGTTCTGGCAGCGAATCCCGGCCGCAGCATCGCGGAGGGCGCAGCCGCCGGGGCGTGGCTACACGGCCGTGCCGGGCGGATCGCTTCGGGTGCTCAGTGCGAGCGCGCGCAGACGACAGGGCACCCGATCGTCGCAATGGATGTCGCATTGGCGCTCCCACGTGCGGTTGAGGATGTCCTCGCGTGAGCGTGAAGGGGACGCTGCAACGGGCGGTGCTGTGGGCGGCATTCCTATTGGCGCACCTGTTCACTGCCGCTGTCGGCTGGCTCTACCCGAGTCAGCCCATGGGCGATGTGGTGCTGGTGTACGAGCCCTGGTCGACATCGGCGTTGAGCGGCGGCGAGATCGTCGGCGTCTCCGAGACCTGGGTGTATCCGCAGCTTGCGCTCCTGCCGATGCTCCTGGCCAAAACGCTGTCGCTGCCGTTGTTGAACGTGCTCGGAGCCTCAAGCGCATACCTGATCGCCTGGGCGATCATGGTGACGGTGCTCGACACAGTTGCATTCTCGGTGCTCATCGGGCGCTCGTCTGCACGCCCCCGAAGCGCCGCGGGTTGGTTCTGGTGCGTGGCACTCCTGCTGCTCGGTCCGGTCGGGCTCTATCGCATTGACGCTGTGGTGGTTGCGCTGTCAGTGATTGCGGGTTCGTGGCTTTCGCGGCGCCCTGCTGCCACCGCCGCTGTGCTTGCGATCGGAGCGTGGATCAAGATCTGGCCGGGTGCGGTTCTGCTCGCCGCAGTCGCGGCGGGGCATTCACGACTGCGGATGCTGTCGGCAGCCGCCGCGGTGACGGCTGTCGTTGTGGCCGCGCTCTTCGCGCTCGGGGCGCGCGAAGAGATTTTCGGATTCGTCACAGAGCAGACGGGGCGTGGACTGCAGATCGAGGCGGTGGCGGCCACGCCGTTCCTCTGGCTCGCTGTTATCGGATCCGCACGCATCGAGTACAGCTTCGACATGCTCACGTTCCAGATCGGCGCCAGCGGGGCGGATGCCGTGAGCGCTGCTCTGACGCCAGTGATGATGGTCGTGGTATTCGCGATCATCGCGATCGGGGCCATCAAAGCCGCTCGGGGGGCGAACCCGACGCGGCTGTTGCCTCCGCTCGCCCTCGCTCTCGTCGTCGCGCTGATCGCGTTCAACAAAGTGGGCTCCCCGCAGTTTCAGACCTGGCTGTTCGCTCCCGTCATCCTGTGGGTCCTCCTCGATCGCACCAGAGCGCAGACGCCTGCGGTTCTCGTTCTCGTGAGTGCCGCGCTGACCTGCGCTGTGTACCCACTGAGCTACGACGCGCTTCTCGGTGCGCAGGCGCTGCCCATTGTGGTGCTCAGTGCGCGCAACATCCTGCTCGTCGTCCTGCTCGCCCTCAGCATCCGCTCTCTCTTACGGGTGCCGCTCCGCTCCAACAGCGGATCGAGCGATAGTCTTAACAGGTGAATCCCTCTATTACACAGAGGGGTGCGGCGAAGAGGGCGCTCCTCTCCCTCGCCATCGGCAGTTTCGGTATCGGCATGACCGAGTTCGTCGTCATGGGGCTGCTCCCGGAGATTGCAGCGGATCTTCTGCCCTCCCTCTGGCGATCCAGCCAGGAAGAGGCGCTGAGCCAGGCGGGATGGCTGATTTCGTTGTACGCCCTCGGTGTCGTGATCGGCGCGCCGACCATCGCCGGTTTCGTCGCCCGATTCCCGCGGCACCGCGTCATGATCGGCCTCGCACTCGCATT
Source organism: Microbacterium sp. (assembly GCA_047605925.1). GTDB lineage: Bacteria > Actinomycetota > Actinomycetes > Actinomycetales > Microbacteriaceae > Microbacterium. The sequence continues at coordinate 142,347 of JASGEY010000028.1, forward strand.
GACGCTGTTCAACGCGCTTGCTGTGGTGCTGCCGACTTTCGAGTTGGTGGGGGCATCGCGCTTTCTCGCAGGGCTCCCGCACGGGGCGTACTTCGGCATCGGAGCGCTCGTCGCCGCAGACGTGATGGGACCGGGGAACAGAGCGAAGGGGGTCGCGTTCATCCTGATGGGGCTCACGATCGCCAATGTGGTTGGTGTGCCGATCGGAACATTCCTCGGGCAGCAATGGGGGTGGCATGTCGCTTTCGGGGTCGTTGCTGGTGTGTTCGCGCTGGCCACCATCTGCATCGCTTTCTTCGTGCCTGAGCATCCAGGCGAGCCGGGACGCACGATGCGCGCGGAGCTGCGCGTGTTTCGCATTCCGCAGGTGTGGTTCGCGCTCGGCATCGGTGCGATCGGGTTTGGCGGCTTCTTCGCGGTGTACAGCTACATCGCTCCAGTGGTCACAGAGGTGGCCGGATCGCCCGAGTGGGTTGTCCCTCTCGTCCTAGTACTGATGGGAGTCGGGATGACCGTCGGTAACGTCGTCGGCGGTCACCTTGCCGATATCAGTGTGAAGAGGACTCTGCTGTGCGGGCTCGCCCTGCTCTCCGCCATCCTCGTGCTGCTCGCCCTCCTTGCGGGGTGGATCGTGACTCTTGCCATCATGGTCTTCGTTGTCGGATTCGTCTCCTCTGCGCTCGGCCCGACGATTCAGACGCGGTTGATGGATGTCGCCGAAGACAATCAGTCGATTGCCTCAGCGCTGAACCACTCGGCCCTCAACATCGGTAACAGTTTGGGAGCCTTTCTCGGTGGTGCAGTGATTGCCGCCGGGTGGGGCTTTACCGCGCCGACCTGGACCGGAGCTGCCTTGGCTGCTGGTGGACTTGCCATCGCCATGATCTCGTACCGTGTGGAGTCGGCGCGGCGTGACCCTTCGGTCGCTGCTGTATGAGCGGGTCTTCTGCCGCTAACTGTCGAGCAGTCGCCGCAGGTGGCGGCCAACGGCATCCGTCTCGATGAGAAAGCCGTCGTGCCCGAAGTCGCTGACGAGCACGACAGCCTCTGCGCCGTCAAGCGTATTCGGGATGCTGCGCGCGATGCGGTGCTGCCCGTCGACAGGGAACAGCCGATCGCTGTCGATACCGAGAATGAGAGCCTTCGCCGTCACGGTGCCCAATGCCTCCTCGACACCACCCCGGCCGCGCCCAACGTCGTGCGAGTTCATCGCCTCGACGAGCGTGATGTAGCTGTTCGCGTCGAAACGGCGGGTGAACTTGTTGCCGTGAAAGTCAAGGTATGACTCCACGGCGAAGCGGCCGCCGTGACCCAGAGGCGACACGTCGGACTGCCAGGATCGCTGGAAACGCTGGTTGAGCTCGATCGGGCTGCGGTAGTTCAGCAGCGCCATGCGGCGCGCAAGCGCAAGCCCCCGGTGGGGGCCGTCGCCGTCTGCAAGGTCGTAGTACTCGCCGCCGAGGAAGCGCGGGTCCATTTTGATCGCTTCGAGCTGTACTGTGTTCAGCGCGATCTGATCCGCAGTCGTGACCGGCGGAGAGGAGAGCACCGCGAGGCGCGCAACGCGCTCGGGGTAGCCGATCGCCCACTCCAGGGCATGCATGCCTCCCATTGATCCGCCGATGACCGCAGCCCAGGACTCGATGCCGAAGGTGTCGGCGAGTCGCACCTGGGCTGCGACCTGGTCGCGGATCGTCAGATAGGGAAACCGCGATGCCCACTCGTAGCCGTCCGGCGCGATGCTCGCCGGACCCGTCGAGCCCTGGCATCCGCCGAGCATGTTCGGCGCGATCACGAACCACTTGTCGGTATCCAATGCAGCGCCAGGGCCGACGATGTCATCCCACCAGCCGCCCGTTGGGTGCCCAGATCCTGCATCGCCACGGAGGTGGCTGTCGCCGGTGAGCGCGTGCAGCACAAGCACCGCATTGTCGCGAGCTGCATTCAGCTCGCCCCAGGTTTCGAAGGCGAGGCGGATCGCGGGCAGCTCTTCTCCGCTCTCTGTGCGGAATGAACCGGACGAAGCGAACCGGCGCTTGCCCGGTTCGTCTCCGTCGCGCCATGCGCCGGTGACCGGGGGTCTCGCTCGCAGCAACCTGACGTCGGCCTCGGTTACCGGCGCCGAAGGCACCGTGTCCTCAGAGGTCGTCTGCCAGTCCATGCCTCCATTCTCGCGTGAGGGTGAGCCAACGCGGCGACTGTTACGCGGATCGGCGCTGAGCGTGCCTATGCCGCGTACAGACGAGCGTGCTTATGGCGCGTACGCGCGACTGTGCCCCGGAACGCAGTCCGGGGCACAGTTCTTCAGGGCGAACCCTACGTGGCGTGAGCCGTCTCAGGCGCGTGCTGCCTCCGAGACACGGCGAGCCGCAGCGAGAGCCTGGTCGAGGTCTGCCTTGAGGTCGTCGATGTTCTCGATACCCACCGACAGGCGCACCAAACCCGGCGTGACACCGGCGGTGAGCTGTTGCTCTGGCGTCAGCTGGGCGTGAGTCGTGGATGCCGGGTGGATCACGAGCGAGCGCACATCGCCGATGTTGGCCAGGTGGCTGAACAGCGTGAGGTTGTTCACGAACTCGCGTCCAGCCTCGACGCCGCCCTTCAGCTCGAAGGACAGCACCGCACCGACGCCCTTGGGTGCGTAAGTGTTCGCCGCGGCGTACCACGGCGAGGAGGGCAGGCCCGAGTAGTTGACGTGTGCGACGTCATCGCGTCGGTCGAGCCACTCGGCGATCTCCTGGGCGTTCTGGACGTGACGCTCGATGCGCAGGGACAGCGTCTCGACGCCCTGGATGAGGTTCCAGGCGCTCTGCGGCGAGATCGCCGAGCCCAGGTCACGCAGCAGCTGAACGCGCGCCTTGATGATGTAGGCGAGAGAATCGCCGACAGCCGTGGTGTAGCTGGCGCCGTGGTAGGAGGGATCCGGCTCGGTGAGGCCGGGGAACTTCTCGACGTTCTTGGACCACTCGAACGTTCCTCCGTCGATCACGACACCGCCGATGGTCGTGCCGTGGCCGCCCAGGAACTTCGTCACAGAGTGGATCACGACGTCGGCACCGTGCTCGAACGGCCGGATCAGGTACGGGGTGGCGATCGTGTTGTCCACGATCAGCGGAACACCGTTCTCGTGTGCGATGTCGGCCACGGTACGGATGTCCAGCACGTTGATCTGCGGGTTGCCGATGGTTTCTGCGAAGAACAGTTTCGTGTTCGGCCGTACGGCGCGACGCCACTCTTCGGGGTCATCCTGGTTCTCGACGAACGTCACCTCGATGCCGAGCTTCGCAAGCGTGTACTTGAACAGGTTGTATGTGCCGCCGTAGATCGAGCTGGAGGCGACGAAGTGGTCGCCCGCCTGGGCGATGTTCACAATCGCGAAGGTCGACGCCGCCTGTCCGCTGGAGAGCACCAGAGCGCCGGTGCCGCCTTCGAGCGCGGCAAGGCGCTGTTCGAGCACGTCCTGGGTCGGGTTCTGGATACGCGTGTAAATGTTGCCGAACTCGGCCAGAGCGAACAGGTTGGCCGCGTGGTCAGCGTTGTCGAACACGTATGAGGTGGTCTGGTAGATCGGCGTGGCACGAGCCTTCGTGACAGGATCGGGAGCAGCGCCGGAGTGGATCTGCTTGGTCTCGAAACGCCAGGTCTCGGGTGCGGACATGTGTTCCCCCTGGAACAGTTGGTCGAAGTCGACGGCGGATGCCGCTGCAGTGACAGTACGGAACAACCTCTGCTGGCAACAAGGGGTGGGACACGTGACGTAACAGTGTCTGACGTCGCCGGTGCCAGGAGCACCGTATGGTGGAGGCATGGCAAACAGGCGTGCAGTTGTGACGGGAGCGAGCTCTGGCATCGGCGAGGCGACGGTGCGCGCGCTGCGCGAGCGAGGGTGGGACGTTGTGGGGGTGGCGCGTCGCGCGGAGCGGTTGGCGGCGCTCGCCGCGCAGACGGGAACCCAGGTGCACGCGTGCGACCTCACGGATGCGGATGCCGTCGCCGCGCTCATTGCCGAGGTCGATGCCACCGGACCAGTGCATGCACTGGTGCAGGTCGCCGGCGGCGCCCGCGGCGCAGATCGTGTCGAGGACGGTCGCATCGAGGACTGGCAGTGGATGTACGAGGCCAATGTGCTCTCGACACAGCGCCTGGTCAGCGGCCTGTTGCCGATGCTGCGGCGCGCAGCATCCGATTCCGGACATGCCGACACCGTGTTCGTCACATCGACGGCGGCGCAGGCCGCCTACCCCGGCGGTGCCGGGTACAACGCGGCGAAGGCGGCTGAGGCGATGCTCGTGAGCGCCTTACGTCTGGAGCTGAACGGAGAGCCGATCCGCGTCTCGGAGATCGCCCCCGGTCTGGTGCAGACCGAGGAGTTCGCGCTGAATCGCCTCGGTGGCGACACTGTCGCGGCATCCGCCGTGTACTCGGGCGTTGAGGAGCCTCTGCAGGCGAAAGACGTCGCGGACGTGATCGCCTATGCGCTTGATGCTCCGGCGCACGTGAACCTCGACCTGATCACGATGCGCCCTGTTGCGCAGTCGGCAAACCATCTGCTCGCACGGGGGCCGCTGCGGGTTCGGTCGGAGAGCTGATGCTCGATGGCGCCCTCATCGAACTCGCGGCCGTCGGGCGTATCGACAAGAGCTGGGCGGAGGCTCTTGCTCCAACGCAGTCGATCATCACCGAGATCGGACATCGGCTGAGTGCAGAGCAGGCGACAGGTCGGGGATTCCTGCCGACGCAGGAGAACGTACTGCGTGCCTTCCGGCTTCCTCTGGAGGAGGTGAAGGTGCTGATCCTCGGCCAGGATCCGTATCCGACTCCAGGGCATCCGATCGGGCTCTCCTTCGCGGTCGGCCGTGATGTGCGCCCTGTGCCGAGGAGCCTCGCGAACATCTACACGGAACGCCATGACGACCTCGGGCTCGCCCCGGCCGGGCACGGAGACCTCACTGCCTGGAGCGATCAGGGCGTCTTGCTGCTCAACAGGGTGCTCACGGTGCGCCCAGGCGCGCCGGCATCGCACCGCGGTTGGGGCTGGGAGACGGTTACCGAGCTTGCCATCCGAGCCCTCGTCGCTCGTGGCCGCCCGCTCGTTGCGATTCTGTGGGGCAAGCAGGCTCAAAGCGTGCGACCCTTGCTCGCGCACACCCCCGTCATCGCCTCCGCGCACCCGTCGCCGCTTTCGGCCGGGCGGGGCTTCTTCGGTTCTCGCCCGTTCAGCAGGTCCAATGCGCTGCTTCAGCAGCAGGGAGCGGATGCTATCGACTGGCGCGTTGCAGGTGAAGACGCCGTAGGCTGAGCGCATGCAGTTCGAACCGGGAGACCGCCGACGTGTGCTGCCGCGCCATCTGCGCCAGCAGCCGGCTCCCGAGGTGTTCTCGTACATGATCCGCCCCGCCAGGGCGTCCGATCTTCCCTACGTGCGAGAGATCTACAATCATTTCGTCAGCAACTCCGTCGTCACGCTCGACGACAACCGCAGCAGCATCCCCTACTGGCGTGACAAGTTTGCGATGCTCACCAAACTCGACCTGCCGTTCTTGGTTGCTGTCTCGCCGGGTGGTGTCGTTCTCGGATATGCCGTGGCGCAGCCGTGGGCGGGTAAGAACGCTTATCGCTACACGGTGGAGGATTCGATCTACCTGGGCCCCGGTGCCGGGGGCAAAGGGCTCGGCGTTGTGCTGCTGCAGGCGTTGATCGATGCCTGTGAGCAGCGCGGTATCCGCGAGATGGTTGCGGTGATCAGCGACAGCAAAGCCGAGGCGTCGATCAGGTTGCATGCCAAGCTCGGCTTCGTCGAGGCTGGGCGGATGGGCCGCGTCGGCCACAAGTTCGGGCGTGAACTGGGCACCGTCTACATGAAGAAGGCGCTCAAGCCGATCAGGCGGCGGAGGATGTTCGGCTCAACCCGCTGAGTGGGGGATCACTGGGATCGCCGCCAGCAGCGCCTTGGTGTACTCCTCCTGCGGATGCTGCAAGACGGCCTCGGTCGAGCCGCGCTCGACGATGCGCCCGTCTTTCATCACGACGACCACGTCGCAGAGGTTCCGCACGACCCCGATGTCGTGCGACACCATGACGAGGGTCAGACCCTGAGAGTGCCGCAGGGTCGACAACAGAGCGAGAACCTGTGCACGAGCGGTCACATCGAGGGCTGACAGCGGCTCGTCCCCGACGAGTATGCGCGGCCCGTGTGCGATGGCGCGGGCGAGCGCGATCCGCTGCCGCTGGCCGCCGGAGAGCTCATGGGGGTAGCGCCTGGCCATCTCGGGCTCCAGCCCGACCTGCGTGAGCACCTCGCTAACCCTGGCTTCATGGTCTCCAGGGATGCGCAGCGCCCACAACGGCTCCGCGATGATCTGTGCGCACGTCATCCGCGGATCCAGCGACGAATACGGATCCTGGAAGACGATTCCCGTCTGCCGTCGCAGCCAATGCAGAGATCTAGCCGACGCGCCGGCATCCACGCTGCGGCCGTCGATTGAGATCGTGCCGGAGGTGGGCTGATCAAGCCCGAGGAGCAGTTTGATCAGCGTTGACTTGCCGGATCCGGACTCTCCGATGATGCCGATGGACGACCCCTCTGTGATCTCGAGATCGGTGGGGGAGAGAGCGGTGCTGGTGCGTGTGCGCTCGAAGGTCCAGCGCTTCGGTACGACAAAGTCGCGGCTTATACCCCGAGCCTCGATCAGGCTCATCGCTGGCCTCCTTCGGGGCGCCACAGGGTCGCGGTCGCATCGCGAAGCAGGCCCTGCGTGACCGCAGAGGCGGGTGCGGTGAGTAGGGTTTCGACCGGAGCGGTCTCGATGACGCGCCCGCGTTCGAGAACAACCCCGGTGGTGGCGACCTGGGCGAGGACGGCGAGATCGTGCGTGATGAACATCAGTGACATGCCCTCGTCGTGCACAAGGTCGAGCAGCAGCTTCAGGATGCTCGCTTGGATGGTCACGTCGAGAGCGGTCGTCGGCTCGTCAGCGATGAGCAACCGGGGGCGGCAGGCCAGGGCCATCGCGATCGCCACCCGTTGCCGCTGCCCACCGGAGAGCTGGTGCGGGTAGCGATCGACGATGAGCTCGGGATCGGGCAGGCGCACGCGTGCGGCCTCGGCGATGGCCCGTTCGCGGGCTTCGCGGCGGCTGATTCCTTCATGGATGCGGATTGACTCGGCTATCTGCCTGCCGACGGTGCGGACCGGATTGAGGGCCGTCCGCGGGTCTTGGAATACGATGCCGATGTCGTCTCCGCGAAGTTCTGCGAGCTCGCGATCGGGTAGGTCGATCAGTTCGGTGTCGCCCCAGCGGATGCTCCCAGTCGCACGCGCGCCCTCGGGAAGGAGCCCGAGGACAGCGAGAGCGGTAAGGGACTTGCCAGAGCCGGATTCGCCGATCACGCCCACTCTGGCACCAGCAGCCACCTCGAAGGAGACGCCGTCGACGATGCGGCGGCCGTCGATCTCGATCACGAGGTTCTTGACGTCAAGATTCATGACACCACCACCGGGGTGTGTACCTCGGCGGCTCGGTGCCGAAGTGTCGGGTCAGTGGCCTCGCGCAGGCCGTCACCGAGGAGATTGAGCGCGAGCACAGTGAGTGTGATGGCGAGTCCCGGCCAGATGACGGAAAGAGGATGCACACCGATGTAGCGCTGCAGATCGGCCAACAGCAGCCCCCAGCTGGGCTCAACGACAGATGCGCCGAAGCCGAGATAGGACAGCCCAGCCTCGGCGAGTACGGCAACAGCCATGGACCACGACAACTGCACGATGAACACCGATGCGACGTTGGGCAGCAGATGCCGTACCAGGCTTTGACCTGTCGTGAGCCCTGTGGCGCGGGCGGCGAGCACGAAATCACTCTGCTGGACGCGCCGAAGCTCCGGTCGGGTGACCCGTGCGATGTTCACACCGAAGCCGATGCCGACGGACCAGATCACGACCCAGAGCGACCCGCCCCACACTGAGGAAATCATCATCGCGATCAACAGCACGGGAAAGGCGATAAGAATGTCGATCAGCACGGCCACCGTCTCGCGCACCCACCGGGAGGTGAGTGCGCCGAGCGCTGCCACCGTCAGCCCAACGAAGGTCGCAACGATACCAGCGCCGACACTGACGAACACGGTAGTGCGCGCGCCAGCCATGATCAGACTGAGGATGTCACGCCCGGTGTCATCGGTGCCCAGCAGGTGCGGCCAGCCGGGCGGCATCCACCTCTCCCTGATCTCTGACGCTTGCGGGTCGAAAGGCGTCCACACCAGCGAAACGACAGCGAGAAGCGTGACAAGCGTGATGACGATCAGCGCGAACCGCCCCGTCGAGAGCTCCCAGAGACGTCGCAACCACACCGGTGTCATGCGGCCTCCCGCTGTCGGGGGTCGATCGCGCGGTGCAGTAAATCGACGACAAAACCGACGATCAGCACGAATCCGGTGAGTACCAGCAGCTCGCTCTGCACCTTGACGAGATCGCGGGTGCCGACGTCGGTCACCAGCATCCGCCCGATGCCCGGCAGTGTGAACAGTTGCTCGATCACAACGGAGCCGACGATGATGCCGGCGATTTGCAAGCCGAGCACGGTAATGATCGACAGGCCGACCGCAGGCAGTCCGTGCTGGATCAGGGCGCGGGTGCGGGTGAGGCCTTTGGCTGCCGCGGTACGTACGAAATCCTGTCCTGCGGCCTGCAGCGTGGCGCTGCGAACGAAGCGCATGAGCATCGCGCCTTCAATGATTCCGATGGTGAGGGCCGGTAGCACCAATGATTCGATCGCCTTGGCTGGGATCGTCCATCCGGTGCGGGGGAAACCTTGCGGTGGCAGCCAACCCAGCCACACCGAGAACACCACGATGAGCATCATGCCGGCCCACACCACGGGGACGGCGGCGAGGGCTTGCGCTGCGACGCTGAGGGAAGCGCCGAAGCGGCGCCCACGCTGCACAGCAGATAGGATGCCGAAAGGGACGGCGATGAGCACCGCGATGAGAAGGGACAGCACACCGAGTGGCACAGTGACCTGCGCCTTGAGAGCCAGCTCTTCGCCGACCGAGGCGCCAGACAGCAGCGAGGTACCGAGATCGCCGCGCAGGATGCCCCCGATCCACTCGGCGTACTGGGCCGGGAGCGGGCGGTTCAGTCCCAGCGACTGTCGCAGCGCCTCGACCTCGGTGGGGGAGGCCTGGGTGCCAGCGATGAGCTGTGCGACGTCGCCGGGAAGCACACGGAGCGTGAGAAAAATGAGCACGCTCGACACGAGGAGCCCCGCGATCAGCAGGGCTCCTCGGACGAGCGTATAGCGGAGCAACGGGTGAGCTACTTCGCGGACTACTTGTCGGTGTTGACGGTGACGCCGGCCAGGTCGATGCGGGAGTTGATCGAGTCGGTGGGGAAGCCGGACACGCCCTGGCTCACCGCGGTGATCGTCGCGCCGTTGTACAGCCAGTCGGCTGCGTGATCCTCGGAGACGAGTTTCGCGGCCTGAGCAAGCAGCTCCGCTGATTCCTCGGCATCCACGCTCTGCAGCGCCTGCGCGTACAGGCTCTGCACCTCAGAGTTGTCGTAGCCGAAGTAGTAGTCCGGGTTGGCGAAGTTGGCGAAATCGCGCGGCTCGACGTGGAGCACGAAGCTCAGGTCGTAGTCGTGGTTGGTGTAGACGTCCTCCAACCATGCGGGGAACTCGACGGAGTCGACGTCGAGGGTGACTCCCACCTTCGCGAAGTCCGAGATGAGCACCTTCGGCACCGTCGTGCCGTAGAACGACGGGATGGTGAGGGTGAGGGAGAGGTCCTCCTGCCCTGCCTCCTTGAGGAGTTCCTTCGCCTTGTCGGGGTCGTAGGAGACCACGTCTGAGAGATCCTCGTAGCCGGGGTCGAGCTCGGGGATCGGCCCGTAAAGGGGGGTTCCTGCCCCGACGGCCTCGATGAGAGCCTCGTGGTCGATGGCCAGGCGCAGTGCCTCACGCACGCGCACATCGTCGAGCGGGGCTTTCTTGTTGTTGAAAGCCAGTGTCGCCTTGTCGGTGGTCCGCCCGGTCGTCAGGGTGAAGTCGGTGCCGTCGAACTGCGACACCAGGTTCGGGTCGACGGCGGTCAGTACCTGTACGCCGCCATCGAGTGCTGTGTTGACGCCGGCGGTGAAGTCCGGGATGTACTGGAACTCGACCTCGGCCACTCCAGCCTTCTCGCCCCAGTATGCGTCGTTGCGTGAGAATGTGATTGCGCTGCCCTTGCTCCAGCGGGTGAGCGTGAAGGGCCCTGTGCCGTTCTCGGCGGTCTTGAGGTCGGTCGTGTCCCCGGTTTGGAATACGAGCCCAGCAGGTCCGGTCAGCGCGAAGAGGAAGTTCTGGTTCGGTGTGTTCAGCGTGATCACAACGGTCGCGGCGTCTGGGGCCGTGATCGAGGCGACGTCGGCGAACTCCGCGTTGCCCTGCACAGTGGCGTCTGTGCGGACCGTCTCGAAGGAGGAGACGACATCGGCGGAGGTCAGCGGGCTTCCGTTGTGGAAGGTCACCCCGTCGCGCACTGCGAAGGTGTAGGTGAGCCCGTCGGCGGAGACCGTGTAGTCGGATGCGAGGCGCGCCTCGATCTCGTTGTCCTGGGTGCGGCTGACCAGGCCCTCGTAGATGTTGTCGATGAGGATCTGCTCGAGGGCCGCTCCGCTGGTGTGGCGGATGTCGAGGTTGGTGGGCTCGAGGACGAGGCCGACCTGCAAGGTGGCATCCGGGTCGGGTGTGCCCTCCGATGTCGCTGCGGGCTTAGGTGCGGTGGAGGTGCAGGCGCTGAGGATCACGGCGGTGGCCGCAATCACAGAAACGAGCGCGAGTCGTCGGGTGCGACGGATCATGGGTTTTCCTCTCGGTGCGGCAGATGCTGTGTGCCGGTGGGTCGAGCCTAGGGAATTGGTCACTGGCGAGGGTCGGGTGCGGAATGGAACGTCACATTCACGGTGTGGTGTCGATGAGGGTGGTGTCGATGAGCGCGGTGTCGGCGAGGGTGGTGTCGATGAGGTCGGCGAGCTGTGCTGGCGCTGTTTCCTGGACGTTGTGAGTGGCATCGACGACGACGACGCGAGCATGCGGTAGGCGTCGCGAGAACTCTGCGGCATCCGTGTCGCTCACGAATCCTCTGGTCGCTCTCACGAGGGTGATCGGGGCGGTCACTGCGGCGAGATCGTCCCAGCCCGTTGCAGTAAGGGAAGTGGGGGATGCCGCCGCGTCAGATGTGGGAACAGCGAGCGCTTGAGCGGCAAGATGGGCGAAGTGATGCTTCCACTCGATGCGTCCGTCTGGACGCACACGCGTGTTGAGGAACACGCCGCGCTCGGTCTCCGGTCGCGTCCCGCCGAAACCAAACGCAATAGCCTTGTCAACGAGCTCGTCGCGCGTGGCGAAGTCGGTGGGTCCTTCGTAGAAGGCGCGCAGCGCTGCGGGGCCGGCTGTGACATCGATGCCGGGGGTGATGTCGATCACGATCACTGCAGAGACGAGGTCAGGCCTGGATACGGCGAGAGCCGCCGCAGTGAGGCCGCCGAGCGACTGGCCGACGACGAGCTGGGGCTGCTCGGTCCATCTCTCCAGCGCGAATGCGATGTCGGCGGCGAGCGGTCGGGCGAGGTAGCTCGCATCGCTTCGCCATGACGAGTCGCCGTGGCCTGCGAGATCGATGGCCAGGAGCGGGCGTTGCACAGCGAGAGCTGTCGTGTCCCAGGTGTGGGCGTTCAAGCCGGCGCCGTGCAGCAGAGTGATTTCTGGCTCACCCGTGCCGTATCGCAGCGCGCTGAGTATCCGGCCGTCGGGCAGTTCGAGGTGCACGCGCTCGGCGCGAGGGAGCTCGACACCGAGAGCCTCGGCCTGCGCGGGGAGATAGCGGAACTCGCTGGTATCGATCAGCACGTCCATATTCTGCTCCTCAAAGCGAAGCTCAGTGAAATTCGCGTGCAACATGTGAAGTCTGAGTTGACAATATCGAGCATAATGGCATCATGACGGCCTCTATCATTGTCTTTATGGTTTTTGAGTGGTGATCACTCACGGCGGAGAGCGGCGCCACCGCGCACTTATCATGGATGCATGAGCGATACGCGAGTGCACCTGTCGAAGACCGAGCCTGCCGCCTATCACGCGCTCGACGAGTTCGCCAAGACTGTCGGTGAGATCTGTCGGGCGAACGGTATCGACGATCGCCTAAGAGAACTGGTGATGATCCACTGCTCCCAGCTGAACGGCTGCGGTTACTGCACCCGCATCCACGTCGATCGTGCGATCAAGGCTGGGTGGAGCACCGACGAGTTGATGCAGATCGCCACCTGGCGCGAGAGCGGCGTGTTCACCGAGCGCGAGCGGGTGGCCTTGGAACTCGCCGAATCGTTCACGTTCATCTCAGATGAGGGGGTGTCTGACGAGACATACGAACGTGCGTGCAGCGTGTTCACAGCGAAGGAGTATGCGGCGTTGAGCTGGGCATGCGTATCCATCAACGCTTTCAATCGCATTGTGATCGCCGGGCGCTATCCGGTGCTGCCGCGCGCTGCGCAGGTGCAGTCATGACGATCCTCGACATCGGTGGCGTCGCCAACGTCAGAGATGTCGGGGGGATCCCGGCGCGCGGAGGGCGGATTCGCACGGGTGTCCTGTTGCGCTCCGGTCAGTTGTCAACCGCCACGCCTGAGGGTGCAGACGAGTTGCGCCGGCGGATCACGCACATCGTGGATCTCCGCGACGGGTCGGAGGTGGCCGCCGAGCCCACGGAGATCCCCGGGATCCCGATCACGCATCTGCCGCTCTTTCTCGGATCCGTTCGTTCATTCTTCGAGGGAGACACGAGTCTCTCCGGCCTCTACGTGCATCTGCTCGAAGCCAGTGGGGAGCGAATCGTCGAAGCGCTTCGCATCGTCGCTTCGGGGGAGCCGACCCTCGTGCACTGCACCGTCGGCAAGGACCGAACCGGCGTGACGGTGGCCTTGGCGCTCGCGGCTGTCGGGGCCGACCGCGAAGCGATCATCGACGACTACGCGCTCACCGAGTCGCAGTTGCCTGCCGAGCGGTCGCGACGGATCACGGCCTACATCCGCGCACAGCACCCCGAGGCCGTGCATGCCGTTGCCCTGGCGACCCAGTCACCCGCCCCGGTCATGCGCGCCCTGCTCGAGGTCGTCGATGAGCGTTGGGGGTCGGCTGCGGCGTATCTGCGGGGGAACGGAATGACGGATGCCGAACTGAGCTCCCTCCATGCGGCGCTCGTCGACGAGGGGGCAACGGAGCTTTCCAAAGGTTAGGCAAGCCTTGGCTCGGTGTTATGATGGTGCAATCATGAGTATCTCCGTCGACCAGGCCACCACCCGCTCTCAGCGGCGTGCGGCTCGTCGGCGCTCGCACCACCTCGTCACTGCCGATGAGAACTCGCTCACAGAACTCGAGGTTTTTGTCGCCACATTGCCGATCTGTGCATCGGGGCGCATCTTCATCGAGGTGCCGGATGCCTCAGACATCGGCGTCATCGATGCTCCGAGCCGCATGACGGTCACCTGGCTGGCGCGCGGAACACGTTCAGGAGCACCCGGTACAGGGCGGGCATGCGCGCCAGGTCAGGCGCTCGCTCGCGCGGTGTGCGCGTGGGCAGATGAGGTGATGTGCGACACCGACGTGGAGACGCACGTCACCCTGCTCGGTGGATTCCTGGGAACGGCCGACATCGTCGAGCACCTCACCGACTCACTCGGCGTGGACGCCGCAGCGATCGTCGTGCCGGAGCGGTTCGGGTTGCTGCCGGCATCCCGCTGAATCGCAGTTCACCTCTGAACGTTGTGAGCGTCAACGGGTGATACGCGGCCCAAATCCGGTCGACGACCGAACGTAGTTTCCGTCTTCCAGACCCGCCTCGATTTCGAACCTGTTGCGCAGGGGGTTGCGTCCAGCGAACAGATACAGCACCGGCATGAGAAAGCCGTAACGCAACCACTGCGCTTTGTGTACAGCTTCATGACGGAGCACGGCATCGCTCGGCCGTACATTTCCAGTGAGAAAGCACCCGCCAACGCACACGCCTCCACGGTTGAAGGTCCAGTTCGGCATCCCGCGGAACACCCAGAGTCCTGCACGGCGCTCCACAGGGCCTGTGCTCCACAGTGACCCCCACGTCCATCCGATTGCGGTACCCCACCAGTAGCCAATGCGGCTCAGGGGAGAGCGCAGAAGGAAGGCGGGGATGCGCCGATCGAAACGTCGGCCGCGAGCGAGTGCCGCTTCGGCCTCGACGTGCCAGTTGCTCGTCACGCGACGGCTCCGATGAGTCGCAGCAGTGCGCCGAGATCATCAACGGCGTCGGCAGGAGTGCGGGGAGCAAACCCAGAGATTGTGGCTCCTGCCAGAGGCACGCGATCGCGCAGGCGACGGATCGCCGCGCTCAGCGACGCCGTTGTCACCCCGAACGGGACAGCCTCGGTGACACCTGAAAGTTCAGCAGGATCGAGAACGTCGACGTCGATGTGCACCCACACTCGTTTGGCGCCGGTCGCAGCGACGGCATCGGCCAAAGCATCTGCCGAATTAAGGTCGGCGGCGCTGAGCAGGGTGAGTCCCTGTACCTGATCGACTTCGGCATCGTCGACGTTGCGCATCCCGACGGCGATAACGCGTTCACGAGGAATACCGGGAGAGAGCACCAGCTGTGGCTCGCCCTCACCGATCACAGCGCGCAGCGCCATGCCCGAGAAGGCGCCGGATGGAGACGACTCCGGGATGTTCATATCGCCGTGAGCGTCGCACCAGACCACCGCAAGGTCATCGGTGCCGCCAGGAACTGCGGCGAGTGCGGCGACGGTGACACTGCAATCGCCGCCGATAAGTACCGTGTCGTCGGCCATCGCAGTGGAACTGATCGCGTCGGCGATCAGTTCGCGTGTGCGCAGCAGTGCGCTCAGTCGTCTCACACCGGTGCCGAGTGACTCCCCGGCTTCGACGGGAACATCGAGCACTGTCGTTGCGGCGCGCGGCAGATCGCCCGCGATCGCCGATGCTCCATCGATGAGGAGCATGGCCCTCGATGCGGGGGAGCCCTGCCATTGCGGGACGACGAGGAAACGCACCATGAAAGCCTCCGGGTGAAGGGAGAGCGGATGCCTCGGATGCAGCATCCGAGGCATCCGCGGGGTATCAGGAGCCTTCGATAGCTTGGCGCGGAGCGGAGTTGCCGCCTGCCTTGAGCTCTGCGAGACGGGCCTCGACCTCGGTGAGCTCGCCGATGTCCTCAAGGCTCTCGAACTGGGCGTCAAGGCTCGATGCTGCAAGCTCCGCCTTGCCCTGGGCGAGTGCCTCTTGGCGGCGAACCTTGTCTTCGAAACGGCCGAGCTCGCTGGTGGGGTCGAGAACGTTGATCGTGCCGATCGCGTCCTGCACCTTGGTCTGTGCCTCGGCGACCTTGGCGCGGGCCAGCAGTTCGCTGCGCTTGCTCTTGAGCTCGCCCAGCTTCTCCTTCATGCCGTTGAGCCCGGTCTTCAACTTGTCAACGATCTCGGTCTGCGCGGCGATCTGTGGTTCGGCGGCAGCGGCCTCACGCTCAGAGCCGATCTGACGCTGCAGAGCGATCTTGGCAAGACTGTCGAATTTGTCAGCATCTGCCGTGTTGCCTGCGGCGCGCAACTCGTCGGCCTTGCGGCTCGCGGCCAGTGCCTTGTTGCCCCACTCGGTGGCGGCCTGGACGTCTTCTTCGTGGTCGCGCTCGAGCAGGCGCAGGTTGCCGATGGTCTCTGCAATCGCGGACTCCGCATCGGCGATGTTGTTCGTGTAGTCGCGAACGAGCTGGTCGATCATCTTCTGCGGGTCTTCCGCAGAGTCGAGAAGCGCGTTGATGTTCGCGCGGACGAGGGTGGAGATTCGTCCGAAGATGGACTGCTTGGTCATGCGTGTTCCTTTCAGAGGGTCCTGATCGAGATCTTCACTTGTGTGTCTATGGAAATTAGAAGCGTCCGCCGCCGGATCGTCCGGATCTGCCGCCGCCTCCGGATCTGCCGCCGCCCCCGAATCCGGAGCTTCGGAAGCCGCCGCCTCCGCTGGAGCGCCAGCCGCTGCTGCGGTGCGGCGATCCGCCGCCGCCTCCAGAGAGCAATCCGCCGATGATGCCGCCGAGGATGTCACCGGCGATCCCGTTGTCGCGAGGGCCTCCGTAGGGTCCGCCGCTCCAGCTGGTGCTCCAGCTTGTGTCGTACGACGACACATCAGATTGTGCGGACGAGTATGCCGATTGGGCGAGATCTAGGGCGCTACGCGCTGCAGACAGCGCCTGGTCTGTGCTCGTCGCCCGGAGAATCTGTGCCTGGCTCAGAGACTGCTCCGCCTGAGATAGCCTCGTCCGCGCCGTGCTGCCGACCCCGCCGCGCCTGGTCTGGATGAAGTCCCTGGCTGAGCGAATCGCTGAGTCGGCCTGAGCGATGGTCTGCTCAAGGAGCTGCTGGGTTCGCCGTGCACGATCAACGCTCTCTCGTCCCTGTGCGATGGCTGCGTCGATCTGGGCGTTCGCGGTCGTCAGCGCCTCGAGCACCTTCTGTGGGTTGCGTGACGAGCCCTGGAGCCCAGCCTGCGCTAGGTGTAGTTGCTGCTGAGTGGCGGCCACAGCCTGGGCGATCGTTCCGCTCGGATCTGGGAGCTGCTGGGCTGTGCTGATGTCGCCCTGCAGCTCGGTCATCAGAGCCTGAGCCTGGGTCTCGATGTGAGCGAGCTCTGAGCCGAGCGCTTGGATCGCCCTGACCAGCTGAGTGGCCTGGGCGACCGACTGCTCTGCCGTGCGAATCGCGAAGGCGGCTTGGCCGCTCTGCGTGCTTGCGATCGCCTGCGCTGCAGCCTCGATCGACCGGTCGGCGAGTTCGGCGCGGGTCTGTGCCTGAGCAGGGTTGTCAGTCACTGGAGACAATGCAGACGGATCATATGATGCCTCGAGGCTGACAAGTGCCGGGGCGGCCTCGGCGAGCAGCGGTTGCAGCGCGGCTCGCTCGGCGCGTACGCGATCGAGCTCCTGCGGAGCGTTCTGTTCGAGTTTGCGCAGGGCGTCAAAAGCTTCGGTGTTCTCATCGAGAATGTCGTCGATCTCGTCGCAGAGGCCAATGATGCGGATGTGCCACGCGCGGCGGTCGTAGACCGTGTCCTCGATCTCGTCGTCGAGTTTCTGTTTGATGTCGAAGGCCTCAGACATCTTTGCTTGTGCCGCATCGATCACAGCAGTGAACTCGGCTGTGGCCTCATCTCCGAATTGGGCGACGGCGAAGCCGAGCTCCTCGGCGCTCGAGGTGAGGGCATCGTCTGCCTGGACCAGTGCGGCACCCGCCTGTTTCTGTACCTGCTCGTCGGTCATAGTCGAGAACGGATCGGCAGGATTGGGCGTTTCAGGCATAGCGCCCCGCTTGCGAACAGCGGCTTTGCGCCGTGCTCGCATGATGAGCACGATGATGAGCAAGACCACAAGTGCAATAGCGATGATCGCGGCGATCGTGAAGAGCATGCGCATCGCTCCCGCTCCGCCGTCGCCCTGGATTTCGTCGGCCGCGAGCACGATCGCCCCTGCCCAGTCGTCCTTGGCCAGCAGTGGCTGGATCTTCTCTTCGACGTCGTCGAGTTTGCTGTCACTGACCGGTCCGCCCTGGGCTGCGGAGATGTAGTAGTTACGCTCCTGGGTGGCGATCGCGAGCAGATACTGCTCCGGACCGAGGTTGTTGATCGTGGCGACCGTGTCGGCCCATTCCTGGTAGTCAGCTGGAGAGGTGAAATTGTCAACGAGCACGACGAAGAGGTCGGCGGTGGAGTTCTCTGTGAGTGTCTGCAGCCGCTCCTCGACCGCCTGCTTGTCGGCATCGCTCAGCACGCCGACGGCATCGGTGACGTAACCCTGATCGAGCTGGACAGGATCGGTCGCCGATGCCGCAGTAGCCGTCAACAGCCCGGAAAGAACGGCCATCAGCACGGCGATCAGCGCGAGCCAGCGAGTTTTCATTCGCATCCCTCCGACCGGCAGCAGTGCCCCATGAGACGAGTCTATGCATACGCGCCGACACGCGACAGCATCTGTGGTGGGATCTGCGTTCGCCCTCAGCGCAGACGCATACTCTGGAGGGCATGGACGACAGGTACGCAACGGATGTGCTCGCCGCTGGGTGGCGGGAGCGCGCGAAGAAACCGGTGCCGCAGGTGCCTGCTGAACACGACCTGGTGGTCGAGGTCTCCGATGACGGATACTGCGGGGCCGTGACCAACGTGCAGGGTGGCACTGTCGAACTCGAGGATTGGAAGGGGCGTCGGCGCCTGTTCCCCTTGGGCGGCGGCTTCCTCATCGAAGGCAAGCCGGTGACGCTCGTGCCGCCGACGGCGCACGCACACGGGATCCGGCGCACAGCATCCGGATCCTTCGCCGTCGCCGATCACCGTGCCCGCGTGGCGCTGCCCAGCCGCATCCTGGTCGAAGGAAAGCACGATGCTGAGCTCGTCGAGAAGGTCTGGGGTGCCGATCTGCGGGTCGAGGGTGTTGTCGTCGAGTACCTGCAGGGCGTGGATCTGTTGGCGGAGCTGCTTGCAGCCGAGCCGCCGAGTGCTACCCGGCGTTACGGCGTGCTTGTTGACCATCTCGTGCCCGGTTCCAAGGAATCCCGGATAGCGGATGCCGTTGCCCGCGGGCCATACGGATCTCATGTGCGCATTGTCGGTCACCCCTTCATCGATGTGTGGCAGTGCGTCACTCCGAGGGCTCTGGGTATTGCCGCGTGGCCGGAGATTCCCCGAGGGATCGAGTGGAAGGTCGGCGTCTGCCAGGTGTTCGGCTGGCCGCACGAGGATCAGGCAGATATCGCTCGCGCCTGGCAGCACATCCTGTCGAAGGTGCACACCTATCGCGATCTCGAGCCCGCGCTGCTCGGGCGGGTGGAGGAGCTCATCGACTTTGTGACGGAGCCTGCTCGGCGCTGAGAGCCTCGGGCTGCTCGCCCCCACGGCCTGGACGTTGCCCCGGTACGCTGGAGCGATGCCCGAACCCCGCACCTTCCGCGATGAGCCGGTGTCTTTTGTTCGTCGCAGCGGCCGGATGTCCGACGCACAGGAGCGGGCATTCGCTGAACTTGCCCCGCACTACCTGCTTGACGTGCCGAGAGACGTCGCCTGGACAAGTGTGCACCCTGAGGCGCGGCTCGACCCGACTGCGGAGTTCGGGCGCGATGCCGAGCTGATCGTCGAGATCGGCTCAGGTCAGGGGCACGCGATCGTGGCTGCGGCGTCATCCCGCCCCGACCACGATTTCCTTGCCGTTGAGGTGTTCCGAGCCGGGCTTGCGCGTACGATGCTCGACGCCGATCGCGCCGGCGCCCGCAATCTCCGTGTGATCGAGGCGAATGCGCCCGAAGTTCTCTCCTCGTACCTGCTCGAAGCTGCGGCCGCCGAGGTCTGGATCTTCTTTCCTGATCCGTGGCACAAGAAGAAGCACACGAAACGCCGGCTTGTGCGGGATGGCTTCGGGGCGACGGTGGCGCGTGCGCTCAAAGACGGCGGACTGTTGCGACTCGCAACCGACTGGGAAGAGTACGCCGTGCAGATGCGCGAGGTGCTCGACGCCGAACCGCTGTTCGAGCGCGCCTTCGAGGGGGAGTGGGGCGTCCGTTTCGATGGTCGGGTGATGACGGCTTTCGAGCGCAAGGGGATCGCGAAGGGACGGGACATCCGTGATCTCGTCTACCGTCGCGTGTCGAGGGCATGATGATGGGTTGACCGTGGGGTGAGCGCTGGGTGGTGGCGCACGGTGGCAGAATCGAGCCATGCTCATCGCCGGACTCATCCTCGCCGCAGCCTCAGCGGCATTCCACGTCTTTATCTTCGCCCTCGAGTCCCTCAAGTGGACTGAGCCTGAGACGCGCAAGATCTTCGGCGTAGCCAGCGAGGCGGATGCCGTGACGATGAAGCAGCTGGCGTTCAACCAGGGCTTCTACAACCTCTTCCTGGCCATCACGGCTCTCATCGGTGTCGGCCTGGTCATCGTCGGTGCACCCACTGTCGGGCTGACGCTGGTCTTCGCCGGCACCGGCATGATGCTCGCGGCGGCGCTCGTTCTGGTGCTTTCAGATCGCACGAAGGCGCGCGCGGCGTTCATGCAGGGAACGCTGCCGCTGCTCACAGTTGTCGCTAGCGGAATCGGCGCGGCGGTCGGCTGAGTGCGACGACACGCTGGCGCAGAATGGTGCGCCGCCGAGCCGGGTCCCCCGCCGCGGATCACTGAGATAGAGCTCGTGGTGACGTCCGGTCAGTGCAACACGCAGAGTGCTTCAGCGAGGGTCTCGAGCCGGACGTGATCGACCGGGGCCGAGGCGGATTCCCGCAGCGCCGCAGATGGCGATGGGAGATAAGGTTTACCTTAGTAGTGGATGGACATGCCGCCGTCGACGCACAGATGACACATAACGGGGAGAACGATGGCCAAGCGGGGCTTCACCGGGGTGATGATGCGCGCCTACGGCGCACAGGACCACGAAGCGATCGTGACGGGGACCGAGTATCTCGCCGCGCACTTCCTTCGGGTGCGGATGACGTCTCACACGCTGCTGAATGATGCCGTCGTTGCGCCGACGGCTTATTTGCGATTCTGGTTCCCGGACCCGGACGATTCCGCTGTGGAGCATCAACGCGGGTACACCCTGTCCGAAGCGAATGCCGCCACCGGTGAGTTCGCAGTCGACTTCGTGCTGCACGAGCCGGCGGGACCGGCGTCGACGTGGGCGAGTCGTGCTGAGCCCGGCACCGCTGTGCAGGTGACCTCTCTTGGCTCTACCCGGTTCGATCCTCCCCAGGAGTTGCCGGCTGGGTATCTGCTGATCGGCGATGCCGCATCGATCCCGGCGATCAACGGAATCCTCGGCAGCATTCCCGCAGAGGTCCCCGTTGAGGTGTATCTCGAGGAGCACCAGGACGAAGATCGTGACATTCCGCTGATGACGCATCCGCGAGCCAACCTGTACTGGGTGCCCCGGCGGGGTGAGCGCTCCCTGGCGAACGCGATCGAAGCGCGCGACTGGTCGGACTGGTATGTCTGGACCGCGCCTGAGGCTGGTTCGTTGAAGCACCTTCGAACCCGGCTTCGGGACGAGTTCGGGTTCCCTCGAAGTGAGACGCATGCACAGGCGTATTGGTACCACGGGCGTGCTTTCGGGTCGAACCGCTCCACAGCGGTGCCAGAAGCGGAACCAGGCGAGGCCGACGCTGTGGTGACCGCACCGGAGGAAAATGCGCAGCCCGATGCTCTCGCCGCAGCGGCGGCGCGAGGATCCTGGCAAGCTCAGGCCGCAGGGCGCCTCATCGCGCCGCTGCGCTCCCGCCTGATCATTGGTGGAGTTGTGCAGGCGCTGGTGACCCTTGTGCAGCTCGCGCCGTTCGTGCTGCTGGTCGAGCTGTCACGTCTCATGCTGTCGGGTGCCCAAGCCGCCGAACTGTGGACCGTTGGGGTCTGGGCTGTCGCACTCATGGGAGCGGGCGTGGTGCTGGGCGTTGGGCTTCTCACCTGGTCACACTGGGTCGACGCCAGCTTCGCCACACAGCTGCGGCACCGCCTGCTGACGAAACTGTCTCGACTACCGCTCGGCTGGTTCGACGCGCGGGGTTCGGGGCAGGTCAAGCAGGTTGTGCAGGATGACACGCTGGCCCTGCACTATCTCGTGACGCACGCGGTGCCAGATGCCGTGGCCGCGGTAGTCGCCCCGGTTGCCGTACTGGTGTACCTCTTCGTCGTCGACTGGCGCATCGCGCTGCTGCTTCTGCTCCCCGTGGTCGTCTACCTGGTCGCGACGATGATCATGGTGGTCCAGTCGGGTCCGAAAACGACCGAGGCGATGCGGTGGTCTGAGCGGATGAACGTCGAGTCCGGAGGATACCTGGACGGCCAGTCGGTCATCAGGGTGTTCGGCGGAGCCGCGGCATCCGCTTTCCGAAGCCGTCTTAGCGAGTACATTCGCTTCCTCGACGGTTGGCAGCGACCGCTGTCAGGGCAGAAGCTTTTCAGTGACATGGTGACGCGTCCTGCTACTTTCCTGCTCCTGATCTGTGGCCTCGGCACTGTGCTGATCACGGCGGGCGCGATGGATCCGGTGTCATTGCTGCCGTTTCTTCTTCTGGGCACGACCTTCGGCGCGCGCTTGCTTGGCATCGGCTACGGGCTCGCGGGGCTTCGAACGGGTCTACTCGCCGCTCGCCGCATCCAGGTGACCCTCGACGACGACGAGCTCCCGATCGTCGAGAACAGCGCCGGCTCATCATCGCCGGTCGCTGGGCGTGTCGAGTTCGACCGGGTCGGGTTCTCGTATCGCCCAGGAGTTCCTGTGCTTCAGGAGATATCCCTCGCGCTGGAGCCGGGCACGGTGACGGCGCTCGTCGGGTCCTCAGGGTCAGGAAAATCGACGCTCGCTTCTCTCCTTGCCCGATTCAACGACGTCCAAGATGGCGCGATCCGCATCGATGGCCGAGACATTCGAGAGCTCACCGCCGATGAGCTGTACGCGCGGGTGGGCTTCGTGTTTCAGCAGACTCAGCTGGTGCACGGCACCGTGCGGGAGAACATCGCGCTCGCCGTTCCCGATGCGGATGACGAGCGGATCGAGGCTGCGGCGCGAGCTGCGCAGATCCACGATCGCATCGTGCGTATGAAAGACGGCTACGACACCGTGCTGGGCCCTGATGCCGCGCTGTCCGGCGGGGAGCGACAGCGACTGACGATCGCCCGCGCGATCCTCGCTGACACCGCGGTGCTCGTTTTGGATGAAGCAACCGCCTTTGCCGACCCGGAGTCCGAGTACCTCGTGCAGAAGGCACTGAACCGGCTGACCGAAGAACGCACGGTGCTCGTGATCGCGCACAGGCTGCACACGATCACCGGAGTCGACCAAATCGTCGTTCTCGACCACGGGCGAGTGGTGGAGAGCGGCTCCCATCTCGAGCTGCTGAAAAAGGGCGGTCGCTATCGCGCCCTCTGGGAGGCGGATGCTGGCCGACAAGCCGAACTGACGGATGCCGGCGTGTTCGAGGCAGAGACCAAGACAGAAAGCGTCGACCGATGATCCGCACCTTGCTCGCGATCCTGCCGTCCGGCAGTGGGCGCACCATCGCGCTTCACCTCCTCCTGACTGCTGTTGGTGTGGCGCTGCGCGCAGCGGGCGCCGTTGTGCTCGTTCCGCTCGTTGCCGCACTTTTCAGTGGCGATCCCACGCAGGCCTGGCCGTGGTTGGGGGCGCTGACCGCAGTCACTGCAGCGGGATGGACTGCGGACTCCGCTGCGGCACGGCGCGGATTCGATCTCGGTTTCGGTCTCCTCGACACAGGACAGCGCACCCTCGCCGATCGGATCACCCGCATCCGGCTGACCTGGTTCGACGCGGACAACACAGCGACCGCGCGGCAGGCGGTCGCGGCGACCGGACCTGACCTGGTCGGGTTGATCGTGTATCTCGTGACGCCGCTGATCGGGGCGTTCCTGTTGCCTATCGCGATCGCGATAGGCCTGCTGTCGATCTCTGCTCCTCTCGGGATCGCTGCGCTGTGCGGAGTGCCGGTTCTTCTCGGGGCGTTCTGGGCTGCAACACGATTCGGTCGCGACGCCGACCGTGCGGCACACGACGCAAACAGCGTTTTGACGGAGCGCATCCTCGAGTTCGCCCGCACCCAGCAGGCGCTGCGTGCTGCTCGGCGGGTGGAGCCCGCTCGCAGTCACGCTGGGGCCGCGCTGAGTGCGCAGCACGGAGCGACCGTGCGCCTGCTGCTCCTGCAGATTCCTGGTCAGTTGGTCTTCGGCATCGCCAGCCAGCTTGCGCTCCTGTTGTTGGCCGGCACCATCGTCGCGCTCGCCATCGACAATGCTGTAACGATTCCCGAAGCCATCGCGCTGATCGTCGTTGTCATCCGATATCTGGAGCCATTCACCGCTGTTGCCGAGCTGTCACCGGGGCTTGCGGCGAGCCTCGGCACGCTCCGGCGCATCCGTGACGTGCTGCAGGCGCCGCAGACCCTCAGCGGTCGGGAGAGCATTCAGGCGCACGCGGCTCCGAGGATCGAGTTGCGTGGCGTCCGCTTCGGCTACGGCAATTCTGAGGCGCATGTGCTGGATGGCTTCGACCTCGTGCTGGAGCCGGGAACCACGACGGCGATCGTCGGTCCGTCGGGGTCAGGTAAGAGCACGATCCTCTCGCTCATCGCGGGCTTGCACGATCCTGCGGCAGGCAGCGTGCTCTTGGACGGCGTCGATGCGGCCGACCTCGACGTTGACTCGCGCCGTGAGCTGGTCACGATGGTGTTCCAGCATCCGTATCTGTTTGATGGCAGCATCCGTCATAACGTCCTCGCTGGTGCGCCAGAGGCCGGTGACGATGAGCTGACGAAGGTTTCCCGCCTTGCCAGGATCGACGCACTGGTGACCCGCCTTCCTGAAGGCTGGGACAGTCGCGTTGGTGAAGCCGGGGGCGCGCTGTCTGGTGGGGAGCGTCAGCGCGTCTCGATCGCGCGCGCTCTGCTGAAGCCTGCGCCGGTGCTGCTCGTCGACGAGGCCACGAGCGCGCTGGACACCGAGAACGAGGCGGCCATCACGGACGCGCTTGTCGCCGACCCTGTTTCGCGGACTCGGGTAATTGTCGCCCATCGTCTGAGCAGCATTCGCAACGCCGACAGAGTCGTGTTCGTTGAGGACGGCCGGATCGTCGAGGACGGCACGGTCGATGCACTTCTGAGCGCAGGGGGCAGGTTCGCCGAGTTCTGGCGCCAGCAGGACACGGTCAGCGCGTGGCGGCTCGGTGGGTGACGGTGTCCCAGGCGAAGACACGAGAGACCCGCCGATGGCCGGGATCTCGGCTCAGCTGCTGACGTTCGTCGCGACGGGGCTGTCAGCCGTGTCGCGACCAGTTGCAAAGTGCAAGAGCGTGGAGAGAAAGTGCACCCGCGTGCAGTGTCTGATAACTTTTCCGGAGATCCCGCAATATGCGGTCAGGGAAACACAGCCCTCCGGTCGTGGCGTGAACGGAGCCGCTGGCTTTTTTCGGACAGGATTTCCGGTTGTTTATGCGGCGAGATTTCTTGCCTGCGAGGCAGCCCCGACTTCGTTCGGTGTTTGATATCCGAGTGCTGAGTTGAGACGCTTCTGGTTATATTGTTGCTCGGTGAATCGAGCCCGATTGACCCACTCGTAGTACCCCGACCGGGACATCTTCGCCAACCGGCACATGCTGCTGATCGGAATGTTGCCTTCTTCGGAAGAAATGAACGCGTACTTCACGCTCACTGCGATTTCTTCGCGAGGAGGGCCGTCGCTTTTCCCAGGAACTCGTTCTTCATCCACAGCTCCAGGGTCTCCCGCTCGAGTTCTTTCAGCCGCGGCCGTTCCGACAACGGGAACTCAGGCTCCCCACCCGGATGCTGTCATACGCGTCCCACGTCGACGCGCCTGCACATCAGTTCTGTATTACGCAATATGACGTAATTCGCGCCTCTCGCACGGCGACGATCTCTCGGTGAACTCCAGGAGATGCGGCGAACATGCAAGGCGCCCGTGTAATCGCAGTTTTGACAGGGACCGTAACCGAACTCTAGGATTCGAGCGTCGTAGTCCAGCAAGACGAGGGTCATCAATGCAACGAGAAATTTAGGTTGGACAGTAGCCGCGTGCGGATTGCTGTGGTTGGCGTCGGCGCTGCAGGATTGGCCATGTCGTTCGCGCTCACTGAACGGATTGGCGAGTCGTTCAATATGACGCTCTTCGACCCCAGCTTCCAACGCGAGCACCGCGTCGCGCGCGGGTTCCCGTACCAGCCCGACGACATCGAGCCGCTGCTGAATGCGCCTGCCAGGATGATGTCGGTGAAGTCGGGGGATGAGCATCACTTCCTCCGATGGCTTGATCGCAGCCGCGGAACCTCCTCCGAACTGAACCCATACGTGTCCCGTCCAACGTTCGGCACCTACCTCAGGGAGTCCTTCGCGGAGCTGCGTCAGGTTTGGAACAGTCGAGACGGCGTGCTGCATTGCGTCCCCGAAGAAGTGCTCGAGCTCACTGGTGCCCCTGGGGACTACACGCTCCGAACCGGAGGCGCCATCTACTTCGGCTTCGATCACGTCATCCTCTGTCTCGGATGGAGTGCTAAGACGTCTGAGCAACCTGAAGGCCACCTGGCGGCTTACCCCCTGGCAACCGCCCTCGAAGGTGCCCTGGCGGTGGACCACGTTGGAATCATCGGGACCGGACTGACATCCGTCGATGTAATCCGTGGTCTCCTGCTCCGAGGTTTCCAGGGCAAGATCACTGCGGCGTCCCGCCGTGGTTTGCTTCCCGCAGCCCGCAATGAGGCGGGCGCGATTGAACTCAAGCTCTACACCAGGGATGCGTTGCGAGGGCGAGATCACATGTCCCTGAGTGAGAGCCTCACGCTCCTGCGCGCCGAAGCTGACCTCCAGGGAGTAGCTCTCACGGTTCCTTCGTCAATGATGCGCGGCATACATGACCAGTCGCAGCATGTCGAGTACCTGAGCAGCGGATTACACGATAGCTGGAGTGACCTGTTCGTGAAGCTCTGTGATGAGAGTGCATGTGACACGTGGAACCTCTTCGACGTCGCGAGCCGAAGGGCTTTCCGCCAGCTTCTCCACCCATACTTTCAGGTGTGGTGCAACCCCATGCCGCCCTCAACCGCCAGGCTCCTGCGCGATGCGATTGCGGCGGGACAGCTCGAGGTTCGATCCGGGCTAGCGGCGGTCCAAGGGCGTGGCTTCGCGTTCAATGATGGCGTGCGTACGCAGACGCAGGTCGTGATCGACGCCTCACGGCAAGCGAGTGCGTCGATTGCCAGTGTGGACACGGAGTTGTTGACCGGGATGCGTCGCAGCGGGCTTGTCGTGCCCGATGCGTTCGGTGGAGTGCAGGTGAAGTACGGCACATGGGAAGTGCTGTCGGAATCGGGCAATGCTCAGAACGTGTACGCAGTCGGAAGCCTCACGCAAGGCCCTCGCTACTACGTGAGCGCACTCGACAGCATCGTCAGAGCAGTATCCGAGGTGGCGGGCGCCATCAGCAACCGGGTAGGAAACAGCATCCGTGCGTCGGCCACGATCAGCGGTGTCCTGTGATGGTGGCAGGTGTGAGGCGAGCGACGCTGATCACAGGGCTGACTATCGTCGCCATCGCCACAGCGTGGCAGGCCATCGGAACCGCGATCATCGGCGCATTGAGCACTCCGGCAGTCTCTGCGGTGCTGTCGTTCATCGCGTTCGCATCCGCAGCCGTCTATTGCACGGCGCACGCTCTCATCTCCGGGCGCGGCGCGCTCATTCGCGGGTTGCTCCGCGCTGGAACCTCTCTGCGCCTGGTGATCGTGCAGAACATCATGACCGCAGGGGTCTTCGTGTGCTTCTACTTCTGCCTGGCATTCGTGCCGGCTACCGCCGCGAGTGTCATCGAGGCCGGAATCGGGCCACTCGTCGCGGCCTTGGCGACAGTCCGCCTCGGACGTGTGGGATCCGCACGGCGATTCATCTTCCCCCTCGTCACAGCCCTGATTGCAGCGGTGATAGTCGTGCTCTCCTTGGAAGCGTCCTCGCGGCATGCGTCGACCCACTTCGTCGGCGTCCTTCTCGCGATATGCGCCGGACTGTGCGGGGTCGGCGTCGTATTGTGCTCGATGAAGCTTGTCGAACGGGGGTTCACCGCCACCGGCATCAACGCGACTCGGTTCCACGGGGCGTGGATCGTCAGCGGAGTCGCGGTGATCGCAGGCGGTGTCCCTCAGGAGGCTGTGAACCTTCCGCTGCTCCTCATCGTGGGGGTCGCGCTGGGGGCGGCGCCTCTGGTCGTTCTCCAGTTCGGCATCACGCGCTCCCAGCCACTCCCGACCGAGCTGGTGATGTCCAGCCTCCCTGCGCTCGTTTTCGTGAGCGAGAGCATCATCACCCAGACGTTCGACGGGGGCACCGCAACGTGGATGCTCGCACTGCTGGCGTGCTCGGCCCTCGCCGTTTTCTCGGAGCAGCGCTACGCCAAGCAGCATTACGACCCCGTGCCAGCTGAGCTCATACCCTGATCTTTGACCACCCGCCCAATACCTTCTTGGAGAATTGCCTATGCCCACCTCTGTCCTTGTGATCGATCCCGAATCTGCAGGCATTGACCTGATTGCTGAGCTCCAGGGTCGGGAAGTCGAGGTGACGACATGGACACAGGACGTGCCATACGTCCATTCGGAGAGAGGCGAGCACGCACTCGACGCAGAACTGGTCGCCCTGGCGAAGAGCGGAGACTTCGACGCAGTAATCGCAGGAGGCGAGAGCGGAGTGTCCGCGGCCGAGCTCCTGGCATCCGTACTCGGTCACCGTGCTTCCGACCCCTCCTTCATCTTCCATCGTCGCGACAAGAACGGGATGGTGTCCTGCATTCGAGAGGCGGGACTGCGAGCATCTCGAAGCGTCGTCATCCATGACGCCGCAGAGCTCGTGTCCGCATTGGCGGCAACCGGCCTTCCTGCTGTGCTGAAGCCGACGAACAGCGCCGGGAGCGACCTTGTACGGGTCGTGAAGACTCAGCCGGAAGCAGAAGAGCATGCGGCAGAGGTCCTCGGCAGCACATCAATCCTCGGGCTTGAGAACCACGGCTTCGTGGTGCAGGAGTACCTGGATGGGCCACAGTTCCACATCAATACAGTGGTCGTCGATGGCGCGCACCTGGTGACGGAGGTGTACTCCGACCTGTTCCGGATGGTTGATGGCGCCCCGCAGCTGTATGGGGGGCGGACCTACCGATATGACGACCCGCAGATCGCCGGCGTGATCGACTACACGATCGCCTGTATGGACGCGCTGGGCGTTCGTGAAGGGTCGACGCACTCAGAGGTGCGCGTGACTGCGGACGGACCTGTGCTCGTCGAGTTCAACGGCAGGTTGATGGGGCCCTGCCAGCCGACCGATTACTTCGTGAAGGCTCAGAGCTACAGTCAGGCGACGGTGTGGGCCGATGTCCTCGCCGGACGCGCCGCTGAGGCCCGCGCGGTTGTTGAGCGGCGCGACCCGCAGGTCACCCTCGGGTTCTACATGCTCAGTGCAGCCAACGCGGGGACACTGACTAAATTGGACGAATCGTCCCTGCGCACACTTGCCTCGTACCGAGGGGTGTTCAACGCTCCGCAGGTCGGCGACGTGGTGACCGTGGAGAACCGAACGACGACCGCCGAGATCGGAATCGTCTTCCTCGCTCAGAACGATGAGAGGCAGGTCGATGATGACATCAAGCGGATCAAGGAGCTCGAGCTCGCCGGCGAGATCCACGCGGTCAGCGCGATGCCACCCAGCGCCGCGAAGCCGCTCGCATACTCACGCACTCCCGGAACCTGAAGGGCAGGGTGCCCGTTGTCTGTGAACCCGGGACAACGGTGTTGATGCGGATGCCCTGGCATGCGAGTGGATCTGCAGCATGGCGGGTCAGAGCCTCGAGCAGCGTTGTTCACAACTCCCCACAGGGCGAGATCAGGATTATCGTCCACGATGTCCGTGACGTCACGGAAGAGCGAGTCCACACCCTCCGGCATCGTCAGGTCTGCGGCTGTGCGTTCAAGGGCGAGGGGAGCTGACACCCAATCCTCGCGAAGAGCGAGAATGTCCTTCGCCCCCATCCCGGCGCAGACAAGAAGACATACGGCCCGATCCAGTTGCGCGTCTGAGTTTGCTAACCAGTTTGGCTCTCGTGGCTGATCCGGGGGTTGTTGAGCGCGTCTGGGTGGGTGCACGTCGGTTTCTCGTCTGAGTTTCTGGACTGTCAAGGAACAGGAACTTCAGAGCGAGGCACGGCGTGCGGAGTGTCAATCTATGGTCGGCGTCGTTCGGGGTCGAGAACACGGTCGTCGAGGACGTTGAGTGTGACGGGGATGAACAGGCGCTGATCGCCCTCGGCGCTTACCGCCCTACACTCCCCGGCCGCTGACCCACAGATCAGTCAGGAGCGTCGGGAGAGTCCGGCCGATGGCCGGACTCTCTTTCTGAGCGACATATCTCGTGACTCATCAGCGACCGATGTCGCGACTGATCGCATGGTGCCCCCGGAGGGATTCGAACCCCCGACCTACGGTACCGGAAACCGGCGCTCTATCCCCTGAGCTACGGAGGCGCACCGAACGAGACTATCACTGGTTGGAGACGCTCTGAGACCCACCAGCCACAGTCACGGGTGCCGTGCCGAGCTCGACAAGGTCGGCGACGAGCCTCTCGGCGAGATAGCGATGCCCGGCGGTTGACGGATGCTTGCGCCCGAGGTCGACGTCGATCACATCGAGGTAGTTGGCCTCGGTGATCCAGTTCTCAGCGATGGGGGAGATGTACCACCAACCGCGCTCGGCGGCGAGAGTTGACAGATCTGCGTCGATGCGCGCGGTGCCGGCTTCCACGGGCAGTACCTGCGGTGCCGGACCCAGGATCACGATCTGTGCCTCCGGGTACTTCAATGACATCGCATCCCATGCTGCTCTGACGGCTTCGCGGTACCCTGCCTCACCCTGTTCGCGGTCGTTGATCGAGCCCTGGATGATGACGAGGTCGGGAGAAAGCGTGGGATCGAGCGCTTCGATGCGCGCCCCGAAATCGGGCCCGTCGATGCCTGCTCTGAGATAGCCGCTGCCGCGGATGCCGTTCACGACGGTTGTGCCGTCGATGAGCCCGGCGAGCACGTAGGCGTACCCCAGGGTTGGCTCCGATGCTGCGGAGCCGTAGGTCCACGAGTCGCCGAAGACCAGGATCGTCGGATGCTTGGGAAGCACCAGCGGCGCCGGCAGGATTGCCAGCGACTCCGCGTCGCTCGCGCCTGCAATCTGGGTCGCCGATGACGCCGGGATCCACGGCCGCCACACGCCGAGGACAACCACCGCGAGCGCTAGGACGACGGCGAAGGCGAGCGCCGCAGGCACTGAGCGGCGGTGGCGGGACACGGCATCCATGGCACGACTGTAGATCACAGCATCCGCCTCGCAAATTCGGCAGGCGGGACGCGCCGTAAACTTGGTGGTCTATGACTCCCGAAACGCTCGCCAACGCCCTGCTTGCCGTCCTCGCACCGATTGCCGCTGAGCGACGTCCGGGCGAACCGTTCGAGCTGACAGCATCCGACATCGTCTTCGAACGCCCCCGCAATCGTGATCACGGAGATTGGGCCTCCAATATCGCCATGCGCCTGGCAAAGCCGCTCGGCACCAACCCGCGCGAGCTCGCTCAGCAGATCGCCGACGGACTCGGCGCCCTCGACGGGGTCTCCAGTGCTGAGGTCGCAGGTCCCGGTTTCATCAACATTCGACTGGATGCCGCCGCCGCAGGGGCCCTCGCCAAGACGATCGTCGAAGCGGGTGCGCGCTACGGTCACAATGATTCGCAGCAGGGTGTGAGCGTCAACGTCGAGTTCGTCTCGGCGAACCCGACGGGTCCGCTGCACATCGGCCACACTCGCTGGGCGGCACTCGGCGACTCGATCGTGCGCCTCCTGCTCGCCAGCGGCGCGAACGCCGTGCGCGAGTACTACATCAATGACGCCGGCGCGCAGATGGATCGCTTCGGCCACTCTGTGGTGGCAGCGGCAAAGGGGGAGCCGACCCCCGAAGGCGGCTATCCGGGTGAGTACATCGCGGCTCTCGCCGGTCGCGTGCTCGAGGCGCGTCCCGATCTGCTCGGACTGCCAGAGGTTGAGCAGCTCATCGTCGCCCGCGATCTCGCATACGAGTATCAGCTCGCCGAGATCAAGGGCTCCCTTGAGCGATTCAACGTCCCCTTCGATGTGTGGTTCTCCGAACGCACGCTGCATGCGAAGGGCGCGGACGGCACGAGCCTCATCGATCAGGCCGTTGACCGCCTGCGTGCACAGGGGCACGTCTTCGATGACGGGGGTGCCGTTTGGGTGCGCACGACCGATTTCGGCGACGACAAAGACCGTGTCATCCGCCGCTCCAACGGCGAGTACACGTACTTTGCCGCCGATGCCGCCTACTACCTGAACAAGGGCGACCGAGGCTTCGAGAACAAGATCTACCTGCTCGGAGCCGACCACCACGGGTACGTGCACAGGCTCAAGGCTGTAGCGGGGGCTTCGGGCGACGACCCGGAGAAGAACATTCAGGTGCTGATTGGGCAGCTCGTGTCGATCCGCGGTGCGCGTTTGAGCAAGCGCGCAGGAAACATCATCGAGATGGACGACCTGCAGGCTTGGATCGGCACCGATGCGCTGCGCTATGCCCTCGAACGCTCGCCGGCTGACTCCCCGCTGGACCTCGACCCCGAGCTGCTGCAGAAGCGCACGAACGACAACCCGGTGTTCTATGTGCAGTACGCGCACGCGCGCACGCACAATGTCAGCCGGAATGCGGCCGACTCGGGTGTCGATCGCAGCGAGTTCGCCCCGGAGACTCTCACGCACGAGACCGAGGCTGCGCTGCTCGGTGTGCTGCAGGAGTTCCCCCGTATCGTCGGCTTCGCAGCCGAGGTCCGCGAGCCGCACCGGGTCGCACGCTATCTCGAAGAACTCGCAGGGCTCTACCACCGCTGGTACGACAACTGCCGCGTGATCCCGCAGGGCGATGACCCGGTCGACAGCGTCCACCGTACCCGGCTTTGGTTGAACGACGCGGCAGGTCAGGTGCTGCGCAACGGGCTCGACCTGCTGGGAGTGTCTGCTCCGGAGCGAATGTGACAACTCGGGTACGGCATAAGCGGCTGCGCAAGGATTGAGCAATGAGCGAGGACAATCCCACCCTGCCGTACCCTGAGGCATCCATCGTGCATGAGACACTCGTGATTCCCGGGGAGCAGGGATCATCGGATGCCGTTCCTCATTCCCGTCGCAAGCGATGGCCGTGGGTCCTGTTCGTCATCGTGCTCGTGTTGGCCGCCCTCGCTGTTGCTGCCGAGCTTCTCGCGCGCGCGGTCGTGCCAGGCATCGTGCGCGGCATCGTGATCGAGCAGCTCGATCTCCCCGCGAACCAGCAACTCGACGTCGATGCCTCCGGCATCCTGCTGCCTCAGCTCATCGCCGGTCGCTTCGACAGCCTGCATCTGTCGACCGACGCTGTGACGATCCAGGGAATAACTGGTGCAGTCGACGTCTTCGCCACCGGAGTCCCCGTGACCGGCGGCGAAATGGACGCAGCGCACGGCACGATCCGCATCGATGCTGACCAGTTCACCGCTCTTGTTGCAGGCTCAGATCTGCCCATCGATGAGATTGCGTTCGATGCGCCGGATGTTACGGTCGCCGGCAGCGTGCAGGTGTTCACCCTCAGCATTCCGGTCACGCTCACCGTGACACCAGGCGTCGCGGAGGGCGAGCTCCAGTTGACGCCTCAGAGCATCAGCGTCGGCGGCGTGGTTCTCGACGCCGACCAGGTGCAGGCAACGCTCGGTCCGATCGGCGCGAACCTTACTCGTACGCACACGTTGTGCGTCGCCGATCAGCTCCCCGCTGGTCTCACGGTGACCGGACTCGAGATACAAGGCGAGAATGCGGTCATCGATGTCGACGTCGACGGTGCGATCGTCACTGATGCGGGTCTTCAGCAGCTCGGGGTGTGCTCGGCGCACTGAGCGCGGCGGCGTCCTGGGATGGGTAGCCAGCAGGAGTGACGATGTAGGCGCAGGAGAGCAGTATGACCTGCGCAGACAGGTTCAGCCAGATCAGCACCGCGACCAGAGTCGCGAACGAAGCGAGCAGGGGGTTGTTCCATGCGCCGCCGACGAAGAGGTTGGAGAGCTCCTGCAGTACCAGCAGCCCGGCCCCGCCGAGTGCCGCACCTCCAAGGAGAGTGCGCACCGCGGTGCGCACTCCGGACAGCAGTACGAAGATGACGGCAATGAGAGCCGTATCGATGAGGAACACGACGATCAGCGACACTGCGCGTATCGAGAACGCCGCTACCGGTGAATGCTCATCCAAGCCGAGAAGACCAGTGAGCCGCGCTATGCCGAAACGGCCAGCGATCGTCAGCACTGCAGACACAACGACGGATGCCGCGATCGCGATGGCGAGAGCCAGATTGCGCACGATCACCCAGACCCACAAGACGTCGTCGTGCGTGGTGCCAGCAATGAGACGCACGGCGGTTTGCAGGGAGCTGATCGCCCCGAGCGCTGCAGCGACGAGCCCTGCGAGAGAGATCGCCCCCGCGATCGACAGCGAGATCGGCTGGCGGAGGTCCTCGGTCTTGACCACGCCCTGCTCGCCGATGAGCCCAGGAACAGTCGTCGATACCGCATCGACGACCGCTTTCCACGCGACGGGGTGATCGGCTAACCAGAGCGCTGCAAGGGAGAACCCCAGAGCGATGCCGGCGAACACGCTGAACAGCGCTCGGTAGGTGATGGCGTCGGCGAGCATGGGGCCGTGGCGCTCGATGTACAGCAGGACAGCACGGACGGGCCTGAGCTCCAGTGCCCAGCGAACAAAAGGCGCGGAGGCGGGCGGCCGGGCACCGTGTCGGTCGGTGTCGGTGGCATGTGGGTCGGTACTCATCACGTCCCCACACTACGAGCCCAGCCCCGTCATGGCGTAGCAGATACGGATCGCACGCTACCGTGCGCGGGCCCGTGCGCAGGTGCCCTAGAATCGGGGTCAGCCTCGTTGTGCGCGATCCCGCCCGAGATTCATCCATGATTGGTGCTCCGTGCTTTCCCTTGTCGACTCGCTCGCCCCGGAATGGCTTGTCGTCCCCGACGACCCGAACGATCTGGTCGCTTCGGTGTGGCCGGCATCCGTATCCCGCGATGCGGACGGTGCGCTGGAGATAGCAGGCATCCGCGCCACAACTCTCGCGCAGACTTTCGGTACGCCGCTTCTTGTGATCGACGAAGACGACGTGCGCTCGCGCGCGCGCGCATTCCGCCTCGGGTTCGATGCTGCAGCGTCTCAGCACGGGACGACGGCTCAGGTCTACTACGCAGGCAAGGCGTTCCTGTGCGCCACGATTGCCCGATGGGTCGTCGACGAGGGCCTCCGCGTCGACGTCTGCACCGGCGGAGAGCTTGAGGTAGCGCTCGCCGCGGGTGTGGCGCCCGCCTTCATCGGCTTCCACGGCAACAACAAGTCCGTCCGTGAGCTGGAGCGCGCCGTCGAGGTCGGTGTCGGATCGATCATCGTCGACAGCGCCATCGAGATCGAGCGACTGGCGGCGATCGTCGCCCGCATCGACCGCACGCAGCGCGTCTTCGTCCGTGTGATCAGTGGGGTGCACGCCGAGACGCATGACTTTCTTGCCACTGCGCACGAGGATCAGAAGTTCGGCTTCGCGCTGGCGGATGCCGCACCAGCTGTCGCTCGCATCAGGGAGATCCCCGGGCTTGAGTTTGCCGGACTGCACTGTCATATCGGTTCGCAGATCTTCGGTGTCGCAGGATTCCGCGAGTCCGCAGCGCGCGTGCTCGAGTTGCACGCGCACCTGCTGGAGGGCGGTCCTGTGCCGCAGCTCAACCTCGGCGGTGGATTCGGCATCGCCTACACGCGGGTTGATGATCCAACGCCCATCGAGGATCTGGCAGGTGAGATCGTCGCCGCGGTCGCCGAAGGGTGCGCGGCGCGTGGCATCGAGGTACCTGCACTGTCTTTTGAACCTGGACGCGCAATAGTCGGCCCTGCCGGGGTCACGCTCTATGAAGTGGGCACGACCAAGGAGGTGCAGCTCGAGTCTGGCGTTCGCCGCTATATCAGCGTCGACGGTGGGATGAGCGACAATGCCCGCCCGGCGCTGTACGGCGCGCAGTACTCGGCGCGTCTCGCCTCACGCGCTGGTGTCGGCCCTGCACAACTCAGCCGTGTCGTTGGTAAGCATTGCGAATCGGGCGACATCGTTGTCGACCACGAGTATCTGCCCGCTGACCTCGCGCCAGGCGACCTGCTCGCAGTGCCAGCGACGGGCGCATACTGCGTCTCACTGGCGAGCAACTACAACCATGTTCCCCGTCCACCGGTCGTTGCTGTCCGCGACGGTCGCACCCAGGTCATCGTGCGCGGCGAGACCATCGCCGACGTGCTGGCACGAGATGCCGGGATCGACCCGGCATCCGTCGCCGACAGCGGACGTTGACTGCGCGCCGGGTCGCCGGCGCAGACATATCCACCTCTTAAGGAGCCCTCATGACTGCTGAGTATCGACGACTGCGCGTTGCGCTCTTGGGCGCTGGCGCGGTCGGCTCCCAGGTCGCCGCGCTGCTGCTGCGTCACGGCGATGAACTCGCCGATCGCGCCGGTGCCTCGCTGGAACTGGCCGGCATTGCGGTGCGCGATGTCGACGCGCCCCGCGATGTGGAGCTGCCGAAGGAGCTGTTCACCACCGACGCCGAGTCGCTCGTGCTCGGCTCCGACATCGTGATCGAGCTCATCGGCGGTATCGAGCCCGCTCGTACCAGCATCCTGCAGGCGATCGGATCTGGCGCTGACGTCGTCACGGCCAACAAGGCTCTGCTCGCCACTCACGGTCCCGAGATCTTCGAGGCCGCTGATCGTGTCGGCGCTTCGGTCTATTACGAAGCGGCCGCTGCAGGGGCGATCCCGATCATCAGGCCTCTGCGCGATTCGCTCGCAGGCGACCGGGTCGTTCGCATCATGGGCATCGTGAACGGCACGACGAACTACATCCTCGATCGGATGGATGCTGAGGGCGCCGACTTCGCGGAGGTCCTGGCCGACGCCCAGCGACTCGGGTATGCAGAGGCCGATCCGACGGCTGACGTCGAAGGGTTCGACGCAGCGCAGAAGGCAGCAATCCTCGCCAGCCTCGCTTTCCACACCACCGTTCCGCTGGAAGCGGTGCACCGCGAGGGCATCACATCGATTACCGCATCGATGATCGATGAGGCGCGGGCAGCGGGCTTCGTGATCAAACTTCTCGCTGTGTGCGAGCGCATCGATGTCGACGGTACAGAGTCGATCTCGGTGCGGGTGTATCCGGCGCTGGTGCCGCGGACGCATCCGCTGGCCAGCGTGCACGGCGCCAACAACGCCGTCTTCGTCGAGGCGGAGGCCGCTGGATCTCTGATGTTCTACGGAGCGGGCGCCGGCGGCGTGCAGACGGCATCCGCCGTGCTGGGAGACGTCGTCTCTGCCGCTCGCCGTCATATCGCCGGCGGTGTCGGCGTTGGCGAGTCGACCAGGGCGAACTTGCCGATCGTGCCGATCGGGCATGTGACAACGCGCTACCAGATCACACTCCAGGTCTCTGACGCCCCAGGCGTCCTGGCCACGGTCGCTGGCATCCTCAGCGACGGTGGTGTCTCCGTCGCCACGGTCGTGCAGACGGTGGAGGGCGAAGCAGAGCCCACGGCGCGCCTGATCATCGGCACGCACCGTGCCGCCGAGGAAGCGCTCAGCGCCACGGTTGCGGCATTGTCTGCGAGCGCGGTCGTCGAGCGCGTCGTGTCGGTGCTTCGCGTGGAAGGGGAGTGACCGTGACCATCGGTCGCACCGTGGAGATCACGGTCCCCGCGACGAGCGCGAACCTCGGCCCAGGATTCGACACTCTCGGGCTCGCGCTCAGCGTCTACGACTCTCTTCTGGTCACTGAGCTCGCCGCCGGCGAACTCGACATCGAGGTCACAGGTTCGGGCGCAGAGGAGATTCCGCGCGACGAGTCGAACCTCATCGTCCGAACGATCGCGCACGTGTACGCCGACCTGGGGCGCGAAGCGCCCGGAGTGCGCATCGTCGCCCGCAACGGCGTGCCCCACGGCCGCGGGCTCGGATCCTCAGGAGCGGCTGTGACCGCCGGCATCCTGGCTGCCAAGGGACTGCTCGCCGGTGAGGTGGAGATCAGCGATGCTGATCTGCTGCGCCTGGCCACGGAGCTCGAGGGGCATCCCGATAACGTCGCCCCTGCACTGTTCGGTGGTCTCACGATCGCGTGGATGGGCGAGTCAGGTCCGCAGCACAAGAAGCTGCTCGTTCATCGCGGGGTCTCGCCCCTCGTGCTCGTGCCTTCGTACACGATGTCGACGTCGAAGGCTCGCTCACTGCAGCCTCCGCACGTCTCGACCGAGGATGCCGTGTTCAATGTCTCGCGTTCGGCGCTGTTGATCGCGGCACTGACGCAGAGCCCTGAGCTGCTGCTGGACGCCACTGCAGACCGGCTGCACCAGGATTACCGTGCTGAGGCGATGCCAGAGACCCAGCGCCTCGTGCAGGCGTTGCGCAAGCAGGGGTTCGCCGCGGTCGTCTCGGGCGCAGGCCCCAGCGTGCTCGTGCTCGCAGACGGCCCGGGGCGGCGTCGGGAGGCCGCCGTTGTGGCCGCGCAGGCGACCGACACCCCGTGGGATGCTCTGCTTCTCGCGGTGGACGTCCGTGGTGGTACAGTGGAAGAACGAGCGGAGGGCTCCACGTAACTGCGTGAATCTGGCCCCATTGCAACTCTGCAGGACCCGCACGCAAATCCTTCACACACAACTCCTCTGAGAGTCATGACCGCTCTGGGTGTTCTGTGCCAAGGCAAGGCTGACGCCGAGCGTCAGAGCGTGCGATCGTGCGCAGCACCCGCTGCGCGCGGAACGCTCATGTCTCCGAGACCAAAGAGGGAGTACTCGTGGAGAATTTCTCCGAGACCCAGAACGACTCGTCCGTTGTGAACGAGAACGCATCATCCGTCATCGATTCGGCCGTAGCCGAGGCGTCGGCGCCAGTGCGCAAGCGCGCCCCGCGGCGTGCTACCACCGCTACCGCTGCGGCGTCCGCTGCACCGGCTGGCGCCGAGCCGGTTGCCGAGGCTGCGCCGATAGCGAAGGCGCCACGCCGCAGCCGTGCCAAGAAGGCGGATGCCGAGACGGTGGAGGCTCCGGCTGCGCCAGAGGCGGCGGCGAAGCCTGACGCGCCGGCCGTTGACGCTCCGATCTCAGACGCACAGGCGACCGCTGCGGGGGAGAGCCCCGATGCCCCCAAGGCTCCGCGTCGGCGTGGCGCGAAGAAGTCCGCTGAGACGGCTGAGA
Organism: Microbacterium sp.; assembly: GCA_047605925.1. Classification (GTDB taxonomy): domain Bacteria; phylum Actinomycetota; class Actinomycetes; order Actinomycetales; family Microbacteriaceae; genus Microbacterium. The sequence goes on from JASGEY010000028.1 coordinate 181,298, forward strand.
CGCAGTCGGTGGTTCCTGCGGACGCTGCCGAGAGCGCTGTCGCCTCAGGTGCGGAGCCCGAGCGTGCAACCGCCTCTGCCGCGGCGCAGCCCCCGACAGAGGCGGCCGCAGCATCCGCCACCGAGCAAGGTGACGCAGGCGAGGAGCAGGGCGGCCGCGGCAGGGGTCGCAACCGCAATCGCAATCGCGGACGCGGCCAGAACGGTAGCCAGAATGGTGGCCAGAACGATGTCCCGCAGCAGCAGGGCGCCGTCGACGACGACCAGGCTTCGACTAACGGTCGCAATCGCCAGCGCAATAAGCGTCGCGGGGCGAACACCGCCGACGAGTTCGAGACCGAGATCGGCGAGGACGACGTCCTCATCCCGATCGCCGGCATCCTCGATGTGCTCGACAACTACGCATTCGTGCGCACCACCGGCTACCTTGCGGGCCCCAGCGACGTCTACGTCTCTCTCGGTCAGGTCAAGAAGTACAACCTGCGCAAGGGTGACGCGATCGTCGGTGCCATCAAGCAGCCGCGCGAGGGCGAACAGCAGGGGCGCCAGAAGTACAACGCACTCGTCAAGGTCGATTCCGTCAACGGCCTGTCGGTCGATGACGCGGCCAATAGGGTCGAGTTCGCAAAGCTCACCCCGCTGTATCCGCAGGAGCGTCTGCGCCTGGAAACCGCGCCTGAGAAGTTGACGCAGCGGATCATCGACCTGGTTGCGCCGATCGGCAAGGGGCAGCGCGGGCTCATCGTCGCTCCTCCGAAGGCAGGCAAAACGATCGTGCTGCAGCAGATCGCCAACGCGATCGCGATCAACAACCCCGAGGTTCACCTCATGGTGGTGCTCGTCGACGAGCGCCCAGAAGAGGTCACCGACATGCAGCGTTCGGTCAAGGGCGAGGTCATCGCATCGACCTTCGACCGACCGGCAGAAGACCACACGACCGTGGCCGAGCTTGCGATTGAGCGCGCCAAGCGACTCGTCGAGCTGGGCCGCGACGTCGTCGTGCTCCTCGACTCGATCACCCGTCTCGGCCGCGCGTACAACCTGGCGGCCCCCGCCTCTGGACGGGTACTCACCGGTGGGGTCGACGCCTCGGCGCTGTACCCGCCGAAGCGCTTCTTCGGTGCTGCGCGCAACATCGAGAACGGCGGTTCCCTGACGATCCTCGCCACCGCTCTGGTCGAAACGGGATCCAAGATGGACGAGGTCATCTTCGAGGAGTTCAAGGGCACAGGAAACAGCGAACTGCGCCTGTCGCGTCAACTCGCCGACAAGCGGATCTTCCCCGCCGTGGATGTGAATGCCTCCAGCACCCGCCGCGAGGAGATGCTGCTGTCGCCCGACGAGGTCAAGATCACCTGGAAGCTGCGACGCGCCCTGGCTGGTCTCGATCACCAGCAGGCGCTCGAAGTGGTGCTCGGCAAGCTCAAGGAGACGAACTCCAACGTCGAGTTCCTCATCCAGATGCAGAAGTCGATTCCGACGCTGCCCGCTGGCGGTCACGACAGCAACATCCGCTGAGCGTCGGTGTCGTGTTCGAGTCCGTTCAGTCGCTGATCGACGAGCATCGCAGGGTCCAGGAGGAACTCTCCGACCCGGCGGTGCACGCAGACGCCGCACGGGCGAAGCGCGTGAATCGGCGTTACGCGGAGTTGTCGCGGATCGTCGCCGCTCACGATGCGTGGGTGGCGGCATCCGACGATCTCGACGCCGCTCGCGAGCTCGCCCGCGAAGATGAGGCATTCGCCGCTGAGGTGCCGACGCTCGAAGAGAGTGTGCAGGCTGCGCAGGAGAGACTGCGACGGTTGCTCATTCCCCGCGATCCAGACGACGCACGCGACGTCATCATGGAGATCAAGGCGGGGGAGGGCGGCGCCGAAAGCGCACTGTTCGCCGCCGACCTGCTGCGCATGTACGTCCAGTACGCGGCCTCGAAAGGGTGGAAGACAGAGTTGCTGGAGCGCAACGAGTCCGACCTGGGCGGCTATAAGGACGTCCAGATCGCGATCAAGGGGTCATCGAGCGACCCTGCTCAGGGTGTCTGGGCCCACCTCAAGTACGAGGGTGGCGTTCACCGAGTGCAGCGGGTGCCTGCGACTGAGTCGCAGGGGCGCATTCACACGTCGACCACTGGCGTGCTGGTCTTTCCCGAGGTCGATGAGCCCGAGGAGATTCAGGTCGATCAGAACGATCTGAAGATCGACGTCTTCCGCTCGTCAGGCCCTGGCGGCCAGTCGGTGAACACGACCGATTCTGCGGTGCGCATCACGCACGTTCCCACGGGGATCGTGGTGTCGATGCAGAACGAGAAATCGCAGTTGCAGAACCGTGAGGCTGCGATGCGCGTGCTGCGCGCCCGTTTGCTGGCGAAGCAGCAGGAGGAGTTGGATGCTGCAGCATCCGACGCCCGCAGGTCGCAGATCCGCGGTATGGATCGCTCCGAGCGCATCCGCACCTACAACTTTCCCGAGAACCGCATCGCCGACCATCGCACCGGGTTCAAGGCGTACAACCTCGATCAGGTGATGGACGGGGCGCTGGAGCCGATCATCGAGAGCGCGATTCAGGCTGATGAAGAGGCCCGCTTGGCTGCTCTCGGCCAGGTGGGCTGAGGCCCTATCGATCCCGCGGTCGGTGGCGGGCGCAGCTTCGTCCCCGTTCGTGAAATTCGGGCGGACTGGTGGCATGCGTCCTCGGGGCCGATGCCGATCAGAGAGCTACAGCCAGCCGTTCGACGGGCTGTCCGGTGGTCTTGGCGATCATCTCGAAGTCCTTGTCCACATGCAATACCAAGAGTCCCCACTCCTCGGCGATCACTGCGATCAGCAGATCGGCGACAGGCGGTGCACGGGCGGCCGACGGAGCTTGCTCTCCCAGTCGACCCGATTCACGACGGAGAATCCGATTTCGAGCAACGTGGGCGTCGCGATCTGTACCAGGCCGCGTTCGATGCGTGAGAACCACAGCTCCGCGTCGCGAGCGCGGCCCATGAGCGCGAGAGCCGACTTGTCGACCAGCCAGGAAGTCATCCGCTAGTGCCAGGCCGCAGCCATGAACTCCTCGTCGGCAAGCGCCTTGAATTGCGCAAAGTCCTCGCTGTGCAATGCCGTCTCGACCGGTCGTGAGCGTCGGCGATCATGCGGCGCCTCAGATACTCTGCGCGTGACAGACCCAGCGCAACTGCCTTCTCGTCGATGCGACGTATGTCGATCTCTGGGACATTACGGATCAGGATATCGGTCATCAGAGGAGGCTCTTTCTGTGCGATATCGTGCCTGTCGAACAAGATATCGCGCGGGTGCTCGTGTGCTTCTCAACTCCTGAGCCTCAGATCGAGTAGTCGGGAGCTGAAAGCAGATGCGCGATGTTCTCGCCTGGCACGCGGGAGCGCACCTTGGCCGGGATTCCGGTCAGCACAGAGTCCGCACGGGCGTCCTTCGTTACCACGGCGTTCGCGCCGATGGCGCTGCCTGCCCCGATCACGATCGGCCCGAGAATCTTGGCGCCGGCACCGACGACGACGCCGTCTTCGAGCGTAGGGTGCCGTTTACCGGCATCCCTCGTGCGCCCTCCGAGGGTAACGCCGTGGTAGAGCATCACGTCATCGCCGATCTCTGCTGTCTCGCCGATCACGACGCCCATGCCGTGGTCGATGAAGAAACGGCGGCCGATCGTCGCACCGGGGTGGATCTCGATGCCCGTCAGCCACCGGGCTACCTGTGAGAGAAGACGTGCAGGAAAACGCAGACCGCGCACCCACAGCGCATGGTTGACTCGATGGGCCCAGATCGCGTGCAAGCCAGGGTAGAGCAGGGCGATCTCCAGGCTGCTGCGCGCAGCGGGGTCGCGAAGACGGGCGGATGCGATGTCCTCTCGCATCCGCCCGATCATGGTGCCGAGGCGCATCAGTCCTCGCGCAGGTCCTCGAACAGTGCGGTGGAGAGGTAGCGCTCTCCTGTGTCGGGGATCACGACGACGATCTTCTTGCCCGCGTTCTCGGGGCGGGCAGCGACCTGCAGCGCCGCCCAGGCCGCTGCACCGCTGGAGATGCCGACGAGCAGACCCTCCCTGGCGGCGAGAGCACGCGAGGTGGCGATGGCGTCTTCGAACTCAACCGTGACGACCTCGTCGAAGACGGTGGTGTCGAGAATCGGGGGGACGAAGTTCGGGCCGATGCCCTGAATCTTCGCCGGCCCGGGGGTGCCCTGGGAGAGCAGCGGCGACGCGGCCGGCTCGACGGCGACGACCTGGACACCGGGCTTGCGCTCCTTCAGCACCTGGCCGACACCGGTGATGGTTCCGCCGGTTCCGATCCCGGCGACGAAGATGTCGACCTCGCCGTCGGTGTCGCGCCAGATCTCCTCGGCGGTGGTGCGACGGTGGATCTCCGCGTTCGCGGCGTTCTCGAACTGGTGCGCGAGCACGGCGCCCGGGGTCTCGGCTGCGATGCGGTCGGCCTCAGCGACAGCGCCCTTCATGCCGAGCGCAGGGTCGGTGAGGACCAGCTGGGCGCCGAAGGCCTTAAGCAGGACGCGGCGCTCCTTTGACATTGATGCCGGCATGGTCAGGATGACGTTGTACCCACGGGCAGCACCGACGAGCGAGAGCGCGATACCGGTGTTGCCGCTGGTCGCCTCGACGATCGCGCCGCCAGGCTTCAGCGAACCGTCCGTCTCGGCGGCGTCGATGATGGCGATACCGAGGCGGTCTTTGACGCTGGAGCCCGGGTTGAAGTATTCGAGCTTGGCGAGCACCGTGGCACCGAGGCCCTCGGTGACGTGGTTCAGCTGGACCAGCGGCGTGTTACCGAAGGCGGAGGTGATATCGGAGTGGATGCCGGGCATGGATGAGCCTTTCCTGATCGGGGTGACTGGGGTCAGCCTAGGGGAGTGGGCGATCCGACGCGGATATGTGACACCACGTTGCACTCTACGCTTGGGGTCATGCCCGTCAATACCATCGCCGCGCTCGTGCGCGCTGGAGCGCTTCGGCTTGCCGAGGCCGGTGTGCCCGATCCGCAGGTTGACGCCGAACTCCTCGCCGGCCACGTCCTCTCGATGAGCCGGGGTGAGGTTCAGGCGGCGATCGTGCGTCACGACGCGATTGCAGACAGCGACATCACAGCCTTCGAGGCGCTCATCGAGCGGCGCAGTGGCAGGGAGCCGTTACAACACATCACAGGGATCGCGCCGTTTCGTCATCTCGAGCTCGCGGTCGGCCCAGGCGTGTTCGTCCCTCGACCCGAAACCGAGACCGTGGTGCAGTACGCGATCGACGCTCTGCTCAGCGATGCGGATCCGTCGCCGATCGGCGTTGACCTGGGCACAGGCAGCGGCGCGATCGCCCTGGCTCTGGCGACGGAGGTGCCGCACGCTCGCATTTACGCGGCCGAGCTGTCTCCGGACGCATTCGCGTGGGCCGAGCGCAACGCTGAGGGCATCACGAACCTCACCCTGGTCAACGTCGACCTGGCACACGCCTTCCCTGAGCTCAATGGCACAGCATCCGTCGTCATCTCCAATCCTCCGTATGTTCCGGACGCCGCGGTCCCCCGTGATCCTGAAGTCCGCCTCTTCGACCCTGCGCTGGCCCTGTACGGGGGAGAAGACGGGCTCGACGTGGTACGTGTGCTCAGTGCTCGCGGCCTCGAGCTGCTGCGTCGCGGTGGACTGCTCGTGATCGAGCATGGCGAGCTTCAGGGCGAGCAGATTCGCACCATTCTCACCGCCGATGGATGGCGTTCTGCCTCCACCCACCGCGACCTCACTCTTCGCGATCGCGCGACCACGGCGATCCGTCCGTGACCGGTGGCGCGGAGTCAGACACCGCGGCGGGTGCTCAGCAGTCCCCGGATAGAATCGACGGGTCATGACTACGATCTTCGACTGTGCCGACGAGGCAGAACTGCTTGCTGGTATGCGCCACGCGCGGCAGGCTGTCGGCCGCGGTGAGCTCATCGTCATTCCTACCGATACCGTGTACGGCGTCGCCGCTGACGCATTCTCGCCGGTTGCGGTGCAGCGGCTGCTCGATGCCAAAGGTCGCGGTCGCGACCAGCCGCCGCCTGTGCTGATCGGGGCTGCCGAGACCTTGGTCGCCCTCGCAGAGCGCGTCCCAGAACCTGTGCAGCGTCTTGTCGACGCATTCTGGCCGGGTGGCCTCACGATCGTGCTGCCGTCGCAGCCATCGTTGCTGTGGGACCTGGGCGAGACTCAGGGAACGGTGGCGGTGCGGATGCCGGAAGGGCGGGTCGTGCTCGAACTGCTCGCCGAGACCGGTCCGCTCGCGGTCTCCAGCGCGAACCTCACCGGGGCGCCTGCGGCGCTGACCGCCGCCGACGCCGAGACGATGCTGGGTGACAGCGTTGCGGTCTATCTGGATGGCGGCCCTATCGGAGACGGCGTTGCATCGACCATCATCGATGCGACCTCGCTCGTCACTGATGAGCACGGGGGAACGGTGCGGATTCTCCGTCACGGCGCCGTGAGTCGGGCGCAGCTCGAGGAGGTCATCGGCGAGTTGCTCGAGGCGGATGCGGATTCGGATGCGGATTCGTGAAGCAGTATCTCTTCACGATCATCCTCACCGCAGCGCTCACGTTCGCGTTGACTGCGGTGGTGTGGAGATTGAGCCTGCGGTTCAAGCTTTATCCAGGCATCCGTGAGCGCGATGTCCACAAGACGCCGACTCCGCGGCTTGGCGGAGTGGCGATCTTCTTCGGTATTGCGATCGCTTTCGGCGTGTCGGCCGCGAATCCCTTCTTCTCGACAATCTGGGTGCCACCGCAGGCGATGTGGTCGATCCTGGGTGCTGCCCTCCTGATTGCCGTGATCGGCGTGGTCGACGACCTGTGGGACCTCGACTGGATGGTCAAGCTCGGCGCCCAGTTCCTGGCGGCAGGCATCATCACGATCGGTGGTGGCCTGCAGATTCTGTCGCTGCCGTTCGGTGACATGCTCGTGTTCTCCAGCGCGCTCAGCATCACGATGACGATCTTCGCGATCGTCATCGTGATGAATGCGGTGAACTTCATCGATGGCCTTGACGGCCTCGTCGCCGGTGTCTGTTTGATCGCGAACGGCGTCTTCTTCGCCTATTCGTACATCGTGACTCGTGATTCAGGAGCTTCCAGCTTCTTCACCCTGTCGACTTTTCTCGCTGCAGTGCTGATCGGCGCCTGCCTCGGGTTCCTCCCGATGAACTGGAGCCCGGCGAAAATCTTCATGGGTGACTCCGGAGCACTCGTGCTGGGGCTTTTGATGGCGACGTCGGCGATCTCTCTCACAGGGCAGCTCGATCCATCGGTGATCGACCCGGAGCGTATCGGCCGCTCGGGCCTGCTCGGCGCGTTCATCCCGATCCTGTTGCCTTTGCTGGTGGTCGTGCTGCCGCTGCTCGACTTCGGCTTGGCTGTGCTGCGTCGGATGAGCGCAGGAAAGTCGCCGTTCTCACCTGACCGCAAGCACCTGCATCATCGGATGCTCGATCTGGGGCATCGTGATCGTGATGCCGTCCTGATCTTCTACGCGTGGACCGCCGTCATCTCTCTTGCTGTGTTGCTCATGTATGTGGGCGCGCGCGAGGACTGGCCGGGCCAATACCTGCCAGGCGTCGGGTTCGGTGTCGTGGGGATCGCGGCGTGCCTGGTGATCACGCTGAATCCTTCCCGACGTCGGCGGCGTGCTGCCACAGCCCGACCCGAACAGACCCCAGTGGAGCCTTGAATGAGCCCGAGTCCCGTTTCCAGTACGCCGATCCTCAAGCGAACACTGATCTGGTCGGCGGCTTTTGCAGGCGTGCTTGCCATCGTTGCCGGTATCGCTGGCTTCCTCATCGCTGAGACTCCCGGCCTTGTCAGCGGACTGCTCGGGGTACTGATCGCTGCGGTGTTCCTGGCGATCACCGGTATCAGCATCCTTATCGCCAATCGCTGGTATGACGACCCGATCTATGTGCAGCTGTTCTTCGCGATCGTGCTCGGTGGATGGCTTCTCAAGCTCGGTGTGTTCTTCATGATCATGGTGCTCGTCAGTGGGCAGCCATGGATGCACCCGACGATCTTCCTGGTGTCGCTTGTCGTCGGCGTGGTGATCTCCCTGGCGGTCGATGTCGTTGTGCTGATGAAAATGCGTCTTCCGGTCGTCAGTGACGTGTCGCTGCCGACCGAGGTGCCAGAGGATCGGGCGCCCGGAGCGTCTTAGGAGACCCTCAGATTCTGATAGTGTTGAGATGTGCCCGCCGCTCGTCCGCGAGCGCTTGCGCTGTGAAGCACACCGACCATCGTCGCCCCGGTTCTGACCGGTGCCCCGAAGCTGGAGCCCGCGCTGTTCAATCTTGCTGCGACCCTGATGCCACGACTCGCCGACGATGGCGAGTTCCATGGACCGTCGATCGATGAGTTCTTCCCGGATGCCGTCTTCCACATAGGCGACCTGGTCATCCACCGCATCCACCTGATCCAATTCCTGGCAACGGCGATCGTGGTTCTCGTTCTCTGGCTGGGCACGCGCAAGATGACGGTGGTTCCGGGGCGCTTCCAGAGCATCGTTGAGATGGGGCTTGATTTCGTCCGCGTGAATATCGCCGAAGACCTGCTCGGCCGCAAGGACGGCCGCCGCTTCCTGCCGATTCTCACGACGCTGTTCTTCATGATCCTGTTCATGAACCTCACCGGCATCATTCCGTTCCTCAACATCGCAGGCTCCAGCATCATCGCTGTGCCGTTGCTGCTTGCGGTCGTCAGCTACGTGACGTTCATCTACGCCGGCATCAAGAAGAGCCCGAAGAACTTCTTCAAGAACGCGCTGTTCCCCTCGGGCGTTCCGCCGTTCCTGTACATCATCGTCACGCCGCTCGAGATCATCTCGACATTCATCATTCGGCCCGTCACGCTGACTCTGCGACTGCTGATGAACATGATCGTCGGCCATCTGATGCTGGTGCTGTTCTTCTCGGCGACGCAGTTCTTCGTGTTCACCCTGGGTAGCGGGTGGATCGCCGTCGGCGTTGGTACTTTCGCCTTCGGATTCGCCTTCACCCTGTTCGAGGTCCTTGTGGCCTTCCTGCAGGCGTACGTCTTCACCATCCTCACCGCGGTCTACATCCAGCTCGCGGTTGCAGAAGAGCACTGAGCGGGTCGGCAACACCTGCCTTCCCACCCAACGAAAGGAAAAACCCGTGGACGCAACTACGGTTCTCGCTGACATCTCCGGCAACATCGCGACCGTCGGCTACGGCCTCGCCGCCATCGGCCCGGCCATCGGCGTTGGCATCGTCGTCGGCAAGACGATCGAGGGTGTCGCCCGTCAGCCCGAGTTGGCAGGTCGCCTGCAGGTGCTGATGTGGATCGGTATCGCCTTCACCGAGGCGCTCGCCTTCATCGGTATCGCGACGTACTTCATCTTCACCAACTGACCGTCGACTTCGATAAGGAGACAGGATGCTGAACGCTCTTGTCACGTCCGCAACGGAAGAGGCGGCGCACAACCCGCTGATCCCCGCGTGGTACGACATCATCTGGTCGGGTCTGTGCTTCGTCATCATCCTGCTCGTCGTATGGCGCGTAGCGCTGCCGAAGATGTATGCACTGCTGGATGCGCGCTCCGCGGCCATCGAGGGCAACATCGCGAAGGCCGACGAAGCTCAGAAGCAGGCAGAGGCCGCGCTCGAGGAGTACACTCGCCAGCTCGCTGAGGCACGCACCGAGGCCGGTGAGATCCGCGAGTCCGCCCGCGAAGACGGCAAGAAGATCATCGCCGAGGCGAAGGATGCTGCGACCAGCGAGGCCGCGCGCATCACCGCCACCGCACACACGCAGATCGAGGCCGAGCGTCAGGCGGCCCTGGTGTCCCTGCGCAGCGAGGTGGGCACGCTTGCCCTCGATCTCGCCGGCGGAGTCGTTGGTGAGACGCTGTCCGACGATGCGCGGGCGACCGCTGTCGTCGATCGCTTCCTCGCGGAGCTCGAGGCGTCAGAGAAGGCGGCTCAGTAATGGGCAGCGCGACCACTCAGGCACGTGCGGCATCCACCAAGGCGCTTGCCGCAGCGTCGGCCGTCACCATCGACACTGCGCGCGAGCTGTTTGCCGCCGCGCACGCCGTTGGCGAGTCGTCGCAGCTGAGCGGCGCGCTTGCCGACCCTGCGGCTCCGACGCTGGCGCGACAAAATGTCGTGTCGGCGGTGTTCGGCGCATTCTCCCAGGACGCGCAGCAGGTGCTGAAGGCGGTTGTTGCCCAGCGTTGGTCGAATGCCGATGATCTTGTCGATGGAATCGACGAGCTCGCTATTCGCGCAGCCGCGATCGCCGAGCCCAAGGCTGACATCGAGGGTGAGCTGTTCGGCTTCTCCCGCGTGATCGCCCAGAACTCCGAGCTCGAGCTCGCTCTGGGAGGCCGTCTCGGCGGGGCGGCAGCGAAAGCGGCGCTCGTCGAGCGACTGTTGGCAACCGGTGTCAGCACGGCGACATTGGTGATCGTCTCGTCACTGGTCAGCCACCCGCGAGGCCGTCGAGTGCGACAGTTGCTGAACCGGGCGATGACCATCGTTTCCAGCCAGCGCGGACGCGTTGTCGCCACGGTGCACAGCGCTTCACCGCTCAGCGACGCACAGCGCACCAGGCTCAGCGCGGCTCTGTCGAGCCGTTATGAGGGTCAGGTGTCTCTCAACGTGGTTATCGACCCCGCCGTCGTCGGAGGCCTGCGTGTGCAGATCGCCGATGATGTCATCGACGGCAGCATCGCAGCCCGTCTCGCAGACCTTCGCCAGAAGCTCGCGGGCTAATACGACTTCGCGCGGGGGACCGCGCACCCAGATACAAAGGGAAGACAATGGCAGAACTATCGATCAGCCCCGACGTCATCCGTGACGCGCTGAAGGACTTCGCTGCGGCGTACGAGCCCACTGGCGCGCAGGCGACCGAGGTCGGCACCGTCATCGACGCCGCCGACGGTATCGCCCACGTCGAGGGACTGCCCGGCGTCATGGCGAACGAGCTTGTGACGTTCGCGGACGGCACCAAGGGCCTGGCGCTGAACCTCGACGAGCACGAGATCGGCGTGGTCATTCTCGGCGACTTCACCGGCATCGAGGCCGGTCAGGAAGTCACCCGTACGGGCGAGGTTCTCTCGGTTCCGGTCGGCGACGGATACCTCGGCCGCGTGGTCGACCCGCTCGGCAACCCCATCGACGGCCTCGGCGCGATTGCGACAGAGGGGGTCCGCGAGCTTGAGCTCCAGGCACCGGGCGTCATGCAGCGCAAGAGCGTGCACGAGCCGATGCAGACGGGCATCAAGGCGATCGACGCGATGATCCCGGTCGGTCGCGGTCAGCGTCAGCTGATCATCGGCGACCGCCAGACCGGCAAGACGGCCATTGCAATCGACACGATCATCAACCAGAAGGCCAACTGGGAGTCGGGCGACGTCAACAAGCAGGTTCGCTGCATCTACGTCGCTATCGGTCAGAAGGGCTCGACCATTGCTTCGGTGAAGGGCGCCCTCGAAGAGGCGGGTGCGCTGGAGTACACCACGATCGTGGCCGCTCCGGCATCCGACCCCGCCGGCTTCAAATACCTGGCGCCGTACACGGGTTCTGCCATCGGCCAGCACTGGATGTACGGCGGCAAGCACGTCCTCATCATCTTCGACGACCTGTCGAAGCAGGCCGAGGCATACCGTGCCGTGTCTCTGCTGCTGCGCCGCCCGCCGGGCCGCGAGGCGTACCCTGGCGACGTCTTCTACCTGCACTCGCGTCTGCTCGAGCGCTGCGCGAAGCTGTCCGACGAGCTCGGTGCCGGCTCGATGACGGGTCTTCCGATCATCGAGACCAAGGCGAACGACGTCTCGGCGTACATTCCGACCAACGTGATTTCGATCACTGACGGACAGATCTTCCTCCAGTCCGACCTGTTCAACGCCAACCAGCGTCCGGCGGTCGACGTGGGTATTTCGGTCTCCCGTGTCGGTGGTGACGCTCAGGTCAAGTCGATCAAGAAGGTCTCCGGAACCTTGAAGCTCGAGCTGGCGCAGTACCGCTCGCTCGAAGCCTTCGCGATGTTCGCATCAGACCTTGACCAGGCTTCGCGTCGTCAGCTCGCGCGCGGTGCACGCCTCACCGAACTGCTCAAGCAGCCGCAGTACTCGCCGTACCCCGTTGAGGAGCAGGTCGTCTCGATCTGGGCCGGAACCAACGGCAAGCTCGACTCGATCGAGGTCGAAGACGTGCTGCGCTTCGAGCGCGAACTCCTCGACTACCTGCGTCGCAACACTAAGGTTCTCGACACGCTGCGTGAGACCAACGTCCTCGACGACGGTACGGTTGCAAAACTTGAGAAGCAGACGGATGCTTTCATCCTGGAGTTCCAGGGTGGCAAGGGGCACGCCATCGGCGCACCGGGCCACGAGGAGTTCGCTCCGGCCGATCCCGAGGATGTCGACCAGGAGAAGATCGTCAAGGGTCGTCGCGCGTAACGCGTGAGGTACTGAACTTATGGGCGCTCAACTCAGGGTCTACAAGCAGAAGATCTCTTCTGCTCAGACGACCAAGAAGATCACGAAGGCGATGGAACTCATCGCGGCTTCGCGCATTCAGAAGGCGATGGCACGCGTCAAAGCGTCCAGCCCCTTCGCGCTGGCCGTGACGAGGGCCGTCTCCGCCGTCGCGACGCACTCGCACATCGACCACCCGCTTACCCGCGAGCCCGCGAATATTCGCCGCTCCGCTGTGGTGATCTTCACCTCGGACCGTGGTCTCGCTGGTGCCTTCAACTCTCAGATCCTCCGCGAGGGTCTGGAAGTTGCCGAGCTCCTGCGCGAGCAGGGCAAGGAACCGGTGTTCTACCTGATCGGCCGTAAGGCTGTCGGCTACTTCCAGTTCCGCGGCCTTGCGGCGGCGGCAGAGTGGACGGGCGACACCGATACGCCGTCTTTTCACACTGCGCAGGAGATCTCGGCCACGCTGCTCGAGGCATTCGGCCGCGGTGGAGAGGCGGGTGGCGTCGACGAGATCCACCTCGTGTTCAACCGCTTCGTCAGCATGATGACGCAGGAGCCGGAGTCCGTGCGACTGCTCCCGTTGGAGGTCGCTGAGGCGGACGACTCGGAAGCCGGCAACACCGTGTACCCGCTGTACGAGTTCGAGCCGGATGCAGACACCGTGCTGGATGCCATCCTTCCGGTGTACATCGAGAGCCGCGTCTTCAACGCGCTTCTGCAGTCGTCCGCTGCTAAGCAGGCGGCGACGCAGAAGGCGATGAAGTCGGCCAGCGACAACGCCGACAAGCTCATCACCGACTACACCCGCCTGCGCAACAACGCGCGTCAGGCGGAGATCACGCAGCAGATCGCCGAGATCGTCGGCGGCGCCGACGCCCTCGCGTCGAGCAAATAAGACCATCAGGAAAGAGACGAAAATGACCCCCACCGCCACGGCTGAGAAGCCAGCGACCGCGGTCGTCGGGCGCGTCGCACGCGTCAACGGTCCGGTTGTCGACATCGAGTTCCCGCACGACTCGATCCCCGACATCTACAACGCGCTGAAGACCACGATCGTCATCGGCGAGGAGTCCACCGAGATCACGCTCGAGGTTGCTCAGCACCTCGGTGACGACCTCGTCCGTGCAATTGCATTGAAGCCGACCGACGGCATCGTCCGCGGTCAGGAGGTTCGCGACACGGGCGAGGCCATCTCGGTTCCCGTTGGCGACGTCACCAAGGGCAAGGTCTTCAACGTGATCGGCGAGGTTCTCAACGCCGCGCCCGGTGAAACCATCGAGATCACTCAGCGCTGGCCGATCCACCGCAAGGCCCCCAACTTCGACCAGCTTGAGTCGAAGACCACCATGTTCGAGACCGGCATCAAGTCGATCGACCTGCTGACCCCCTATGTGCAGGGTGGAAAGATCGGTCTGTTCGGTGGCGCCGGTGTCGGCAAGACCGTGCTCATCCAGGAGATGATTCAGCGCGTCGCTCAGGACCACGGTGGTGTGTCGGTGTTCGCCGGTGTCGGTGAGCGCACCCGTGAGGGTAACGACCTCATCCACGAGATGGAGGAGGCAGGCGTCTTCGACAAGACCGCACTCGTGTTCGGTCAGATGGACGAGCCGCCGGGGACGCGTCTTCGCGTCGCGCTGTCGGCACTGACGATGGCTGAGTACTTCCGGGACGTGCAGAAGCAGGACGTACTGCTCTTCATCGATAACATCTTCCGCTTCACGCAGGCCGGTTCAGAGGTCTCCACTCTGCTGGGTCGCATGCCTTCGGCCGTGGGTTACCAGCCGAACCTCGCGGACGAGATGGGCCTCCTCCAGGAGCGCATCACTTCGACCCGTGGTCACTCGATCACCTCGCTGCAGGCCATCTACGTCCCGGCCGACGACTACACCGACCCGGCACCGGCGACCACCTTCGCCCACCTCGACGCCACCACAGAGCTTTCTCGTGAGATCGCGTCGAAGGGTCTGTACCCGGCCATCGACCCGCTGACCTCGACGTCGCGCATCATGGACCCCCGCTACCTGGGCGAGGACCACTACCGCGTCGCCACAACCGTCAAGCAGATCCTTCAGAAGAACAAGGAACTGCAGGAGATCATCGCGATCCTCGGTGTCGACGAGCTCTCCGAGGAAGACAAGATCGTCGTGGCTCGTGCCCGTCGCATCCAGCAGTTCCTCTCGCAGAACACCTACATGGCCAAGAAGTTCACGGGTGTTGAGGGTTCGACCGTCCCGCTCAAGGAGACCATCGAGTCCTTCGATGCGATCTGCCGCGGTGAGTTCGATCACGTCGCAGAGCAGGCCTTCTTCAACGTCGGAGGCATCTCCGATGTCGAAGAGGCCTGGGCGAAGATCCAGAAGGAAAACGCCTGATCATGGCATCCTCTTCCGCCTATCTGCAGGTCAGGCTGGTGTCCGCTGAAGCGGAGGTCTGGACGGGCACGGCGAGCCTCGTGGTCGCCAAGACCGTCGAGGGTGAGATCGGCTTCATGACCGGCCATGAGCCGGTATTGGCGATTCTCGCTGAGGGCGAGGTCCGCATCACCAAGGAAGACGGCACGAAGGTGTTGGCGAACGCACAGGACGGGTTCGTCTCCATGGACGGCAACGACCTGACGATCGTTGCAGGACACGCCGCACTGATCGCCTGATAGCTACGCACACCGAAGCGCAAGGCTCCTCGTGGGGCCTTGCGCTTCGGTGCGTCACCGGAGGTTGAATGAAGATCCTGTTACCGCCATCGGAGACTAAGCATCCCGGTGGCTCCGGGGCGCCGCTGAGCATCGAAGGCTTGGCGCTGCCGTCCCTCGCCGCGCAGCGCCACGCAGTGGTCGACGCGCTCGTCGGCCTTGCCGCCGATGAGGATGCCTCCAGCGCCGTGCTCGGCCTCAGTGCCAGACAGGCAGGGGAGGTTCAGCACAATCGGATGCTGCGCTCGGCCGCGACGATGCCCGCGGTTGACAGGTACACCGGTGTGCTGTTCGATGCGCTCGATGCCACGTCTTTGACGAGCGGTTCCCGGCGCTGGTTGGGCGCACACGTCTGGATTCATTCAGCGCCATTCGGCCCGGTCAGCGCCCTCGATCAGATCCCGGCATACCGCCTGTCCGCTGGTACGTCGCTGCCAGGACTCGGCGCTCTGCGACGTCACTGGGCGGATGCCACGACGATGGCGATTTCGCAGGAGCATCCTGCCTTCGTACTCGACCTGCGCAGCGAGGCGTATGTCGCTCTCGGACCGGTTCCCGCTCAGGTTCCTTCCGTCTATGTGCGGGTTGTCACAGAGCAGGGTCGGGCGCTCAACCATTTCAACAAGAAATCCAAGGGGCTGCTCGTTCGCGCGCTGGCCGAGCAGCGGCCACGGTTTCGGTCGTTGACGGGCCTGCGTACTTGGGCGCTGGCGAACTGCATCCGATTCCGTGACAGCGATGATGCCGGAGTTGTCGAACTTGTCGTTGATGCATGACGCTGCGTAACGCTGTTGCGCGCGCTCTGCGTGGTGCCGTTGCCTGCACTATGGCGGTGTGAGAGAGTAGTGAATATCTGCCCGGACACGGGCCGTTATAGGAGGGATATCCCATGTCGAACGATGCAACCGGTCCCGCGGAGCCGAACAGCGGTACGCCAGCCGACGCGGCGTACGTGCCGCCGGCACCGCCTGCAGCACCCCAGCCTGAGTCGACCTCTGTTCCGCCCGCGGCTCCGGAGCAGCCTGCTCCGGCATATGGCCAGCCTGCTCCGGCCTATGGTCAGCCTGCTCCGGCCTATGGTCAGCCTGCAGCTCCGGCATATGGCCAGCCTGCTCCGGCCTATGGTCAGCCCCCGCAGGGAGCGCCAGCGTACGGCGCACCGGCTGGTGCACCGTACGGTGCCCCCTACGGTGCACAGCCTGCGTATGCAGCCCCGGTGCAGCCCAATATCACGGTCAACCTCTGGCTGTCGGTGTTCTTCGGCTGGATCCCGGCGCTGATCTTCTTCCTCATCGAGAAGGACAAGGTTCCCGCGAACTATCAGCGAGCCAACGCAGCAAACCTCAACTTCCAGATCGTCATCGGGATCGGAGTCGTGGCCTCGTACCTCCTGACGTTCGTGCTGATCGGGCTTCTGACGTTGCCGTTGGTCGGCCTTGCAGCGCTGATCATCGGGATCATTCACGCTGTCAACGTGCCGCAGCAGCTTGCTGCCGGTCAGGAGGGCAAGTTCTACCTGGCTCCCGACTGGGTCAAGTAAATCGTCTCGGGTGGGCCTCCGGCGGCTGTCGGAGGCCCACCCGTTTTTCCGGCATCCGGTCGGAACCTGGGTATCTCGCGCGATAACGTGGAGTTATGCTCATGACGCCGCTCCAAGCTGGGGAGTCAACAACGATGTCGGTCAATCCTGACGTTTGTCGAATCGCTGCAGGCAATGCGGAGGCGGCGCATGGCTGAGACGATTACGAAGACGCACACAGTATCTGCCGATCAGGGGCGACTTCAGTTGGCCTGGGCAGGTGTGACCGATGTGGGCCTGCGTCGCGACACCAACCAAGATTCGTACTTCGCCGAGTTTCCGCTCTTCATCGTCGCCGACGGCATGGGCGGGCACGCTGGTGGGGAGATCGCCAGCCAGCGCACTGTGGCGAGACTGGAAGAGCTTGTGGGGGCCGGCGAGGTCAGCCGTGACGCGATCGAGAGCGCTCTCGGGCTTGCGGTGGCCGACATCGCCGCCCGTCCGGAGACGACTGACGAAGGTACCGGCACGACGCTGACCGGGCTGTTTCTCGAATCGGACGATGACGGAACGCATTGGGTGGCGCTGAATATCGGAGACTCCCGGGTCTACCTGCTGCGAGACGACCGGCTCGTGCAAGTGACTACCGATCACTCGGTGGTACAAGAGCTGATCGCTGCAGGCAAGATCAGCCCGGAAGAGGCAGAGGGGCACCCCTATAGCAACGTGATCACGCGTGCCGTTGGGGCGAGCGAGCTCATGGCGCCCGATTATGTCTCGATCGATCTTCGCCCGGGGGACCGATTCGTCATCTGCTCTGATGGCTTGACCAAAGAGCTCACCGATTACGGCATCCAGCATTTCCTCAACGAGCATTCGAGCCCGGGCAAAGCCGTCGATGCGATGCTCACTGCGGCCCTGGAGAACGGGGGACGCGACAACGTCACCCTCGTTGTCGTTCAGGTCGATGCTGACTCATCCTCCACAGAAGAGCAGTTTGAGCTCTGATCGGGTGATCCCCGGAGAAACCTGGGGATAGCCGCTCACCGTCGATGGTGAATGGTGTGCACTGTTCGGTATGGACTTCCTACCTATCACCATGCCCGCGCCGCCACCCGACGCGAAACGTCCACCGGTACCGTTCATGGCGGCACTCGTTCCCGTCGCCGGCGGAGTCGTCATGTGGCTCGTTTCGGGGTCGCTGCTCGCGCTGTGCTTCGCTGCTCTGGGGCCGCTGATGGTCGGAGCCTCGCTGATCGACGGCGCACGTGCGCGACGCAAGGCGCGACGGGCGGCCGCATCAGAAGTGGAGCGTGCTTGGGCGCGTGTCGAAGTCGAACGCGAGCGCAGGCACGATGAAGAGCGGGAGTTGCTGAACCTGCGGCATCCTGATGCGGCTTCAGCATTGCAACGGCCGCCGCTTCGCGGAGGGGAGGGAGCGGATGCTGCCACGATGATCGTCGTCGGCAGAGGTGCTGGACGCAGCGAACTACGCGCCTCGGGTGGAGACGATGAACGGGCACGTGCGTTCCAGTCACAGTGCGCCGTCCTTGAAGACGCACCGATCGCTGTCGCGCTCGGTGGCGGGGTGTGTCTGCGCGGAGCGGCGCCCGTCGTCCTCGCCATCGCGCGCGGACTTGTTGTGCAACTCGTCTTGAGGTTCGGATCGGCGCAGCTCGCCATTGTCGGCGAGCGTGCGTCGGAGTGGGGCCTTGACGGCTTTGTCGGCTCAACGACCCGCCGCAACGCGATGACAGTCGGTCTTGCGCGGATCGGCGACCCTCGACCGAGGGCGAGTGCGGTGATCTGGGTGGGCACATCGATGGACGAGGTCCCAGAGGGCGTGACCACTGTGGTCGACGTGGTTGAGCCGTCCCGTGCGTCGCTGCGAACGCCACACGGGATCGGTGAGTTGGCGGTGGAAGGCCTCTCGGTTGCACAGGCGGAGCTCATCGCAAGGGCCAAGGCGGAGGGCGAGGAGCACGTCGATGCCCTGCCCGACGCAATCGCCCTCGCGGAGCTGAGGCAGGAGCGCGGCTCGCGCGGCGTGGCTGCGGCAATCGGGCGGAGCACACGCGATGAACTGGTCGTTGACATCGTCGACGACGGGCCGCACGCGATTGTGACCGGCACGACGGGCACTGGCAAGAGCGAGCTGTTGGTGACTTGGGTCACCGCGATGGCATCCACATACGGACCCGATCGCGTCGTGTTCGTTCTCGCCGACTTCAAAGGCGGCACAGCGTTCGAACCCTTGCGGGCTCTTCCGCAGGTAGCGGCAGTGATCACAGATCTCGACGATGAGGGTGCGCGTCGAGGTGTCTCCAGCCTCACTGCAGAGCTCCGCAGGCGGGAGGCGATACTCGCCGAGGCAGGGGTGCGCGATGTGCGCGAATGCGATGTGCCCAGACTCGTCATCGTCGTGGACGAGTTTGCCGCACTTCTGCAGGAGCATGCAGATCTGGGCGCCGTGTTCACCGACATCGCAGCCAGAGGACGCGCCCTGGGCATGCATCTCATCATCGGAACCCAGCGCGCTTCGGGTGTAATCAGAGACGCGTTGGCGGCCAACTGCCCGTTGAGGATCAGTCTGCGAGTGAGCGATGCTGCCGATAGCCGGACGGTGATCGGCACGGATGCTGCGGCTGAACTTCCAGGAGGACCAGGCTCCCGCGGCCTCGCTCTCGTGCGCCGCCCGGAAGATGCCGAACCCGTGCCGATTCGGGTCGCTCTGACTGGTGCCGCAGATTTGCGAGCGGTTGGCACCAAGTGGTCGGCCGCACAGCCGGCGCGCAGCCCATGGCTGCCAGCGCTGAGCGCTCACATACCGTTGGAGGCGCTGCCTGCTGCTGCATCGGGTGAGGTGATCATCGGCCAGGCAGATGAGCCTGAGCGCCAGCGCCAGCCGGTGCGCACGCTGAGACTTGGGATCGATCGAGGGCTCGCGGTGCTCGGGGCTGCAGGCACGGGCCGCTCGTCCGTTCTGCGCCTGCTTACACGACAGCATCCTGCGGCGCTGTGCATTCCGTCCGATCCTGAGGCTGCTTGGGATGCCGTCGCTGATCTGGTCGAACGTCGGAGGCCGATCCCGGATCTGGTGCTGTGCGACGATATCGATGCTCTGCTCGCAGATCTGCCCTCCGACCACTCGCTGCTGTTCGCGCAGCGCTGGGAACAGCTTTTGCGGGGCGCTCCCCGAACCACATTCGTGCTCACAGCTGCAAGGTCGTCGGGAGCTGCCGGAAGGCTGATGGATGTGTTGCCGCAGCGTGCGCTCCTGCGCATGCCCAGCCGTGTAGAGCACTTGGCAGCTGGAGGCGATTCCTCCTCGTTCGATCGGGATCGCGTGCCGGGGCGCGCTGTGCTCGGCGAGCACCTCATCCAGTTCGCGTGGGCAGAGCATTCGTCGTCCGATGCGGCCGATGCGGTCGATCCTGCGCGCTGGTCTCCGTCAGCAGCACTCACTGCGGTCGTCACTTCCGCGCCGCTTGCTGCCGCGCGGGCAATGCAGGAGGCGCATCCGCACTGCGAAGTGGTGCCGCTCCCTGCCGAGCCCAAGACGACGGCGGAACGGGTGATTCTCGTGGCGGATGCCGACACCTGGCAGCGCAGTTGGCTGCTGTGGCAGCGCGTGAGGGCTCAAGGAGAGATTCTGATCAGGGCGGAGTCGCCGTCGGATCTGCGTCAGCTCGCTGGTGTGCGCGAGACGCCGCCGTTCGCGCGGACTCATGCCGGGCGGGCGTGGTCGCTGCGTGAGCCCGACTCGCCGCGCCGCGTGGTGTTGCCCGAGCTGGCGCCGACCTGATACGCACTCACAGCAGCGGGCTCACCCGGATTGCGCCGACGTCACGGCCTGCGCCCTGCACAGCGAGAGGGAGTACCTCGGCGAGCTCGGTGATACCCGCAGCGGGCAGAGCGCCGGCGCGTTCGAGCAGAGTTGCTGCGATCAGTGTGCCAGCGCGCGTTGAGCCGTCAAGGGTCTTCACAGCGACGGTCGTTCCGTTCGGGGCGACCATCACCATGAGTCCCTCGGCTCCGTACTTAGCGAAGACGCCGAGCTTCTCCGTCGCGACGGTATCGGGGCGCCCCGGGCCTTCGATCGTCCATGGATTCTCACGGACGGCACGCACCAGAGAACCGGCTACACGGTGCAGCGCGAATGGCGATCGCTCTGAGGCGCTGCCGATGCGGTGCATCGCTCTGGCCAGGCCGGTGAGGGTGACGGCGTGCACCGGGGCACCGCAGCCGTCGACTGCGGTGAGCGCGACCTTCTCGCCGGCGAGTCGCTCGACCACCTCTCGGATGTGCACTTGCAGCGGATGGGCGGCATCGAGGTACCCCTCGGTCGGCCATCCTGTGGCGGCACACGCACGAAGCATCGCCGCGTGTTTTCCCGAGCAACCCATGCGGATGCGGGAGGGGGAGCCGTGCTCGCGAACGAGCTCGTCGCGGGTGGCGGAGTCGCCAGGCCACGAAGGCGGGCACCTGAGATCGTCCTCGTTCAGACCGCCCTGAGTGAGCATGTCGCGGACGACGGCGGCGTGCCGATCGGTGCCGACGTGACTCGCCGTCGACAGGGCGAGCTGTTCACCTGTCAGGGGCGCGCCAGCTGTTACACAGGCGATAGCCTGGAGGGGCTTCAGGCTGGAGCGGGGGAGTACCAAGGCATCCGCGTTGCCGTGGGTGGCGACGACGTCGCCTTCGGCAGACAGCACGACCGCAGCGCCGGCATGGCGCGACTCAACGAACCCGCTTCGCTCAACGACGGCGAGTTCGACAGCATCCTGAACAGTGAAAGTCTGCAGCACCTGCCAAGACTACCCGGCGACATCCGTGCCGGTGGCAGACTGGACGCATGGCACCGACGGCTCTTGGCGAGCATCGCTACGCGCTCACATCGACCTGGACCGGGAACACCGGGACGGGAACGAGTGGCTATCGCGAATACAGCCGCAATGTGACTCTCCAGGTGAGCGGCAAGCCGGACATCCTTGCATCCAGCGATGCGCCATTCCGCGGCGATCGGTCGCGCTGGAACCCCGAGGATCTCTTGCTCGCTTCGCTGTCGGAGTGCCACCTGCTCTCGTACCTGCACGCGTGCGTCACAGCAGGAGTGGTCGTTGTGTCGTATCGCGATAACGCCTCCGCTCTGATGCGTGAGAACAGCAAGGGCGGTGGAGCGTTCGTGGAGGTAATGCTGCGGCCGCAGGTGGTCGTCGCCGATGCTTCGATGATCGAGGCGGCCGAGCGCGCGCACGCCCAAGCGAACGAGTGGTGTTTCATCGCGAACTCGATGAACTTCCCTGTGCGGCATGAAGCCGAGGTGACCGCTGCGGTCTGAGAACCGTGCGATCTCAGCGTCGCTCGTGTGGCAGTGCCTGTTTGATCTTCTCGATCGCGTTCTGCGCTGGGGGCTCGTTGTAGGCTCCGGCGAGTTCCTGGCCGGAGAGCGCATGAATGGCGGCCATGATCTCATCGGTTGCGAGACGGCGTGCCCGACCGCTCGTCGCCGGGCCGTGTGGGGCGAGATTCAGCGGCTTACCGAATTTCACTGTGATGCGCTCGGTGAGTGTGGGCATCTTGGCGCCGACCGGCATCACCTTGTCGGTGCCGATGAGGCCGACCGGAACCACTGGGGCACCGGTCTGCAGGGCGAGGAAGGCGACACCCGTGCGTCCCTTGTACAGGCGTCCGTCGGTTGAACGCGTGCCCTCCGGATACAGTGCGACAGCGAGACCATCGTCAAGCAGTTGGCGCTGCAGGTCGAGGGCGTCCAGTGCCGCCTGTCCTGCTCCGCGCCGCACAGGGATCGCCCCGATGGACTCGAAAAATGTTTTGCTCAGCCAGCCTTTAGCGCCTGTGCCTTCGAAGTAACTCGACTTCGCCAGAAAGTGCACAGGGCGAGGGGCGGCGACCGGGATCGCGATCGAGTCGATGAAGGACAGATGGTTGCTGGCGAAGATCACGGGCCCCTCGATCGGCACATGCTCGCTGCCCTCGATGCGTGGGCGGTAGATCAGACGCGCGAGTGGGCTGATCAGGCTGCGACCGAGTGCGTACGTGAACCCGGCATGCCGAGGTTTCGCGGTCTCGTCCGGTGACGGCTCAGGCTCGACGGACTGCTCAGAGGTCATCAGAAAAGGCTACCTCCCGATCCATGCCGGCGGCGGAATGAGGTCGGTCGGCAGCGCCGTTCAGCCTGAACCTAGCCGGATGGGGGAAGATAGGGTGTCCCTCCCGTGAATCCGAGGTTTTGAACTGTGCGTATCCGATCGCTGAGCATCCTGTCCACTGTCGCCGTTGTGACTCTGCTTCTGGCGGGGTGCTCGGGATCCGCGGCGCCTGACTCCACCGCATCGCCAACCACCGACGCAGCAGCCGACTTGTGCTCGGTCGCGGCGGGTCCCGGCGAGGCATCCGACAGCGTCACCATCGATGGCAGCTTCGGGGAGATCTCGAACGCGACCTTCGAACTTAATCAGACGATCGACGAGATCCAGCGCACGGTCGTTACCGAGGGAGACGGCGACAAGATCGCAGCCGGCGATTTTGTGCGCTACGCACTCAGCGCCTTCGATGCCACAACCGGAGAGCGCCTCGGTGACGCAGGATATACCGACGACGACATGCTTCCGAACGCTGTCACTGCGGACTCGCCGCTTGGACAGATCATCGGCTGCGCGACGATCGGCACTCGCCTGGCCGTCGCTCTTCCTGGATCAGACACATCGAGCCCCGCACTCTACGTGGTCGACATCTTGGGCATCACTCCGATCTCCGCATGGGGTGAGGATCAGGCAGCGGTTGAGGGCATGCCCGAGGTGACGCTCGCTGACGACGGCCAGCCCAGTGTGACGCTGCCTGACGGTGATGCGCCGACCGAACTGAAAATTGCGGTGCTGAAGGAAGGCGATGGTCCGACCGTCACTGCCGGAGATACCACCCTTCTGCAGTACTTCGGTGTGGATTGGGAAACCGGTGAAAGCTTCGACTCCTCTTGGCAGAACGGGGCTCCGATCTCGATCACGGGCAACACCTACGTCGAGGGCTTCATTCAGGCGCTTGAAGGCCAAAAGGTGGGCTCGCAGATTCTCGTGGTCATCCCGCCTGCGCTCGGATATGGCGAAGCGGGTTCGAGTGATCACGAGCTCGCGGGGAAGACGTTGGTGTTCGTGATCGATATTCTCGCGAATCAAAGAGCCGTAACCGAGTGACCCGGCAGGAGCCGAGGGCGTGCCATAGGCTGGCGGCATGCGTCGCATCATCGTCCTCGGCTCCACAGGCTCCATCGGCACGCAGGCGCTCGACGTCATCCGCGCCAATCCGCGCCGCTTCGAGCTCGTCGGTTTGGCTGCCGGATCGAACGCGGAGATGCTTGCGGAGCAGGCGGCACAGTTCCGAGTTGAGGACACCGCTCTCGGAGCGACTGAGGCTGAGCAACTCGTGCGTGACGTCGACGCAGATGTCGTCCTCAACGCGATCACCGGGTCGATCGGGCTCGGCTCCACACTTGCAGCGCTGAAGGCGGGTCGCACCCTCGCGCTCGCCAACAAGGAGTCGCTCATCGTCGGAGGGGCTTTGGTGCAGGCCGCCGCTGCTCCTGGCCAGATCGTGCCCGTCGACTCCGAGCATTCGGCGATCGCGCAGGCGCTGCGCAGCGGCAGCCATGATGAGGTCCGCAGGCTCGTCGTGACGGCATCCGGTGGTCCGTTCCGGGGTCGGACGCGTGCCGGGATGCAGGACGTCACCCCGCAGGAGGCGCTCGCGCACCCGACCTGGAACATGGGACGGGTCGTGACGACGAACTCCGCAACGCTCGTGAACAAGGGCCTCGAGGTCATTGAAGCGCATCTCCTCTTCGACGTCGACTACGACGATATCGATGTGGTGGTGCATCCGCAGTCGATCGTGCACTCGATGGTCGAGTTCGTCGACGGCTCGACCATTGCGCAGGCCTCGCCGCCCGACATGCGTCTACCGATCTCGTTGGGTCTCGACTGGCCAAACCGCGTCGGCGGCGTTGGACGTCCTCTTGACTGGACGCAGGCGACGTCGTGGACGTTCGAGCCTCTCGACGACGAGGCGTTCCCCGCCGTCGCACTCGCGAAGGCGGTCGGACGCGCAGGGGCCACCTTCCCCGCGGTCTACAACGCCGCCAACGAGCAGGCCGTCGACGCGTTCCACGAGGGGCGACTGGCGTTCCTCGGGATAACCGACACCATCTTCCGTGTCGTCGACGCGCACGAGCCACCTGCGGTGCTGACTGTTCAGTCGCTCGCCGACGCCGAGCAGTGGGCGCGCCGCAAGGCCAACGCCTTGATCGCCGCCGCCTGACAACGCGCGAGACTTCACAAATGTCATGTTTTCTGGGCGAAAACATGACATTTGTGAA
>JASGEY010000029.1:0-21846 GCA_047605925.1 Microbacterium sp.
GCCTTACCGGCCGCAGACGAACGGGAAGATCGAACGCTTCCACCGCACTCTCGCATTCGAATGGGCCTACGCCCGCCACGACGACTCCGACGCCGCCCGAGCCGCCACCTACCAGGCCTGGATCCACAACTACAATCACCACCGACCCCATACCGCAATCGGAGGCCTCTCACCCATCGACCGCGTCCACAACGTCAATGGGAAGAACAGCTCAGGATTTGCTCGAGAAGATGGCCGACCGCCTCGCTCGCATCTGCGCCGTGCTCGGGGGCCTGCTCGACGTCGAGAAGATCATCTTCGCGGGCGCCGTCTCGCCGTC
The DNA here is from genome assembly GCA_047605925.1 of Microbacterium sp. GTDB lineage: Bacteria > Actinomycetota > Actinomycetes > Actinomycetales > Microbacteriaceae > Microbacterium. Next base: position 320 of record JASGEY010000029.1, read on the forward strand.
GATGGGTCCGCTGTTGGATCTGACGGCGGATCGGCTGCCACGATTCACGAACGCGGAACCACCCGAGCTTCTCGCCTCAGCACTCGGCGCGGACATCGTGGCGCAGGGCGCCGTCACACGGTCGACCGAACATGTGCGACGTCAGGCGCTCGACATCGATTTGCGGCCATAGGCCCCGAAGCCCCATTCCGGCAGCCGGAGCTTCAGTCGACGAGCAGCGCTGGTTCTTCGAGCACACTGGCAACGTCGGCAATGAAACGGCTCATCCCATCGCCGTCGATCACGCGGTGATCGAACGAACCGGCCACCGTCGTCACCCACCGGGGGCGCACCTCGCCGTCGACGACCCACGGCTTCTGACTGATCGTGCCCATCGCGACAATACCCGCCTCACCCGGGTTGATGATCGGGGTGCCAGCGTCCATGCCGAATACGCCGATGTTCGTGATCGTGATGGTGCCGCCCTGCTGATCGACCGGGCTGGTCTTGCCCTCGCGCGCAGTGAGAGTGAGGCGGTTCAAGGCACGGGCGAGATCCTTCATGCCGAGATCCTGCGCGTCCTTGATGTTCGGCACCAGCAGCCCACGAGGCGTCGCCGCCGCGATACCCAGGTTCACATAGTGCCGAACGACGATCTCGGCGCCGTTCTCGGTCTCCACCCACGCCGCGTTCACCATCGGCGTGCGCCGAGCGGCCCAGATCACGGCCCTGGCCATGATCAGCAATGGGGACACACGGATGTCGGCATACTCCGGCGCGGCCTTCAGTCGCTTGACGAGCTCCATGGTGCGGGTCGCGTCGATCTCCTTCCACACCGTCACGTGCGGGGCGGAATACGCGCTCTGCACCATCGCCGACGACGTAGCCTTGCGCACGCCCTTGACCGGGATCGACTCAGTGCGGTCAGCGGATACGATGGCGGATGCCGCGATCGGCGCGACTCCGCGGGCGAGCCCGGCGGGTCCGTCGTCTCGCTGCGCTCGCTCAGGAACCGGGAGGGTCTCCTCGCGCACATCCCCCCACTCCGGCGTCTGGATATTGCGGAACACGCTCGCCTGCGAAGCGTGCGTGAGCACGTCGTCGCGGGTGACCTCACCATCAGCCCCCGTCGGCGTGACAGCCGTGAGGTCGACGCCGAGGTCGCGGGCGAGCTTGCGGATCGGCGGCTTCGCGATCACGCCGACGGACGAGCGCACGGGGCGCTCGACCGGCTTCTTGCGCCGCGAGGTCGCACCTCCCCCGGTTCCGTAGCCGACCAGCACCGAGCCGCCGCCCTCCTCCGGCGCCGACCCGTCGTCTCGCTGCGCTCGCTCAGGAACCGCGGTCTCGGCATCCGTCACGAAAGTGATGATGGGAGTACCGACCTCAACCGTCGTGCCCTCGGCGACGAGCAGCTCGCCGACGACGCCTGCATGCGGAGATGGCAGCTCGACGAGCGACTTCGCCGTCTCGATCTCGCAGATCACATCGTTGATCGCGACGGTGTCGCCGGGGGCGACTTTCCACGTCACGATCTCGGCCTCGGTGAGTCCCTCGCCGACATCGGGGAGGGTGAAGTTCTGCGTGCTCATGGGTGGGATCCCTTCCGAACGTTCAGTAGGCCAGCGATCGGTCTACGGCCTCGAGGATGCGGTCGGCATCCGGGAGATAAGCGCCCTCGAGCTTCGCCGGCGGGAACGGGGTGTCGTACCCCGACACCCGCAGCACCGGCGCTTCGAGAGCATAGAACGCGCGCTCCATGACGGTCGCCGCCACTTCGCTGCCGATGCTCGTGAACCCAGGAGCCTCCTGCGCGTAGACCATGCGACCGGTCTTGCGCACCGAACCGAGGATCGGCTCGTAGTCGATGGGGGAGAGCGAGCGCACGTCGACAACCTCGCAGCTGGTCCCCTCTGCCTCGGCGAGCGCCGCAGCCTGCAGCAGGGTCGTCACCATCGCGCCGTGACCGACAAGGGTCACATCGGTCCCGGTGCGCACCACGCGCGAGGCGTGCAGCGGCAGCGCCGACTGATCGAGCTCGACCTCGCCTTTAGGCCAGTAGCGACTTTTCGGCTCCATGAAGATCACCGGGTCGTTCGAGGCAATTGCCTCCTGGATCATCCAGTACGCATCGTTCGGCGTCGACGGCGAGACCACACGCAGACCAGGAGTGTGCGCGAAGTACGCCTCGGGGCTCTCCTGATGGTGCTCCACCGCGCCGATGTGCCCGCCGTAGGGGATGCGGATCACGATCGGCATCGAGAGTTTCCCCTCGTGCCGGTTCGTGAGCTTCGCGAGCTGGGTGGTGATCTGGTCGAAGGCGGGGAAGACGAAGCCGTCGAACTGGATCTCGATCACCGGCCGGAAGCCGACCATCGCAAGGCCGATCGCCGTGCCGACGATGCCCGACTCGGCGAGCGGGGTGTCGAGCACGCGCTTGTCGCCGAAGTCGCGCTGCAGGTGCTCGGTGACGCGAAACACCCCGCCGAGTTTGCCGATGTCCTCGCCCATGAGCAGGACCTTGTCGTCATCCTCCATGGCCTTGCGCAGGCCGGCGTTCAGCGCCTTGCTGAACGGCATCGTCTCCAGTGCCATGTCAGTCCCGCCCTCCGCTGGTTCCGGTCGCTTCGCTGGCGGCCTCGAAGGATGCCTCGTACGCGGCTCGCCATGCCTTCTGCTCTGCGATCAACGGATGCCGTTCGCTGTACACATGGTCGAAGATCTTGTCGGCGCTGGGCGGTGCGAGCTCGACCGTGCGGGCGCGCAGGTCCTCCGCAGCATTCGCCGCCTCCTCCTCGACCTCGCTGAAGAAGGCATCCGATGCGCCCTTTGCGGCGAGGAATGCGCGCATCCGGGCGATCGGGTCGCGCCGCGCCCAGGACTCCTCCTCGTCGGAGCCCCGGTACTTGGTTGGGTCGTCGCTGGTGGTGTGCGCGCCGAGCCGGTAGGTCACAGCTTCGATCGCGCGGGGACCTGCCCCCGAGCGCGCCTCGTCAAGGGCGACGCGCGAGACGGCATAGCTGGCAAGGACGTCATTGCCGTCTACGCGAACGCTGGGGATGCCGTAGCCAGCGCTGCGCTCGACCAGCGGCACGCGCGACTGCGTCGACACCGGCACCGAGATGGCCCAGTGGTTGTTCTGCAAGAAGAACACGATCGGGGCCTGATAGCTCGCGGCGAACACCATCGCCTCGTGCACATCGCCCTGGCTTGAGGCACCGTCTCCGTAGTAGACGATGACGGCCTCGTCGCTTTCCGGATCGCCCGTGGCGCTGCGCCCATCGAAGGCGAGACCCATCGCGTATCCGGTCGCGTGCAGCGCCTGCGATCCGAGCACGAGCGTGTACAGGCGAGTGTTGCCGTTCTTCGGATCGGTCGGATCCCAGCCGCCGTGCGAGACGCCGCGCATGAGTTTGATGATGTCAACAGGGTCGACGCCGCGGATGCGGGTCACCGCGTGCTCGCGGTACGAGGGGAAGATCGTGTCCTGTGCGCGAGCGGCACGTCCTGAACCGACCTGCGCCGCCTCTTGTCCTCGGCTCGGCGGCCACAGGGCGAGCTGGCCCTGCCGCTGCAGGTTGGTTGCCTGCACGTCGATCGCACGGATGACGACCATGTCGCGGTAGAACTGCTCGAGCTCCGCGTCCCCGATCTTCTCGATCAGTGGCAGGTAGCGCTCAGCGGCCTCTGTCGGGGCGAAGCGTCCGGTCTCGTCGAGGACGCGCACGAGGGGGGTCTCGGAGGTACTCACAACCCCCACGCTACCCGCGCTCGCATTCCGGGTCACGCATACCTAGGACGTCCTTGCATCTGCCGGGAAACCGGAGAACTGCGTTCAGATCAGATCCTGTGCGACCTCGAGCACTCGGGAGATCGATTCCTCTTCGCCGACGGAGATGCGGATGCCGTCGCCCGCGAACGACCGGACGATGAGGTTGTTCTCGGCGAAGGCTGCGGCCATGGCATCCGTGCGCTCCCCCGTCGGCAGCCAGACGAAGTTACCCTGGGCGTCTGGCACGTCCCAGCCCTGGGCGCGCAGCCCCTCGACCAGGCGCGTGCGCCGCTCGACGATCCTGGTCACACGGTGGCGCAGCTCTGCCGCGGCGTCGAGGCTGGCGATCGCAGCGTTCTCTGCTGCAGAGGTGACCGACAGGGGGATGCCGGTGGCGCGGGCGGCGTCGAGCACCTTCTCGTTGCCGATCGCGTAGCCGATGCGCAGGCCTGCGAGCCCATACGCCTTGGAGAAGGTGCGCAGCACGACGACATTCGGATGGCGCTCGAACACGCGCTCCGCCAGCCCGTCCACGGCGCCGGGTGCGGTGACGAACTCGGCGTACGCCTCGTCGAGAATGATCAAGACGTCGGCGGGGACGCGGGCTGCGAAGTTCGCGAACTCGTCGCTCGTGACGATCGGGCCCGTCGGGTTGTTCGGCGTGCACACGATGATCGCACGGGTGCGGTCGGTGACGGCATCCGCCATGGCATCAAGGTCGTGCCGCGCACCTGCAGCGAGCGGCACCTGGATGCCGGTTGCCCCTGCGACGAGCGGAAGGCTCGGGTAGGCCTCGAAGGAGCGCCAGGCGTAGATGACCTCGTCACCGACGGATGCCGTCGCCAGGATCAGCTGATGCAGGATCGACACGCTGCCGGCCGCGACGTGCACCTGGTCGGCAGTGACGGCGTAGCGGGCCCCGAGGCGCTCGCGCAGGCGAGCGGCAGTGGCATCGGGGTACCTGTTGATCGGTGTCGTGTCCGTCAGTGCGTCGAGCACGGAGGGCAACGGCTCGAACGGGTTCTCGTTGCTCGACAGCTTGAACGCGTCGGGGCCCGCAGGCTTGCCCTGCCGATACGGGGCGAGAGCGGCGATGGCGGGGCGGATGCGGGGGAGGATCGGCTCGGTCACGGTTCTGAGTCTATGGTCGGCAACGATGCATCAGCAGGCGCATCCCGCATGCAAAAGTAGTTCCATTCTGGTGTGGCTATGCCACTGCACCCCGGGGAACTGGGCGCCCGACTCGAAGAGATCGCCCGTACGCGACGAAGGCCTGCTGTTCTCGGCTCTCGCGCGCGTGCGGCATCGACCAACTCCAACTCGATCGTCACGCCGCCCATGTACTCTCCGTTGCTTTCGTGGAGACCAAGCTCCTTCCACGATGCTCCACTCAGCGTGATCGACGGCGTGGCGCACTGTGGAGGGTTCGACTCCTGCGTCCAATCGCACAGGAGAAGCGTTTCGCCTTCGTCCTCGGTCACGACAGTGACGCTGGCGGTGTATGTGCCCGGATCTTGTTCAACGAGTTCTGCAACCTCAAGCACTTCCGTCGGCGACGTTGCGGCGGTTTCTGTACATCCTGTAAGAGCGATCGCACCGAGCGCGAACAGGAGAGGCAGAATCGCCCGATGCGTCGAGTGCATAAGAACGCTCACCCGATTCCTCCATGAATCATCGGCGCGTGTCATTGCGAGCTATTCTCGCCTCCATCACCTCGGACGGATTACTCACCGACCTGACGCCCCTCACTCATACGCTGACCACCCACCCGTGATGGCGTGTGAAACTGGAAGGACTATGCGCTTCGTCATCAAAGTCGTCGTCAACGCCTTCGCCATCTGGGTGGTGACACTGATCCCCGCCCTGCAAGTGTCGGTCACCGCATACGCGCCCGGTGAGACACTGCAGTTGGTGCTCACCCTGCTAGCCGTGGCCGCGATCTTCGCCCTCGTCAACTCGATCATCGGGACGATCGTCAAGATCGTCGCCTTTCCGCTGTACATCCTCACGTTCGGCCTGATCGGCTTCGTGATCAACGGCTTCCTGCTCTGGCTCACCGCTTGGATCACGCAATCTTTCGGCTGGGGGCTCACCATCTCACATTTTTGGTGGGGTGTCCTCGCAGCGCTGATCATCTCGGTCATCAACGGATTCTTCGGCTTCATCCTCCGGCCGCAGTCGAAACGCACGCGGCGCGACTGAGTTGCCCTGTCGGGGATCGCCCCGGCGATTCACTCCGCCCGCAGCCGCACGGGAAAGAGCACGCGCAAAGAGAACCAGTTCTCGTCAGACGTGACCGAGACGACCCCGTCGTAGGCCGCGGCAGCCGTCTCGATGTTGCGAATGCCATATCCGTGTCCGCGTCCGCGCTGCCGGGTCACGATGCGATCCCCGTCGCGCAGGAGCGTTCCATCGAAGGTGTTCTCGACCCGCACCATGGTGAAGTCGTCTTGGGAGAAGACGGCGAAGCGAATCTGCCTGAGCTTGTCCGGCGCCAGTGTCGACGCCCCCTCAATAGCGTTGTCGAGCGCGTTGCCGACGAGTGAGGTCAGCTCCAACGGGCGCATGAACGCCAGAAGCCTGCCGTCCGCGACCACCGACACCTCGATGTCACGCTCTCCAGCCCGCGAAAGCTTCGCCGTCATGATCGCATCGAGCACGTGGTTGCCGGTCTTCACCACTGCGCCGTATCGGCGGATCGAGTCCTCGAGATCGTCGAGCATGCGAGAGCGTGCCGAAGCATCCTGCTCCAATCTGATCGCCTCGAGGTGATGCTTCATATCGTGGTGCTTGCGGTTCACCTCGTCGATGGCGCGCCGGGTGATCTCGTACTGATCATGCTGACTGCGCAGCAGCTGAGCCATCGCCTCGGCGTCGCGTCTGGCGACTGCCTCGTGGTGAACACGCAACTGCACGTGCAGGGCGATATAGCCGCAGAGATCGACCAGCGTGCGGATGTAGAGGATCTCGCTTCCGAACCTGCCGCTGAAGGGCGTATCAACGCTCACGAAGCTGAGGTTCGAGATGCCGAAGGTCGCGATCGCGATCGCGACGGAGCCGACCAGCAGCGTGCCGCTCGCATCGAGCCGGGCCTCACGGTTGAACTGCTTCCTCTCCATCACCGCAACCGCCCCGAACACAACGCCGTAGACGATCAGCGCCCCCAGCGCTTGTACGGCACCGTCGAGCTGCCCCGAGTAGAACCTGTCGAGCTGCCAATAGACGGATGCTGCAAGCTCCGCGAGGACGAAGGCGTGCGCAGCGACGAACCCGGCCCCACGCGCCGAGGCGTCCAGCCCGAAATACACCAGGCCGAACATCACGGTCGCCGCCACCGACATCCCAGGGATCCACCATGCGATGGGGAGCGATCCAGCCCAGCTCTGCACCGCGACCAGCACACCAAGGCCCGCCGCCGCGACGGCGATGGTCGGCAGCAGCGCGAACCGGCGGCGAGCGATGATGAGGTACACCAGGCATGCCCCCCACTCTGCGAGGGCGGTCAGGTAGCGGGGGATTTCGGCGAGGCCTGGGCCGACGACGTCGTTCACGTCGATATTCCGCGGGACCCCACGTGTTCCGCAAGCGCGGCGAGGAACTCCCGCTTGCGCGGTCGGCTGATCGGAAGCAGGCCTCCACCACGGATGCGGCAGTCGTTGCCCTCGATGCCGGTGACATGGCGGAGATTCACCAGCAGTCCGCTGTGGCAGCGCAGGAATCCCTTGTCGGCGAGCTCAGCTTCCATCGCCTTGACTGTGGTGGCGATGCTGAACACGGCGTCCAAGGTATGCAGCTCGATGCGGTGGCGCATCGACTCGATGTAACGGATGTCGTCGACAGCGATGCGATGGTGGGCGCCATCGGTCGCAGTGAACAGCAGCTCACGACGAGTCTGCCTGCGCAGCCTGGTGAGGATGCGGTCCATCTCGTGTTCGAAAGAGGTGTACGAGACCGGTTTGAGCAGGTAGCTCAGAGCATCGACCTCGTACCCGCTGACGGCGTAGTGGGGGGATGCTGTGACGAAGACGATGATCACCTCCGAGTCGACCTCGCGGATCCGTCTCGCCGCTGTCATGCCGTCGACACGCGGCATCTGCACATCGAGGAACAGCACGTCCCAATCGGGACGGTACTGCGCCACAACATCGGCGCCGTCGTGAAAGGCACCGCAATGAAAGCGCTCACCGCTCGTGCGTTGATACCGGTCGAGGTGCGAGAGCAGCCGCTCGACGGCCGCGGCGTCATCCTCAACGATCCCGATCCGAATCATTTCCGCACCTCCACCGTCGGTCAGCTGAACCCGACCACCCTGCGCGCCACATGGTATGCGAAGCTCGTGGCCCGCCGACCGGCCTGACCGGGGAGGTTGCTCGTCGCGCCGATCAGCGTTCGTCGCATCTGAGAGTAGAGCCAGGGGTTCTCTGCCTTGAGTTCTCGCCAGAACGCGTCACGCTGCGCGAGGTGTGCTGGGGTACCTGCGCGGGCGAGCGTGGCGCTGGTGACGGCGCATACCCCCTCGACGTAGTGCACCAGTGCGCGGTAGAGCTGAACAGGCACATCGCCCTGCGTGACGGCACTCTGCGATGGCAGCGCGGCCAGAGCCAGCCGGTTGACCTTGAGCTGCTGATCGACCCGCCTGACCATCACCTCTGGCGCCACCGACTGATCGTCTCGGCCGATGTAGTACCGGTAGAGCGGGACGGGCAGGTAACGCATACGCCGAACGTGCGCGAGCGGCGTCACAACGAAAAGGTTGTCGACGTAGTAAGTGTGCTCGGGCAGATGCAGGCCACTGTCGCGCACCACGCTCGTGCGGAAGACGATCGCGTGCATCATGAGCACCTGTCGGCGGGCGAACCGCTCAGTCTGCTCCCATCCGAACACACGCCCTGAGGGGAACACTGTGTCGAATCGTGCGACCCTCGGCGACTTCCCCACTCGTTCATGGACGAAGTCAGTGAACACCGCGTCGACGTCGGCCGAATCCTGGAGCACGGCGATCAGCGTCTGCAACGATGGCGCGTCGAGCCAGTCGTCAGCGTCGAGCACCTTGAGGAACTCGCCGCGTGCCGCAGCGAGACCGGCGTTGATCGCACCACCGTGACCGCGATTGTCCTGGTGGATCACCCGCACCGTGTCGGGGTGACGTGCCGACCAGGAGTCGGCGATCTGACCGGTGCGGTCGGTCGAGCCATCGTCGACGATGACGATCTCGATCCGATCCATTCCGGCGATCGCCCCCATCGCACGGTTCAGGTAGGCCTCGGCGTTATACGCGGGGATGATGATCGTGAGCAGCGGCACACCATAGAGCATGCCGGAAGATGGGGTCATTTTTCTCCATCCTGCTCCAGATGTTTCTCCTGCCCGTCGTGCTGCATGGGCTCGTCCCCGACGGGCACCTGACGGAAGATCACCTTGAAGATCGGATAGAACACCCAGAAGGAGATCGCCGAATTGATGATCATCGTGATGACATCGGCAACGATGGCGCCCGTCGCGGCCCACCCGAGCGTGTCCATGAAGAACGCGTAGATCGGCGCCTTGTAGAACCCCTGAGCGGCCGCCGCGACGACGGAGATCGCCACATAGGCGATGGCGTACCAGAAGGCGGCGACCCAGATCGAGGTGTTCGATTTGAAGGTGATGCTGCGCTGCAAGAAGAAGTTGACGACCTGGGCGATGAGCAGAGTGATCTGCACGGCGAGGAAATACGCCAGCCCGCCGCCCCCGGAGGGCAGCGGGCCTGCCGCGTAATCGAACATGAAGTACTGGGTGCCGTCGATGTTGGTGCCGACCGGCAGCACCTGGAAGCTGACCTCGGTCAGGTTGGTGAACGAGGCGAACGCCCAGCGGAAGATCGGCATGAGCCCCAGCTGCAGCACGGTGACGCTGTTCGAGAGCACAAAAAACAGGAGAAAAGTCGACAGCTCCGGCCGTCGCTCCTGGAACCGGGTCCACCAGTGCGCGATCGCGGCGAACATCACGCTCTCCGTTCGCCGGCTGCGGAGTCGAACTTCGTCTTCGTTGCGTTCTCCTCGCGACGCCCGGCGAAAAACGCGCTGACGACGCGGCCCAGCCCGCGGATGCTCTGGCCGTTCACCAGCGTGAGGACGGCAGTGGTGAGCCGACCAGTGGCCAGCCCCCCGCTCATCTTGGAGATCACCCTGAACGGCCCGTTCAGCAGAAACAAGATGTTCAGATCGGGGGCGCCTGCCGCCTCGGCTTTGCGGCGACGGGAATCGAGGATGCGGAAGGCGGCACGCGCCAAGGGGTTGCGCGCTGTGGCCAAGCGGTCCATGGGGTCGTTGACACCGAGCGGACCGGTGCCCCAGGAGGCATCTGGGATCGGTCGGCCAAGCACGGCGGCGAAGGAGGCATCGTCCAGGGTGCGCAGGTCTGTGCCATCGGCGGCGCGGGGAACTGCGGATGCTGTCAACGTGACGCCGGTCCTCGTCACCGTCGCTCTCAGCGGCAGATCGTGCAGATGGCCGCCGACGGCAATTTCGTATTCACCGGCTTCCACCTTCCAGCAGTCGCCGTCGGTGTCGAAGACGCGGAATGTCCGCTCATCGAAGGGGATGCTCACCCGAGACGCTTCGCCTGGCTCAAGGCGCACCTTCGCATACCCCTTGAGCTCGCGCACGGGTCGCGCAACCGCACTGGCGTCGGCGCGGCCGACGTAGAGTTGCACGACGTCGCCTCCGGCGCGTTCGCCGACATTGGTGACCGTGAGCTGCGCGCCGCTGTCATCCACGGCGAGGTCGCTGTACTCGAAGCGGGTGTAGCCGAGCCCGAAGCCGAACGGAAAGGCGACGGCTATCCCTGCGGTCTCGTAGTAGCGGTACCCGACGAACGGGCCTTCGCGGTATTCCGCCGTACGCGCGTGACTCGGGAAAACCCCGGCTGTCGGTGTGTCTGCCAGGGCGAGCGGCATCGTCTCCGCGAGGCGCCCTGCCGGATCGGCGACACCCGTGAGGATGTCCGCGATCGCCTCTGCCCCGGCCTGGCCACCGAGATACGCATGCAGGAGTGCCGCAGCATCCGCTGACCAGGGCGTCTCGACGACCCCTCCTGCACTGAGCACGACAATCGTCTGCGCGTTGACGCGGTGGATCTCCGTCAGCAGCCGCACCTGCTCCTCGGGGAGCGCGAGTGATGAGCGGTCCAGACCCTCAGATTCGGCGACGTCGGGAAGCCCGAGTGTGATCACCGCGACATCTGCACGCTGTGCGAGCGCGACGGCCTCGTCGATGAGGGACGAGTCGGGTGTTCCGTCGCGCCGGAAGCCCTGCACGATGCCCGCGATGGTCACGGTCTTCGAAGCCGTCAGAGCTTCGGCGAGTGTCGGCACTTGCGTGCTGTTGACGAGGGAAGAGCCGGCACCCTGATAGCGCGGAGACGTCGCAAAGGCGCCGATGAGCGCGATCGACGTGCCAGCGGGGAGCGGAAGGATGCCGCCTTCGTTGCGCAGCAGTACCGCAGAATCCGCAGCCGCCCGGCGCGCCAACTCATGGTGGGCAGTGAGGTCGACTCTCGCGCGTTCGTGCGCGGTGACCCGACGGACAAGCTCGATCAGCTCAGCCACCCTGGCGTCGAGCTCCGTGATCGGCAGCGTTCCGGACTCTACGGCCTCGACAATTGCGCGTGCCGAGTCGAAGCCGGGCGAGGGCATCTCGAGGGTGCCTCCTGCACGAACCGCCGCGACGGGGTCATTGCTTCCTCCCCAGTCCGAGATCACGGCGCCGTCGAAGCCCCACTCCTCGCGAAGAATGTCTGTGAGCAGGTGGGGGTTCTCGTGCGCATACACCCCGTTGACGAGATTGTACGACGACATGATCGCCCAGGGAGCTGCCTCGCGGACGACGATCTCGAACGCTGTGAGGTAAATCTCACGGAGGGTGCGTTCGTCGACCACGGAGTCGCTGACCATGCGCCGCAGCTCCTGGCTGTTGACGGCGAAGTGCTTGGGCGTCGCCGCCACCCCCGCCGACTGGATTCCACGGACGTATGCGGCAGCGAGCCGCCCCGACAGCTCAGGATCCTCAGAGAAGTACTCGAAGTTGCGACCGCCGAGCGGGCTGCGCTTGATGTTCAGGCCAGGACCGAGCAGCACGCCGACCCCCTGGGCCGAAGCTTCCGCGCCCAGCGCGGCACCGATCTGCTCGGCCAACTCGTCGTCCCAGCTGCACGCCAGCGTTGCCGCTGTGGGGAAACAGGTCGCCGGCTCCGAGCCGTTGATGCCGAGGTGATCTGCCGATCCGACCTGCTTACGCACGCCGTGCGGTCCGTCCGCAAGCCAGACGGCAGGCAGACCGATGTGCTCGATCGCGCGAGTCTGCCAGGTGTTGGCGCCGCTGAGCAGCGCCGCCTTCTCCAGCAGCGTCAGTTCGCTGAGGAGAGTTGCGGTGTCTTTCACGATCTTGTCTCTCTGACGCTCTCGCGCGATGTCCTGCACGACGCTGTCGCGTCATCGCCTTCAGGAGGGGGGATGCGGTCACCCAGAGGCGTCCGGCATCCCCCTCCCGTGCCGTTCTCAGGCCGCCTGCGGTCGATCCTGACGCTGGCGGATCAGCCGTCGGGTGACGAAGAAGACGATCGCAAGCACCGCGAGACCCAGCACGACATTGAGGACGATGAGTCCCCACATCCACGGCGGCGTCACGGACACGAGCTTGCCGCCCGCCGACAACCCGTTCATGGCATTGCTGTTGACGACCGCGTACGCGATGTTGTGAGCGGCGTTCACGATGTCGGTCTGCACTGTCGGGGTGAGGTCATCGTCAGACAGCTTCCACAGCTCGGCGTCGGTGTTCAACCACAGATCCGTTCCGGCCGCGAGTCCTTCACGAACGTCCTCATAAGCGAACACGTCGAACGACGCCTGATCGGTCTCGACGACCCCGTTGAATCCCCACTCACCGCGCAGGGTCTCGGTGATGAGTCCGGCGTGTCCGCCGGTCCAGCGCGGCCCGATCCGGTTCATAGAGGCCATCACACCACGGGCATCCGCCTCGCGCACGACGATCTCGAAGGGCTCGAGGTACAGCTCACGAATGGACTGCTCGTTCGCGAGCATCGATCCGCCGATGCGGCTGACCTCCTGGTCGTTGAGCGCGAAGTGCTTGACGAAGACGATCACGCCCTTGGCCTGGGCGCCCTCGACCATCGCCGCCCCGATCCGCCCTGACAGCAGTGCCGATTCTGACGGGTACTCGAAGTTGCGCCCGCTGTACGGTGTGCGGTGGATGTTGATCGACGGTGCATACCAGCCCGCATAGCCGAGCGAGAGGCTGTCCTCACCGATCGCGTCGCCCATGCGCTCGGCCAGTTCGTCGTTCCACGACGAGGCGAGCACGATCGCCGGCGGGTACGCCATGCCGTTCTCGCCACCCGTGAGGGTCGCGGAGAAGCCGGCCGGGCCATCCTTGAGCGTGGTGCCGGGCAACTGCAGAGAGTCGACGGCGCGCGTCGCATAGCCGCCGATACGCACCAGCTCTTCCAACTCGCTCAGGCTCGCCTGCCCGAGCAGGGCATCCCAGGCCGGGCTGTCGTAGTCTTCGCCGATGAGCATGGCGGCGTTGAGCTCACCGTAGGTCTCATCGATCGTCTCGAAGACAGGGGCTTCGGCATCCTCGTCTTCGACGTTGAGGATGTCGAGAGCATCGACGAACTCCTGCGGAGCTGTCCAGCTGCCGTCCGCGTACGTCGTCGGCCACGTCCCTTCCCAGTCCGAGCGGCTCAGGTAGGTGAACTCCGAATCCCAGGTGCGCACATCGACGTCGTCGAAAGCGTTGACGATCGGAACCCCCGTCTCTGCCGAGGTCGCGTACGTCGTCGTGTCGAGCCCGTCGATCGAGAACTCGTGCACGAAGGCGGTGTCGCCGTCGGCATCCATCCCGTCGGAGACCGAGAAGCCCTTGGCCGACAGGATGTTGTTCACTGCCGAGTGAGCGTTCTCTGCCGCGGTCAGGAAGTAGTCGCCCTCATCGACGATGTATGTACCGGCGCCGTGAGCGTCGTATGCTCGCAGCGACTCCTTCGGCACCTCAACAGAGACCGTCTCGACCGCACCAGGCTCGAGTTCGGCCGTCTTGGCGTATCCGACAAGCTCGACGGATGCCTTCTCGATGCCGTTCTGCTGGTCGTACTCGGTATACGGAGACTGCAGGTATACCTGAACGATGTCCTTGCCCGCGCGATCCCCCGTGTTCTCCACGGCGACCTCGACGGTATAGGCGTCGTCGGTTTCGGATACCTCGTAGTCGCTCCACTCGAAGGACGTGTAGGAGGACCCGAATCCGAACGGGAACTCAACCTCGCTCGCGTAATCGAAGTCGCCGGCACCCGAGGTGCCCTGCACGACATCCTCATACCGCGTCTCGTAGTAGGCGTATCCGACGTAGATCCCTTCGGCGTACGCGAGGTAGTTGTTGCCCATGAAGACCTGGCTGTTGGCGATGGAATAGCTGCCGAAGTTCGCCATCGCTGGAGCGCTCAGCGAGTCGGATGCGTAAGTGTCGACAACCGCACCCGACGGGTTCACCGCACCGCTGAGCACCTCGCCGAGGGCGATGGCGCCGCGCTCTCCGAGAGAGCCGACCCAGAGGGCTGCATCCACTGCGAGCTCGTCGAGGAACCCGAGCTCGAGCGGGTTGGACGTGTTCAGTACGACAACAACATCGTCGAAGTGCTCAGAGGCGAGCGCGATCATGTCGCGCTCGTCCGTGGTGAGCTGGAGGTAGGTCGAACCATCGGCGGCTGGCGTGGCCGAAAGATCCGCCGTCTCACCACCTGAGCGGCCGATGACGACGACGGCCGCGTCGCTGTAGTCCGTGAAGCTGGAGATGACCTCGTCCGTGTACACGCTGCGCGGCACCTCGTTCACGGCGTACGCGCCCTGCCCGTAGACGTCAGGAGTGGTCTTGCGGTACTCGGAGCCCGCTCCGCTCTCGTAGAAGTCCCAGAGCGTCGGGTTGACGGTGAAGCCTGCCTGCGCGAGGCCCTCGCCGACGGTGACCGCCTTGCTCGCATCGACCGATCCGGCTCCGCCGCCGCCGTACACCGGGTCTACGGAGTCCTGGCCGAACACGGTGATGCGCGCGGTATCGGCAAGAGGCAGGGTTCCTGAGTTCTCCAGGAGGGTGATGCCCTCGCGAGAGATGTCGGTGGAGACCGTCTCGAGGTACTCCTGGCGCTCCTCCTCGCTGTCGAAGCTGCTGGAGAAGTGCTCCGTCTCCTCACCCTCCGCCGACTGGACCTGCTGAGTCGGCTGTCCGAGGTAGAGGGAGATGAGGTCGAAGTACCTATTGGCGAAATAGTTGCCGACGATGAGAACGACCGCCAGAAGGGCAGCGATGACGTAGAGGATCACCGCTGTCACAGCCGACAGGCGCCGCTTCGCACCCGCCTCCGGCGACGAGGATGCCGCGCTCGAACTGCTCATGTTGCTCCTTTGCTGAAAGGCAGGCGAGAACCAGTCGCCCTGCGCCTTTCATCCTGACCGACGGCTCACCGCCGACGAGAGCATGCCTGCCAGTCTGTCGATTTGGGCGCACAACTTGTCTGCACCTCTGGATAGCGCAGCTCCGATCTACAACACCTACTCCTCGACACGCTCCGCCCGATATTCGGTGCGCTCGATCTCAACCGCCTCGTTCAGTCCCTCCCAGAACTCATCGAGACTCTCGACCCTCGGATCCCCGGACTTCTCAGCGAGCTCGGCCGTCTCGATGTACGAGTCGAGCATGTGCGTATCGAGCAAGAGGTCTTGCGGGCCGTCGAAGGGGTCGCCCTCCCTGGTCACGGTGAAGCTGCCTGGCCCACCGCCCGGGCCGGGAGATCCGCCGCCGGCAAGGCTGCTCACCACGTCATCGGTGTGTCGGAACTGCACAACGATCTGGTCGTCACCGACCGTCGGCTCAACGGGGCTTCCCGCCGTGATCTGCACATGCACGTCATAGGGCCCCTCCATCGAGAGGTGCGCTGCAACCATTCCCGCCTGCGAGTGGGCGACGATGTCGACCTCGTCGCCCGGCTGGGCTCCCGCCGCTTCAAGAGCATCAAGGGTGGCCTGGTAGGAGGCTGACTTCTTGCCGGTGTACAGCTCGACGTTCGACTTCATATCCCACGGGTCGGCACCGCCGACGGACTGCGTGCCTTTGACGTAGGCGACGAACTTCGTCGTGCCATTGGGCATGGTGTATTTCTCCACCGCCACCTGCGCACCAGGGGTCTGCGGCATCCGCCGAAATGCGTCGGGGATGCCGGCCGGCGCCGCAGCAGGAGAAGACGTCTTCACCGGCTCAACCCGCACGGCATCGGGGACGCCCGTCAGCCGCATCCCCGGCCAGATCTTGCCGCGTCCTGCGTTCGCTCCGAGAAATCCCACAAGCCCGAACAAGGGGTTCATCACCCCCAGCCCGAACTGACTGTCAAGCCCCGCAAAACGGCTGTTCTGCCAATCCAGCACGAGCATCGCCGAGAGCGCGACAACCCGCGGATCCCCTGACGCAAGCCTGTCCATGCGCAAGTACAGCGCGTCGGCTGCGGCGCGGTCGCTCAGGGCCAGAGCATCGGCCTCGGCCTTGAGCTCCGTGTACTCAAAGGCATCGGCCATCAGCCTCGTCCCCGCCACGGCGGAGTCGCAGTCATCACGCAGCGCCTCCACGCGATCGACGCTCGCCCACAGCGCGTGCACATCGACGTGTTCGCTCAGGGTGGTGCTACCGAGGACGATCCGACGGGCCTTGCGAATCCCATCCAAGGCGTCGCCGAAATCCGCGCTGACCCCCGCCAGGCGCGCGGCGACGTCACGCAACACCTCGGGGTCGACGGCGATCGCCCCTCCGTAGTCGATGTCGATCTCCGAGCTCATGACGCCGCCCCGCCGATCTCCCACGCTCGGCTGCTCAATGTCCCGATTTCCGCCTGAGCCGAGGCGCGGAACGACACAATTTTGGTGTGCAGGGCACGCACCCCATCGGACGCCCACTCGGTGTCGGCCGTGAGTGTGACGAGTGTCGCGCCGGCTGCGTTCATAGCGGTAATGGCGGCATCGATGGCGAACCCGGCCTCGATACGGGCCCACTCATCGATGGAGGGTGCGGATGCTGTTGTGGTGAATGACTGCATGCTGACAGCATCCGCTCTGTCTGCCCTGATCCGCTCGCCGAAATCGGCGAATCCCCACGACCTGTGGAAAACCGATCTCACAGATCGACTGTGCAGGAGGAGAGTTCGAGCGGCACAATGGGTGGGTGACGTCCCCGGACCCGTTCCGCGTGCTCTTCGTATGCACGGGAAATATCTGCCGCTCGCCGATGGCAGAGGTAGTGTTCCGCGATCTCGCAGAGCGCCAGGGACTCGGCTCGCGCATCGTCTCGCGCAGCGCAGGAACCGGCGACTGGCACCTCGGCGAGCGCGCCGATGAGCGAACGCTCGAATCCCTCGCCCGTCGCGGTTACGACGGCTCGACGCACCGCGCGAAGCAGTTCACAGCGGCGTCGTTCTCGGACAACGATCTCATCGTGGCACTCGACCGCACCCACGAACGTATCCTGCGCGAGTGGGCGCGCGATGAGGACGAGGAGGGCAAGGTGACCCTGCTCCTCTCTTTCGATCCGAACGCGTCCACGCAGGACGTTCCCGATCCGTACTACGCAGGCACGGAGATGTTCGATGCCGTGCTCGGTATGATTGAGGCGGCGACTCGGGGCCTGTTCCGCCAGCTCGAACCGGCTCTGCGCGCCCCTCGTACGCCCCGAGAATAAGGGGCCCGATCAGGAGGACTCCCCTGACTTTCCAGCCCTCTCTCCCGCCGCAGCCACTGAGCCCTCTCGACGGACGCTACCGCGGTGCCGTCACCGGACTCGCCGACTTCCTCTCCGAGGCTGGTCTGAATCGCGCCCGTGTCGAGGTCGAGGTGGAGTGGCTGATCGCACTGACGGATCGCTCGCTCTTCGAGACCTCGCCGCTGTCGGATGCCGACAAGGAGCGACTGCGCGCTCTCTACCGCGACTTCGGTCAGGCTGAGATCGACTGGCTCGCCGCGAAAGAGGCTGTGACCCAGCACGATGTGAAGGCCATCGAATACCTCGTGCGCGACCGGCTCGCGTCCCTGGGCCTTGAGCACATCGCCGAACTCACGCACTTCGCCTGCACGAGCGAGGACATCAACTCCGCCTCCTACGCACTGACCGTCAAGCGCGCCGTCGAAGAGGTGTGGCTGCCGGCTCTCGACACCGTGATCGCGAAGCTCCGTGAACTCGCCGTCGAGCACGCCGACGCCGCGATGCTCTCCCGCACGCACGGCCAGCCGGCGACCCCGTCGACCATGGGCAAGGAGCTCGCGGTGTTCGCGTGGCGTCTTGAGCGCGTGCGCGGCCAGATCGCGGCATCCGAGTACCTGGCAAAGTTCTCAGGAGCCACCGGCACCTGGTCTGCCCACATCGCCGCCGACCCCGACGCCGACTGGCCGACCATCGCCCGCGAGTACATCGAAGGCCTGGGGCTCGGGTTCAACATCCTGACAACGCAGATCGAGTCGCACGACTGGCAGGTAGAGCTCTACGACCGGGTGCGTCACGCTGGCGGCATCCTGCACAACCTCGCCACCGACATCTGGACCTACATCTCGCTGGGCTACTTCGCGCAGATTCCTGTGGCCGGCGCCACCGGCTCGTCGACCATGCCGCACAAGATCAACCCGATCCGCTTCGAGAACGCCGAGGCGAACCTCGAGATCGCTGGCGCCCTGTTCTCCTCTCTCGGCCAGACGCTGGTGACCTCCAGGCTGCAGCGCGACCTCACCGACTCGACGACGCAGCGCAACATCGGCGTCGCGTTCGGACACTCGCTGCTCGCGCTCGACAATCTGCGCCGCGGGCTGAACGCGATCTCGCTCTCACGCGAGGTGCTGCTCGCCGATCTCGACGTCAACTGGGAGGTGCTCGCAGAGGCGATCCAGACCGTCATCCGCGCCGAGGTCGTTGCCGGTCGTTCCACCATCAGCGACCCATACGCTCTGTTGAAGGAGCTCACTCGCGGTCACCGCGTCGGCGCTGAGGATCTCGCTGCTTTCGTCGAGAATTTGGAAATCGGGGATGCCGCCAAGAAGCGCCTTCTCGCGCTGACCCCGGCGTCCTACACCGGCATCGCCGAGCAGCTGGCGCAGTAGTAGAGCAGTATGAGAGCGCAGCTCGGGGCTAGCGGGCCTCGCCCGCGGCATCCGTTGCCGAGTCGTCACCCTGCGGAGGGTCGTACAGCACCGGACGGTCGACGGTTTCGGTGATCTTCGACGGATCGACCGCCAAGATCAGCATCGACAGCAGCAGCAGCGTGACGATGAACGCGCCTCCGCCGACCACGAGGCCGAGCGCGAACGGCGTCAGCCCCTGATAGGAGCCGTTCAGGATCGCGGTGTTGACGCGGGCGGTGAACGCGCCGGTGGAGACAAACGTCACCACAGCCGCGAACACGCCGCAGCCCAGCGCGATGCCCAGCAGGTGCAGGGGTCGCAGGATGTCGCGGCGGGTCGGCTTTTCGTCGCTCATCGCTCTCCTCCGAGCGCGGTGTACGCCGGGCCATGCTCTGGCGCGTCATCGGAGACGGCATCCGTCTGCTTCGGTGCGAGACCGGCGTGTTTCGGGGTGAGACCGGCGATTCCGAGGAAGACAGCGACGATCGCGGCGTAGCCGCCCAGCATCCCCACTCCGAGGATGATGCCGGTGAGCAGGAACTCCCCGGCGTTTTTGACCTGATAGTGCTGCGTGAAGCCTGCGGGAATCGCCAGCAGCGCGACAGCGAGAAGGATGCCGAAAGCGCCGACTGTTATCGAGTCGCGCGCTCCGCTCTCGCCGGCCCGCCGATCGGCCAGGCCGGCGATCAGCTCGACGGCACCGGTGGCCAGTGCCCAGGCGATAACGACGGCGAAGAACAGATCGTCGTTGCGCCAGGCCGGCACGCCACCAGCCATCCCCGCGAGAACGCCGCAGACCGCCAGCAGCACGTATGACCACCGACGCCCAGCGGGGAGCACGAGCCAGGCGGCAAGAGCGAGCACGAGCGCCGTCGTCAGCGCGAATCCGCTGAACACTGCAAGCCCCACCGCGGCCGAGTGGTCGGAAGAGAACGTGATCATCGCGGCGGCCACTGCAGCGAACAGTGCGCGCACAAGCTGGACATCGCGCACTCTGAACGTGCGGGCAGTGGCAGACATGGTGATCCTCGGTCCTCCGGGGTGATGGTTCCCAGTCTACGCGCGGGCATGCGAGTGTTCGGCCGGAGACGTTCGTGGGGCCTGGGCGATCTCCCCAGATCGATCACCAGGCCCTCATCCGAGCGCGTGGGTGGTCAAAAACCCACCGGAGCGGGGGCGATCGGATGCTTTATTGACCACCCACGCGCCGGAGTAAGTGAGTAGAGGGTGTCTGTTTGGTCTCGATCTGGGGTTATTCGCCGGCAAGGCTTGACTTCGAGACTCGAACTCAGGGATAGTCTCTTCGAGGCGAATCCCGAATCGCCTCGAATCAGAGACTCGGCGTGGACGCCGAAGACTCACACACAGCAAAGGAGCTCCTGATGAAGAAGAAGTACGCGCTGGCCGCACTCGGCCTTGCCGGTGCGCTCGCCCTGACCGGTTGCGGCGGAGGCGGTGCCGGCTCGAACGGCTCGAGCGGATCCGGAGACACCGACAAGAGCGACATGCTCATCGGTGTCTCGATGCCGACCGAGACCTCCGAGCGCTGGATCGCTGACGGCGATGCAGTACAGGCCGGCCTCGAAGACGCCGGTTACCAGGTCGACCTGCAGTACGCGGGCGACGACATCCCCACCCAGGGACAGCAGATCGACCAGATGATCACCAACGGCGCTGATCTGCTGATCATCGCCGCCATCGACGGCACGGCGCTGTCCTCGCAGCTTGACGCTGCTGCCGCCGCGAACATCCCGGTGATCTCCTACGACCGCCTGATCCGCGACAGCGAGCACGTGGACTTCTACGTGACTTTCGACAACTACAAGGTCGGCGTGCAGCAGGCCACCTCGCTCCTCGTCGGACTCGGCGTCCTCGACGCCGACGGCAACGAGACCGGCGAAGCAGGTCCGTTCAACATCGAGCTGTTCGCCGGATCGCTCGACGACAACAACGCGCACTTCTTCTGGCAGGGCGCGATCGACACGCTGCAGCCGTTCATCGACAAGGGTGTGATCGCCGTTCCGTCTGGACAGACCACGATCGAGCAGGCCGCTACCCTGCGTTGGGCACAGGAGACGGCTCAGAAGCGCATGGAAGACCTGCTCACCGGCTCCTACGGCGACGGCACCAAGCTTGACGGAGTCCTCTCCCCGTACGACGGCATCTCTCGCGGCATCATCACGGCGCTGCAGGGCACCGGCGGCTACGGCGCAACCATCGCCGACGGCCTGCCGATCGTCACGGGTCAGGACGCGGAGATCGCGTCGGTCACCCTGATCAACCAGGACGTGCAGTTCGCCACGATCTTCAAGGACACCCGCAAGCTCGCAGAGCAGTCGGTCGTCGCGGCTGAGGACATGCTCGAGGGCAACGACCCTGAGGCCAACGACACCGAGACCTACGACAACGGTGTGAAGGTCGTCCCGTCCTACCTGCTGCAGTCCGACATCGTCTACAAGGACAACATCAAGTCCCTGCTGATCGACTCGGGCTACTGGACGCAGGCTGAGGTCGACTCGGGCGTCGCAGAGTAATCTCCCCCTCTCTCGGGGCGTGCCGCGGTTCCCGCGGCACGCC
>JASGEY010000030.1:0-33237 GCA_047605925.1 Microbacterium sp.
GGCCTGCTCGCCGCGCGCGATCAGGCGTGCGGCGTCGGCTGCGGCATCCTGCAGCGCCACCTGCCTCGCGGCGGTGCCCAGGGCGCCTGCCCCGAGCAGCAGGGTGAGCACGACAGCGGGGAGCGCGATCGCGAGCTCGGCCGCAACTGCCCCTCGGTCGTCGCCTATTCGCTCTCGCATCACGACACCGTGAGCGCTCGGCGCACCATATCGGTGAGGATGCCGCGCACCTCATCCGAGCGCATCACGAACACGAGCGCACCAGCGAAGGCGACGGCAGCCATGGTGGTGATCACGTACTCGGCTGTCGCGGCACCCGAATCGTCTCCGAACAGCTGCGCGGCACGGTACCCGGTGAGCGGGGGGATGGTGTTCTTGGTTTTCCTGATGTTCATTTCTTCCTTCTTTCTTTTTCTCGTGATGGTCACGACGGTCACAGCGTCAGCGGGGTCGAGGCGAGCACGCTCAGCAGCAGCGGTGCGACGCCGAGCAGCATGAAAGCCGGCAGCGTGCACACCCCCAACGGGATCAGCAGGCGCGTCGACAGCTCGGATGCCCGTATCCGACCATCGATCCGCGCCCTGTGGCGCTCATGCGCAGCCGACGCCCGCAACAGTTCGACGGCTGGCACCCCTGCAGTGCGAGACAGCTCGAGCACCATATCGATGCGGTCGTTCCCTGCAACGATGCTCTCGCTCTCTCCGTGCCGCACGGCCGCGCTCTCCGCGACCAGGCGAAGGGCTCTCTCGATCGACGCTCCGCCGGTGAGTGCCACAGCGACGAGCTCCGAGCGCATACCCGGCGTGCCGGGGGCGGGCTCCGCTCGCTTGAGCAGACGTGTCGTCCACAGCCTGGCGGCGAGCATCAGCAGCAGTCCCAGCGCGACACAGCCGGCGCCGACCGGAGTTCCGACGATCACCCCGATCGTGTCGAATCCGAGCGCAAAGCCGAGCAGCAGACCGGCGAACGGCATGAGGAGCAGCAGCCGAGCTGTCCCTGCGGGCTCGGCGAGGGCGATGCGCACGTCATCGGCTGCTGAGGCTGCATCGCGCAACGTCTCTGCGATCCCTCGCAGCACCTCGGCCAGTGGCGCGCCGACCGTTGTCGCGATCTCCCAGGCCGCAGCAAGATCGACCCAGGCCCCACCCTCCGCCTCGATGGCCGCGACCAGCGCAGTGCCCTGCTCCACCCTGGCAATGATGGATGCCGCATGCGCATCGCCCGTACCTGCCAGGTGCCTCCATGTGGTCAGCGGCGCGCATCCGGCCTGCAGCAGCACAGCAAGGGTCTGCACGCTGGTCGCGGCATCCGTTCCGCCGCCGTCTCTGCGGCGGTGCGATTTCACCATGGCCGCACCTCCTCGATGCCCAGCCGCTCGCCTACGAGAATGAACCTCCCTGCCTGGGCGATGCGGCGAGCGCCGCCGGGTGCGCGAGCCAGATGCAGCACCACCGTGAACGCACTGACCACCTGGCGAGCGAGAGCCGTCGCATCCATACCGGCAAGGGCACCGAGCGCCTCCAGCCGAGCGGGCACGTCGAACAGGCCGCTGGCATGCAGAGTGCCAGCGCCACCGTCGTGGCCAGTGTTCAGCGCCGTCAACAGCTCGCGCACCTCTTCACCCCGGCACTCGCCGACAACGAGCCGATCAGGCCGCATGCGCAGTGACTCACGCACGAGACGGGCGAGGCTGATGCCTCCTGCCCCCTCAAGGTTGGCTTGGCGCGCTTCGAGGGAGACATGGTGAGGGTGGCGGGGGCGCAGTTCGGCGACGTCTTCGATCGTGACGATTCGCTCGGCTGCGGGAGCCTCGGTCAGCAGAGCAGACAGCAGCGTTGTCTTGCCCGTGCCAGTGCCACCGGTGATGAGGACATTCGCGCGCTCTGCCACAAGCTGCATCAGCCACGCCTGCTGCCGGGGGTCGAACGCGCCGAGAGCCGCCAGCGCGTCGAGATCGGCGGCACGAACACGGGGAATGCGGATCGACAGCGCTGTTCCCGACGTCGACACCGGCGCGAGCACGGCATGCACTCGGATGCCGGAGGCGAGGCGCACGTCGACGCACGGCGCCTGATCGTCGAGATGCCGCCCACCGAGCCCGACCAGGGCGACGGCGAGGTCTCGGACCTCACGCTCGGATGCCACCCAAGCTGGCACCGGTTCGGCACCGTGACCTCGATCGACGAAAAGCCCTGCGGCACCGTTCACGAAGATGTCGGTGACCTCATTGTCGGCGCAGTGCACAGCGAGCGGCCCGAACGCGGCATCAACACTCATCGGCGCCTGTGATGCGTCGGTCACCGCCGTCGCCCCTCGCGGGCGGATGACGAAAGATTCGGTCATGCCCCGACGCTAAGCGTCTCGGCAGGAGCGCCGTCGGGCGGGAACCGCAAAACGCCGTCTTCTGTGAACAACCCGCGCAATCACCGGATTGTGGAGGGTGGGTGCTGACCCGCCACACACAGAGAAAGGCGGCACCTCGCGGGGGGAACGAGGTGCCGCCCAGGGCGGCGGTCGATCGGGGGAATCGAGCGCGCCAAGGCCGTTATCGGAATTTCGGCTGTGGTCGAGTGTACGCAAGACGCCGCCGCAGACCAAACTCACCCGCCGCACACACCCGGATGTCACATCTGTTGTCGCCCCGATGTCGGCAGGTGGCATCCGGGATTATGCGCTGGCGAAGCCCAGCGCTATATTCGCGATGACCGACCGCACACCACTGCGTACAGGTCTCGCATGACCCATCGCCGCAAAGGAGCGACTGCCGATGAGCAGCCAGATCGACCACCTTCTCGATGAGACCCGCCGGTTTCCGCCATCCGCGGAGTTCACAGCTCAGGCCATCTCCTCCCCAGACCTTTACGATCGCGCAGCCGCCGATCGCGAAGGATTCTGGGCCGAGCAGTCTCGGGATCTGCTGCATTGGCACACCCCCTTCACCGAGGTGCTCGACTGGTCGAACCCGCCGTTCGCGAAGTGGTTCACCGATGGCGAGCTCAACGTCTCCTACAACTGCCTCGACCGCCATGTCGAAGCAGGACTCGGCGACCGCGTCGCGCTGCATTGGGAAGGCGAGCCCGGCGACACCCGAACCATCACATACGCAGAGCTCACCGACGAGGTCAAGCGCGTCGCCACTGTCCTCAAAGACCTGGGCATCGGGCAAGGCGACCGCGTCGCGATCTACCTGCCGATGATCCCGGAGGCGATCGCCTCGATGCTCGCCGTCGCGCGCCTCGGTGCGATCCACTCCGTCGTCTTCGGCGGCTTCAGCGCGGACAGCCTGCGCTCGCGCATCGACGACGCCGGCGCCAAGCTCGTCATCACTGCAGACGGCGGCTACCGCAAGGGCAAAGTGTCTGCCCTCAAGCCCGCCGTGGATCAAGCGCTGGCCGACCGCGGCAGCGGAGAGCAGCAGACCGTCGAGCACGTACTCGTCGTCAATCGCTGCGGCAACGAGGTCGACTGGGATGCCGAGCGAGACATCTGGTGGCACGACGTGGTGCCGACGGCATCCGCTGATCACGAAGCGCAGCCGTTCCCCGCTGAGAACCCACTGTTCATTCTGTACACCTCGGGCACAACCGGAAAGCCCAAGGGGATTCTGCACACCTCCGGCGGCTACCTCACCCAGGCCGCTTACTCGCACAGATACGTGTTCGACCTGCATCCCGAAACCGATGTGTACTGGTGCACTGCCGACATCGGCTGGATCACAGGGCACAGCTACGTGGCATACGGCCCGCTCGTAAACGGCGCCACCCAGGTTCTCTACGAGGGCACTCCCGACACCCCGCACCCCGGCCGGTGGTGGGAGATCATCGAGACGTACAAGGTGTCAATCTTCTACACCGCACCAACCGCGATCCGCTCGTTCATGAAGATCGGCCGCGCGGTGCCGAAGAAGTTCGACCTGTCGTCGCTGCGCGTACTCGGGTCGGTGGGCGAGCCTATCAACCCCGAGGCGTGGATGTGGTACCGCGAGGTCATTGGCGCAGGTGAGACCCCGATCGTCGACACCTGGTGGCAGACCGAGACGGGCGCGATCATGGTGTCTGCGCTGCCCGGCATCACCGCGACGAAGCCTGGCTCGGCGCAGGTTCCGCTTCCGGGAATCTCGATCGACGTGGTCGACGAAGAAGGCGTCGAGGTCGGCAACGGCAACGGCGGCCTCCTTGTGATCACAGAGCCCTGGCCGAGCATGCTCCGCGGCATCTGGGGAGACCCGGAGCGGTACGCGCAGACGTACTGGGAGAAGTTCGAGGATCAGGGGTACTACTTCGCCGGCGACGGTGCTCGCCTGGACGAGGACGGCGACCTCTGGCTGCTCGGACGAGTGGATGACGTCATGAACGTCTCAGGGCACCGACTCTCGACCGCCGAGATCGAGTCGTCGCTGGTCGCGCACGAGGCCACGGCCGAAGCGGCAGTGGTCGGCGCATCCGACGAGACGACGGGGCAGGCCGTCGTGGCTTTCGTGATCATCAAGGAGAGCTACCTGTCGGCGCATGATCCCGCCGGGCTCGCCCAGCAGTTGCGCCTGTGGGTCGGGGAGCAGATCGGTGCAATCGCGCGTCCGCGGGACGTCTACATCGTGGGCGAGCTGCCGAAGACCCGATCCGGCAAGATCATGCGCCGCCTGCTGCGCGACGTCGCAGAGGGCCGAGAGGTCGGCGACACGACGACTCTCGCCGACACCGCCGTGATGAGCATCATCTCGGCCCAGGTGAAGTAGGCGAGCACTCGGGCACGCCGACGCCCCTCTTCAGCGCCGACGCCCCCTCTCATCGACGTCAATGAGAGGGGGCGTCGGCGCTCAGAGGGGGCGTCGGCGCTCAGAGGGGGCGTCGGCGTACCGCGGCACGCGGCACGCGGCACGCTGCACGCGGCACGAATCACGCGAGGATGAAAATCACCTCGACCTCGACGGGGCTGTCCAGCGGCAGCACGGGAACGCCGACGGCGGCCCTGGCGTGGCGACCGGCATCGCCGAAGATCTCGCCCAGCACGGTACTTGCGCCGTTGATGACGCTCGGCTGTCCCGTGAAATCCGGGGTCGACGCCACGAAACCGCCCACCCGAAGCACTCCTGCGATGCGGTCGAGCCCACCTGCCGCATCCGCAGCTGCGGCGAGCGCGTTGAGCGCGCACGTGCGCGCGTAGAGCGCGGCATCATCGGCGCTGACCTCGGCGCCCACCTTGCCTGTCGCCGGGAGCGCACCACCTGAGAACGGCAGCTGACCGGAGGTGTAGACCAGGTCGCCATGCACGACGGCAGGCACGTAGGCGGCGACGGGGGCAGCGACGGCGGGAAGCTCGATGCCGAGTTCAGCGAGCCGAGCGGTGACGCTCATGCGGCACCGCCTTCGAACTGACGCGCAGCTTCGGCAGCAGCGGCAAGCCCGGCGTTCGCTGACGCGTCTGCGGTGACAGGGCGCTTGAAGTAAGCGACCAGTCCGCCCTCCGGGCCGGTGACGACCTGCACGAGCTCCCAGCCTTGCTTCCCCCAGTTGTTGAGGATGGCAGCCGTGTTGTGGATCAGCAGCGGCGTGGTGAGATATTCCCACGTGGTCATGGCACTCCAATTCGAGGTCGGTCCGTCAAAAGCGGTTACTCAGGGAACTCCCTTAAGATCAAGCGTATGCCCCAGAAGAATCGCACGGTGAAGAGCGTGCTCGGCGGCCTTGCCGGGCTGGTCGGCCTCAGCATCGTCGCTGGCCTCCTCGTCACGGCAAGCGTCACCCCCGTCCTTGCAATGACGGGCATCACAGGGTCGACGGCCTTCTCGCTCTTCGAAGAGCTGCCGGAGAACCTCAAGGTGGGCACGCCGATGGAGCAGTCCACGATCTACGGCACGGACGCGAATGGCAAACCGTTTGCACTGGCCTCGTTCTACGAGCAGAACCGCGTGCCGGTGAGCTACGACCAGATCGCCACCGTGATGTACGACGCGATCCTCTCCAGCGAAGACAAGAACTTCTACACCCACGGCGGTGTGAACCTCGGGGCCACCCTCAAGGCTGCTTTCGGCAACGTCGTCGGCACCACCGACCGCGGTGCGTCGACGATCACACAGCAGTATGTGAAGAACGTGCAGATTCAGGAGTGCGAGCAGAACGTCGACACCACCGCTGAGAACTACGACGAGTTGGTCAACAAGTGCTGGAGCACCTACGCGGTTGCGAAAGGCAACGCTGGTATGCAGCGCAAGCTGCGTGAGATGCGTTATGCCCTGCAGATCGAGAAGGAGTACTCCAAGAACGACATCCTGCTCGGATACCTGAACATCTCAAGCTTCGGCGGTCAGGTGTACGGCATCGAAGCCGCAGCCAACCACTACTTCTCGACGAGCGCCGCGAAACTCACGGTGGCTCAGGCCGCCACGATCGCCGGCATGGTGCAGGAGCCGAACACCCTCCGCATCGACATGCCTGAGGGGACCTACACCGACAAAGACGGGGTGGCGCACAACAGTGCCGCCGACGGATACGCGAACACCCTCGCTCGGCGCAATTACGTGCTCGATCGGATGCTGGAAGACGGCAAGATCACGAAGGCGCAGTACGACGAAGCCATTGCGACGCCGATCACTCCGGCGATTCGCGCTGCCACTCAGGGGTGCACCACTGCGGGCGCCAACGCCTACTTCTGCCAATACGTGAAGTCCGTCATCGAAAGCGATCCGGCGTTCGGCGATACCCCAGAAGAGCGTCAGGCGAACCTCCGTCGAGGCGGCATGCAGATCTACACCACACTCGACATGCGTGTGCAGAAGACCGCCATCGATCAGGTGCACGCCCGTGTGCCACAGTCGATCCCCGGCATCCTCGTCGGCGGCACCGTGGTCTCCATCGAGGCGAGCACAGGGCGGATCCTCGCGATGGCGCAGAACACCGCCTTCAACGAGACAACGACGGCCAACCTCGCCGCCGGTGAGACGTCGCAGGTTTTCGCGGCGGACAAGGCACACAACGGCAGCACCTACGGATTCGAGACCGGATCGACCTACAAGCTGTTCACTTTGCTGGAATGGCTCAAACAGGGGCATTCGGTCAATCAGGTACTCGATGGTCGAATCCGCACGATCAGCCCATTCACGGCCTGTGGCCAGAAGATCGTCAACACCGCAAAGATCAACAACTTCGGCAATGGCGGCGGTTCGGTCAGCACCGTCAGGGCGTTCACCGCACAGTCGTTGAACACCGGATTCCTGGCGATGGCTCAGCAGCTCGACCTGTGCGACATCAACGAGACCGCAAAGAGCCTTGGCGTGCACTATGGCAACGGCGACGACATCACCGTCGGTGGCACCGATGCGAACACCTCACCCAATGCACCCTTCCCATCGGTGCTTGGTTCCAAGAGCGTCGCGCCCATCCAAATGGCTGGAGCATACGCGACCGTCGCCAACGGCGGCAGTTACTGCGAGCCCAAGGTGATCGACCGCGTCGTCGGCAGCGACGGGCAGGAGAGTGAGATCCCTGCCACCACGTGCACCAAGGTTCTGTCGCCCGAGGTCGCCGCCACGGCCGCCTACGCTTTGCGCGGTGTGATGGAGGGCGGCACCGGCACCAATGCCAACCCCTATGACGGCATCCCGGTGATCGGCAAGACCGGTACGGCTGAGAAGGAGCACACGATGCTCATCGAGTCGAGCACCAAGGTCACCACCGCCGTGTGGGTCGGGAACATCGACGGACGCAAGAGCCTCAGTCAGTTCCGCAACAACGATGGAACCGCACTGAACAACATCCGATACGGCCTGGCCAAGGCGGTTCAGACGGCCGCAAACGCCGCCTACGGCGGTGACGCCTTCCCGCAACCCGACTCGAAGCTCACCAAAACGGTCATGGCAGACGTTCCCAACGTCGTCGGCCAGACGATCGAGCAGGCGACCGCGACTCTCGAAGCAGCAGGATTCAGCGTGACCGTCGGCACCGCCGTCGACAGCGATCAGGCGACGAACATCATCGTGGAGCAGGATCCGACTGGTCGGGCAGCCACCGGGATGACAGTGACGATCTCGCCGAGCAACGGCACTGGCTCGACGGTGCCTGCCGCTGTGATCGGCCAGTCGAGACCACAAGCCCAGGCCACGCTGTTCGGCGCAGGGTTCACCTCAATCGCTTTCGACAACTCGTGCAATCCGCCGAACGCGGTCGTCACGAACACCGATCCCGCCGCAGGAACGTCCGCAAGCAAGAAGACGACGATCAGGGTCACCTGCCAATGACGTCGGCGCGAGCAGCGCATCCGGCCCTCATCGCGCTTGGCGCGATGGGAGTCGCCGGTGTCGCAGCAGCAGCCTGGGGCATCGGCATCGAGCGCTACCTGTTCACGGTGAGGGAGGCGACAGCATCCGCTCTGGCTCCTGGTTCGAAGCCGATCAGGGTGCTGCACATCTCCGATGCGCACATGGCGCCGTGGCAGCATCGCAAACAGGACTGGCTCGCCAGTCTCGCGCAGCTGCAGCCGGATCTGATCGTGAACACCGGAGACAACCTCGGCCATCGCGATGGACTTGCTGGCATCCGGCTGGCTTTCGAGCCTTTCGCCGGCATTCCAGGAGTGTTCGTACACGGCTCGAACGACGTCACAGCGCCTTCGCCGCGCAACCCGCTGCGGTATTTCTCCGGCCCGTCGAAGCGGCACCGCAAGGCCGCCCTGCTCGACACCGCAGCCATGGACGCGTTCTTCACCGACGAGCTCGGCTGGACCGATCTGAACAACGCGGCAGCACGGGTTGAGGTCGCTGGCGGGACGATCGACTTCTTCGGCGTCGACGATGCACATCGCGAATGGGACCGCCTCGACGCCCTCCCTGCGGCGATCGACGCTCTCGGTCCCGCCCCAGACGGATCGTCGGTCATCGGCGTGACGCATGCGCCCTATCAGCGCGTGCTGAATGACTTCATCGAGCTCGGCGCAGACGCCATCTTCGCGGGTCACACGCACGGCGGACAAGTCTGCCTGCCCGGTTTCGGCGCACTGGTCGCGAACTGCGACATCCCGCTGAAGCAGGCCAAGGGCCTGAGCACCTGGGCTCACGAAAACCGCACTGCACCCCTGAACGTCAGCGCCGGATGCGGTCACTCGATCTACGCTCCCGTGCGCTTCGCGTGCAGGCCCGAGGCGACGCTCCTGACGCTGACAGCGCGATGAGTTACGCGACGCGACGGCCACCATGCGATTCGCCGATTCACCCCAGCCTCCTATAGACTCGGAGGGTTGCAAAACGGGGTGTGGCGCAGCTTGGTAGCGCGCTTCGTTCGGGACGAAGAGGTCGCAGGTTCAAATCCTGTCACCCCGACCAGTGACCAGAGAAGGCCGCCTGTAGGCGGCCTTCTCTGTAGAGACAGAACCGCTTCACACGCCGACGGGAGGACCGCAATGCACCCACCGCGACGTGCCACCCGCATCGTCACACTTGCTTTCGGCATCCCCTTCCTCACCGTCATCGCGTTCCTCGCACTGACCCCCCGCCGTATCGAGGAGCGCATCCCCAACGTTCTCGATGTCGTGCTGGGCGCCGCGCACCGCGTGGGCTGGCATTCTCTTGACTTCACCGCACTCGAAGTGATCGCGAACATCCTCGTCTTCATCCCGATCGGCATGATCGCCTACGTCTTCACTCCGCACCGCCGCTGGACCCTCGCCTATTTCATCGGCCCAGCACTGTCGGTCAGCATCGAACTCACCCAGTTGCTCGCACTGCCGAACCGTGTGCCGTCACTCGCCGACGTCGCCGAGAACGTTCTCGGCGCCACCATCGGAGT
Source organism: Microbacterium sp. (assembly GCA_047605925.1). Taxonomy (GTDB): domain Bacteria; phylum Actinomycetota; class Actinomycetes; order Actinomycetales; family Microbacteriaceae; genus Microbacterium. The sequence continues at coordinate 9,777 of JASGEY010000030.1, forward strand.
AAGCGTGTGCGCGATCATGAGCACGCTCGTAGGTTCTCCAGCATCCGCCCGATCCATTCCGGAGACAGCATGACGTCACCTGACCTCGTCGCCTTCGACCTCGATGACACACTCGCTGTCTCGAAGAGTCCCCTCAGCCCTCGCATCGCCGACCTGCTGCGCGCCCTGTTGCTCAGGGTCGAAGTCGCCATCATCTCGGGCGGCAACGAAGAGCAGTTCCGCACACAGGTGATAGCTCGGCTCGGAGAGACGGATGCTGCCTCACTGAGCCGTCTGCACCTGCTGCCGACCTGCGGCACGCGATACCTGCGCTATGACGGCACGGGGTTCGCCTCGCTGTACGCGCACGACCTCACCGACCAGGAAAAGACCGCGGCTCTGACGGCGCTGCGCGAAGAGGCCGAGCGCCTTGGCCTGTGGGAGGCCGAGCCCTGGGGGGAGATCATCGAAGACCGCGGCTCACAGATCACTTTCTCCGCACTCGGGCAGAAGGCCCCAGCCGATGCCAAGCATGCGTGGGACCCCACCGGTGCGAAGAGGCTGACGCTGCGCGACGCCGTAGCCGCACGCGTGCCAGAGCTCGAAGTGCGCGCCGGCGGATCGACCTCGATCGACATCACCCGAGCCGGAATCGACAAGGCCTACGGCATGACACAGCTGTCAGAGCGTACCGGCATCCCTCTTTCCGCCATGCTGTTCTACGGAGACAGGCTCGACGAGGGCGGCAACGATTACCCCGTGCGGGCTCTCGGCGTGCCTTGCGTGGCCGTAGACGGCTGGGAAGACACCGCCGACAAGCTCGACGAGCTCCTCACGACCCTCTGACACTCGAAACGGGCACCAGCCGCGTGAGCTGTGTGACGTGTTTCGGCTCGAGCTCGGTCAGGGTCGCCACACCCAGCAGCCGCATCGTTCTTTCGATCTCGGTGCGCAGAATCTGGATGGTGCGATCGACCCCCGCTCGACCCCCAGCCATCAACCCGTACAGGTAAGCACGTCCGATGAGGGTGAAGTCAGCGCCCAGCGCGACCGAGGCGACGATGTCGGCACCGTTCATGATTCCGGTGTCGATCATGACCGTGAAGTTCTCACCCACCGCCTCGCGCACCGCGGGCAGCAGGTGGAATGGGATCGGCGCACGATCGAGCTGGCGGCCGCCGTGGTTCGAGAGCACGATGCCGTCGACACCTGCATCCTTGAGCCGCACAGAGTCTTCGACGCTCTGCACGCCCTTGATCACGATCTTCCCCGGCCAGATGTCGCGGATGACAGCCAGATCGTCATAGCTGATCGTCGGATCCATGGCCGCATCGAGCAGCTCCCCCACTGTGCCGCCCGTCGTGCTCAGCGAGGCGAACTCGAGCTTGGGCGTTGTCAGGAAGTCGTACCACCACCACGGGCGCGGAATCGCATTGACGATCGTCCCCAAGGTCAACTGCGGAGGGATGCTGAAGCCGTTGCGTTTGTCTCGAAGGCGAGCACCGGCAACCGGAGTGTCGACCGTGAACTGCAGGGCGTCGAACCCCGCCGCTGCAGCCCGACGGGTGAGCTCATAGGAAATCTCTCGATCGCGCATGACGTACAGCTGGAACCAGTTGCGCCCGGGAATCGGCGCGTCGGTCTCGTCGAGGGTGGCGGCTCTGACGTCTTCGATCGACGTCGTGCCGAGGGTGGAGAGGGTGAACGGGATGCCGGCTGCGGCCGCCGCGCCCGCACCGGCGATCTCGCCCTCGGTCTGCATCAGCCGGGTGAAGCCGGTCGGCGCGATACCGAAAGGCAGAGCCGATGGCCCGCCAAGGATGTTCACTGAGGTGTCGACATCGGGCGCAGGCCGGAGAACGCCCGGATGGAACTCGACATCGCGGAAGGCCTGCCGAGCGCGGGACAACGACAGTTCGCCCTCTGCTGCGCCGTCTGTGTAGTCGAAAGCAGCTTTGGGCGTGCGGCGCTTGGCGATCGTTCGGAGATCGTCGATTGTCAGCGCCCCCTGCAGTCGGCGATGCTTGCCGTTCAGATCGGGCTTCTTGAACGTCATCAGCTCGAACAGTTCGGCGGGGTTGGGCACCTGGCGCTTGACCATGTTTCTCCTTCAGATCGGCGTGCGGCTCGTCAGGAGCCAAGAATGGTGTGGTAGTAGCCACTAATGTGACGGCGCACGAGCTCGCTGGCGGTGGCCGCATCTCCCCTGTCGACCGCGGCGACGATGTCGCGATGCTCGGTGCGCAGGCGAACCGCCATCGCCGTCCAGTCCGGCACTGCGGCAGCCCCCGTCCGCACATAGGATTCGATCGACGTTCGAAGCGCAGCCATCATGGCGGCGATCACGGAGTTTCCGCTGGATTCGGCGAGCGAGAGGTGCAGCTGGGCGTCGAGGGAGAGGAACTCGGTTGAGGTGAGGCCGTCGGTATCCATCGCATCCAGCAGGCGGTGCACTGCAGCCATGTCGCGGTCGGAAGACCGCGCGAGTGTGGCGACCACCGCGTCTTCGAGCACGAGACGCGTGTGCACCACATCGGTCAGAGGGAAGCCTTGGGCTGCGACCTGCAGACGCAGCAGAGTAGACATACCCCCGGTGGGTGTCGCGATCACGATCGCCCCCGCCTGTGGCCCCGAGCCGCTGGCTGTGCGGATCAGCCCCATGACCTCCAGCACACGCAGAGCCTCTCGGACGCTGGAGCGAGCAACCCCTAGCGCTGCTGCGAGCTCGCGTTCAGAGGGCAGATGGTCACCAGGCCCGAGTGCGCCCTCGAGGAGGTCGCGCTCGATGTGTTCGAGCACGACGCTCCAGGCGCGGGGCTGTTCCGGCATCCGCTCCTCCTCGCTTGTGTGGTCTGACCACATTAACTCATGTGGTCAGACCACACAAGCGAGCGAGGAGTGCGCCGAATCAATCAGCCCAGGCGCCCGCCAGACTCCTGCAGATAGCAGGCACCGCACAGCGACTCGTACGTGGTCACCGTGGCGGTTGCCTGACGCGGAGCCCCATCGGCGCCCTCGTCGATCGCAACCTGGTCGCCGTCGAAGACGAAGCGCCCGCCTATCACGCGGCCATTGAACACGGCCTTGCGGCCGCAGCGGCAGATCGTCTTCAACTCCTCCAGGGAGTGCGCGATCGCGAGCAGCCTCGCCGAACCGGGGAACGCATGAGTGCGGAAGTCATTGCGGATGCCGTAGGCGATGACCGGGATATCGTCCTCGACCGCGATGCGGAACAGGTCGTCGACCTGCGCAGGAGTCAAAAACTGTGCTTCATCCACCAGCAGGCAGGCGATCACGGTAGCGCGATCGCGCTCTTCGAACAGAGCGCGCACATCGTCGTCCGCTCCAATGAGCACGTCGACTGTGCGCGTCACGCCGAGGCGACTGGAGATCTCCGAGGCACCCTTCGTGTCGATCGCAGGCTTGGCGAGCAGCACGTGCTGTCCGCGCTCCTCATAGTTGTATGCGGCCTGGAGCAGCGAAGTGGACTTGCCTGAGTTCATCGCCCCGTAGCGGAAGTAGAGCTTCGCCACGATACGATCAGGCGTTCAGGCCGAGGACCTTGGCGGTTGCCGCCGTGGACTCCGCTGCGGCCGCAGGATCGTCGTTCAGCTTCTCACCGAACGTCGGGATGAGCTCTCGCAGCGCACCCTCCCAACCAGAGAACTGCGAAGGGAAGCACCTCTTGAGCACATCGAGCATGATCGGAACAGCGGTGGATGCGCCGGGCGAGGCTCCGAGCAGACCAGCGATCGATCCGTCCGCCGACGAGACGACCTCGGTGCCGAACTGAAGGACACCGCCCTTTTTGGCGTCCTTCTTCATGACCTGGGCACGCTGACCGGCATTGATGAGGTTCCAGTCCTCGTCCTTTGCGGTCGGCATGAAGGTTCTCAGGCTCTCGACTTTTTTGCGGTGGTTCTTCAGCAGCTCGCCCAGCAGGTAGGTGATGAGATCGGGGTTTGCGAAGGCGACGCGCAGCATCGGCCACAGGTTGTGCGTGCGCACCTGCGTGACGATATCGAGCAGTGACCCGTTCTTCAGGAATTTCGGGCTGAACGTCGCGAACGGGCCGAACAGCAGCGAAGCCTCCCCGTCGACGACACGGGTGTCCAGGTGCGGAACGGACATCGGCGGGGCGCCGACAGAGGCCTGCGAGTACACCTTCGCCTTGTGCTGGGCGACGATGGCCGGGTTCGTCGTCTTGAGGAACTGGCCGCCGATGGGGAAGACGCCGTAACCCTTGATCTCCGGAATGCCGGAGCGCTGGAGAAGCTTGAGCGCCCAGCCGCCCGCGCCAACGAACACGAACCGCGCCGTGATCTGGTTCGGGGTGTGGCCGAGCGTGTTGCGGTAGCCGATCTTCCAACTGCCGTCTTTCTGCTTCTTGAGGCTCTTGACCTCGTGGTTCAGACGCAGATCAACGCCCGACCGCGTGAGGTGGTCGAAGAGCTGGTGCGTGAGGGCACCGAAGTCAACATCGGTCCCAGAGGGCACGCGCGTCGCCGCGAACGGCTCGCCCTTGCGGCGCTTCTGCATCAGCAGGGGCGCCCACTGGTTGATGACCCTGGAGTCCTCGCTGTACTCGATGCCCGCAAACAGCGGCTGATCCTTGAGCACCCCGTAGCGCTCCTTGAGGTACGCGACGTCCTTCTCGCCGCGCACGAACGTCATGTGCGGCGTCGCGTTGATGAAGGTCTCAGGCTCGGCGAGAACGCCCCTGGCGACCAACGACGACCAGAACTGACGGCTCTGCTGAAACTGCTCGTTGATGCTCACGGCCTTGGCGGCGTCGAGCGGCTCACCCTTCACCTGGGGCATGTAGTTCAGCTCGCAGAGGGCAGCGTGACCCGTGCCTGCGTTATTCCAGGGGTTGGACGACTCCTGGGCGACGTCGGAGAGTCGTTCGAAGACGACGATCTTCCAATCAGGCTGCAGCTCGTGCAGCAGGGTACCCAGGGTGGCGCTCATGATGCCACCGCCGATCAGGACGACATCGACGTTTTCGGTCACCGGACTAGTCTAGTTCGCGGATGCCTGCCGGCTGACCTCGCCGAACGACAAGACTCCCCACAAGCAATCAGGCGGGTGAGGTCGATCCAGGTCGAGCCCGTCGGCATGCGGCACTCACGGCTGTGCGACTCGCCAGACCGGGGCCTCGTCGTCGCACGCGGCCGGGATCGTGTCTGAGTCGAGGCGCGTGGTCTCGCCACCGGGCAGCTCAGCCTCCTCGCCATAGAGGAAGGTCGTCGCACCGTAGCGGAGCCCGCTTTCTTGCGTCGCTGACGAGACGGAATCGGCGAAGACAGGAAGCCAACGCGTGCCGTCGGCGTCTTGAAGGTAGGTGCATCCAGCCTCGACCGTCAGGATGCCGAAGAGTTGTGCCGTGGCCGCTCCTGCATTGCCGGCGACAGACTCATACACCGCGACGTGTGAAGGGGGATCGGACGTGGCTGTGCATCCGCCAAGGAGGAACATTGTCGCAGAGACCACGACCCATCTGGCGACCCGCGTGGCTTTCACAGAAGTTCCACTCCCAGGTTGGATAGCTTAGACACCGGTGTTTTACACTACTGGACGGTCGCATTCTCGGCGGGTCGGAGTGAGAATCGCTGGGACCTTCAGACTGCGATGCGCTGTGCGACCAGCTCGGCGATCTGCACGGCGTTCAGCGCCGCACCCTTGCGCAGGTTGTCGTTGCTGATGAAGAGCACAAGTCCCTTGCCCTCAGGCGCCGACTGATCGGCGCGGATGCGGCCAACGAAGCTCGGGTCCTTGCCTGCGGCGTGCAGCGGCGTCGGGACCTCTTCGAGCACGACACCCGGCGCTGCGGCGAGCACCTCGGCTGCGCGCTCCGGCGTGATGTCGTCACGGAACTCGGCGTGAATCGACAGGGAATGACCCGTGAAAACGGGGACGCGCACGCAGGTGCCGGCGACGCGAAGGTCAGGCAGCTCGAGGATCTTGCGGCTCTCGTTACGGAGCTTCTTCTCTTCGTCTGTCTCGTTCTCGCCGTCGTCGACGAGACCTCCCGCGAACGGGATGACATCGAACGCGATCGGGGCGACGTACTTCGTAGGCGCCGGGAACTCGACGGCCGAACCATCGTGCACGAGACGCAGCGTGTCACCCTGGGCGAGCACGGCCTCGACCTGTCCGAGTAGCTCCTGCGCACCAGCGAGCCCCGAACCGGAGACCGCCTGGTAGGTCGAGACAATGAGGCGCTCGAGGCCGGCTGCGGCATCCAACGCCTTCAGCACGGGCATCGCAGCCATCGTCGTGCAGTTCGGGTTGGCGATGATGCCCTTGGGGCGCTCGTCGATCGCGTGCGGATTGACCTCGCTGACCACGAGAGGAACCTCTGGATCGTTGCGCCACGCGCTGGAGTTGTCGACGACCACGGCGCCCGCCGCGGCGAAGCGGGGCGCGTAGGCGCGGCTCGCCGTTGCCCCTGCGGAGAACAACGCGATGTCGATGCCCGCAGCATCCGCCGTCTCGACGTCCTCGACGACGACCGTCGAACCGCCGAACTCGATCTCCTTGCCGGCCGAACGCGACGAGGAGAACAGCCGCAACTCGCGGATCGGGAACGACCGCTCAGCGAGAATCTCGCGCATCACGGTGCCCACCTGGCCGGTGGCGCCCACGATGGCGACGGAGAGTCCTGAGTCGGAGATGCTGGTCATGAGGTGATTTCCTTGCTGTCAGGGCACCGGCGAGTCTACCGCGCCGGGTATGGCGCGCAGATTGCGCAGCGGATGCCGTGAATGGATGCCGTCAGCGATTGCCGTCAGCGGCCGGTGCCTGCGTGGACTGTGGCCTCAGTCTCGCCGTCGAGCCCGTAGGCCGTGTGCACCTTGCGGGAGGCCTCCGCAAGATCAGAGTCGCGCAGCACCACCGAGATGCGGATCTCTGAGGTCGAGATCATCTCGATGTTGATGCCGGCATCCGACAGCGCCTCGAAGAGGATCGCCGAGACACCGGAATGCGTTCGCATTCCTGCGCCGACCACCGACAGCTTGCCGATCTGATCGTCGTGCACGAGACTTGCGAAGCCCACCTCCGACTGATCGCTGGCCAGCGCCTTGAGAGCAGCCGAGGCATCGGCTTTCGGCACCGTGAACGAGATGTCGGTGCGGCCCGTCGCTGACACGTTCTGCACGATCATGTCGACGTTCGCCCCGGACTTCGCAACGATCTTGAAGATCTCGGCGGCCTTGCCTGGGACGTCAGGTACCCCGGCAACGGTGATCTTGGCCTGGCTGAAGTCGGTGGCAACCCCTGCGACGATCGGCTCTTCCATGGTTTCTCCCTCGGATGCGCGGGGGGACTTCTGCCCCTCACCCAGAACGTAGGTGCCCTCCGTCGACGAGAACGTCGACCGGGCGTGGATCAGGACGCCATGACGGCGTGCGTACTCAACGGCGCGGATGTACAGCACCTTCGCGCCGTTCGCTGCGAGTTCGAGCATCTCCTCGCTCGAGATGTGATCGAGCTTTTGGGCCTTCGGAATCACGCGCGGGTCGGCCGTGAAGATGCCGTCGACATCGCTGTAGATCTCGCACACATCAGCGGAAAGTGCAGCGGCGAGGGCGACAGCGGTGGTGTCTGAGCCGCCTCGTCCGAGAGTGGTGATGTCACGGGTGTCGCGGTTGAAGCCCTGGAAGCCGGCGACGATGACGATCGCACCCTCATCGAGAGCCTCGCGCAGGCGCACAGGGGTGACATCGACGATGCGGGCAGCGCCGTGCTGCGAGTCTGTGATCATTCCGGCCTGGCTGCCGGTGAACGAGCGCGCCTCGAATCCCATCGAATGGATCGCCATCGCCAGCAGCGCCATCGAGATGCGCTCACCACTGGAGAGCAGCATGTCGAGTTCGCGCGGCGCGGGGATCGGGGCCACTTGGTTGGCGAGGTCGAGCAGCTCGTCGGTGGTGTCGCCCATCGCGCTCACGGCGACAACGACGTCGTGGCCAGCGCGACGCGTGTCGACGATGCGCTTGGCAACGCGCTTGATGCTCTCTGCGTCGGCGACGGACGAGCCGCCGTACTTCTGCACAATGAGGGCCACGTTCACTCCCAGGGATGTCGGGCGGATTCACCCGCATTCATTCTACGGATCGCCCACATGCTCCCTGACGCATGTGTCGGATGCCGGATGTCGGATCGGCGGATCAGGCGGTCAGGTACGGGATGCTGCGGGGCGCAGGCGCCCGCCGGTGGCGGCGAACCAGCATCCGGCGATGATCAGGGGGAATCCGATCAGCAGGCCGGGCGTCAACGGCTCGGCCAGAACAATCGCCCCGAGCACGATGGCGACGACCGGATTGACGTAGGTGAACAGCGGCGCCCTCGTCGGCCCGACCTCGCCGATCAGCGCGAAGAAAGCGAGAAACGCGACGGCCGTGCACACCACCGCCAGCACCAGAAGTGCAGCGATCGATGGCGCCGTCGGAACACCGTGCTGGGTGAGCAGACCAATCGGCAGGTACAGGATGCCGATCATGATCAGCGAGAGGGTGATCGTGCCCAGAGATGACACATCGCCGAGCTTGCGCGAGACGATGAACGGCGCGGTCGCGTAGAGCACAGCGACCAGGAGCACCGCTCCGGCGGCGGCCAGGTTCATCCCGCCGCCGAACATCCCTGGCCCTGCGACCACAATGGCGACACCGACGAAGCCGACAAGCAGACCCACAGCGCGAGACGGCTGCAGTACGCCTTTGTCTCCCCCGCCGAGCGCGATCAGTGCTGCGAACAGGGGAACCGTGGCGACGAGCAACCCGGTCATCCCCGACGGAAGCGTCATCTCGGCGTATCCGAGCAGCACAAAAGGCCCCGCCATCTCGATGAGCCCGAACGCGAGCACCCACGGCCACCGCTTCAGTGCGGCTCGGAGAGCCCCTGCACGGATCGCGAAGGGAAGCAGCAGGAGCGCAGCGATCAGGGTGCGACCGGCTACGACGGCAGCCGGCGACAGAGATTCGACCGCGACGCTGATGAACAGGTACGGAACGCCCCAGAGCAGGCACATTGCCCCGAAGAGCAGCCACCCGCGGCGCGAGATGCCGGAGCGCGGGCTCACAGCACGCGCCGCCCCTCGAAGGCGCGCCCGAGCGTGACCTCGTCGGCATACTCCAAGTCGCCTCCGACGGGCAGACCCGAAGCAAGACGCGACACGGTGATCTGCATCGTGGTGAGCAGTCGGCTGAGGTAACTCGCCGTCGCCTCCCCCTCGAGGTTGGGGTTGGTCGCGAGAATGACTTCCTGTACCGTGCCATCGGCGAGACGCGTCATCAGCTGGGCGATGCGCAGGTCATCGGGGCCGACACCGGCGATCGGGCTGATCGCCCCGCCGAGCACGTGGTACAGCCCGCGGAACTCGCGTGTGCGCTCGATCGCCGCGACGTCCTTCGCGTCCTCGACCACACAGATCAGCGAGGTTTTGCGCCGCGGGTCTCGGCAGATCGCGCAGCGATCCTGTTCGGCGACATTCCCGCACACCTCGCAGAATCGAACACGCACACGGATTTCAGTGAGCAATTCGGCAAGCCGGGCCACATCGAAGGTCGGGGTCTGCAGAATGTGAAAAGCGATGCGTTGAGCGGACTTCGGCCCGATGCCAGGGAGTCGGCCGAACTCATCGATCAACTCTTGAACGATACCGTCATACATCAGGAGAACCTCGTCGGGGGCTCGTAGGGCTCTTCACGCACGAACGTCGCGCCGAGCACCTCGCGGATCACGGCCTCGCCGTAGCGCTGCACTCCCGCGCCGACCGTTCGCCCGGTCGGCTCTCGCCCGGTCTTCGCTCGCCCGGCCGGCTCTCGCCCGGTCGTCGCCTGCGCGGTCGTCGCCGGAGCAGAGGCAGACGCAGTGGCACGTGCCGACGCGGGTGCCGACGCAGGTGCCGACGCGGGAGCCGACGCGGGAGCAGATGCAGGAGCGGATGCCGGTCCCGATATCTCGTACGCCGGGTCGTAGGGCGGTTCTTCGTCGAAGTACGGGGGGACGTCGTCGTACTCAGACGGCGCCTCAGGAGCGGGGATCGGCGCCACCGCCCACGCGGTCACCGGGGCTGCGGAATCAGGTCGCGAGTGCGGGCGTTCGGTGTGCACGGCAGCGGACTGCGCTGGGTCAGACCCTGCTGGATCAGGCTCCGATGCAGCCCCCGCGTCAGCGGATGCGGCAGACTCGGCCGATGTCGTTGACGACTGACGCGACGCGCCGCCCGCAGGCAGCGGAGCCGGACGATACTTCACCGTGACACCGAGTTCGTGCTGGATCGCCGTGCGCAGGTGGTCGGAGGGACCCTTTCCCGGCGTTGTCCCCTTGAACTTTTGGACATCGTGTTGGCTTGAAAATCCGAGGGTGAGCACGTCACTCTCAGGTTCGAAGGCAAGCGGCTGCACCGCTGTGGCCAGCAGCCACGAGCTTCGGCTGATGTCTGCCAACCTCGTGAGAACCGACGCCCAAGACGCCGTGATGCGCTCGAAGGTCACCGGCCCTACAGGCGCCGCCGGTGCGGGCGCCGGTGCGGGCGCCGGTGCGGGCGCCGAAGCAGGAGCGGATGCCGGTGCAGACACATGTGCTGGCGCCGGTGCCGGCGAAGCGGCCGCAGGTACCGGCGATGCAGGTGCCGACACGGCGACCGGAGCCTCGACACTCGACGCCGCGGCATCCGCTGCTCCGGCGAGCACCCGCGCGACCATCAGCTCGAGGTGCAGGCGAGGCGATGTGGCCCCGGACATATCATCAAGCGCCGCGCTGACGATATCGGCGGTGCGTGAGAGCCGGAGAGAGCCGAAGGCTGCGGCCTGTGCACGCATGCGCTCCAGCTCGTCATCGGCCACACCCCGCAACACCGACGAGGCCCCGGAACCCACTGCCGAGATCACGATGAGGTCGCGTAACCTCTCCAACAGATCATCGACGAAGCGCCGCGGGTCCTGACCCGTCTGCACCACCTTGTCGATCGCAGGGAAGGCCGCAGCCGCGTCGGCCGCAGCGAGCGCGTCGACGATCTCGTCGAGCACCGTGGCATGCGTATAACCCAGCAGAGCGACCGCGCGTTCGTATTTGACCTCGACGACGTCCGACCCCGCGGGCGAATCGGAACCGGCGATCAGCTGATCGAGCAGCGACAGCGTGTCACGGGGAGAGCCTCCCCCTGCGCGAACCACCAGGGGCAACACGCCCTGCTCGACTGCCACACCCTCTTCAGCGCACAGTTTTTCGATGTACTCGAGCATCGCAGCCGGGGGCACCAACCGGAACGGATAGTGGTGAGTGCGCGACCGGATCGTACCAAGCACCTTTTCTGGCTCGGTCGTGGCGAAGATGAACTTCACGTGCGGCGGCGGCTCCTCGACGAGCTTGAGCAGCGCGTTGAACCCCTGCGGCGTCACCATGTGCGCCTCATCGAGAATGAAGATCTTGTAGCGGTCGCGGGTCGGGGCAAAGGTCGCGCGTTCACGGAGGTCGCGGGCGTCGTCGACGCCGTTGTGGCTGGCCGCGTCGATCTCCACCACGTCGAGCGAGCCCCCGCCCGCGCGCGACAGCTCAACGCAGCTCGGGCACGTGCCACACGGCACGTCCGTTGGCCCCTCGGCGCAGTTCAGGCAGCGAGCAAGGATCCGTGCCGAGGTCGTCTTGCCGCAGCCGCGCGGACCGGAGAACAGGTACGCGTGCCCGACCCGGTCGCCGCGCAGCGCCGTCATCAGCGGATCGGTCACCTGCGACTGCCCGATCATCTCTCCGAAAGACTCGGGCCGGTAGCGGCGGTACAGGGCTGTAGTCACCCTCACAGCCTAAGCGGTGCCGCCGACACTGGTGCCGACACTGGCTCCAACACTGGCTCCGACGCTGGCTCCAACGCTGGCTCCAATCCGCGAGGCCGAGCGCCGGGCCAGAGTCCAACGCTCAGTCGATCGGCTCGCCGCCGACGATCGGGATCGATGAGGTGATCACCGGAACGGATGCCGACAACCGCGTGCCGTCCTCGCGGATCGCGTGCTCGAACCTGCCAAGCGTGGGGCGCCCCGTGAGCACGGGCCCCTGGTCCGCGAGCGGCACCACCACCGCAGCATCCGTCGTCGCAATGTACGCCTCCCCGCGCACCGTGAACGGCACCGGGTCTCCTGAGCGCACCTCGACGCGCAACTCATCGCGGGTCACTGTGACGTGAACGGACGAACCCTGCCACTGCAATGGGAACGACAACTTCGGCCAGTCCGCAGGCAGCCGAGGGTCGAAGCTGAGCTCTCCGGCATAGTCGCGCATGCCACCGAAACCACTCACCAGGGCCGTCCACACACCACCGGCCGATGCCACGTGCACACCGTCGGCGGCGTTGTGGTGCAAATCGTGCAGGTCGACGAAGATCGACTGCTCGAAGTACTCCAGCGCAAGATCCTGATAGCCGACCTCGGCGGCCAGGATCGACTGCACCACCGCCGACAGGGTCGAATCCCCCGTGGTCAGGGGGTCGTAGTAGTCGAAGTCTGCGCGCTTCTCCTCTGGAGTGAAGTGATTGCCCTGCAGAAACAGCGCGAGCACGACATCCGCCTGTTTGAGAACTTGGAAGCGGTAGATCACCAGCGGGTGGAAGTGCAGCAGCAGCGGGCGCTGCGAATCGGGGGTGTGCGCGAGATCCCAGACCTCGCGTTCCAGAAAGAGCGAATCCTGCGGATGGATGCCGAGCGCCTCGCTGTACGGGATGAACATCGCCTCGGCTGCACGATCCCACTCCTCGGCTTCACCTGGGCGCAGCCCTGTGCGCTCGACCAACCGGGCATAGTCCTCCGGGTGCCCCTCGGCGATCTCACGCACGACCCTCGCCGCGAAACGGAGGTTGTAGCGGGCCATCACGTTCGTGTAGAGGTTGTCGTTGACGACGGTGGTGTACTCGTCAGGCCCTGTGACCCCGTGGATGTGGAAGGTGGAGATGCCGTCAGCATCCGCACTGTCTGTGACGTCGCGGGATGTGCGCCAGAACCCGAGCGTCGCCCAGAGCCGCGCCGTCTCAATCGCGATGTCAGCGCCCTCGCGGCGCAGGAACTCCTCGTCTCCCGTTGCCCGCACGTACTTGCCCAGCGCAAAGCTCACGTCTGCGTTGATGTGGTACTGCGCAGTGCCAGCGGCGTAGTACGCCGATGCCTCCTCGCCGTTGATCGTGCGCCACGGGAACAGCGCCCCTGCCTCGTTGAGCTGGGCTGCTCGCCGGCGCGCCGCGGGCAGCATCAGCACCCGCGCGCGCAAGGCGTTGCGCGCCCACTGCGGCGTGGTGTACGTGAGAAAGGGCAGCACGTAGATCTCGGTGTCCCAGAAGTAGTGACCGCTGTACCCCGACCCCGAGACGCCCTTGGCCGCTACCCCTGTGCCGTCGGCCCGAGCGGAGGCCTGCGCGAGCTGAAGCAGGCACCAGCGCGTGGCCTGCTGCAGGTCGTCGTGCCCAGAGATCTGCACATCGCTGCGCTCCCAGAACTCCGCCAGCCACGCTGCCTGACGCTCGAACTGCACCTCGACCCCCTCGACGGCGACCCGATCGAGCGAGCGTCGGCAGCGGTCGACGAGCTCGCGCGGAGGAACCCCGCGGGAGGTGTGGTAACTGACGAGCTTGGTGATTCGGGTCGGCACGCCCTGCTTTGCCTGCACCCGGAAGACGTTCTTGGCGATGTCCGCCTCGATCAGCGTGCGCGCGCTGTACTCGTTCTCGGTCTCGACGATGTGGTCGGCCACGACCGCCACCGTCATCCCCGATGCCGAGACCCGATACGACAATGCAGAGCGCAGGCCGTCCTGCCAGTGCTCTGCGGGCTGCAGCACCCGGTCGGCGATCTTCTCGGCCTTGCGCGGGTCGAAACCTGCTCCCTTCGCCTCGGCCGGGGTGCCGGCATAGACCCCTGCGCCGTCCTGCCGGTTCAGCAGCTGGCAGCTGATCGTCACCGGGGCGTCGGAGTTCTCCACGACCACCTCGAGGTTCAGGATCGCGAGGTGTCGCTCGACGAAGCTGACGATGCGTTCGTCGCGGATGCGCACGCGCTTTCCCGATGGGGTCTCCCACACGACGAGCCGTTCGAGCACACCGGTGCGCATATCGAGAGTGCGACGGTATTCGCGCACGTCGGCGTCGTCGAAGGAGATCGGTTCGTCGTCGACGTAGACGCGCATCACCTTGGCGTCTGGGGCGTTGACGATGGTCTGCCCTACCTCGGCGAAACCGTATGCCTGCTCGGCATGCCTGATCGGCCAGGTCTCGTGCAGACCGTTGATGAATGTGCCGTGCTCGTGCGCCCCTCGGCCCTCGATATGGTTGCCTCGCAGGCCCAGATAGCCGTTGCCGACGCCGAACAGCGTCTCACCGACGCCGTCTTCTGTGTAGCGCGTCTCGATCAGACGCCAAGGGTCAACGGGGAAGCGGTCGCGGTCGATCACTTCGACTCCTTCCGGGATGCCGTGGTGGATGCCGTGGTGGATGCCGTCACAAACTCGTCGAGGTCGCTGACGACGACGCTCGCGCCAGCGGCCCGCAGGGCGTCGGCCCCGGTACCGCGGTCGACTCCGACGACGACGCCGATACCGGCGGCTGCCGCCGATGCGGCGCCGGAGGTCGCATCCTCAACGGCGACCCCGAGGGCCGGATCGACTCCGAGTGCTGCGGCGCCGGCGGCGAACATGTCAGGAGCGGGCTTGGAGGCGAGCCCATCGCGCTCGGCGACGACGCCATCGACGACCGCGCGGAAGAAGGATCGGATGCCGGCAGCGGCAAGAACCTCTTCGGCGTTCTTCGAGCTCGACACCACGCCGAGCGGAACTCCCGCATCGCGCAGCCTCTCAAGCAGTGCCAGCGAGCCAGGGTAAGGAGAAATGCCCTCGCTGCGCAGCGAGGCCGCAAAGGCGGCGTTCTTGCGATTGCCGATACCGCACACGGTGTGCTTCTCCGGGGCGTCGTCGACGTGCCCCCAGGGGAGCTCGACGTTGCGACTGTGCATCAGGCTCGCCACGCCGTCATATCGCTTCTTGCCGTCCACATACTCGTAGTAGTCGGCATCCGTATATGCAGGCTCGATGTCCCACTCAGCGAAGACCTCGTCGAACACGGCTCGCCACGCCCGCATGTGCACCTCTGCGGTCGGGGTCAGCACACCGTCGAGGTCGAAGAGCACCCCAGGGGCGCTGAAGAGATCGGGAAGGGCATCTGGCACAGGAACCTCCAGGAGACGGACACGGGGTTCGGCACCTCTCCGTGCCACGACTGCCAGCGTAGTCCGGCAGTGCGGAACGAGGTAACCCCCGCGGTCGCACGCGCAGACGAAACCGCCGTCAGGCCAGCTCAGCTGTCTGCCTGGCGATCTGCAGCTCCTCGTTCGTCGGCACGACCAGAACCGTCACCTGCGAAGCATCCGTGGAAATCCGGCGGATGCCGCGCTCACGCGCTGTGTTGCGCGCCTCATCGATCTCCACCCCGGCGAAGCCGAGCGTCGCCATCGCCTCAGCCCGCACCGCAGGGGCGTTCTCGCCGACACCCGCGGTGAAGGAGATGACGTCGACGCCACCGAGCTGTGCGATGTACGCGCCGGCGTAGGCGCGCAGCCGGTGGATGTACACGTCGAAGGCGAGGGTCGCCGCAGCCTCCCCCGCCTCTCGTCCTGCGAGGATGTCGCGCATGTCGCTGCGCCCGGCAAGCCCCAAAAGGCCGCTGCGCTTGTTCAGCAACGCATCGAGCTCATCGATCGAGCTATCAGCCCGACGCGCAAGATGAACGAGCACGGCCGGATCGATGTCTCCGGAGCGCGTACCCATGACGAGCCCCTCGAGCGGGGTGAGCCCCATCGAGGTCTCCACCGAACGGCCGCCGTCGACGGCCGTGACCGAAGCGCCATTGCCCAGGTGGAACACGATCTGCTTCAGCGAGCCGAGGTCGCGGCCGAGAAAGGCCGCAGCAGCCTCACTGACGAACTGGTGGCTGGTGCCGTGGAATCCGTACCGACGCACGCGGTGCTCGCGCGCAAGAGCGGCGTCGATCGCGTAGGTGTACGCCGCAGGCGGCAGCGTCTGGTGGAAAGCCGTGTCGAAGATCGCCACGTGCGGCACATCGCGGAACACCGCCCTCGCAGCGAGGATGCCGGCAAGATTCGCCGGGTTGTGCAACGGCGCCAGCACCGAGAGCTCGTCGATCTGACGCTCGACATCGGCGTCGATGAGCGTCGGAGCGAAGAATCGGGAACCGCCGTGCACCACGCGGTGCCCCACCGCGACCGGCGCATGCTGATCCAGCGATGGCCCGTGCTCCGCGAACTGTTCGAGCATGACACCAAAAGCCGCATCGTGGTCGGCGATCGGCCGATCACTGGCGTACTCGGCCTGCAGCATCGTGGCGACGGCATCCGCTGTCCGCTCCTGACGCACCGAGTGCCGCACAGGACTGGTCGCCTGGCCGATGCGCTCGATCAGGCCGCTCGCGAGCTCCTGCTCGCCGTCGACGTCGATCAAGCTGTATTTCAGCGAGGATGAGCCGCTGTTGACGACGAGGATTGCGCTCATGACGGCTGTTCTCCCTGAGCCTGGATGGCCGTGATCGCCACGGTGTTGACGATGTCGTCGACGAGGGCGCCGCGCGAGAGGTCGTTGATCGGCTTGTTCAGGCCCTGCAGGACGGGCCCGATCGCGACCGCCCCAGCCGAACGCTGCACCGCCTTGTAGGTGTTGTTGCCCGTGTTCAGATCGGGGAACACGAAAACCGTCGCGCGCCCGGCCACGGCAGACCCAGGCAGCTTCGCCTTCGCCACGGCGGAATCGGCTGCGGCGTCATACTGGATCGGCCCCTCGACGAGAAGCTCTGGCGCCCTCTCGTGAACCAGGGCCGTCGCTTGGCGCACCTTGTCGACGTCGGCTCCGGATCCGGATTCTCCCGTCGAGTAGGACAGCATCGCGACCCGGGGTTCGATGCCGAACTGCTTCGCCGTCGCCGCCGAAGAGATCGCGATATCGGCGAGTTGCTCGGCGGTCGGATCCGGGATCACCGCGCAGTCTCCGTACACGAGCACGCGATCGGCGAGCGCCATGAGGAACACGCTGGAGACGACGTTCACGCCGGGCTTCGTTTTGATGATCTCGAACGACGGGCGGATCGTGTGCGCCGTGGTGTGCGCGGCGCCCGAGACCATGCCGTCGGCGAGCCCCAGGTGCACCATCATGGTGCCGAAGTACGACACGTCGGTGACGGTGTCTGCGGCCTGCGCAAGGGTGATGCCCTTGTGCGCGCGCAACCGGGCGTACTCTTCTGCAAATCGCGCAACCAGCTCGGGGTCGGTGGGGCTGATCACCTCAGCAGAAGAGATGTCGACTCCCAGCTCGGCAGCGCGGGCGCGGACCACTGCCTCATCGCCAAGGATCGTGAGACGCGCAACATCGCGAGAAAGCAGGGTGGCGGCAGCCTGGAGGATGCGGTCGTCATCGCCCTCTGGCAGCACGATGTGCCGGCGATCGGCGCGGGCCCGCTCGATCAGGTCGTACTGGAACATGAGCGGTGTGACGACGGTCGACTCGACAAGGCCGAGCTGCGTTGTCAGCTCTGCGATGTCGACATGCTGGTGGAACAGGCTGAGCGCCCGGTCATACCGAGTGCGGGAATCCGCCGCGATGCGCCCTCTCGTGGCCATCACCCGCACCGCTGTGTCATAGGTGCCGAGGTCGGTCGTGATGATCGGCACCGTCGATGCGAAACCGTCCAGGAGCTTCACGATCGGATCAGGCAGCGGGAACGGTCCGTTGAGAATGATCCCTGCCACCCGCGGGAAGGTGCCAGAGGCATCGGCGAGCAGGGTCGCCAGGAGCACCTCTGTGCGGTCGGCGGGGATCACCACCACGGATTCCTCCGTGATCCGCGGGAGCACGTTGACCATCGACATGCCGGCGACGACGATCGCGAGCGCCTCGCGACCAAGACGGTCGGGGTCACCCTGGAGCAGCGTGCCGTCGACGGCGGAGAGGATGCCGCGAATCGATGGAGCGACGAGAGTGCGATCCTCGGGGATCGCCCATACAGACATGTCGCGCGCCGGGCGCACAGCTGACACTGAGGCGGTGATCTCGGCGAGAGCGTCGGGGTCGGCGCGATTGACGATCACGGCGAACAGTTCGGCCCGCTCGATGTCGAGCTCGGCGAGCGCGAGGGCGGCGATCTGCCCGAGGTCCGATGGCGTGCGGGCTGTCGTCGTTCCCAGCTGCTCGACCTGGCGTTGCTGGTCGCGTCCGGAGAGCACGAGCAGCACTGGCACGCCGAGGTTCGCGGCGATCCGCGCGTTGTAGCCGAGTTCGGCTGGGCTGGCGACGTCGGTGTAGTCGCTGCCGACGATCACGACAGCGTCGCACTGCGCCTCGACCGCGTGGAACCGTGCGACGATGGCTGCAAGGGCCCGATCTGGGTCGTTGCGCACGTCGTCATAGCTGACGCCGATGCAGTCGTCGTAGTCGAGGTGCACGCCATCGTGAGCGAGCAACAGATCGAGAATCTCGTCGCGTCCGGTCACCGAGCGCGCGATCGGGCGGAACACCCCGACGCGCGGCGTCGCCCGCATCAGGGCATCAAGCACCCCGAGGGCAATCGTCGACTTTCCGGTATGGCCTTCGGCCGAGGTGATGTAAATGCTCCGCGCCACGGTGCCAGCTTAGGGGTCAGCGCGGCAGAACAGGGCACGGCCCGGAGAGCTTGTCGACGACGGCAGTCGCATCTTCGCGAAAAGCTGTGTAGTAGTCGGCATCAGTGTTCACCTGCACCCGGTGGATCGCGTGCGAGGGCGGTATCGACTGCCAGTTCGGAACCAGGGCGAGCTTGCGATAGAAAAGGGTCGCCGCAGTCGCCGGGTCCATACGCTCCTCGACGCTGCCCCACCAGTCCTGCTGCTGGAACAGACCGATGCTCGTCGTCCTGGTGCCGTCGGGGTTGGTGAACCCCGTGGTCTCCCAGTCGCCGTAGTCGATGTTGCGCAGGCTGCTCTCGCCCATCGCCGTCATCACACCGAGAATCTGCCCGTCCCGCCCGAACCCCAGAGCGGATGCCGTTGCGATGATCGTCGCGGCATTCTGCAGCTGCTCCCCTCGCCAGCCCTCGATATCCGCCGTAGCCAACGGGCCGGGATCCGCAACGCAGTACGCCGAAGGCTGCGCAAGCACCGGCGCCCAAGAGGCAAATCCCGGCGTCATCAGCACGGCAGCGCCTGCGGCCACCGCGACCGCCGCGCAGACGCCGATGCGGCGCAGCATCCGACGCCGCAGCATCCGACGCCTGCGAACGCTCGCCCGATGCCGCTTGCGGCTCCCCCTCATCCTGCTCGCGACCATCGCCTGCCCGCGAAGGCCGCAATGCCCCCTCCGATCGCGCCGAACAGGTGCCCCTGCCAGGAGACGCCGGAGGCCGCGGCGAACACGCCAGCGAGCATCGCGGCGCCGTAGATGCCGATCACGATCAGCCCGATGACGGCGTACAGGATGCGATGCGAGATGCGACCGGGCGCGAACACCCGCATGACGAGATAGCCGAAGTAGCCGAAGACGAGCCCTGAGGCGCCGACGGTGAGCGTTCCAGGGGCGTTCACGATCCAGATGCCAAGGCCGGAGACCACCGCGGCGAAGACCGTCACGACCCAGAATCTGCGCGCGCCTTCGATCGCGACCAGACAGCCGAGCACGAGGAATGGCACGGAGTTGCCGATCAGGTGCGCCCAGTTCGCGTGCAGCACCGGCGCAAAGACGATGCCTGCGAGACCGGTCGGATTCCAGGAGCGGATGCCGAGCCCCGAGAACGAACCGGGCAGGATGGCGTCGGCGAGTTGCACAGCCCACATCGCCGCGAGCAACGCCACCGGAGCGGCGAATCGGCTCCTCGTGCGCTGGACTGGTTGCTCGGTGACGGTCATCCGTTGATTCTCGCAGGCGCTGCTGAGTGGAGCTGCCGACGGGCGTACCGAAAGGAAAAGACCCTCCGCGCACCCAGCAGAGCCCGGTTACCCTTGCTGCGTCTCCGCCCTGGGGGATTTGGCCTGGATGCCGCCACGCGGAGAGCCGTCGACCAGTCTACCCGAGGTCTGACGGCCGCCGTGCGCGGGGATCGGGTTACGATCGGTTCACGCGCGCATCGCTGCGCGCCTGCGAGAGGAACGCATGTCAGAGACCGCCACCACGGCACCGATGACCGCCGCACAGTTCGCGAGCGTCACCGACGCGATCGTCGGCTCGGTCAGCCAGGTCATCGACGGTAAGCCGGATGCCGTGCGCAGCGCCCTGATCTGCCTGCTCGCCGAGGGGCACCTGCTCATCGAGGATGTGCCGGGCGTCGGCAAAACGATGCTGGCCCGCGCCCTGGCGGCCAGCGTCGACGCCACGGTGCGGCGCATCCAGTTCACCCCCGACCTGCTGCCTGGAGACGTGACAGGGGTGAGCGTGTACAACCCCGTCGACCGGGAGTTCGAGTTCAAGCAGGGCGCCGTCTTCGCGCACATCGTGATCGCCGACGAGATCAACCGATCCTCCCCCAAGACCCAGTCGGCACTGTTGGAGGCGATGGAAGAGAAGCAGGTCACCGTCGACGGCTCAACCCATCCGCTCCCCGATCCGTTCCTCGTCGTCGCGACGCAGAACCCGCTCGAAATGGAGGGCACCTACGCCCTTCCCGAGGCCCAGCGCGATCGGTTCATGATGCGGATCTCGATGGGATACCCGGATGCCGCGGCTGAGGCGCTGATGATCCGCCAGCGCGATGCCAGCAACCCGCTCACTGGGGTCGTTTCGGTCGCCGACACCCCGACCGTGACGAGTCTCATCTCTTTCGCCCGCGCGGTGCACGTGGCGCCGGCGATCGAGGAGTACACGGTCGCGCTCGCCCAGGCCACACGCTCCGACCCCAGCTTGCACCTGGGAGCGAGCCCCCGGGCGACCCTTCAGTTGATCCGTGCCGCGAAGGTGCGTGCCGCCCTCGATGCCCGTGATTTTGTGATTCCTGACGACGTGTCGTCGCTGCTTCTCCCCGTGTTCGCGCACCGACTTCTCCCCGCGCGCGGAGCGCACCGCGCCAGCGCACAACCCGTCGAGGCAGCGCTGCGCCAGATCGCCCAACGGGTGCGGGTTCCTGTCGCCACGCGCGCCTGAACCACCCGATCATGCGACCACGACGCGCTCTCACCGCCAGGGGAACCGGAGCGCTCCTGGCCGGGCTCGGCTGCGTCATAGCTGCGAATCTCGTCGGCGCGCCGATCCTCGTCTACATCGGCGTCCTCCTTGTCGCGGTCACGCTGATCGCGCTGGCCGCCGTGCGGCTGCCGAGACGACGAGGAAGCGTCACCCGGCAGATCTCGACCGACCTGCTCACGGTCTCGGAGACTTCGCTGGTCACCGTGCGATTCGACCTGCGGGCACTGCGCGCACCGCGCGGGATGTGGCGCGATGTCCTGCCCGACGCCGTGGTCGGTGATGCTGCCGGCGAGTTCCCGGGCGAAGACGGTCGGCTCTGCTACCCGATCACAGGCGTGCGCCGTGGCGTGTGGGCGATCGGGCCACTCCTCCTGCGCACCGTCGACCCCTTCGGTCTCGCGCAGCGCGAACAGGCTTTCGGCGATACTCGAACCATCATCGTCGTGCCCGAAGTCGTCGCACTCGCCCCGCTCGCAGCGAAAGTGGGGGCGTCGGGCGGCACCGCACACACGGCGTCCAGCAGGCTCGGGCAGGGCACCGACAATCTGTCACCACGCGCCTATGCGCCCGGAGACTCGATGCGGCGAATGCACTGGCGCGCCACAGCGCACCGCGGCCAACTGATGGTGCGCCAGGAGGAAGAGGAGTCCAGCCCCGACGCCCTCGTCATCTTCGACCGCAGTGTCACCCGCTGGGCGAAAACGGGCGCTGAGCCCGATCCGGCGTTCGAGTCGGCGGTCTCGCTGTGTGCCTCAGTCGCGATTCACCTCATGCATGAGGGGTACGGCGTCGACGTGATCGACAGCATGGGCGGCGCACTGGGCACCCTACGAGGACACGAGGAAGATCGCGAAGAACTTCTCATCGCTCTCGCTCGAGTGTCCCCGCACGGCGAGGCACGCGATACGACGACTCTCGTCGGCGACACTCCCCCTGGCCCCCTCATCTATGTCACGGGCACCATGACCACACAGGACGCGGACTCTCTGCGCGCCGCCGGAGCCGCGCTCGCGATGCTGTTCGCGACGGGCATGGACGCGGATGCCGCGCACGCAGCGAGCCGGCGAGGCTGGCGGGTGGCGGCACTGGGAGCCGACATTGCAGAAGCCTGGTCTGATGCGCTGCCTGAACGGCCAGGAGTGGGCGATGTCTCGCGCTGACACGATCGACTCCGCCGGCGCAGGCGGGGCGTGGCACCGCGAGGACGAGCCGGAACAGATGTTCTTCCCTGCGGCCGTGCTGGTTACAGCATCCGCTCTGGTCGCGCTGTGGCCATACGCCTCGGTTATCACCCCAGGCTTCTGGTCGTCTGCGGTGTTCGCGCTCGTCGTCGCGCTCACGGTCGTCGGATTCGGCGTACGGATGCTGCTACGCCAGCGCGCGGTCTGGATCCGCGAGTTCGGCGCGTTGGTAGCCCAAGCGTGTGCTGCGATCGGACTGCTCACCCTCATCGTCGCGGGCGATACCGCGCTGTTCGGCGTGGTACCGACATCCGCGTCGATGCGGATTTTCGGCGCCCTCACGGCATCCGCTTGGGAGCAGGTCGTTTTCGGCTCTGCTCCGCTGGAAAGCAGTCCCGGGCTACGGCTACTGCTCGGAGCAGGATTCGCGATTCTGACGATCCTGCTGGGACAGCTCATCGCCGCGCGCGGCGCCGTGCTGGCGAGCCTGCTCATCGGCGCGGTGGGTGCCCTGCCGATGATCGCGACTCGGTCGGGAGCGAACGTCGCGTGGTTCGTGGCGCTCGCTGTCCTGGTGCTGGTTCTGTTCCGCAGCACGGCGCGCCGGCATCCGCATTCTCCTGGGCGCTCCTCCGCGTTCACCGCTGTCGCCGTCGGCGCGGGAGCTGTCGTGGTGACCCTGGCCATCGCCCCAGTCATTCCTGTTTCCGCTTCGCTCGCAGGAGGCGGCGTCGGTGTCACGGTGGATGCTTCCTTACGGCTGGGTGATGATCTGCGCGAAAAGAACCCCGTCGAGGTGCTCACGATCGCGACGCGCGCACCCGCAGCGCCTTACCTGCGTCTGACAACGCTGTCGCGCTTCGATGGGCGCGTCTGGAAGCCCGACCGCGGCTCGACGCAGGCGACGAGTGACGGTTTCGGTGACGAGGAGTGGGGCGAAGAGATCGCCGCAACAGAGCAGAGCACATCGATCAGGGTGCTGAACCTGGGTGAGTCCCGTAGCGTGGTGTCATTTCCCGCGGCTGGCTTTCGTCGTCGTAGACGTTGAGGGGCCATCGTGGGATGACCTAGTTGTTTCCGCCAAGAAGCAAGAAGAGAGCCCACGATGACCC
>JASGEY010000031.1:0-3535 GCA_047605925.1 Microbacterium sp.
CTCTGACCCCCTGATCCCCCCTTGACCCCCCCTTGACCCCCCCTGACCCCCCCCGTCGGCTCGTGCACAACTTCGGAGGCGCGCGCCGACACTCCGGCCAGTGACGTCTCGACACGGCGTGTCCCCGGGTGATCTCCGAAACTGTGCCCGGGACGGGAGGGGGGCGGGGGTTGGGGGGATGGGGGTGGGAGGGGGGGAGGTAGGGTGCTGACAGCATCCACTCAATCCGAACTGTAGAAAAACATTCGCATCTGAACCGAGAGAGGCGCCTTGTCGACACTCGCCGTACTCAGCCTGAAGAACCGCGCTCTCATCGCCCTCATCACGATCGTTGCTGCGGTCTTCGGTGGCCTTGCGCTGACCAATCTCAAGCAGGAGCTCATCCCCTCGCTTGAGCTGCCTGCACTCGTCGTCATGACGACCTACCCAGGGGCATCGCCCGAGGTCGTCGAGAACGACGTGTCCACCCCGATCGAGTCGGCCATCCAAGGCGTGCCAGGGCTGGAGTCGACCACCGCGACGAGCACGACCAACGCGTCGGTCGTGCAGGCGACGTTCACCTACGGCACCAACCTCGCCACCGCCGAGCAGAAAATGCAGCAGGCGATCAACCGCATCGCACAGGCGCTGCCCGATGACGTGACGCCGCAGGTGCTCTCGGTGTCGATCGACGACTTCCCGGTCATTCAGGTCGCGGTCACCGGGTTCGATGACGCCGAGAACGCCCAGTCCGAGCTCGAGAGCGTCGCGATCCCGAAGATCGAAGACGTTGACGGCGTCAATGCTGCCCAGATCGTCGGCGGCGTCGGCCAGCGCATCACGATCACACCGGATGCCGAAACGGATGCCGCCAGCCGCCAGCTCATCGCCGCGGGGCTGACGCCCTCGCAGGCGATCAGCTCGGCGCTGCAGCAGAACGGCATCCTGTTCCCCGGTGGAGATGTCACCGAGGACGGCCAGACGCTCACCGTGCAGACCGGGGCGAAGATCACCGAAGTCTCGGAGCTCGCAGCTCTCCCGCTCGTCGGCACCGATCTGACGATCGGCGACATCGCCACAGTCGCGCAGGAGCCCGACCCCGTCACCTCGATCTCGCGTGTGGACGGCGAGGATGCGATTTCGATCTCGATCACCAAGCTGCCGGCGGCGAACACCGTCGAGGTCTCTCATGGCGTGATCGCCGCCCTCGACGACATCGAAGACGCCTTCCCCGATGCGACATTCACGATCGTGTTCGATCAGGCTCCGTTCATCGTGCAGTCGATCGACACTCTCGCGACCGAGGGTCTGCTCGGCCTCGCCTTCGCGGTGATCGTGATCCTCGTCTTCCTGCTCTCGATCCGCTCGACCCTGGTGACGGCGATCTCGATCCCGACCAGCGTGCTCGTCACCTTCATCGGTCTGCAGGCGTTCGGCTATTCGCTGAACATCCTGACCCTCGGCGCCCTCACGATCGCGATCGGTCGTGTGGTCGACGACTCGATCGTGGTGATCGAGAACATCAAGAGGCACTACGTCACAGGCGCAGACAAGGGCGACGCCATCCGCCTCGCCGTCCGCGAGGTGGCGGCGGCAGTCACGGCGTCCACCATCACCACCGTCGCGGTCTTCCTGCCGATCGTGTTCGTCGGTGACATGGTCGGCGAGCTGTTCCGGCCGTTCGCGATGACCGTGACGATCGCGATGGTCGCATCGCTCCTCGTCGCGCTCACGATCGTTCCGGTGCTCGCCTACTGGTTCCTCAGGCCCGGTAAGCCCCTGCTCGACGGCGAGGGACGCCAGATCGACCCGGAGCATCCGGATGCTCCGCCCACCATGCTGCAGCGCGCATACCGCCCGATCCTCGGCTGGACGCTCAAGCGCTCGGGCATCACGGTGCTCCTCGCGATCATCGTGCTGGGCGGCACCCTGGCGGCCGCCCCGCTGATGAAGGTGAACTTCCTCAGCGACTCCGGTCAGAACACCATGACCATCACGCAGGACCTTGGCCCAACGGCGAGCCTTGAGACGAAGTCGGATGCTGCCAGGGCAGTCGAAGACGCCCTGCTCGACATCGACGGCATCATGCACGTGCAGGCTTCGATCGGTTCAAGTGGGTCTGCTCTGCTCGACGCGTTCTCGGGGGGAGCCGGTGTCACCTACTCGGTGCTCACCGACGACCACGCCGATCAGGAGACGCTGCGTGCTGACGTGCAGGAGGCGATCGACGCTCTCGACGATGTCGGGGAGGTGTCTGTGGGAGCCTCCGCCAGTCTCGCATCCAGCGACATCGAGATCTCGGTGACGGCATCCGATTCGGACGACCTTGCACAGGCGACTGCCGCCGTCGTCGCCGAGCTTGACGGACGCGACGGCATCGGCCAGGTCACCGATGACCTCGCCGCGGCGCTGCCGTACCTTGCGGTTGTGGTCGACCGGGAGGCTGCAGCAGCGCACGGGCTGTCTGAGGTCGCGGTCGGCTCGATCGTGTCGAGCACGATGCGCCCGCAGCAGGCAGGATCTGTGGAGATCGACGACACCGCGCTCACGATCTATATCGCCGCTCCAGAGCCGCCAACGACGGCCAAAGCCCTGCGCGAGCTCGCCATCCCGACGCCGACCGGCGTCGTCGAACTGCAGGATCTCGCCACGGTCGAGGAGCGCAACGGACCGACATCGATCACCACCGAGAGGGGAAAGCGCACTGCGACAATCACGGTGCCGCCGGCATCCGACAATCTCGCTGTGGCGACGGCATCCGTCTCGGCGGCGCTGAAGGCCGTCGACCTGCCAGCCGGAGCCGATGCCGAGGTCGGCGGCGTCGCCTCGCAGCAGGCCGACTCGTTCTCGCAGTTGGGGCTGGCGATGCTCGCGGCGATTCTCATCGTGTACGTCGTGATGGTGGCGACCTTCAAGTCGCTGCGGCAGCCGCTGCTGCTGCTCGTCTCGGTGCCGTTTGCGGCGACCGGTGCGATCCTGTTGCAGATCGTGACCGGTGTGCCGCTCGGCGTGGCGTCGCTCATCGGAGTGCTGATGCTCATCGGCATCGTGGTCACCAACGCGATCGTGCTCGTCGACCTCGTGAATCAGTACCGCGAGCGTGGGCTGTCGACCGCTGAGGCCGTGCTGGCCGGAGGCGAGAAACGCCTGCGTCCGATCTTGATGACGGCGCTCGCGACGATCTTCGCGCTCACCCCGATGGCACTCGGTGTCACCGGACACACCGGGTTCATCTCGCAGCCGCTCGCCATCGTCGTGATCGGTGGCCTTGTCTCGTCGACCGTGCTCACGCTCATCGTGCTTCCGACGCTCTACAACCTCGTCGAGGGGGCGAAGGAGCGCCGGGCTGACAAGCGCGCGGCGCGCGGTGGTGGGCAGGCTGGTGGCGGTGCGGGTGGGGATGCCGTCGGTGAGAGCATCGAGCCGGGATCGGTGGCCGAGGGTGTGGGGCATGCCCTGACTCGTCGCGCGTTGCGCGAGCGCGGCGAGCTTTGACGGCATCCGTTTCGTTGTTCCGGTCGCGATTTGTGCCGCTTCTGCGCCCGGGAAGCGGCAC
>JASGEY010000032.1:0-11409 GCA_047605925.1 Microbacterium sp.
CTGTCCGCGCCTATCCCTGCTGTTCAAACTCCTGTTCTCGGCGCGAAGTGCAGGTCTCGGCGACGGGATGCGTGCGTGGGGCACGGCGTCCGGGGCAGGCAGGACTCGCGCTCAGGCCTCACGCTTGGGCAGCACCCACCCCGCACGGGGGAAGTGGCAGGTGTACCCGTTCGGATACCGCATCAGGTAGTCCTGGTGCTCGGGCTCGGCCTCCCAGAACGGGCCCGCCGGCTCGATCGTGGTCACGGCCTTGCCCGGCCACAGCCCTGAAGCGTCGACGTCGGCGATCGTCTCCCGCGCGACGACCTCCTGCTCTGGGGTGAGCGGAAAGATCGCCGATCGGTAACTGGTACCGATGTCGTTGCCCTGGCGATTCACGGTCGACGGGTCGTGGATCTGAAAGAAGAAAGCCAGGATGTCGCGGTACGTCGTCTTCGTCGGGTCGAAGACGATCTCGACTGCCTCGGCATGGCCGGGGTGATTGCGGTAGGTGGCATGGTCGTTCTCCCCTCCCGTATACCCGACCCGCGTGGCGAGCACGCCGGGCTGGCGCCGGATGAGATCCTCCATGCCCCAGAAGCAGCCGCCGGCGAGTACGGCTGTTTCTGTGCCGGGCGTGCGGGTGATAGCGCCGGTGTCGGTCATGTCTGCTCCTCGATGACGGTATGAGAGCCGGTGTCGGTGAATGCTCCGCTGTGTCGACAGTATCCCTGTTGATGGGAGGCGTCGTCACCGATTGACGCGCGCGCAGCCGTCAGGGGCGTTGGATAGAGTTGCTCCCTGGTATTCGAAACAGGGAGGACGCCCCATGTCCGTAGGACTGCTCGCCGTTGTCGACGATATCCTCAGCGCGGCCGTCAAGGCTTCGGCAAAGGCCGCGGGCGTGGTGATCGACGACGCAGCGGTGACGCCGCAGTACGTTCAGGGAATCACACCTGCCCGCGAGCTTCCGGTTGTGGGCAAGATCGCGCTCGGCTCGCTTGCGAACAAGTTCGTGGTCATCATGCCGGTGGCACTTGTGTTGACGGCGTTTGCACCGTCGGTGCTGCCCTTCCTGCTGATCCTTGGCGGTACGTATCTGTGCTTCGAGGGGGCCGAGAAGGTGCTCGAGTGGTTCGGCATCCAGCACGGCCACGAAGATGACACTGCCCGTGATGAGACCAAGCTCGTGCTCGGGGCTGTACGCACCGATCTCGTCCTCTCGGCCGAGATCATGCTCATCTCGCTGGCGAGCCTCGATGAAGGACTCGACATCTGGATGACGCTCGGCATTCTTGCTGTCATCGCCGTGATCATGACGGTCGTCGTCTACGGCGCCGTGGCGCTGCTGGTGAAGATCGATGACATCGGCCTGAAGATGGCGAAGAGTTCCGATCAGCGGGTGCGACACACAGGTACCCGGATCGTGCGCTCGATGCCCGCCGTGTTTCGATTCATCAGCGTTCTCGGCACCGTTGCGATGCTGTGGGTCGGCGGCCACCTTGTGCTCGTGAACCTCGGAGAGGTCGGCGTGCACTTCGGTGCCGACGTCCTGCAC
The DNA here is from genome assembly GCA_047605925.1 of Microbacterium sp. Classification (GTDB taxonomy): domain Bacteria; phylum Actinomycetota; class Actinomycetes; order Actinomycetales; family Microbacteriaceae; genus Microbacterium. Next base: position 1,538 of record JASGEY010000032.1, read on the forward strand.
GGTATCGAGCACGCGCTGGAGTCGGCGGGCGCCGTAATCGTCTGGATCGGCGACACCCTGTTTTCCGCGATCTGTGGGCTCGCCATCGGTTTGGTGATCGTCGGCATCGTGCTCGGTATCGGGCGGATGCTGGGCAAGCGCATTGCGTTCCATGAAGGGGAAGAGTCGCCGGAGGCCGTGTCGCACTGACGGCGGGTGCCCGTGGGTCCTTCGTCTCGCTGCGCTCGCTCAGGAACCGGGGTGGGGGGCTGCGCTCGCTTGGGTACCGGGGGTGGCAGCGTGAGCAACCATCGAACAGCACGCGCCGTCCGCGGACACAGCCAGGCCCCGAGAAGCACCGTGACAGCAAAACCCGACGGAATACGACGATCCCACCCGCCCCTGCTACCGTCGTCGGCAGGTGCGCACCCCACGCCCAGAGGAGTCAGCCATGCACATCAGGGATGCCGAGATCGCCGACCTCGAGACGATCACCGAAATCTACAACGACGCCGTCGAGAACAGCACCGCCATCTGGAACGAAACGCTCGTCGACGTCGATAACCGCGTTGTGTGGCTCGCCGAGCGCCTGCGCGCAGGCTACCCCGTCATCGTCGCCACCAATGGCTCCGGCGTTCTCGGCTACGCGTCCTTCGGCGACTGGCGGGTGTTCGACGGCTATCGTCACACGATCGAGCACTCCGTATATGTGCGCGGAGATCAGCGTGGCAATGGCGTCGGACGAATGCTCATGGCAGAGCTCATCGAGCGGGCCCGCGCTCTCGGGAAGCACGTCATGGTCGCCGCGATCGAGAGTGAGAACGCAGCATCCATCGCCCTGCACGAAAAGCTCGGCTTCGTCGAGACCGGACGCATGCCGCAGGTGGGCATGAAGTTCGGCCGCTGGCTCGACCTCACTTTCATGCAGCTGGTCCTCGACGACCGCGCGAACCCCTAGAACCGCCGCGCCCCTAGTGCCGCACGCGCGAGAGGAACTCGATCGTCGCCGGATGCTGCGGGGCGTCGAAGATCTGCTCCGGCGGCCCCTGCTCGACGAGCACGCCCTCCTTGAGGAACACGACACGGTCGGCGACCTCGCGCGCGAAAGACATCTCGTGAGTCGCCATCACGATCGTGGTTCCTCGACGCTTGAGCACGCGCACGAGGTCGAGGACTTCACCGACGAGCTGCGGATCGAGCGCGCTGGTGATCTCGTCGAGCAGCAGCACCTCCGGTTCGGTGAGCACGGCCCGCACGATCGCGACCCGCTGCTGCTGACCACCCGACAGCCGGTCGGGGTATTCCCCCGCCTTGGCCGCGAGACCCAAGGATTCGAGCAGCTCAAGCCCGCGCGCACGCGCCACGGCGGGCCGCCATCCGTGCACCTTGCGCGCCGCGAGGGTGACGTTGTCGAGCACGGTGAGATGCGGGAACAGGTTGAAGTGCTGAAAGACGACGCCGATGCGGGCGCGGATGCCGTCGGCATCCGCTCGTGGATCGGTGATGTCCTCGTCGCCAAGGAAAATCTGTCCGTCGTCGACCATCTCGATGAGGTTCATGGTCTTCAGCAGTGTCGACTTGCCCGATCCGGATGCGCCGATCAGCACGACGACCTCGTGCTCGGCCACCGCGAGATCGAGGCCGCGCAACACGTCGTGGTCGCCGAAGCGCTTGCGCACGCCTCGAGCCTCGATAACGGGGGTGCTCATACGACTCCTCCGGCCTGCTCGCGCCTGTTCAGCCTCGCCGTGACAGCGTCTGTGAACCTGATCATCGGCCAGCTGAGGGCGATGAAGAACAGCCCGGCGATGACATAGGGCGTGTAGTTGTAGGTGTCGGCGACCTGCAGTTGGGCCGCGCGCACGGCATCGATCACGCCGAGCACCGAGATGAGTCCGACATCTTTCTGCATCGAGACGAAGTCGTTCATCAGTGCGGGCACGACCTTGCGCACGCCCTGCGGGATCACGACGATTCGCAGGGTCTGCGCATGGCTGAGCCCGAGCGAGCGGGCGGCCACCCGCTGCGAGGGATGCACGGCCTCCATGCCAGCGCGCAGCACCTCGGCGACATATGCCGAGTAAGTGATGATGATCGCGATGGTTCCCCAGAACGCCGCGGGCATGCGAGGAAAGATCATCAGGGCCGGGATGCCGTAGCCGATCAAGTACAGCACGATCAGCAGCGGGATGCCGCGGAAAAAGTCCGTGTACGCCGCGGCGAGCGCGCGCAGCGGGAAGAAGACGGGTCCGCGTAGCGACCGCAGCGTGGCAAGCAGTGTGCCGAGGATCGCGACGCCGACGGTGGCGATCGCCAGCACGACCAGGTTCGTGAGCAGACCCTGGAATATCGGGCCGATGCTCTGCAGCGCGATCTCCGGGTTGAAGTAGGTCTTGCGAACGACCTCCCAGCCGGGGGTGTTCACGATCACGATTCCAAGGACCGCGACCAGCACGACGCTACTGACAAACGCGATCAGTACAGATCGGGTGGTCGCCCGGCGCCGCAGAGCGCGGCGTGACAGCTCAAGCTCGCTCGGCTGCCACGCCGTCTCTGCGGTGAGGTTCGTCATTGCAGGACGGGTACGTCAACGGCGTCGCTGAGCCACTCCTGCACCAGTGCGTCGAGGGTGCCGTCTTCGCGCAGCGCGTCGACCGCGTCTGAGACTGTCGCGGTGAGGGGAGAATCCTTCGGCAGCACGAAGGCGAACTCGTCTCCGCCGTCAGAGCTCGCGAACTGACCGACGACCGAGGAGTCGTCGACGACCGCTGCTGTGAGGTAAAACGCTCCTGGCAGGTCGGTGATCATGGCGTCGATCTGGCCTCCCTGCAGGGCGAGCACGACGTCGTCGACCGTGTTGAAGACGCTGAGGTTCGCGTCGCCCAGCTGCTCCTTGGCGACCGTGTAGCTGGTGGTGCCTGCGGCAACGCCGACGGGCGCGCTCTTGAGCTCGTCGACGGTGGTGGCGGATGCTGCGGACGAACTGTTCAACGCGACAACAGCCTGGCTCGTTGTGTAATAAGGAGACGAGAAGTCGACCGCCTGCTTGCGCTCCTCGGTCACCGAGAACTGCTGGATGTTGATATCCCAGTCCTTGGGTCCGGGGGCGATTGCGGCATCGAAGCCGGTGCGCACCCAGATGATGTCGTCTGCGTCGAAGCCCAGCTCGGCTGCGACCGCGTTCGCGACGGCACCTTCGAAGCCCTTGCCGTTCGAGGGGTCGTCGTCGATGAACCAGGGCTCGTAGTTGGGTTCGCCGGTGGCGATGGTGAGCTTGCCCGCGGTGACGGTCTGCAGGCCGGTGTCATCCGATGTGGACGAGGTGCTGTTCGGAGTGCTCGCGCAGGCGGCGAGTGAGAGTGCGGCGAATGCTGCGGCGACGGCGGCCGCAGTGCGGCGAAGGGTACGGGACACGGGATGCTCCTGAGGGGTGTTCGATTATCAGGCTCACGAAAGTTCGATCGGGTTCTGATCAAGAGTAGGCGATGAAGCGAGTCGCCAGTCCGCGAAATCGAAACCTGGAGACACGAAGCACGACACGAGCACCTCGCTGTCGTCGAGTGGTCGGGCGGCCTGCCAGACCCCAGCGGGGACGAGAACCTGCGCGGCATCCGATCCGCTGAGCACGATCGAGGTGGCCTCTGCTGGTTCTGCACCGTCGCCGCCGAGCCTCAGTTCGAGGCGTCCAGGGCCATGCCAAAGCCAGAGTTCGTCGCTGGTCACGACATGCCACTCGCTGCGCTCGTGTGGCTGGAGCAGGTAGTGGATGCAGGTGCCTGCGGGTCTCGATCCGGCAGGAGTTTCGACGGCAATCTGGCTCGTCCAGGTGCGGCGGAACCACCCGCCCTCCGGGTGAGGTGCGAGGTCGAGGCGTTCGGCGGTCGGTGGGCGCCCTTCGTCTCGCTGCGCTCGCTCAGGGACCGAGAACGAGCCCGGCACCTCGATCCCTGAGCGAGGAGCGAAGCGACCAGACGAAGGTCGCTCAGGAGCCGGGAAGTCCTCGCGCGCCCAGCGCACCTCACCCGCGACCACGGTGGCCGCAGCACGCCCCGCGCCCATTTCGACGAGCTCGGCGATCGCGTCGGACCCGGTCGGCACGTCGAAGAACGTCAGATCAGCGAGGGCGCCGACGGCGAGGTATCCGGTGCGATCAGGACCGACGTCAATGCCCATGGCGTGAGCCCCGCCGACGGTCGCGGCCCCCAGGAGCCTGGCGTGCAGATCGCGGTCGGTGTACCCCTGCGAACGAGCGATGCGGGCGAGCTCGGCGACGTCGGCGAGCACGTCGAGCGAGGGGCTCGACGACAGTGAGTCTGTGCCGACGGCGATCTGACTGCCCTCGCGCAGGTACGCGGCGATCGGCGGTTCCTCAAGCCCGATCACCGCGTTCGACCGAGGGCAGAGGGCGACGGTGGTGCGACGTTCACGCAGAATCGCCCGGTCGCGCGCGGTCATGTACACACCGTGCGCGATGTGACAGTCCGGGCCGAGCACGCCGAGCTGGTCGACGAACTCTGTGGCGCTGGTGCCGAAGCCGGCTCTGCGCAGCTCCCGAAAGCTCCCCAGACCCGCGGTGTGCCAAGCCTGCGGATGCTCATGCGCGAACTCGCTTTCGAAGGCGGCTTCGCCGAGGTGGATGTGAATGCGCCCGCCGCGCTCGCGCACGATATCGGGGATCTCCAGCAGCGGTTCAATGTCGAGCGAGTAGGGCGCGTGCGGCGAAAGGCCGGTGCCAGGCGGGGTCGGGAGCGCATCAAGCGCGCGCTCGACCTGCGCGCGTCCGGTACGGGCCCAGTCGGTGTTGGTCCAGCTCATCACCTCCCAATAAGTGATGCCGTGGAGCCGTGCATCGTGCAGTGCCGAGGCGGCGTCAGGGTCAGTGACGACGTCGGCGAGGGCTGTGGTGCCGCTTCGCACCGCCAGATCGGCGCCTGCTGCAGCATCCGCTCCCCAGTTTCTGCCTGCTTCGTAGACCGGGTCGAATGCCCGCACCCAGTCATCGAAGCCCGCGTACTGGCCGCGTCCGACCTCGGCCATGCCCGTGTACTGCAGGTGGGTGTGGGCGTTCACAAGGCCGGGGGTGAGGATGCCGGGCCAGTGCACTTCGTCGTGTGCGAGGCCGCGTTCGGCAAGGGAGCGCAGCACCCAGCTGCGCTCTCCGACGTGCATGATGCGTCCGTCTCTGACGGCGACGGCGCCATCGACGATGGGCGGGGCTGTTATGGGGACGACGAGGCCGGCGGAGTAGACGGTTGTCATGAGGATGCTCCGAGGTAGCGGCGGGATCGCCATTCTGCCTGCGCGGCCTGCTGCTCGCGGCTGGGCGTGTCGATGCGTGCGCCGCGGGCAGCGAGGGCGGCGCGGGCGATGGCGTCATCGGCCTCGGCAGAGAGCGGATGCAGGCCCCGGACGGGCTTTGTGGCGAGAAGCTGCTCGACGGCGCCGAGCTGCACGGCGAAGGAGAGGTCCATGATCTCGATCGGGTTTCCCTCCACTGCTGCGAGATTGACGCAGTTTCCGCGGGCGATTACGAGCGCACCGTGTTCTGAGCGATCGAGGTGCGCTGATCCGGTCGGAGTGAGCACCGAGTCGTCGATCTCGCCAGGGACACCGCCGGCGACCGCGACGACTTTCGCAGTTTTCAGCGTGTCGGCGGTGATGGTGTGCGCTGATCCGGTCGCTGAGATCACCAGGGACCCTGGTGCGATCTCGGCCAGCGGCGCGGAGCGGAGCCCGTCATGCTCGGCCGCAAGTGCGCGGACCGGGTCGGTCTCGGCGATGGCGATTTCGGCGCCGAGGGCGCGCAGGTGCGCGGCGACGCCCTCGCCGACGGGGCCGTATCCGATGACGACCGCGGGCTGGTCGCGGAGGCCGATGCCCGCTGCATCGAGCACGTCAGCGATCGCGAAGACGCAGGATTGCCCTGTGCCATAGCGATTGTCGAATGAGGTCTTCATGGCCGCGTCGTTCACGGCGATCACTGGGATGCGCAGGAGCCCGTGCTGCTGCATGAGTCGCAACGGGGCGAGTCCGCTCGTGGTCTCTTCTGCGGCACCCTGCAGGCTTTCGGCGAGCCCTTCTTCGTGGGCGAGCCGGATGAGGTGCGAACCGTCGTCGAGCAGCAGATCGAAACCCCGACGGAGAAAAGCCAGCGCTGCCCCCCGCTCTGCGGCGCCTCGTAACGCCGGGTCGCCGTCGACGGCGATTCCTCGCGCGCGCAGCACTTCGGCGACATCGACATCGATCTCGTCGGGGTGCGCGTAGACAGCGACCTCGGCGCCGGCATCGCGCAGCAACAGGGCGAGCTGAGCGGTTTTCGGTTCGAGCACCATGGCGATGCCGATGCGGATGCCGCGCACGATACCCTCTGCACGAAGGCGGGCCGCGATGAGAGTCGACACGGGCATGTGGGAGCCGGCGTTGTCGACGCGTTGCGCTGCGGTTGTGCGGGCAGTCAACGGTGCGCCGCCGACGAGGACCTCGGGGTACTGGCCGGGAGCGAAGGTTACGAACTCCGCGCCGGATTCGCCGCCGTCTCCTCGCTCAACGAGGTGCGCGCCGAGGGCGCGGAGCATGAGACGGAGCTCGGTGGCGACGGCATCCGTCCCCTCGACCGAGAACGAGCGACCGGCCACGAGAAGATTGGTCTCTCGGGCGAATAGGCGCACAAGACGCTCGGCTGTCGTGCGCGGGTCGGTCACGGGTCAATCGTATTGCGCCGGGCCGCTGGCTGTCCTCCCGTGGACGGCGCCGCGGTTACGATCGAGCCATGGCGCAGCATATCGACGATGTCTCCATCGGCGGGGAGATGATCCGCCTCGGGCAGTTTCTGAAGTTCTCGGGTCTCATCGACTCCGGTGGCGACGCGAAAGAGGCGATCATTGACGGCTTCGTGAGCGTGAACGGCGAGGAGGACCGCCGCCGGGGGCGCCAGTTGCACGACGGCGACCTGGTGTCGTTCGCAGGGCGAACGGTTCGCGTCAGATCCTGAGTGCGGGCCTAGTGTGAAGGCTCTCCGCCGCGCGCGGCGGCTCTATCGGCGTGCCCCAGGGGCCGTTCGGGTGCGATGACGTCGCGCACCGCGCGCTTGAGGGCCACAATGTCGGGGAAGCCGCCGGCATCCGCTCTCGACCAGATCTGCTGTCCGTCGGCGTGCACCTCGAAGATGCCGCCGGTTCCTGGCACCAGCGTCACCCCGCCGTCGCGCAGCTCCTCGGTGAAGGTGGTCAGTAGCTCCTGCGCGACCCAGGCGGCTCGGAGCATCCAGGAGCACTGAGTGCAGTAGACGATGCGGATGCTGTGACCCATGCCGAAAATCGTAGCGTTCCGGCGGTGGGGCCGCCGGACACAACTTCGGAAGTCAACGACGACACGCCGCCAGAAGCGCGGATGCCGCGGCGCGCCGCATCCGTGATCCGAAGCTGTGCCCGGAGCGAGAAGGGCCGGGGAGGTGTGAACACTCCGCCGACCTGCTGTCAGTTGAAGTCCCCACCCACCGCCATGTCGGCGAAGCGCGAGTAGTGGCCCTGGAAGGCCACGGTGATCGTCGCGGTCGGGCCGTTGCGGTGCTTGGCGACGATGAGGTCGGCCTCGCCGGGGCGGACCTCCTTGTCGTAGGCCGACTCTCGGTGAAGCAGGATCACCATGTCGGCATCCTGCTCGATCGAACCAGACTCGCGCAGGTCGCTGATCGCAGGCTTCTTGTCCTGCCGCTGCTCGGGGCCACGGTTCAGCTGGCTCAGCGCGATCACCGGAACCTGCAGCTCCTTGGCGATGAGCTTGAGGCTTCGGGAGAACTCCGACACCTCCTGCTGACGCGACTCGACGCGCTTGCCCGAGGTCATCAACTGCAGATAGTCGATGATGACCATCTTGAGACCGACACGCTGCTTGAGCCGACGGCACTTCGCACGAATCTCGACGAGAGTCATGTTCGGACTGTCATCGATGTACAACGGAGCCTCATTGATGCGACCCCTGGTCGCTGCGACCGTTGTCCAGTCGCGCGGGTCGAGGGTGCCCTTACGCATGTGCTGCAGCGGTATGGCACCCTCGGCGCTGAGCAGCCGCATAGCAATCTCGCTCTTGCCCATCTCGAGCGAGAAGAAGATCGACGGCTGGTTGTGACCGATGGCTGCCGCACGCGCAAAATCGAGAGCGAGCGTCGACTTGCCCATCGCAGGCCGCGCGGCGACGACGATCATCTGGCCGGCGTGCAGGCCGTTGGTCAGCTCGTCAAGTTCGCGGAATCCGGTAGGGATGCCGGTCAGCGAGTCGCCTCGGCTACTGGCCGCGTCGATCTCCTCCATCGCAGCATCGACGGCGACGGTCAGCGGGACGTAGTCGTCAGCAGTCTCCGCTCCGGTGACGGAGTAGATCTCGGCCTGGGCGTTGTTGACGATGTCTGCGGCATCGCCCTCACCCGCGTAACCGAGCTGCACGATGCGGGTGCCGGCGTCGACGAGTCGGCGCAGGATCGCTCGCTCGGACACGATGCTCGCGTAGTAACCGGCGTTCGCCGCGGTCGGCACGATCGACGTCAGGGAGTGCAGGTAGTCGGCCCCGCCGGCCCTACCCAGCTCGCCCGTCTTGATCAGCTCGTCGGTCACCGCGATGACATCGGTCGGCTCACCGTGCGAATACAGCGAGAGGATCGCCTCGAAGATCAGCTCGTGCTTGGGGATGTAGAAGTCGGCACCCTTGAGCGTTTCGACCACGTCGGCGACAGCATCTTTCGACAGCAGCATCCCGCCCAAGGTGCTCTGCTCTGCGAGCAGATCGTGCGGTGGAGTGCGCTCGGGGCGGCGCGGGCCATCGAGGCGTTCCTCCGAGATGTCGGCGATCGACACGGGCTTCCCTTCATGGCGACGAGAGTGCTGTTTCGTGACCTCATCAGGTCAGGTGCACATCACACCAGTACCCCCCGACGTTCGGTCGCTCGACCACGCTATTCATGCCCTCGGACGCGCGCAACACGGCCTGTGGATAACTCTGTGGAGAGCTTGCGGACAATGCCGGAGAGTCTGTGCAGAACCACTGTGGACAACTCGGTGGACTACGTCAAAACTGAAGTTTTTTATCATCTTTGACCTGGGAATTTCTCTTTCCCCAACCTGTGTACAACATTCAACTTCAAGCAGGGATTGAAGGTTATCCTCACTCGCATCGCATGTGCAGAACCTGGGGAAAGTCAAGACCCTGATCACACCGGGCGCGTCGGCGGGGTGTCCAGCGGCGACGCCCTGGGAAAGTCGCCAGGATCGGCCCTGTTCGGGGTGCCGACAGAGCACGAAGAACGCCCCCTGTCGCACAGGACAGGGGGCGTTCGAAGCGAGCTGTCGCGCCTTACTTGGCGGCAACCACCTGCAGGGTGATGACAGCGGTCACGTCGTCGTGCAGACGGACGGTGGCCTCGTGCTCACCGGTCGACTTGATCACCGAAGTGATGTGCACCTTGCGCTTGTCGATCGAGCCGAGACCGGCCGCAGCGACAGCGTCGGCGACGTCACCGGTCTTGACCGAGCCGAACAGGCGACCAGCAGCGCCCGCCTTGACGGCGAGACGGACCTTGGTGCCCTCAAGGGTGTTCTTCAGAGCCACGGCCTCGTCACGGTCGTGAATAGCGCGAGCCTGACGAGCAGCCTGGATCGAAGCGACCTGCTTTTCGCCGCCGCGGGTCCACGCCGTAGCGAAACCCTGGGGGATGAGGTAGTTACGGGCGTACCCGTTCTTGACCTCGACCACGTCACCGGCGCTTCCGAGCCCGGCGACCTCGTTCGTGAGAATCAGCTTTGCCATGTCGGTACCCCTCAGCGGCCAGCGCCGGCGTAGGGCAGGAGAGCCATCTCGCGAGCGTTCTTGATCGCCTTGGCGATCAGACGCTGCTCCTGCAC
>JASGEY010000033.1:0-55366 GCA_047605925.1 Microbacterium sp.
CGCGGCCACCTCAGGCGTGACCACAACCAGAACACCCACCAACACACAAGCCAAAACAGTCACAGAACGTCGACGCATCACCGCGGTTCCTTCCGAAGAACACGCGGCACATCAACCGCACAGCTAATGCATAGCAGACATTCAGTAGACACGCAATATACCGATACGCCCCTCGCCGCATTCCAAGTCCCGTTCATAAAAAGTTCGTTACGTCCCGTCATCCGTTCAGAGCACCCTTCACGGCCGGGATACTCTCGAAGGGTGACCCCCGCACACTCTTTCACCGAGTTCACCGAGCCAACGAACACTGAGGCAATGCGCGTCATCGGACGCTTCGAAGCAGGCCAAGGCATCCCCGAGGCGATGCGTTCCGACGTCAGGATGCTCGGCGCCCTGCTCGGCCAGGTGCTGCGCGAAGCCGGCGGCGATGACCTCTTCGAAGACGTGGAGCGACTGCGCCTTGCCACAATCCAGGCCTATGACGAGGAGACCCCCGACGCTTTCGACCGCGCGGCGGCGATCGCAGAGTCGTTCTCGATCGAGCGCGCAGATGAGGTCGCGCGCGCCTTCACCTGCTACTTCCACCTCGTCAACCTCGCCGAGGAGCACCAGCGCGTGCGCGTCCTCCGCGAGCGTGCCGGCCAGCCCGGTCGCGAGGACGCCGCCGACACCGTCGCGACCGCATACGCACGCCTGAAGACCGAAGTGGGCAACGATGAGGCGCGTCGCCGGCTCGAAGCTCTGCGCTTCCACCCCGTCTTCACCGCCCACCCGACCGAGGCCCGCCGTCGAGCGGTGTCCAGCAGCATCCGCCGTCTATCCGAACTACTCACCCAGCACGACGCCGCAAGCGACGGCGGCGCCGAACAGCACCGCGCCCACCGCCGAATGCTCGAGGAGATCGACACCCTGTGGCGCACCGCGCCACTGCGCGCCAAAAAGCCCACTCCGACCGACGAGGTGCGCACCGTCATGGGCGTCTTCGACGAGACGCTGTTCACGACGGTCCCGCACGTGTATCGCCGCATCGACGACGCACTGCGCGGAGAGGAGTCCGGGGCGAGCGCGCCGATCGTCCCCGCATTCGTGCGGATCGGCTCGTGGGTCGGCGGCGACCGTGACGGCAACCCTTTCGTGACCGCATCCGTCACCCGCGAGGCATCGCAGATCGCCTCAGACCACGTACTGCGCGGTCTCGAGCGGGCCATCGAACGCATCGGACGCACGCTCACCCTAGACGCGCACGGCACGCCGCCGAGCACCGAGGTGACCGCCATCTGGGATCGCTTCGCCGCCGCCAACACCAAGGCCGCATCTGAGCTCGCCACTCGCTCCCCCGACGAACCCCACCGTCGGGTGATGCTCGTGCTCGCGCACCGCATCGCGGCAACAAGGCTCGGTGACGACGACCGCTTCGCCAGCCCTGACGAACTTCTCGCTGACCTGCGCGCGTTGCAGGCGTCGCTGTCCGCAGCCGGCGCCCGCCGGCACGCCTTCGGCGGCGTGCAGCACCTGATCTGGCAAGTGGAGACCTACGGGTTCCACCTGACCGAACTCGAAGTCCGTCAGCATTCACAGGTCCACGCGAAAGCTCTCGCCGAGATCGAGGGCGGCGATGAACTCAGCGCCCAGACCGAGGAGGTTCTCGAGGTCTTCCGTGCGATAGCCGACATCCAGCACGACCGCGGCCCGCGGGCCGCCGGCCGCTATGTCGTGTCGTTCACTCAGTCGGCAACCGACCTGGCAGCCGTGTACCGGCTCGCGAAGCACTCCCTCGGCGACGACGCGCCGGTGCTCGACGTGGTTCCGCTGTTCGAGACCTTCGCCGATCTGCAGGCCGCACCAGGAATCCTCGCCGAAGCTGTGACGTTCCCCGAGTTCCAGTCGCGCCTTGCCGAGACCGGAAACAAGCTCGAGGTCATGCTCGGCTATTCCGACTCGTCGAAGGACGTCGGCCCTGTCGCCGCCAACCTCGCACTGTACGAGGCACAGGAGAAGATCGCTCTCTGGGCGAAGGAATCGGGTATCGAGCTGACGCTGTTCCACGGCCGCGGCGGTGCTCTCGGACGCGGTGGCGGCCCCGCCAATTCGGCGATCCTGGCCCAACCACCGCACTCTGTCGACGGCCGGTTCAAGCTCACCGAGCAGGGCGAGGTCATCTTCGCTCGCTACGGCGAGCCCGCGATCGCGATGCGGCACATCGACCAGGTGGCCGCGGCCACCCTTCTCGCCTCGTCGCCGACGGTCGAGGAGCGCACTAGCGAAGCTGCGCGGCGCTTTTCCGACATCGCCGCCATCATGGATGCTGCCTCGCGAGAACGCTTCTTCTCCCTGGTCAAGGCCGAGGGCTTCGCCCCCTGGTTCGCGACCGTGACACCGCTGGAAGAAATCGGCCTGCTCGCCCTCGGCTCCCGCCCTGCACGACGGGGGCTATCCGTGGAGTCTCTGGAGGATCTCCGCGCAATCCCGTGGGTGTTCGCCTGGACGCAGGCGCGGATCAACCTGGCGGGCTGGTTCGGTTTGGGCACCGCCCTCGATGCGGTGGGCGACGAGCAGCGTCTCTCGGAGGCGTATCGCGACTGGCCGTTGCTGCGCACGATGATCGACAACGTCGCCATGAGCCTCGCCAAGACCGATGAGCGCATTGCCCGTCAATACCTCGCGCTCGGCGACCGCGACGATCTTGCCGAGCTCGTCCTCGACGAGCTGCGGCTGACGCGCGAGTGGGTGATTCGCCTCACCGGCGGCGAGCGCCTTCTCGAGAACAAGCCGATCCTGCAGCGCGCTGTTCAACTGCGCACACCCTATGTCGACGCGTTGTCCCTGCTGCAGTTGCGCGCCCTACGCGCGCTGCGAACCGCATCCGCTCAATCAGGCTCCGCCACAGAATCCGCCGCCGCATCCGCCGATGGCTCGCCTGAGGGCTCTGGCGCCGACGAGGAACTACGACGCCTGCTGCTGCTCTCGGTCAGCGGTGTGGCCGCTGGCCTGCAGAACACCGGGTGAGCTCGCTGCCCCACGCTGTCGCGCGCCCGCGCAACGAATGAACAGCCGCCTCCCCTCCCCGGGCAAGGCGGCTGTTCGTTTCCCCAGCTGTCAGTTCTCGTCAGCAGGCACGGACACGACTTTGTTGTATCCGGTCACCGGCTGATTCTCGTCGAAGGCGACGACCTTCTTGCGGAAGCCCTTCGTGATGATGGCGAGGTAGATCACGCCCAGCGCCGTCCAGGTGAGACCACCAACGAGCGCGTCGGAGTGCAGGTTCACCCAGAGCAACCCTGTGAGCAGCATGCCGATGGCGGGCATCACGATGTAGTTGAAGATCTCGCCCGGCTTCTCGTGCATACCCTTCTTGATCGCGAACCACGCGATCACCGAAATGTTCACGAACGTGAACGCGATCAGCGCACCGAAGTTGATCCACGCAGCGATGAGTTCGAGCGTGAACGGGATCGCGAGGAGCGATATCGCTCCGACCAGCACGATGTTGAACGTCGGCGTGTGCGTGCGCGGGTTGACGTACCCGAAGGCTCGCTGCGGCAGCACATTGTTGCGACCCATCACCAGCAGCATGCGCGACACGGATGCGTGCGAGGCAAGACCCGAGGCGAGCGTGGCGCAGAAGCCTGCAGCGGTAAGCACGGCCATGAGCACATCGCCGCCGACGAGCTTGCCGATGATGGGGAGGGTCGAGTCCTCGACGAACTGCTGGTCACCTCCGGGGGCAAACTCGTGCCATTCCGGGAAGCGCAGTTGAGTGCAGTACGAAGCGATGAGGAAGATCGCCCCACCGATCAGCACCGTGAGCAGGATCGCCTTCGGCATGATCTTCGGGTCTTTCGCCTCCTCGGCGTACATCGTGACCGCGTCGAAGCCGATGAACGAGAAGCAGACGATCGTGGCACCCATCAGCACGGCGCCCATCGTGACTCCGTCGTGCGCGAACGGGGCGACTGAGGCGAGCGTTGCCGCGCCCTCACCGCTCGACAGCTGGGCAACGACCATCGCCACGAAGACGATCATGACAATGATCGAGAACACGAGCAGGATCATGTTCGCGTTTGACGTGCCGCGCATGGTGATGTAGATGATCGCCGTGACGAGCACGCAGTACACGACAACCCAGATCCAGCCGGGAATGTCGGGGAAGAGGGCCTCGAGGTAGCTGCGGATGATGAGGCAGTTCACCATCGGCAGCAGCACGTAGTCGATCAGCGAGGTCCAGCCGACCATGAACCCGAGGTTCGGGTGAATCGATTCGCGCACGTAGGTGTACGCCGACCCGGCACTCGGAATCGCGCTCGCGATCTTGCCGTAGCTGATCGCCGTGAAGACCATCACGATCAGTGCAACGAGGTACGCGGCGGGGACGACGTTCGCGGTATCGCGCGCCACCATGCCGAAAGTGTCGAAGATGACGGTCGGTGTCATGTAGCCGAGTCCGAGTCCGACGATCGCCCACAGGCCGAGGTTGCGCCGAAGCGCTCCGCCTCCTTGGGCGAGCGGTTTGGTCTTCATCGTCATGTATTCACTCCTCAGGGAACGCCGAACCCGCCGGAGTACGGGTCATCCGACGTTGAGCATCAGTATGTACCCCAAGCATTCCTCAGCGCGACCCCCAATTCTGATTCGAAATGCGCTTTTAACATGACGAATCTGAACGGGTTTCGAAGGAGGTCACCAACCTTCGGCGAGCACCCGGTCGAGCATCCGCACGACGTGATCGGCGCTTTCGGCCGTCAGGCACAGGGGCGGCTTGATCTTCAGGACGTTCGATCGCTCGGATGTCGTAAGCACGATCACGCCGAGCTCCCTGAGTCGTTCGCAGATCGCCGCGGCCTCAGGTGCCGCCGGCTCCATCGATTCGCGGTTCCGCACCAGTTCGACGCCGAGGTAAAGGCCCGTTCCGTGGATGGGGCCGACGAGCGGATGCCGGTCGGCGAGCGCGCCTAGTTCCCGGGCCAGCCGTTTGCCGATCTCGAGGGCGTTGCGCTGCAACCCGTCTTCGGCCATGGCGTCGAGCACCGCGATACCGACGCGGCAGCTGAGCGTGTTACCCCCCGCAGAGGAGAAGAACTGCCCTTGCGTGGACAGCGCGTCCGCCACGGCCTTCGAGGTGATCACCCCGCCGATCGGAAACCCGTTGCCCATCGGCTTGGCGATCGTGACGATGTCTGGGCGCACCCCTGACAGCTCGAACGCCCAGAACGCCGCTCCGGTGCGACCGAACCCGACCTGCACCTCATCGACGATGCACAGCCCGCCGGCATCGCGAATCAACTCGTGTGCTCCGGCAAGATAGCCCTCGGGCAGCAGGACACCGCCGGCATTTCCGAGAATCGGCTCGCAGATGAAAGCCGCGGGCGGGCACCCATCTGCGTCGAGGCGCTCGAGGTCGCCACCGAGGTCGGCAAGATATTCCTCAGCGGAGTTCTCGCCTCGGTAGGTGCCGCGGTACGGATTGGGCACATCGGCGATGTGCACCCAGTCGGGTCGGGTGGCAAGGGCATCCGGGTTGTCGTAGGCGCTGGTGGTGACCGCGTCGCTCGCCATGGTCCACCCGTGGTACGCCTCACGCAACGCGATGACCGTGCGACGCCCGGTCGCTGCCTGAGCCAGACGCAGCGCAAGATCGACCGCTTCTGAACCACTGTTCACCAACAGCACGGTGTCGAGCCCGCTGTCCGGCGGCATGAGCGCCAGAAGCCGCTCACTGTATTCGGCAAGATCGCGATAGAGGAATCGGGAGTTGGTCGCGAGGGTGCGCAGTTGCCGCTCGGCAGCCTCCGCTACCCGAGGGTGACTGTGCCCGAGGCCGGTGACGTTGTTGACCATGTCGACGTAGACGCGTCCGGTCGTGTCGATGAGATGGTGGCGCCAGCCGCGTTCGATCTGCGGCGGATGCTCGTAATAGCGCTCCTGTGCGGAGGCGAACAGCCGCTCGCGCCGCTGCCGCTCGACCGCCGAACAATCGCGCTGCGCAAGGCTGGGAACGCCGAGCAGGGGTGCGGGGTCGGCAGTGAGCCTGCCCCACCCCGCGATCCGCTCGGGAGCGACGAGGCCCGGAGGCACGGGGGCGTCCGCACGGCGGATCCCCACTTTGATGGCGCGCACGCACTCTGCCGACGGCAGCACACCGATGCGCTCCCCCACGGCAACTGGACGCTCCTGCACATCATCGGGACCGATACCGCGCACGCTGAGCATCCACCCGTCGGCACGCTCGATCCGCACCCCGCCGTCGTCGACGCGCAGGTACCCTGCGCAGGGTGCCGCGACAACGATGTCGGCCCCTGGCCCGACGTGGATCTCCGTGTGAGTCGGCCAGGTGGGGGCAGCATCCGCACTGTCGATCGCAGCCCGCGTCAACCGGAACACTCCGTACGGCAGCACCGCTGCGCCAGCCCCGGCCGCGAGCGCCGCAGCGACCAGGCCAGCCTCAGCATCCGATTCGAGCCAACGCCCCTCATCGAGCATCGACGACTCCACCCCGAGATCGACGATGACGAGGCCGCCGGCAAGATCCGGCAGCAACGCAACCGTATGATCGGCTGCGAGATCGATCATCGGAGCCTCGATGCCGAGCCGGTCGAGCACATTCTCGGACATCTCTGCCAGAGGAAGCAGCGTCGCGGCGTCGAAGATCGCCTGCTCCCCCGCGATACGCTCTCTGGCATAGTCGTTGTCGCCGTCGATCTCCAACTGTCGCCAGCCGCTGGCGACCAGCAGCGCCGCACGCAGTACGACGAGCGGCCACACAGCGCGCGCCTCCGGCACGGAGAGAGGCGCGTCCGCATGGAATGCCTCGATGACGTCGAGGGTGCGCAGCGGGCGATCGGGCTCGTGATGCAGCATCGACGACACGCACACGGCGAGCTCGGCGACTCGCCAGCCCAGCGACAGGTCACCGAGGTCGAGGACAGTGTTCGGATGCAGCCGCGAATCCGTCCCGCGAACTCCGGTGACGTTATCGTCGGTGAGATCGCCGTGGATCGGCTGTACAGGGAGGTGTTCTTCGAGCGGCTGCAACGCAGCCTCGGCCTCGGCAGCAGACTCGAGCACTCGCGCGCGCAGGGTGTCGTCGGCGATGGCTGGAGCGAGCGCAGTCACCTGCTGAGCAGCCACGCGCATATCCCACATATGCGCCCGGTCAAGGCCAGGGTGGCTCACAGCCGCGAGAGCGGTGACGGATGCCGCCGCGAGCGCCCCGAACTCGGCGAGCACGACCGGGGCGAAGTAGCCGGCATCCACCATCGGCTCACCGACTGCGAACTCGCTGCGCCGCACAGCGAATCCCCGCCACTGCTGTGTCAGCTCGCCGTCGAGTCCTGCCAGGACGGCCGGTACCCGAACACCCGCCGCGCAGTAGGCGGCGAGAGCGGCGTGCTGACCGTCTCGCGCGTCGTCGCCGAACACCGGGTTGTCCACGCGCAGCACACTCCGGGTGCCATCGGCCTCTGTGAGCACGAAATTGCGATCCTGGTTGCTGCCGAGTTCGTGCGCTGACACCTCCAGCCCGTAGCACTCGCGGGCGATCAGGCATGCGTCCGCTTCGGAGACTGCCGGGCGGACGAGCCCGCTCACCTGCCGACCTCGCGATCGTCAGCGTGGCGCGCAAGAGAGCTGGCATAGCGTTCGGTGAGCTGAACCATGAGATCGGGAGTGTCTCTATCGACGCCGAACACGTGGCCGGGGAAGTCGAGGTCAGGCTGAGCTGCCGCGATCTCATCGTTCTGGTCTGGTGAGAACAGCCGCACCGGGTCGCCTGCGGCCACCCATCCGATGGGCACGACGGTGCCGGGAGGCAGCACCGCCCGCCGGTGCACGATCGCGTTGACGCGAACCTCGCAGCGGTCGCCGACGAGGGCGCCGTTGAAGATGCGGGCGCCGGAGGCGAAGAAGACCTCATCGCCGACTGTGGCTCCGGCGATGCTCGCGAGCGTGCCGATCAACGTGTGCGACCCGATGTGCACAGAGTTCGCCGCGGTCGCGCGAATCAACGCGTTCTCCATGACGATGACGTGCTCGCCGAGCGTTATCGGCCCCCCTTCGGCGGTAATCACGGCCCCGTGCAGCACTTGGCAGTTCGGGCCGATCTCCACATCGCCGGAGATGACGGCGGTGGGAGCGACGACGGCGGTGTCATGAATTCGGGGCCGAGCCCCGAGGTGCTCGTACAGCATGCCGCCAGACTAGTCCCGCATCGCTGCCAACGCGCTGCATCCGCGTTCGCCGAGACCCCGCCTTGTCGCCGAAACCCCGCCCTGTTCGCGCAAACAGGACGGGGTTTCGGCGTCAGGACGGGGTCTCGGCGGGCTTGATGGGCGCGGGGAAGAGCGCGGTGAGCAGCTGGGCGACCCAGTCGATGAGCGCCGCGTCGGAGAGAGGCTCGAGTCCGACGCCGACCGCCGCTGGCACCGTCGGCATCGGCACGACAAGCGCCTCTCCCCCGGCCACGAGCTTCGCCTTCGGGTAGAGCCGCTGCATGCGCACCTTGATCGAATCCTCGAAGTGCGCCGGGGCGATCCGCAGGTTCGAGCCCATTGTGACGACGTCCGTGAGGCCCGCCCGCGCCGCCCGCCGCCGCAGCCGCGCGATCGCGATCAGCCCCTCGGCCTCAGCCGGCAACGCACCGTACCGGTCGGTGAGCTCCTCGATCACGAGGTCGATCGCCTCGTCTTTCGCCGTCGCCGCAGATGCTGCCGACAGCTTCTGGTACGCCTCCAGTCGCAGGCGCTCGCTGTCGATGTAACCCTCGGGAATCCGCGCGTCGATGGGCAGCTCAAGCCGCAGCTCCTGACCACTCTCGACGTCCTCGCCACGGAACGTCGCCACAGCCTCGCCGATCATGCGCAGGTACAGGTCGAAGCCGACGCCTGCGATGTGCCCTGCCTGCTCGGCGCCGAGCAAGTTACCGGCGCCGCGCAGTTCCAGGTCTTTCAGCGCGACCTGCATGCCCGAACCGAGCTCATTGTTCACAGCGATCGTCTGCAGCCGGTCGGCAGCCGTCTCGCTGAGCGGCTTGGTCTCGTCATACAGGAAGTAAGCGTAGGCCCGCTCGCGCCCGCGTCCGACCCGCCCTCGAAGTTGGTGCAGCTGGCTGAGACCGTACTTGTCGGCTCGGTCGATGATGATCGTATTCGCGTTCGAGATGTCCAGGCCGGTCTCGATGATCGTCGTCGACACGAGCACGTCGTACTTGCGCTCCCAGAAGTCGTCAACCACCATCTCCAGCTGATGCTCGCCCATCTGACCGTGCGCGACAGCGATGCGCGCCTCGGGCACGAGCTCGGCGAGCTCAGCCGCGACGCGCTGGATCGACTGCACACGATTGTGCACGAAAAATACCTGCCCCTCCCGCAGAATCTCTCGGCGGATCGCCGCGGCGATCTGCTTGTCGCTGCGAGGGCCGACGAAAGAGAGGATCGGATGCCGGTCCTCCGGCGGCGTGGCGAGGGTCGACATCTCGCGGATGCCGGTGACCGCCATCTCCAGCGTGCGCGGGATCGGTGTGGCGCTCATGGCGAGGATGTCGACGTTCGTTTTCAGCTTCTTGAGCGCGTCTTTGTGCTCGACGCCGAAGCGCTGCTCCTCGTCGACGATCAGCAGTCCGAGGTCTTTGAACATCACCTGGTCGGTGAGGATGCGATGCGTGCCGATCACCATATCGACCGTGCCGTCGAGGAGCCCGGCGAGAGTCAGGCGTGCCTCTTTGTCGGTCTGGAAGCGCGAGAGAGGGCGCACCTTCACCGGGAAGCCGGCGAAACGCTCCGTGAAGGTCTCCAGGTGCTGCTTGACGAGCAGCGTCGTCGGCACGAGCATCGCGACCTGCTTGCCATCTTGGATCGCCTTAAACGCGGCGCGCACGGCCACTTCGGTCTTACCGAAGCCGACGTCACCGCTCAGAAGCCGATCCATCGGAATCGGCCGCTCCATATCAGCCTTGATCTCATCAATCGTCTGCAGCTGGTCGGGAGTCTCGGCGAAGGGGAACGCCTCTTCCAGCTCGCGCTGCCAGGGCGTGTCGGGGCCGAAAGCATGCCCCTTCGCGCTCATCCGCGCCGAGTACAGCTTGACGAGCTCGACGGCGATGTCGCGCACGGCTTTGCGCGCCTTGCCTTTGGCTGCCGCCCAGTCGCTGCCGCCCATCCTCGACAAGGTTGGCGCCTCGCCGCCGACATACTTCGACAGGAGGTCGAGTTGGTCAGTAGGCACGAACAGTTTGTCGCCAGGGTAGCCGCGCTTGGACGGGGCGTACTCGAGGACGAGATAGTCGCGCACCGACTTGGTGGCGTTGCGGCCGCCGGTCGACACCTCTCGCTGCGTCATCTCGACGAAGCGGCCGATGCCGTGCGTTGCGTGCACGACGAAATCGCCCTGCTTCAGTTGCAGCGGGTCGACCACATTCTTGCGACGAGAGGCGAGCTTCTTGACGAGCCTCTGGTCGCCGCCGATCGTGCGGCCGTAGAACTCGTTGTCGGTGAGGACGGCGAGCTTCGCCTCTGGTACCTGGAAGCCGGACTCGACAGCACCGATGGTGAGCGTGGCGACACCGGTGTCCGGGGCGTCGATGAGGTCCGCGACGATGCGCGCGGCGATTCCGCGATCCGAGAGCACGTCGCGGGCACGGTCGACCAGGCCGGTGCCGGTGGCGATGACCACGACGCGCCACCCGTCCTGCACCTTCTGATCGACGAAGGAGATCGCCCCATCGACATTGCCGTGAAACGAGGGGATGACGGAGGCATCGATGGTGTCGGCATCCGCTCCCCCCATCGCGAACGGGCTCAGGCGCCACCAGACGCCGCCGCGGTCGCGCACCACCTCGCGCAGCTGTGCGATGGTGAGGAAGTCTCCGGCGCCGAGGTCGATGGGTGCGGATGCGCCGCTCGTCGCCGCGCTCCACGCGGCGTCGAGGAATTCGCGGTTCGTGTCACCCAGGGTGATCGCTCGGGCGGTGGAGCGCTCGGGGTCGATGACCACGGTCGCTGACCCTTCGGGTAGATACTCGGCGAGTGACTTCAGCGGGGCGGCGACCGCAGGAAGCAGCGACTCCATACCCTCGACGGGGATTCCCTCGGCCATCTTCTCGAGCATGCCCGCGATCGCGGGGAACGCGTCCTTCAGGGCGCGGGCGTTGTCGCGGACGTCCTGGGTGAGCAGCAGTTCGCGGCTCGGCGCGAGATCAACGAGGGCGACGTCGCCCGGCAGGGAGCGCTGATCGGCGACCGAGAACGCCCGGATCTGATCGACCTCATCGCCGAAGAACTCGACGCGGTACGGATGCTCGGAAATCGGAGGGAACACGTCGAGAATGCCGCCGCGCACGGCGAACTCGCCGCGGCGCGACACCATATCAACGCGTGAGTAGGCGCGCTCGACAAGCTGTGAGGCGACGCCGTCGAGGTCGTAGCCACGCCCGCCGACCTTCAGCTCCAGAGGCTCGATCTCCCCGAGATTGCCTGCGATCGGCTGCAGAGCGGCGCGCACGGAGGCGACGACGACGAGCGGATGCTCCCCCGACCACTGCGTGATGCGACGCAGTGTCTGCAGCCGCTGGCCGACCGTGTCGGGGCTGGGGCTCAGCCGCTCGTGCGGCAGGGTCTCCCACGCCGGGAAGATCAGCACCTCGGCATCCGGGATGTATGCGTCGAGCGCGTGCGCGAGACTTTCCGCCCGCCTTCCCGTGGGCACGACGGCAAGGAGTGCAGCCGGGTGCCCCGCGTCGGCGCGCTTGGTCAGCAGACCTGCAAGCGCAGGGGCATCGAGCCCATCGACCAAGCCGAGGTCGGCGTCGGTGTGCGCCCAGGTGAGGGCGTCTCGATACACGTTCGCCTCTTCCAAGGCGCGCAGAATCCCCGGAACAGTCACCGGATAAGTGTAGTCCGGGGTTCCGGACACGGACGTCTGGATCCGAGACGGAGGGCGAAAGCGGGTGCCAGAGAACGACGTAGGACGCCGGGGACTACATCCGCCGCGTCGGGGAATGGTGGGTCGAGGGTACCCAAGCCGTCTGGTGCGCTGTCGTCGGCAACATCCCTTCCGCCCGGGCCGCACGAGCGCTCGGCTTCCGCTACGAGGGCTTGAAGCGTCAGACGCTGACCAGCCCGCGCGGTCGCGACGATGGCTGGACAGCCCGCCTACTCGCGACCGACAACCGCACGCCAGTGGGATGGCCCGTGCTGTCCTCCTGACCGTTCATCCCAGCTCGCCGCTCGAATGACGCGGCAAGAGCCACACGGACGGTACCGGTTGTCGGATTTCGATGGTCGGACGACGCCATGCCGGAAATGGCGGAGGTTCAGAGGAACCCGTCGATTTCCTCGGTGCGCACGCCGCGGGGTGCCGACTCTCGAGGCTGCTGAAGTAGACGGAGGATTGCGCAACTCAGATCCGTCCGCCTGCGGAATATGTCAAGAAAAACGTCTGGTATCTGTAAAGTTACGAGCGTCTTTTTTGTAAACCAGGGATATGGCCGCCTAACGACGACGCGTCATCGATGATGAACTCGATGAGCTTTTCAGCGAACTCGCCGCCGACGGGGCGTTGATCAGGCGAGCCCGGAAGCCGCTCCTTCTCGATGAGTGGCAGCGGATGCCCCACGTTTGGGACCTCGTCCGCCGCGCCGTTGACGAAGACTGCACGGCCGGTCAGTTCCTCCTGACTGGAAGCGCTGCACCGATAACCGCACCGATGCATTCGGGCGCCGGTCGAATCGTCAGCCTGCGGATGAGACCGCTTTCGATGGCGGAGCGAGTGACGCACACTCCGACGGTATCTCTCGCGACGCTGATGCAAGGCGGAGCACACATCGAGGGGGATACCGAATGAGCATTGCCCGACTACGTGCGCGAGATCGTCTCTTCCGGGTTCCCAGTCATCCGTGGTCTACCCGATCGCAGCAGACGGGCGGCGCTGGACGGCTACCTCACCCGAATCGTCGACCAGGACTGGCGGAGCAGGGCTATCGAGTGCGTGCTCCCGCCGCAATTCAGGGATGGCTGCGAGCCTATGCGCAAGCGACTGCGTCCACCGCCAGCTGCACGACGATCCTCGACGCGGCGACCGTCGGGGACTCCGAACAGCGCAGACGGCTCGACCGAGAGCGCTTCCGCCAGGCGGTGGATGTTGTCGAGGCTGATGTTGCGCTCACCTCGCTCCACCTGCCCGACGTAGCTCCGGCGCGACCGCCACCCTGCCCGAGGAGAATGGGGACACGACGCCCGCGACGACGCGGTCATGGTAGCGAACATGCTGACGATACGCCCGCGGAGGGCACCGAGTACATCGTCATCGACTACTCGGTCACCTATGTCGGCGACGGCGTCCTCGCCGTACGCGCAGGAATGCTCGCCGACACGATATTCGTCGCCGTCCAGTAGCACTCCTGGCATACAACCCATCGGATTGCCGAATCCCGCCGGGAGTGCGCGTTGGCCGCGTCCCCGGCGGGAGTCAGACCGTCTCGGTCGGGCGGCCAGCCTCTTCCCACCCCGAGATGCCGGCGCTGAGCACACTGACGTCGGTGTGTCCCTGCGCCGCGGCGAAAGCGGCGGAGCTGGGCGCCGCCTGGCACGTGATGCTCCCGCAGTAGAACAGCACGGGAGCGGACTTGTCCGCGGGGAGCGCGGCGGCGACGTCATCCTTGGCGATGTTGATTGCGCCCGGTAGATGACCCTGCTCATAACGCTGCGGAGAGTTCACGTCGAACACGGTGTGCGTGCCTGCTTCGACGATCTCAGCGGCCTCATCGACGGTGACGGTGCGGACGTTCGCGGTCATGCTGGCTCCTTCATTGGATCTGGTCATTCGGACCGATACTGCCCATCACTCAGGTTACGCCCCTTCGCCACGACCAGGCTCGCAGCCTCCTGGACGAGCACGGAATAAAATCCTCTCGGCCTCGCCTTGTACACTCAGAGCATCAACGTGCTCCGGGGTCGGTGAGAATCCGAACCGGCGGTGACAGTCCGCGAAAACTTCGATGCGTCGAGGTTCCGATCCGGTGGAACTCCGGAACCGACGGTGATGCGAGAGAGATCTCTCGCTAGTCCGGAAGGGAGGCAGCACGAAGCGCATGCGTGCGCCCGTTCTGCACCCCGGAGCCTCACAGAAGGACGACGGATGGCAGTGACCGAGGCCGAGCGCCGCGCGATGACGCGCGCTCTCGAGCTCGCAGCGAACGGACCGCGTGGCATCAATCCGCAGGTCGGCGCAGTCATCCTCTCCCCCGCCGGGGACGTTCTCGCTGAGGGGTGGCATCACGGCGCCGGAACCCCGCACGCCGAAGTCGACGCACTCTCGAAACTCGCCCCAGGCAGTGCACAGGGCACGACCGCCGTCGTCACACTGGAGCCCTGCAACCACACCGGCCGCACCGGCCCCTGCGCGCTCGCACTGATCGAGGCGGGAGTCTCGCGAGTGATATACGCTTTCGACGACCCCGGGGCTGCATCGGGTGGCGGCAGCGAGCGCCTGCGCAACGCAGGCGTGCACGTCGAGGCAGGCGAGCAATCGGATGCCGCGCATGCGCTCATCCGTGATTGGCTGACGGCGCAGCGGCTTGGCCGCCCCCACGTCACCGTCAAATGGGCGCAGAGCCTCGATGGCCGAGCCGCAGCATCCGACGGCAGCAGCAAGTGGATCACCGGACCTGCCGCGCGCGCAGACGTGCACCGCCGCAGGTCACAGGCCGACGCGATCGTCGTCGGCACCGGCACCGTGCTCGCCGACGACCCGGCGCTCACCGCCCGCGTCGGAGACGCCCTGTACCCGCACCAGCCCGTCCCCGTCGTGATCGGCTCGCGGCAGACTCCCGCCGAGGCTGCAGTGCGACGGCATCCGCTCTCCCCCGTCTTCTACGACACCCACGATCTGCACGTCGTCCTCTCGGACCTGCACGCCCGTGGCATCCAGAGGGTCTTCGTCGAAGGCGGCCCCGCACTCGCCAGCGCGTTCATTGCAGCGAAGCTCGCCGACTGCGTGCTCGCCTACATCGCCCCCGTCCTGCTCGGCGGCGACCGGCTCGCACTCACCGAGATCGGCGTCGGTTCGATCGACGAGGCCATCCGGCTCAGCATCGACGAGTGGGTGCCACTCGAACCCGACCTGCTGGCGATCGCGCATCCAACGACGTCGACGAAAGAAGGAACCGCCTGATGTTCACCGGAATCATCGAGGAGATCGGCGCGATCACCGCCATCGCACCCTCCGGCGACGGTTGGCGACTCACAGTGCGCGCCCCGAAGGCGGCAGCGGATGCTGTGCACGGCGAGTCGATCGCGGTGTCGGGTGTCTGTCTGACCGTGGTCGGCTCCACCGCCGACAGCTTCGACACCGACGTGATGAAGCAGACTCTCGACGTGTCAGCTCTCGGAGGGGCTGCGGTCGGCACACAAGTGAACATCGAGAAGGCGATGCCGGTCGGCGCACGCCTGGGCGGACACATCGTGCAGGGGCACGTCGACGGCATCGGCTGCGTGCTCGAGGTTCGCCCTGGGGCGCAGTGGAGGGTGCTACGCATCTCACTGCCCGATGGCCTCGCTCCACTTGTTGTCGACAAGGGCTCCATCACGGTCGACGGAACCTCCCTCACTGTGAGCGCGGTCAGCGGCCCGCCGAGCGGTTCGACCGGCGCCCCAAAGCACTGGTTCGAGGTATCGCTCATTCCCGAAACGCTCGCCGCGACCACGCTCGGCGAGCGCGCAGTCGGCGACCGCGTGAACCTGGAGACCGACATCCTCGCCCGCCACGTCGAGCGGCTGCTCGCGTTCCGCGAGACCGCAACGGAAGGGAGCTCACGATGAGCCTGTCCACGATCCCTGAAGCCATCGAGGCGCTCCGTGCCGGTCGACCCGTACTGGTCGCCGACGATGAGAACCGCGAGAATGAGGGCGACGTCATCCTCTCAGCCGAGTTGGCGACGCCCGAATGGGTCGCGTGGACCGTGCGCTGGTCATCCGGCTTCCTCTGCGCGCCGATGCCCGCCGACCTGGCCGACGCTCTGAATCTGCAGCCCATGGTCGCCGTCAGCGAAGACGCACGCTCGACCGCGTACACGATCAGCGTCGACGCGGCCTCTGGCGTCACGACCGGCATCAGTGCGCACGACCGCGCGCATACATTGAATGTGCTGGCAAACCCGCAGTCGACCGCAAGCGACCTGATTCGCCCAGGCCATGTGCTCCCACTGCGCGCCGTCGACGGCGGGGTGCGCGAACGCAGCGGACACACTGAGGCAGCTGTCGAACTGATGAAGCTCGCGGGGCTCCGCCCCGTTGGTGCGATCGCCGAGGTCGTCGCCGAAGACGGCAGCATGATGCGGATGCCGGGGCTGATCGAGCTCGGTGCGCGCGACGGCGTGCCCGTGATCACCATCGAGCAGCTCATCGCACACCTCGACGAGATCGACCCCGACGGCGCATCGGCGACCACCACGAGGCGGGTGAGCCTGCGCGCGGATGCGACCGTTCCCACCTCGCACGGTACGTTCCGTTTCCTGGCATACAAGGATCGCGTCAGCGGCACCGACCATATCGCGGTTGTGAAGGGCGAGCCGGGTGAGACCGCGCTCGTGCGGGTGCACTCCGAGTGTCTGACCGGGGAGGCGTTCGGCTCCCTGAAATGCGAGTGCGGCCCGCAGCTGGACGCGGCACTCGATGCGATCGAGCAGGACGGCGGGGTCGTGATCTACATGCGCGGCCACGAGGGCCGAGGTATCGGCCTCATCAACAAGCTGCGCGCATACAGCCTGCAAGAGGAGGGACTCGACACTGTCGATGCCAACCTCGCACTCGGATTACCGGCGGACGCCCGTGAATACGCCGCCGCAGCCGGCATCCTGACCGATCTCGGCATCTCCCAGGTGCGTCTGCTGACCAATAACACCGACAAGGTGAAGCAGTTGCGCTCGCTCGGGCTCGACGTCGTCGAGCAAGTGCCGCTGATCGTCGGCGTCGGGCCGAACAATCATCAGTACCTTGAGACCAAGCGAGACCGAATGGGTCACATCATCGATCAGGCGGAGCTCGCAGACGCTCTCGCCGAAAGAAAGGATCACGTATGAGCGGCGCAGGAGCCCCCGAGACCGGCAGCATCGACGGGCGAGGACTCGACGTCGTCATCATCGCCGGCACCTGGCACGAGGCCATCACGAACGGCTTGATCGCGGGTGCCGAGCGTGTGCTGAACGCCGCGCAGGCGACGCACCGGTTGGTGCGCGTGCCGGGGTCGTTCGAGCTCGCTGTCGCGGCGCAGGCCGCCTTCGCCGGCGGTGCGGACGCGGTGGTGGCGCTCGGCGTGATCATCCGCGGCGGCACTCCCCACTTCGAATACGTTTCGTCCGCAACGACCGATGGGCTCACCCGCGTGTCGCTCGACGCGGGTAAACCCATCGGCTTCGGCGTACTCACCCTCGACGACGAGCAGCAGGGACTCGACCGTGCGGGCCTTGAAGGATCCCACGAGGACAAAGGCGCGGAAGCGGCGGATGCTGCGCTGCGCACCGCGCTCGTGATCAGAGAGTTGCGCGGCTGAGGTTCGCCTTCCTGGTGGCGCGATGACGCGCGGCGTAGCGTGAGGAGCATGGAGACTTTGCGCCACCTCGTACTGTTCGTCCATCTGATCGGCTTCGCCGTGCTGTTCGGAGCCTGGGCTGTGCAAGCCTTCGGTGGCACGCGGGCGTTCACGCGCCTGATGAGCCTTGGCATGACGATCGCGGCAATCGCGGGGCTCGCCTTGGCGGCGCCGTGGGGGCTACCGGACGGCGCCGAACTCAATTACACCAAGATCGCCACCAAGCTGGTGGTCGTGCTCGTTATCGGTGCGTTGTTGGGCATCGGCACCGCCCGCCAGAAGCGCGGCGCTGGGCTACCACCCGTGATGTTCTGGTTGGTCGGCATCCTCACCGCCGCGAACGCCGGCATTGCCGCCCTCTGGTAGCGCTACCAGCATCCGTTCCGATCGAGACACGAAGTACGGTCGAAGTACACATCTCCAGAACGAGGTCACGCATGTCCAGTACGGCGCCATCCCGCGGACGTAAACGCGACGCGCCGCAGGACGGCCCGCGCGCGACGTTCCGCCAGCTCCTCCCCTTCCTCTTCGAGCACAATCGCACGCTCATCATCGTGGCGATCCTCAGCGTCGCAGGCGCCGCCACATCGCTCGTCCAGCCGCTGCTCGTCGGCCAGGTGATCCAAGCCGTGCAGGCGGATCAGACCATCGGCATCCTCGTCTGGCTCCTTGTCGCCTTCGTGATCGTGTCATCGATCAGCTCCGGCTATCAGCACTACCTGCTGCAGCGCACCGGCGCCGCCGTGGTGCACTCGAGCCGCCGTAAGCTCATCGGCCGCATCCTGCACCTGCCGATCAGCGAGTTCGATGCCCGCCGCACCGGCGACCTGGTCTCGCGGGTCGGCACAGATACAACCCTGCTCTACGCCGTGCTCACCCAGGGACTAGCGGATGCCGTCGGCAACGCGATCCTCTTCCTCGGAGCACTCATCGCAATGCTCGTGATCGACCCGGTGCTGCTGCTCTTGATCGTCGTCGTGATCGGCACCTTGGTGGTCGTCGTTGTCATGCTGAGCGGCCGCATCCGCACGGCATCCACAGCTCAGCAGATCAAGGTCGGCGAGCTCGCGTCTGGAGTCGAGCGGGCCGTCAGCTCGATCCGCACCATCCGCGCCTCCGGTGCGACCGAGCGCGAAACCGCCTCCGTATCGGCCCTCGCCGCAGATGCGTACGGCATCGGCGTGCGTATCGCGAAGATCTCATCGCTCGTCGTGCCGGTAGCCGGAATAGCCCTGCAGCTGTCACTGCTCACGGTGCTCGGAGTTGGCGGCTTCCGTGTCGCCGCTGGCACCATCACGATCGCCTCGCTCGTGACCTTCATCATGTTCTTGTTCATGCTGGTGATGCCGCTCGCCTCAACCTTCGGCGCCATCACCTCGGTGAACCAGGCTCTCGGCGCGCTCGGTCGCATCCAGGAGGTGCTCGATCTGCCAACGGAGGATCAAGCGGATGCTGCGACGGCAGCTGCGCTCACCCACGAATCCCTCGACCCCGAAGCCCCCGCCATCGAGTTCCGCAACGTGACGTTCGCATACCCGGAGAACGTCGTCGTGGCGCGCGAAAAGGCGACGAAAGAGGCACGGACGCTGCTCGCCGATGCACATGTGGAGTCCTCAGCAGCTGCGATCGCACCGCGAGCGCAGCGAGACGCAACGCAACCCCCCGTCACCCCGCGCACACAGCGACACGAAACGCCCGAGCCGACGCCCACGCCTCAGGTCCTTCGCGGCGTGTCCTTCGCGGTTCCCCGCGGAGCCCGCGTGGCACTCGTCGGCCCCAGCGGTGCAGGCAAGAGCACGATCCTCTCGCTGATCGAGCGCTTCTACGACCCCACCGGCGGTTCCATCAGGCTCTGGGGTAACGATGCGCGAACGTACCCGCGCGCAGAGCTGCGGACACAGTTCGGCTACGTCGAACAGGACGCCCCGACCCTTGCAGGCACCCTCGCCGATAACCTCCGGCTCGCCTCTCCTGAAGCATCCGACACCGACTGCGAGCGCGTGTTGAGAGCCGTCAACCTCGGCGACGTGCTCGAACGCAACCCTCTGGGGCTCGACGCTCCCGTCGGTGAGGACGGAGTCATGCTCTCCGGTGGAGAGCGCCAGCGCCTCGCGATCGCTCGTGCCCTGCTCACCGACGCCCCGATCCTGCTGCTCGACGAATCGACGTCATCCCTCGACGGGGTCAACGAGCAGCGCATGCGCGAGGCGATCGACGCCGTCGCCGTGGATCGCACCCTAATCGTGATCGCCCACCGACTGTCCACCGTGATCGACAGCGACCTCATCATCGTGCTTGAGGACGGAGTCGTCGTCGGTCAGGGTACGCATTCCGAGCTCATCGAATCCACGCGTCTATATCGCGACCTCGCTCGGCACCAGCTGCTTGTCTGATCCGCCCCGCCCGCGCGCCCCGTCCCCGCCCGCATTCCGACGCCGAAAGATGCAGGAGCATCAGGACCGTTCGGCCCTGTGCCGGCGTCAGGCGTTCGACAGGCGGTATCGCAACGATGCCAGCTCGGCGCGCAGGGCAGCGGGAACCTTGTCGCCGAACGTATCGTAGAACTCTTCGGTGAGATCCGCCTCGGTCTTCCACGCCTCTGCGTCAACCGAGAACAGCTCATCCAGGTCCTCTGCGGGTACGTGGATGCCGTCGAGGTTGAGATCCGAAACGATCGGCAGTCGGCCGATCGGGCTGTCGATCGCGTCGACTTCGCCCGAGATACGACGGATGATCCAGTCGACGACGCGCGAGTTGTCGCCGAAGCCGGGCCACAGGAAGCGGCCATCTGCGCCGCGGCGGAACCAGTTGACCTGGAAGATGCGCGGGGCACGATCAAAGCGCAGGCTACGGCCGACCTTCAACCAGTGACCGAAGTAGTCCGCCATGTTGTAACCGCAGAACGGCAGCATCGCGAAGGGGTCGCGGCGCAGCTCTCCGACGGTGCCTTCGGCCGCAGCCGTGCGCTCGGAGGAGATGTTGGATCCGAGGAACACCCCGTGCGTCCAATCGGTGGCCTCGACCACGAGCGGAACGTTGCTGGCGCGGCGTCCTCCGAAGAGAATCACATCGAGCGGAACAGCCGACTCCCAGTCCTCGGAGATCTGCGGGCACTGCGCTGCCGACACCGTGAACCGAGAGTTCGGGTGCGCAGCCGGACGCCCTGAGTCGGGCGTCCACGGGTTGCCTTCCCAGTCGATGAGATTGGCCGGCGCCTGGTCGGTCAGGCCCTCCCACCAGACATCGCCATCGGGGCGCAGCGCCACATTCGTGAAGATCGTGTTGCCCCACAGGGTCTCAACGGCTGTGACGTTGGTCGACTCACCAGTGCCTGGCGCTACGCCGAAGAAGCCGGCCTCAGGGTTGATGGCCCACATGCGACCGTCTTCGCCTGGACGAATCCACGCGATGTCGTCGCCCAGGGTCTCGACCTGCCAACCGGGGATCGTTGGTCGCAACATCGCGAGGTTCGTTTTGCCGCACGCCGAGGGGAACGCGGCCGCGACATGGTAGGCCTTGCCCTCAGGCGAAATGACGCGAATGAGCAGCATGTGCTCGGCGAGCCACCCTTCGTCGCGGGCGATCACCGAGGCGATGCGCAGCGCGAAGCACTTCTTGGCAAGAATCGCGTTGCCGCCGTATCCGGAGCCGAACGAGTAGACCTCAAGCGTCTCAGGGAAGTGCACGATGTACTTGTCGTCGTTGCAGGGCCACTCAACATCGGTCTCTCCCGCGGCGAGAGGAGCACCGACCGAATGCACGGTCTTGACCCAGCCAGCGCCTTCGGCGATCTGTCGTGTCACCGCGTCGCCGACGCGGGTCATGATCCCGATCGAGGCGACAGCGTAGGCGCTGTCCGTGACCTGGACGCCGATGTGCGAGAGCGGGCCGCCGACAGGCCCCATAGAGAACGGCACGACATACATCGTGCGCCCGCGCATCGACCCCTCGAAGATCTCGGTCATCTTCGCGCGCATCTGTGCCGGGTCGGCCCAGTTGTTCGTCGGCCCCGCATCCTCTTCGCGCTCTGACGAGATGAACGTGCGCCCCTCGGTACGAGCGACGTCGCTCGGGTGAGAGCGGGCGAGATACGAACCGGGACGCCACTCCGGGTTGAGCTTGATGAGCTTGCCCTCGTCGACCAGACCTCGCAGCAGCCAATCGTTCTCGGCACGCGATCCGTCGACCCAGTGGATTCGAGCGGGCTGAGTGAGTGCAGCGATCTCGTCGACCCATGCTGTGAGCTCGGCCATCGCGGGGGTGTCATAGGTCGGCGCCGTCCCGAACGTGCGCACAGGGGCGACGGATGCTGTACGAGGGGTGAAGACTTCGGCAATGGCCATGACTGCTGCTCCTTTGAAGTGGGGGCGTTGCATCCATCTTGTTCGAGGTTGTTGGCAGCTTTCGACCAAATTGGATGTTAAGAATTAGCATTCTTTCGCTAGTATCAAGGAATGACTCCCTCCGGCATCCACCTGACGACACTCGGCCACCGCATCCGCCATCACCGTCTCGAAAACGGGTTCACCCTCGATGAACTCGGAGCACTGGTCGGCGTGGCAGGCTCCCAGCTCAGCCTGATCGAGAACGGAAAACGAGAGCCGAAGCTGTCGCTCTTGCAGGCAATCGCCCAGGCCACACACACCGAGGTCACCGACCTCATCTCTGGAGAGCCGCCGAACCGTCGGGCAGCACTTGAGATCGAGCTTGAGCGCGCGCAGGAAAGCCCCGTCTTCCGACAGTTGGGCATCGCCCCGGTGCGCGTCACGAAGGGCATGAGCGACGAGACCATCGAGTCAGTGCTTGGGCTGCACCGTGAG
The DNA here is from genome assembly GCA_047605925.1 of Microbacterium sp. Taxonomy (GTDB): domain Bacteria; phylum Actinomycetota; class Actinomycetes; order Actinomycetales; family Microbacteriaceae; genus Microbacterium. Next base: position 22,395 of record JASGEY010000033.1, read on the forward strand.
CTTCAGCGCCGCGAGCGCGAAGCGATCGCCACACCAGAAGAAGCACGAAGGGCGAACACCGAACTGCGACTGAGAATGCGCTCACAGAACAACTACGTCGCCGACATCGAGAAACTCGCCGAGAAACAACTGCGCGCAGCGGGGCATGTGCAGGGCGCCCTCACGCACCGCACCGTCAACATCATGGCTGAGAAGCTCGGCTTCGAGCTCATCTACGTCAATGACCTGCCGCACTCGACACGCTCAGTGACCGACCTCGAGAACGGACGCATCTATCTGCCGCCAGCGTCGATCCCCGGCGGGCACGGACTGCGCTCGATGGCCCTGCAAGCGATGGCGCACCGACTGCTCGGACACCGCCAGCCCACGTCCTATGCGGACTTCCTGCAGCAACGGCTTGAGATCAATTACTTCGCCGCAGCAGCGCTCATGCCGGAAACGGCATCGGTCGCCTTCCTGCAGCAGGCGAAGAAAGAGCGCAACCTTGCCGTCGAGGACTTCCGCGACGCGTTCGGAGTGACCCATGAAGCCGCCGGGATGCGCATGACGAACCTGCTCACACAGCACCTGGGGATGCCCCTGCACTTTCTGCGCGTCGATGAAACCGGCGCCATCACCCGCGTGTACGAGAACGACGACCTTCCGCTGCCGATGGACGTCACCGGTGCCGTCGAAGGCCAACGCGTTTGCCGCAAGTTTCAGGCACGGAGCGCGTTCACCCGGCAGAACCGGACAACTGAACATCATCAGTACACCGACACGACATCCGGCACGTTCTGGTGCTCGACACAGACCGGCTCATCGAGCGGCGGAGAATTCTCCGTGACCGTCGGTGTGCCCTTCGATGACGCGCGGTGGTGGCGCGGACGCGAAGCGAACGACCGCGCCGCGTCGACCTGCCCCGACGAGGCGTGCTGTCGGCGACCACCCACCGACCTCGCTGAACGCTGGCAGGGCAAGGCGTGGCCGAGCGCCCGAGTACACACCCACATGTTCTCCCCACTGCCTCGCGGCGCCTTTCCCGGCGTCGACGACAACGAGGTGTATTCCTTCCTCGCCCGCCACGCCAGCGAGTGAGTAGCGCTCGATCTCGCGCTGAGCCCGAGCAGAAAGGCACCCAATGAGTCACCACCGGCCATCGGCTTGGCCGCCGCTACTTGCTGCGATCGCACTCGAGGTCACGGCAACGCTGTCGCTGCGGGCAGCTGAGGGCTTCACGCATCCGCTCTGGCTGATTCCCGTTTCGATCGGCTATACCGCCTCGCTGTGGCTGCTGTCGGTCGTGCTCGATCGGGGCATGCCGGTGGGAGTCGCCTACGGCATCTGGTCGGCGATCGGTGTCGTCGTGACGGCTGTGCTTGGTACGGCCATTTTCGGCGAGCGCCTCGGCCCTGTGCAGATCATCGGCATCGGCGTGATCGTCGCTGGTGTGCTGCTCGTCGAACTCGGATCGAAGGCGGGCCACGGGGAGCAGGCTCCATCATGACGTGGCTCCTGCTCGCCCTCGCGATCATCAGCGAGGTCACTGCCACCCTCAGCCTGCGCGCCTCAGAGGGGTTGCGGCGCACGCGGTGGATTCCGGTGATCGTGATCGGCTATCTTGCCGCATTCAGCCTGCTCGGCGCGATTCTTGCGATGGGGATGCCTGTGGGAGTCGCCTACGGCGTGTGGGCAGCCGTCGGCGTCGCCGTCACCGCCATCCTCGGGCGGGTGATCTTCAAGGACCACTTCTCTGTGTTGATGGGCATCGGCGTCGCGCTCATCGCCATCGGAGTCGGGCTGATCGAGTTCGGTCACTGATCGGCTCTGCGGCACGCGTTCAGGTGCCGCGCCCCCGCAGCGTGTTGACCTTTTCACTCAGGGCGTAGCATCATGCCAATAACTTTCTTGAGCATGCGCTCGAAGCAGTGAGGAGCTCGGATGTCCCGCACGCCTGTCACCATCGACGAGATCGCCGCCCCGCATCCGCTCGATCCGCTCACCGGCGCCGAAATCGCCGCCGCCCGCGCCGTGCTCGACGCTGCAGGCCTGCTGGGCGACACCGTGCGCGTCCCCATGCTCCTGCCCGATGAACCGACCAAAGAAGAACTCGCCGCCTGGCGCCCTGGTTCTCCCATCGATCGCCGCGTCGACGCGACCCTCCTCGATATCGCTTCCGGCGCGGCCACCGAGGTGATCGTCTCCATCACACGCGGCGAGGTCGTCAGCGTCGATCGCGTTCCCAATGACGCCCCGCCCTACGGCCAGCCGCAGTACCTGTTCGAGGAGTATGAGCGCGCCGAGGCCATCGCCAAGGCCTCCCCCGAATGGCAGGCCGCGATGACCCGTCGCGGGCTCGCCGAGCACATGAAGCTCGCCTTCTGCGGGCCGCTCGCCCCCGGATACACGGGCCGCTCCGATGAGGTCGGGCGCCGCGTCATCCGCTCGCTCACGTTCCTGCGCTACGACGAGTCCGATTCGCCGTGGGCGCATCCGGTCGAAGGCTTGATCGTTCACATCGACCTCACGAGCAACAGCGTGATCCGCGTCGAAGACGTCGGTGATGTGCCCGTCCCCGCCGGCCACGGCAATTATTACCCCGAAGTTCAAGGCGACGCCCGCACCACCCTGAAGCCCATAGAGATCACCCAGCCGGAGGGGCCGAGCTTCGCGGTGAGCGGATCGCTGGTCACCTGGGAGAACTGGTCGATGCGAGTGAGTTTCAATGCGCGCGAGGGCCTCGTGCTGCACGATGTGCGTTTCAACGACCGCTCAGTGCTCAGCCGTGCAAGCGTGCCGGAGATGGTGGTCCCTTACGGGGACACCGCGCCTGGTCGATTCTGGATCAGTTACTTCGACGCTGGCGAGTACTTGCTCGGCAAGAACGCCAATCATTTGGAGCTTGGCTGCGATTGTCTCGGAGTGATCCGCTATCTCGACGGCTATGTCGCCGACGACCACGGAAACCCCGTTCGCATCCCCAACGTGATCTGCATGCACGAGGAGGACTACGGCATCCTCTGGAAGCACACGAACCTCGACGGCCGCTCGGATGTGCGCCGCTCCCGCCGGTTCGTGCTGTCGTACTTCTCCACGATCGGCAACTACGACTACGGCTTCTACTGGCACTTCTACCTCGACGGATCGATCGAGGTGGTGGCCAAGGCAACGGGCATCGTCTTCGTCGGCGCCGGCGAGCCGGGAGTTCGGCAGCGCCACGCCACCGAACTCGCCCCCGGCGTTTTCGCCCCTGTGCACCAGCACCTGTTCAGCGCCCGCCTCGATGTGGCGATCGATGGCGAAGACAACCGTCTTATCGAGGTCGATGCGCAACGGGTGCCGATGGGGCCGGAGAACCCGTTCGGTAACGCGTTCAGCTGGTCGGAAACTCCTCTCACGACCGAGAAGCAAGCGCAACGCGAGGCCGATACGGCGGTGGCGCGTGTGTGGGAAGTGCAGAGCGCATCGCGCACCAACGCGGTCGGTCGCCCCACCGCCTACCACCTCATCCCCGAGCCCACTGCGCTGCTGATGGCCGATCCCGCATCTTCAGTGGCGGCTCGGGCAACCTTCGCGACCAAGCACCTGTGGGCCACTCGGCATGAGCCGGGGCAGATCTGGCCGGCGGGACGATACCCCAATGCCCACCAGGGCGGCGCAGGACTCCCTGAGTACACTGCGGGCGATCGGTCGATCGATGGCGAAGATATTGTGCTGTGGCACACCTTCGGGCTCACGCACTTTCCCCGCCCGGAGGACTGGCCCATCATGCCCGTCGACTACGCGGGCTTCTGGTTCAAGCCGTACGGCTTTCTCGATCAGAACCCCGCGATGGATGTGCCGGAATCGTCACAGGCGCACGGTTCGTCGACGGATGCCGGATGCTGCGGCGGCCCTTCCTGCTCCTGCGAGCACTGATTCCGGATAGAGGTGATCTTGCATGAACGGTGCATCTCAGGCTGCTGTCGAGCCCGTGTCGACCCTCATCGCGCGCAACATCAGCGAGTTCCGCACCGCTGTGACGGAGTCGTTCGTCCCCTTGCAGGTCTCCACCAACGGGCCTGATCAGTTCCGCGGCATGATCCGCGCAGTGTCTGTCGGCGATGTTCACGTCACCGACGTGCGCGCCACGTCGCATGTCGTTGAGCGCACGCCCGCGCTCATCGCACGCGGCGACCGCTCGTACTTCAAGCTCAGCCTGATGCTGTCAGGCACCGGTCTGCTCATTCAGGATCGCCGCGAAGCCGTACTGCGACCCGGTGATTTCGCCGTGTACGACACCGACCGACCATACTCGCTGGTCTTCGATGAGCGCTTCCGCACCATGGTGATGATGTTCCCCAAACAACTACTCAGTCTGCCACCAGAACTCGTCGGCCAGCTCACTGCCCTGCGCATCTCCGGTCACGAGGGGCTCGGTGGGATCGTCGCACCGTATCTGACACAACTTGCTCGCAACCTCGACCAGCTCGCGGGCCCCATCGGTGTTCGCCTCACGCACAGCGCCCTTGACCTGACCTCGACGGTGTTCACGCGCGAGCTCGGGCTCGATGAGGTCTCCGCAGATCCGCACCGCGCACTCGTGCAGCGCATCCATTCCCATATCGACCGAAACCTCACCTCAACCGATCTCGGGCCGGCATCGATCGCAGCGGCACACTACATTTCCACCCGTCACCTGCACGCGCTCTTCCAGGAGCAGGGCGTCACCGTGTCGACGTGGATCCGCACCCGCCGCCTCGAGCAGTGCCGACGGGATCTGCTCGACCCGATGCTCGCGGATCGTCCGGTCGCGGCGATTGCAGCCCGATGGGCATTCACGGATGCCGCGCACTTCAGCCGTGCGTTCAAGTCCGCCTTCGGCATGTCCCCGAGCGAGTACCGCGTCGCACACTGAATCTCGTCGGGGCGGTGTGCACCGGCATCCGCTCTGCGAAAAGACCGCACAGAATGTGCCGTATCGGATGGATGTGCGCGCTCGCACCAACGTCCTTCACTCAGCGTCAAGTACACCGGTGACCGGGCGAGCACACTCTCACTATCGACGATTCCCCCGTCGTCGATGCCGAGCGCAGGACATCCTGGCGTCGGCTCTCACCGAGCATAGGAGCCGTCGTGGCAGACTCGACCGCACCATCCGCCGAACATACGGCTCTCCGTCCTGGCGCACTGGGCGTCGCCGGCATCGTCTTCCTCGTGCTGGCGGCCGTCGCGCCGCTGACCGGCATCGTGGTCGTGGCCTCGCTTGCGATCGCCTTGGGCAACGGCGGCGGCACTCCGATGTCGTTCTTCCTCGTCGCCGCGATTCTGCTCCTGTTCGCGGTCGGCTATGCGCAGATGTCGAAACAGCTTGTGAACGCGGGCGGCTTCTACGCCTTCGTCGTGAAAGGGCTTGGTCGCACTGGCGGGCTCATCGCCGGGCTCATCGCTACCCTCGGCTACAACTTCTTCGTCGTCGGCACGATCGGCACCAGCGGCTTCTTCATGCAGGGGATCATCCGCGACCTCACCGGCCTCGACGTGCACTGGCTGGCCTGGGGGCTCGGGTCGATCGTCGTGTGCTTCGTTCTGGCGCGCATCGGCGTTGACTTCAGCTCCAAGGTGCTCGGTGTGTGTCTGGTGCTCGAGACGCTGATGCTCATCGTCTTCGACATCTCAGTCCTGATCCAAACCGGCTACGACGCCGCGGCATTCAGCCCGGAGTGGGTGTTCTCGGGATCCCTTCCTATCGGCATGCTTCTCGCCGCCACCGGTTTCCTCGGCTTCGAAGCCACCGCGCTGTTCAGCGAGGAAGCGAAACAGCCGCTGCGCACGATCCCGCGGGCGACCTACACCGCGATCATCGCGATCGGCGTGATCTTGGGTGTAACGTCCTGGGCGGTGGTGAGCGCGACCGGCGTTGCCAATGCTCAGGCCACCGCGCTCGAGCACCTGCCCACAGGCGACCTCATCTTCGCGCTCTCCCAGCAGTACCTCGGCGGTCCGCTCACCACGACCATGATGATCTTGCTGCTGGTCAGCCTGTTCGCCGCGATGCTCGCCTTCCACAACTCCGCAAGCCGCTACCTGTATTCGCTGGGGCGGGCGCGGATATTGCCGCAGGCCCTCGCTCGCACGCGCGAAAGCGGTGCTCCGCAACTCGCTGGCTTGGTTCAGGCCGGGTTCGCGGCAATCGTCGCGATCATCTTCGCGATCGCCGATGCCGACCCGATCGTCACGCTCGTGCCAGCAATGTTGGGCTTCGGTACGCTCAGCGTGCTGATCCTCCAAGGACTCGCAGCGATCTCGATCGTTGTGCATTTCCGCCGTGCGGCGGATCCGAGATGGTGGAGCACGTTCATCGCTCCTGCGATCGGCTTCCTCGGCATCGCCGCGATCTCGATTCTCGCGATCATCAACTTCGACATCGTCGCCGGCTCTCAGGAGCTCGCAATCCGGCTCATGCCATTGCTGCTCGTGCTCGCCGTGATCGGCGGCATCGTGTATGGCGTCTACCTGAAAAACTCCAAACCTGCGGTGTACGACGGTCTCGCCACCGACCTCGAGCGGGTGAGCAACCGTTGAGCCTCCCGCCGCGCCGCGCGGCGCGGCGCACATCTCCGACCCCGCACGCTCGCCGAGACCTGCACTTGCCGCCGAGACCTGCCGTTGCTGCTGCAGGTCTCGGCGGCAAGTGCAGGTCTCGGCGATAGGGATTGTCTGACTCTTACTGCACACAAGAAGTTCGTCGGAAAGTTATTCGAGAGCGCTCGCTTCCTCTCCACTCGCGCGCGCAGGGCGGCATAGTGATCGCATGCCACTCCTCGACATCGCACAGGCTCGACGGCTCCTCATGTCACGCTCGGAGCTCATCGCCTCAGGCATCACCGATCGAGAACTCGCCGCACGACTGCGCGCAGGAAGCATCCGCCGCGTCCGACGCGGGTGGTATGTCCGCTCGGAGGACTGGAACGCGCAATGGGGCGAAGGCAGACACCTGATCGAAGTCGTAGCTGCGCACCAGAACAGCGAGCCTCCCGGGCCGCTGTTCGTCGGTGTCTCGGCGGCGGTGCTGCACGGTCTTCCGATCTACAGGCATGTCCCGATCCGGCCCCACGCGCTGATCGAGCATCGCGGCCACACCTCAGGACGCGTCGGTATCCACTGGCACGATCTCGCTTTCGACGACGCCGACATCACCGCGATCGACGGCATCCGCTGCTCTTCGCTGACCCGCACTGTTCTCGACGTCGCGTCGTCCCTGCATCTCGAAGGAGCCGTGACAACCACGGATGCCGCCCTTCGGCGCTGCGCGGTCATCGACGGACGCACCCAGGACGAAGAGCTCGCCGGTGTGTGGCGCGATGACCTCCTTCGCCGTGCGGATGCTGTGTCGACGCGGGGGATCCGGCAGGCACGCCGCGTGATCGAGTTCGCAGACGGCCGCGCGGAGTCGCCCGGTGAGAGCGTGAGCCGCGTCCAGTTGGATCGCATCGGATTCAGACAATTCGATCTTCAGATGCCAGTAGTCGGTCCCGACGGTCGTACGTTCTGGATGGACTTCGCGTTCCGGCGATCACGCTGTTTCGGCGAGTTCGACGGCAAGTCGAAGTACACGGACCCGGAGTTCGCTCGCGGGCGCACCTCGACGGAAGTCCTGTTCGATGAGAAAGATAGAGAGGACTCGGTGCGTGGTGTGACCGGATGGCGAGTCGGCAGGTGGGGCGCAGAACACATCAAGACGCCGGATGCCCTCGCAGCACGTCTGCGCGCCTTCGGCATCACCCCTCCATGACCTCCGTCATCCCCGCCTGCGCGCTCGCCCCACCTGCCGAAACCTGCATCTGTCGCCGAGACCTGCAGTAGCAACTGCAGGTCTCGGCGCGACGTGCAGGTCTCGGCGGGATTTGCGGGAAGGGAAGAGCAGAGAGCGTGCTCCTCAGCTGTTCCTGCCGGGCCCAGAGACCACCTGGGTAACCGCGACGGACTTGAGCCCCTCGACGCCGAACTCCAAGCCGTAACCCGAGCTCTTCACGCCACCGAACGGCACCATCGGGTGCAGCCCGCCGTGCGAATTGATCCACACAGTGCCCGATTGCATGCGGGTAGCGAACTCGCGGGCGGCTTCGGGGTCGCTCGACCACACTGAGGCGCCGAGGCCCACGTCGACCGCATTCGCCCACGCCAACGCCTCTTCGACATCGGAGTAGCGGATGATCGGCAGCGCGGGCCCGAACTGCTCCTCCTGCACGAGGGCAGTATCGTTGGCGATGTCAGCGACGATCGTCGGCCGGTAGAACAGCTCGCCGAGCTCCGTTGCCGCTTCGCCGCCGGTGACAACCCGGGCACCCGACGCCTTTGCCTCGTCGACGAGACGAGACACGATGTCGAACTGCGCCTTGTTCTGCAACGGCCCGAGCACGTTGTCCTCGTCGAGCCCGTTGCCCATCGGGACGGATGCCGCGATCTCGCCGAGCGCATTCACGACGTCGTCGTACACCGAATCGTGCACGTACAGGCGCTTCATGGCGGCGCACGTCTGGCCGGTGTTGATGAACGCACCCCAGAAAAGGTCCTGAGCGATGGCTGCGGCATCCGTACCTGGCAGCACGATTCCGGCGTCGTTGCCGCCGAGCTCGAGGGTGAGGCGGGCGAGGTTCCCCGCCGAGCTCTCGATGATGCGGCGACCGGTCGCGGTCGACCCAGTGAACATGATCTTGGCGATATCGGGGTGCGAAGCGAGGCGTGCGCCGACTTCGCGATCGCCGGAAATGCCGATGAGCACGTCGGCCGGCAGCACCTCGTTTATGACCGACAGCATGGCCAGCACGCACAGAGGCGTGTACTCGCTGGGCTTCACGACCACGGTGTTGCCCATGCGCAGCGATGGTGCGATCTGCCAGATCGCGATCATCAACGGCCAGTTCCACGGGCCGATTGCGCCAACGACTCCTGCCGCCTTGTAGACGAGCTCAGCGTGCAGGCTCTCATCGTCAACCAACACGTGGGGTTCGATCACTGTCGCGGCGGTGGCGCGAATCCAGGCGGAGCACGCGCCGAGTTCGAATCGCGCGTTCGGGCCGTTCAAGGGCTTCCCCTGCTCGCGGGACAGGATGTACGCGAGCGCCTCAGCGTTCGCGTCAATGGCATCGGCGGCTGAGAGCAGCAGCTCGATGCGCTTCTCGTGCCCGAGCGCTTCCCAGGCGGGCTGCGCCGCTTTCGCTCTGGCGATCGCGTCGTCGAGGTCGGCCACGGAGTCGACGGGGGCACGGCCGATGACCTCTCGGGTAGCGGCATCCGGGATCTCTCGACCCGAACCCTCGGGAGCCTGGATGCGGTCGAGCAGCGCTGCGGCTGCGGATGCGGCGAATTCGGACATCGGGACTCTCCTTCGAGCGGTGCGCAGGCCGGGTCGTGGACTGTCGTCTCATTATCGGACGACGCATCACGGTGCGCTTGTCGCGGAGCGCGCCGGTGATGTCCGAGTGCGAAGAATGCCCGTCAGAACGCGCGGCCACGCTCACGCGGTCGGCGGCAGCCCCCGGTCCTCTTCGCTCACTGTGCCAAGGAACGACCACGGGAAATTGATCCAGAGATCGGTGTCCTTCCAGGCATAGTCGGGCTGGAAGATCGTCGTCGGCTTGGTGTAGATCGTGGCCGAGCGCACATCAGCGCCTTTGTCCTTCAGCAGTTGCGCAGCCAATGCGAGCGTCTTTCCCGAATCGGCGACATCATCGACCAGCAGCACCCGGCGACCATCGAGGTATTCCATGTCGAGCTCGGGCGGCAACACGACGGGGGAGTCGAGAACTGTGCCGATGCCGGTATAGAACTCGACATTGATGGTGCCGCAGTTCTTCGCGCCGAGAGCGTATGCGATCGCTCCGGCCGGAAGCAACCCGCCGCGAGCGATCGCGACGACGACCTCGGCCTCGAAGCCGCTCGCAAGAATCCGCCGCGCGAGTTCCCGCGTCGCTGCACCGAAACCATCCCAGGTGAGCGTCTCACGCTCGTCAGCAGCATCCATGCTCTCAAGCCAATCTGGTGATCTCGACTTCGACGAAAAGTTCGGAGCCGCTCGAACCGGCGTACACACCTCGCAGCGGCGCGACATCGGCATAGTCGCGCCCGTGACCCACGTATACGTGCAACTCACCGATGTCGATCAGGTTCGTCGGATCGTAACCGCGCCACTCCCCCGAAAACCACTCCACCCAGGCGTGCGACTCGCCGGCGACGGATCGACCGATCGGCGCAGAGGGATCAGGATGCAAGTATCCCGACACGTAGCGCGCCGGAATGCCCGCCGCACGCAGCACGCCGAGGGCGATATGCGCGATGTCCTGGCAGACGCCGGATCGGGTGGGCCAGGCATCGCGAGCCGTGGAATTGACGCCGGTGACCCCGCGCCGGTACTCCATCGCCTCGCCGACCATGCGGCAGATCTCGTAGGCAGTCTCGTCGATGCCGCCGCCCTCAGCCTGAACCCGTCTGGCCAGTTCGAGCATCTCCTCATCGGGTGCGGTCGCTGGCGTCTGCGTGAGGCATTCGGCCAGATCGAGCGATCTCAGAATCCGCTCGGCGAGTTCCTCCCAGCCGATCCCGACGGGATTCTGCACGACCGGGCGGATATCGACCACGCTTGTCGCAGTGACCGACAGCACCTCATGCGGAGTGAGCACTTCGAACGTCGACACCCGAGTGTCCCAGTAGTCGGCATATGAATGCTGGGTCGCCGTCGGAGAAATCTCCAACACCGCCTGCAGGACGAACTGTCCCTCACGTGAGTGCGGCAGCATCCGCGCCTCGTTGTACGAGGCCGTTGCGGGCCTGTCGTAGCGGAATCCCGTGCGGTGCACGATGCGCAACCGGCTCACAGCGCTTCTCCGATCCACACCGGCATCGCGATCGAGGGGAAATACCGCTCGCGTATCGCGTCGCTGGCGATCGACATTCCCGACTGCACCTCTTCCATGCTCTCCGACAGTCGGTGGACGATATCTCCGATCGGCCGATACTCCAGCTCAGCGCGCATCCGCCCGAGCACGCGGTGTGCGCGATCGGGCGTTCCGAGAACCCCGGAAGGGTCGATGGCTCGAAGGCAGTCCTCGGCCTGCAGGATGCTGGAAAGCACCGAGCGGGGAAACAAACGATCCACGAGCAGGAACTCCACTGCGGATGCCGCCGAAGGCATGGCCCGGTAGCTGCGCAGGTGTGCCTCATAAGCGCCGCAGCTGCGCAGCAGCGTCGTCCAGCTGGGGCCGGCGGCATCCGTCAGCGAACGCGTCGCAAGCAGTCGAGCCGTCATGTCCGCCCGCTCGAGCGAACGCCCGAGCACGAAGAACTGCCAGGCTTCATCGCGACTGGTCGAGGAGTCGACGACACCGAAGGCGAGCGCCGAGCGATCCCTGACCCAGCGGAAGAACGGGTGCGTCTTGTCCGAGGCGATGCGCCGCGGCATCCGCGCATTGGACTCGTTCAGCGTTTCCCACAAGTCGGTGGAAATGATCTCCCTCGCCCTGCGCGCGTTCTCCCTTGCTGCGGCGATCGAGTGCGCGATCGAGGCGGAGTGGTCGCGATCAAGTGCCAAAAGACGCACGACGTCGTCCCTGCCGAGACTCTTCTGGCTCTCCACTGCGGTGCCCATGACTGACAGCAGAGAGCGGCAAGCGGTGTCCTCATCGACCCACGGGTCCTCCAGTAGCAGCTGCAAGTGCACGTCGAGGATGCGCGCCGTGCCATCTGCCCGCTCGACGTAGCGCCCGATCCAGAACAGTGCCTCGGCGATGCGGCTCAGCATGACGCACCCCCCTGCTGTTGCTGTTGCTGTTGCTGTTGGTGGCGCGACTCGACATCCTCGTCCTGGGGCGAGGAGAGAAACGGCGGTTGCGGATGGTGATCATCCCTCGGTGTCCCAACCACCGCGATCGCACCTGTAGCCAGAGACACTTCATCGGCTGCAGCATCCGGCTCGCCCACCGCAGAAACCGGGGCGGTGACAAGCGAAGTGTCGAGCACCCACGTGTCTTTCGACCCGCCGCCCTGGCTCGAGTTCACGACCAGCTGCCCCTCCGGCAACGCGACCCTGGTGAGACCGCCAGGGAGCACCCACATGTCCTGTCCGTTGTTGACCGCGAAGGGCCGGAGATCGACATGCCGCGGACGGAACCCGTCTTCGACGAGGGTGGGGATCGTCGATAACTGCACGACCGGCTGCGCGATCCAACCACGTGGATCTGCCAGCAACGTCTTGCGCAGTGACTCCAGAGTTTCGCGGGAGGCATCGGGCCCGACGACGAGCCCCTTACCACCAGAACCGTCGACCGGCTTGACCACGAGTTCGTCGAGGCGATCGAGGACTTCCTCCAGAGCTGCGGGCTCTTCCAGCCGCCAGGTATCGACGTTGGGCAGGATCGGCTCCTCGCCCAGGTAGTAGCGGATGAGTTCAGGAACGTAGGTGTAGACCAGCTTGTCGTCCGCAACGCCATTACCGACGGCGTTGGCGATCACGACGTTGCCCAGCCGCGCTGCGAGCATCAGCCCTGGGGCGCCGAGCACCGAGTCAGGACGGAATTGCTGCGGATCGAGATACTCATCGTCCACCCGACGGTAGATCACGTCGACGCGGGTAGGACCCGCAGTGGTGTGCATCCACACGCGCCCGCCAGAGCAGAACAGGTCGCGGCCTTCGACGAGTTCGACCCCCATCATGCGGGCGAGGAGCGTGTGCTCGTAGTACGCCGAGTTGTACACGCCAGGAGTGAGCACGACGACGTTCGGGTCGACGATGCCTTCGGGTGCGGCTGCGCGCAGCGCCTGCAGGAGTCGCCCGGGGTAGTCGACGACCGGCCGCACTCGCATGCTCGTAAACAACTCCGGCAGCGTCTGCGCCATGACCCGACGGTTCGCCAGCACGTAGCTGACGCCGCTGGGCACGCGGACGTTGTCTTCCAGCACGCGCCAGTTGCCGAGTTCGTCACGGATGACGTCGATGCCGGCGACGTGGATGCGCACGCCGTTCGCGCCGACAATGCCGGCCGCCTGCCGATGGAAATGTGAGGAAGAGCTGATGAGAGAGGCAGGGATGATCCCGTCGAGCACAGCGAGCCTGGGACCGTACACATCCGCCAAGAACGCCTCCAGTGCACGGACGCGCTGCTTCACCCCCGATTCCACATAGCGCCAGTCGTCTGCGGCGATCACGCGCGGCACCACATCGAGAGGGAAAGGACGCTCCTCACCGGCGAAGTCGAAGGTCACGCCCTGGGCGAGGTATGAACTGGCCAGGGCATCGGTGCGAGCCCGCAACTCGGTATCGTCCATGGCCGCAAGCGCCGGGAACAAGTCACGGTACGGATCGCGCACATCGGCGACATCTGGTGCCGGAGTGCGGAACATTTCATCCCACGATTTTGCGCCCGGCCGTCCGGGCGATCGGCGTGAGGTGTATCCGGTGAACAGCGACTGCATGTCGGAATGCTTTCCTGCCGTGATTTCCGGCATGTTACGAGCATAAGGCGTCCGCGCTACAGAGGTCGACGCGGTACCATGTTTGGGTCCGGCTCTCCACCGGCCGGTGCCTGAAAAAGAGGCACGAAGCCCGACCCCAACGCGACGGCGAGACACATACGGAATCGACAATCTCCGTCCCTGTCTCGAAAGGCGCTCTCATGCCCACCGTCTCCGCGCACGTCGCCCTCACCCTCGCCCAGCACATCGACGCCGTATTCGGAGTGATGGGAAACGGCAACGCCTATTTCCTCGACGCGATCACGACGCAGACGGATGCTGTCTTCACCGCCGTTCGCCACGAACAGGGCGCCGTCGTCGCCGCTGACGCGCACTTCCGCGCATCGGGCCGCATCGCCGCAGGCACGTCGACGTATGGTGCCGGCTTCACGAACACGATCACGGCGCTTGCCGAGGCCGTGCAAGCGCATGTGCCGCTTGTGCTCGTGGTCGGCGACGAGCCGACCTCTGGGCCTCGCCCGTGGGATGTCGACCAGATCGCACTGGCCTCGGCGGTCGGCGCCCGCACGTACACGGTCGGACGGACGGATGCTGCGGCCACGACCGTGATCGCCATCGAGCATGCCCTGACCTACCACGTGCCCGTGGTATTGGCGATCCCCTATGACGTTGCCGCCCTCGACGCGGGTGCCGTGCCTGCTGCCCCGTCACCGCGGCTTCCTGCTCCCCTCGCGCCGCGCGGCGAGTTCGCCGAGGGGACGCTCGATGAGATCGCAGCGGCGCTGCGCGCAGCGGCACGCCCCTTCCTGCTTGCCGGACGCGGGGCTTGGCTGGCTGGCGCCGGCGCAGCTCTCGGCGAACTGGCCGCGCTCACCGGCGCGCTGACTGCCACCTCTGCGCTCGGGCGTGGGATCTTTCCCGAGACGCAGTACGATCTGGGCGTCGCCGGCGGATTCGGTGCCGACGGAGCCATGCAATTGGTGCGCACCGCCGACGTCGCCGTGGTGTTCGGCGCCTCGCTGAATCAGTTCACGATGCGATTCGGCGAGCTGTTCTCCCCTGGGACTCGGGTGTTTCAGATCGACACGGCCGCCGCAGCAACCCACCCGCACGTCGGCGGGTTCGTGCGCGTCGACGCTCGCATCGCCGCAGAAGCGCTCGTGGCGCGTGTGGCCGCAGCATCCGACACCGCGCCACGGCTAGACGCGATGCCCGCACAGCCGTGGCGAGACTCTGTCGCTGTGACCGCCTCACGCGTGTATGCACCCGGAGAAGAGCTCGCGCCAGACGGTCGACTTGACCCGCGTTCGGTCGCGCGTCGCATCGCTGAGCTTCTGCCTGAAGACCGCGTCGTCGTCTCGGACGGCGGGCACTTCATCGGCTGGGCAAATATGTACTGGCCGGTCACCGCACCCGATCGCATGATGATGATCGGCACGGCGTTTCAGTCCATCGGATTGGGATGGCCGAGCGTGGTCGGCGCGGCTCAAGCGAGACCAGAATCCACCGTCGTGCTGACCAGTGGCGACGGTGGCGGCCTGATGGCGCTCGCCGACCTCGAATCCGCCGTGCGCGCGGCGGGCGGCCGCGGCATCGCCGTGATCTGGAACGACGCGGCCTACGGTGCCGAAGTCAATCTGTACGGCATCAAAGGCCTCGCCGATGAGCCAATGCGAATCCCCGAGGTCGACTTCGCCGCCTTCGGAGCGGCCGTCGGTGCCGAAGGCGTCGTCGTGCGCTCGCTGGCCGATCTCGACCGGCTCGGCACATGGGCCCGGGAGGATGCAGCGACTCGCCGTTTCCTCCTGCTCGACCTGCGCATCTCCGGCGACATCATTGCGCCCTACCAGCAGGAGATCATCCGCGTGAACTCCTGACCTGGATCACGTCATGTTCGGTGGTTTCTGGCTTCTGAGCCGCATAAGGTCTTGATTTTCCGGCGACGTCGGTGTCCGCCGCGAACCAGCGCCAGAGAGCATAGGCCTCGGCTCAGCTCATCATGCCGGCGACGAACTCGGCGCCCAGCTGCAATACGGCATCGGACATAAAGGTGAAACTCGGACGCGCAGAAGGTGATACTCGGGTTCACAAACTGAAGGTCTGAGGCATAGAGTGGCGGCGTGAACTCGAAGAAGATTTCCACCGTGGGAGCGACGACGCTCACCCGGGGCACAATCGCCCGCTATGCAGTCGGATCATTCGGAACGGGTGGTTTCTCAACCCTTCCTGGTCTGGTGCTCGTGTACTACCTCACCGACAATCTCGGGGTCACCGCGCTGTTCGCAGGTGTGATCGTCACCGTCGCCAAGGTATGGGACATCGTCATCGACCCGATGATCGGCGGTCTCAGCGACCGCGCTCTTGCCCGCACCGGCTCCCGGCGCGGGCCGATGATGCTCGGAGTAATCGGCCTGCCGCTCGCTTTCGTGCTCACCTTCGCGGCACCTGAGGGCCTTACCCCCGTGGTAGCCGGCCTATGGGTGTTCATCGCCTATGTCGCAGCCGAGACGTTCTTCAGCCTGTTCCAGGTGCCCTACACCAGTCTTCCGGCCGAGCTGACCGATGGTTATCACGAACGCACGCGCTTACTCACCTGGCGCGTCGTCGTACTCACGATCGCGATCCTGCTCTTCGGCGCCGGAGGACCAGCGATTCGCGGCATGTTCCGCGATAACCCCTCCCTCGGCTACCTGGTGATGGGGATCGTCTCGGCCGCGCTGATCGGTCTCGGCCTGTGGATTGCGACCTCGGTTGTTCCGCGAGGGAACCCTGCACCAACGTCCCTCGATCAATACCCTGCCTTCTCCCTCGCCCACTATCGCGATGGTATCCAGGCGCTTCGCGAAAGCCCCGCTTTCCGCGCGTTGCTGGGCACCGGCATCCTGCAAGCAATTGCGGTAGGGCTCATGCTCGCGGCTGGTCAATTCGTCGCCACCTGGGTGCTGCACAAGGAGAACGCTGTGATGCCCCTGTTCCTGGCTCTCGTCGCACCTGCGGTGCTCTTTGCTCCGGTCTGGCAACTGATCGCACTCCGGATCGGCAAGGAACGCGCGTTCTCTCTCGCCAGCATCGTCTACCTCGTGGCGACGATACTGCTCGTGGGGCTGCTCTGGGCACCGGGCTGGTGGATGCTCGCCCCGCTCGCCCTCGCGGGCGCCGCATACGCAGGACTCCAGTCGTTGCCGTTCGCGATGCTGCCCGATGTGATCAGCCACGAGGCCGCGTCGACGGACAGCGCCAAAGGCCGGGCGGGAATCTTCGGCGGCGTATGGACCGCCGGAGAAACCGCAGGTCTAGCTTTCGGATCGACGCTGCTCACGATTGTGCTGGCATGCACCGGATATATCGAGTCCGCCGGTACGGCAACAGTAGAGCAGCCAGCGAGCGCCGTCACCGGCATCGTGGTGACCTTCAGCCTGCTGCCTGCCGTACTGATGGGGTTGAGCCTGATCACCCTGAAGCGCTACCGACTGCGTGAGAGCGACCTCGCGACAAGCACGACCGGCGCACATGTCGCGCACCCCGAGGCATGACTGCGCACCACAGCCGGAGCGCGACAGCACACCAATGGGAAGAAGAACAGTTGTGAACGACGCACGCCCCGAACCCCTGCCTTTCGACGCGGATGCCGTGCGCGAAAAGTACCGCATCGAACGAGAAAAAAGGTTGAACCCCAAGGGCTCAGCGCAATACCGGCAGTTGTCCGGCGAACTCTCACATTTCACTGCGGATCCCTACACCCCGCGCATCGAACGCTCTCCCGTTGAGGACCTCGTCGATGTCGCGATCATCGGTGGAGGCTTCGGCGGTCTTCTCGTCGGTGCCCGGTTGCGCGAGGTCGGGCTCGATCGCATCCGCATCCTCGAACAGGGCGGAGATGTTGGCGGAGCCTGGTACTGGAACAGGTACCCCGGTGTTCGGTGCGACGTGGAATCGTACATCTACATGCCGCTGCTGGAGGAGACCGGTTTCATCCCCACGGAGAAGTACGCCAAGGGGTCAGAAATCCACGCTCACGCGCAGCGCATAGCAAAGCAATTCGATCTGTACCGCGACGCGCTGCTGCAGACCAGGGTGACCGGCGTCGACTTCGACGACGAGACGGCGTTGTGGACAGTGTCCACCGACCGTGGCGACCGCTGCCAAGCACGCTACGTCGTGATGACTGGCGGCGCGCTGAGTGACCCCAAGCTGCCGGGGGTTGAGGGCATTGAGACATTCCGCGGGCACTCGTTCCACACAACGCGTTGGGACTACGACTACACCGGCGGGAGCAGCGACGGCGCACTCACCGGCCTCGCGGACAAGCGCGTTGGTGTCATCGGAACAGGGGCGACAGCGATCCAGGTGGTTCCGCAGGTGGGTGCAGCAGCACAGCAGCTTTTCGTGTTCCAACGCACTCCCGCCGCTGTCAACGTCCGCGGCAACCGACCGACAGACCCCTTGTGGGTCAAGACGCTCAAGCCGGGGTGGCAGCGCGAGCGCATCGAGAACTTCTCCGCCTACATTGCGGGGGCCGATGTCGACACGGATCTCGTCAACGACACCTGGACGTGGCTGTATCGCTCACAGAACCTCCGCGGCGGAGCTCTCGGCGACGAGGAGGACCTCGAGAAGATGGAGGAGGTGCGAGCTCGTGTCTCGCGTGTCGTCACCGACCCTGCTGTGGCGGAGAAACTCAAGCCCTGGTATCCAGCACTGTGCAAGCGTCCGACGTTCCACGACGAGTACCTCGGCACGTTCAACCGCCCCAACGTGACCCTGGTTGACACTGACGGCCGCGGCGTCGAGGCGATCACCGAGCGCGGTGTGGTCGCTGGGGGTGTCGAGTACGAACTAGATTGCCTCATCTTCGCCAGCGGATTCACCACAGCATGGGCGCCGTTCTCTGTTCGCTACGGCTACGACGTACGGGGCAGGGGTGGCCTGTCTTTGAGTGCGAAGTTCGAACAAGGCATGGCGACGCTCTATGGGATGCAGACTCACGGCTTCCCGAACTTCTTCGTCATGGCGCTGAACCAGGTCGGCAACAGTGTCAACCAAACCCATGTGCTCGAAGTGCAGAGCCGCCATATCGCCGCTCTCGTCGGCGAGGCGCACCGCCGCGACGCATCACTCATCGAACCGACCGCCGAGGCCGAGCAGGCGTGGGTGGACACGATCTACGAGGTGTCGAGGGTGGCTGCCGCCTTTCTCAACACCTGCACCCCCAGCTACTTCAACAACGAGGGACAGGCTGACGCCGAGAAGTTTCGCCGCGAGGGCTTCTACGCGCCAGGGATCGTCGCCTTCGATCGTCTGGTCGAAGCGTGGAGAGCGACCGGATGCTGGTCGGGCGTGCTCTTCGACGGGCTCCCCGCCGAATGCGCTGACGCTGAGTGAGCACCCAGTTCACCGCACAGGCGATCTCAGGATGCGGGAAGAAAAGCCCCCTCCAAGAACTCGGCCAGCTCACCCACCGCGGTCAGCGGGAGTACCGCGGCCACGTACTGATCCGGCCGTACCAGCACGACGACGCCGTCACGGGAGAGCCCACGAGCATCGAAAATGTCAGTCTCTGTCCACTTCGACGGGCCTGAAGCGTACAGCTTCTCCCAGTCTGTGAGAGACAGCGGACCCGTCTTCGGCTGGAAGAGCGCAGGAGCAGAAGTAACCTCAAGCTCTTCGTACGGCTGCTGATACACCGCCTTCACATCGAACACCGCGTCGACGTCGGCATCAGACGGGGTGAACCGGGCGAAGACGGCAGCGGCAGCATCCGCCCATTCGGTCAGCGCCGACCCGTCACGGTCGCCGAAAGCGTACACGCGCCACCGGCCGTCGGCCGTGGCGTGGTGACCGAGGTGGACCACATTGCCGTCGCAGACGCGTACGACCTCGGCCGACTTGAAGCGCTTGCCGAGGGGGAACCCTTCCGCAAGGGCTTGATGGGTGTCGGCGCCGGTGATCATCGATGCCGAGTACTGCGTCATGAACCCCGAAGGGAACTCGGCGGTGCCGAGGTAGAAGGTCGCAAGCTCGGTGGGGTCAGAGATCTCTTCGGGTTTGCGTGCCATCAGGCTCGACCATTCCCTGTCGAAGTCGATGAGCTGCTGCGCCACAGGGCGGCGCTCAGCGCCGTAGGTCGCGAGCAACGACTCGGGGGCGCGGCCGCTGAGCACCGAGCCGAGCTTCCAGCCGAGATTGAAGCCGTCCTGCATTGAGACGTTCATGCCCTGACCGGCCTTGGCGCTGTGCGTGTGGCAAGCATCGCCGGTGAGGAAGACCCGAGGCATGCGCCCCGACCCGTCGATGACATCGTCGAAGCCGTCGGTGACCCGGTGGCCGACTTCGTACACACTGTGCCAGGCGACCTCCTTCACATCGATCGAGTACGGATGCAGGATCGCGTTCGCCTTACGGATGATCTCGTCGATCGGGGTCTGCCGCACGCGGTGGTCGTCGTCCTCAGCGACCTCACCAAGATCGATGTACATGCGGCTGAGATAGCCGCCCTCTCGCGGAATGTGCAGAATGTTGCCGGCCTCGGAGTTGATGGCGCACTTCGTGCGCCAGTCGGGGAAATCGGTGTTCACGAGCACGTCCATGACCCCCCAGGCGTGCGCGGAGATCCCTCCGACGTGCTTGCGCCCGATCGCCTCGCGCACCCGGCTGCGCGCACCGTCACACCCGGCGACGAACTTCGCCCTGACTGTGCGTTCGACGCCATGGTCTCGCAGCGCGACCTCGACGGGGTACTCCCCCGTCTCGTGCACCGTGAGTCCGAGAAATTCGACGTCATAGTCCGGCCTGATGCGCGCCGGTCCGTTCGCCGCAGCCTCGGCGAAATAGTCGAGCACCCGAGCCTGGTTGACGATAAGGTGCGGGAACTCGCAAATGTCATACGCATAGTCCGCCGTGCGCGTGGTGCGCACGATCTCATCTGGTCGCTCGGGGTTCGGGCCCCAGAAGTTCATCCAGCCGATGTTGTAAGCCTCGGCGACGATGCGTTCGGCGAACCCGAATGCTTGGAAGGTCTCGACGCTGCGCGGCTGGATGCCGTCAGCCTGCCCCAGTACGAGACGGCCATCGCGCTTTTCGATGATGCGCGTCGAGATGCCCGGATACTGCGACATCTGCGCGGCGAGCAGCATGCCCGCAGGCCCCGAACCGACGATGAGCACGTCGATCTCATCTGGGATGGATGCCGGCCGGTCGGCCACTTGCGCGGGAAGCACCCGGGGGTCGCCGGAGACGTAGCCGTGGTGGTGGAACTGCATCTCAGGCCCTCGAGAGTCCGTAAATCGGGCTCACAGCCTGCTCAGCCTCGTGATCCGGGCCCAGCGGGATCCCAGAGCGATCACGCAGCAGCAACGTCGCGATCAACCCAAGCACCGTCATACCGGCGAGGTACCAGGTGACGGCAGCCGTCGTGCCGGTCGCATCGACCAGCGCCTTCGCGATCGTCGGCGCGAACGCTCCGCCAGCGATCGCGCCGATCGCATACGAAATCGATACCCCGGAGAAGCGGATGCTGGCGGGGAAGAGCTCGGCGTACAGAGCGGCTTGCGGGCCGTAGGTGAGCCCGAGCCCGACGGTGAGGACAGCGAGGCCGGCAAACACGAGGCCGATCTGGCCCGTGTTCACGAGCGGGAATAGCGCGAAGACGCCACCGAGCTGCAATATCCAGCCGATGATGTATGTGGTGCGTCGTCCAATGCGGTCAGAGATCCATCCCCCGAATGCGGCGAAGATCAGCCAGGTGATCGCAGAGCCGGCGACAGCCCAGAGGATCGGGCCCTTCTCCATTGCGAGAGGGCCCTCGGGGTTCGTCGTGTAGTTCTGGATGTATCCACCGGTGGTCATGTATCCCACCGCATTGTTCCCCGCGAAGACCAGTGCTGCGATGATCACCAACAGCGCGTGCCGGCGGAAGAGCTGCACGATCGGCAACTTGGTCTGCTCTCGACGCTCGGCGATCTCGGTGAACACCGGGCTCTCCTCGACACGGCGACGCACGTAGTAGCCGATGAGGATGAGCGCGAACGACAGCAGGAACGGCACACGCCATCCCCACACGAGGAAGGCGTCACCTGGAGCGATCATCGTCATGCTCGCCATGACGCCTGAGGCGAGGAGCAGACCGAGCGGCACACCGATCTGAGGGGATGCGCCGAACAGTCCGCGCTTCGCGCGCGGGGCGTGTTCGACGGCCATCAGTACCGCACCGCCCCATTCACCACCGGCCGAGATGCCCTGCAGAATGCGGAGCAGGAACAGCAGGATCGGCGCGCCAATGCCGATGGCCTCTGCCGTCGGCAGAAGGCCGATGAGCGCCGTTGACGCACCCATCAGCATCAGCGTGAGCATGAGCACGGTGCGGCGACCGATCTTGTCACCGAAGTGCCCGGCGAGGAAAGCACCGAGCGGACGGAACAGGAAGCTCAGACCGATCGAGATGAATGCCACGATCTGCTCCGCACCCGCACCGAACGGTGAGAAGAAGAGCGAACCGAAGACGAGACCTGCTGCGGATGCGTAGATGAAGAAGTCGTACCACTCGACCGTGGTGCCGACGACGGTGGCGAATACGACGCGGCGTCTGTCGGCCGCCGATGCGATTGTGCCCGTGGGTGTGAACCCGTCCTGTGACTGCCGTGTCATGAGTGATCTCCTTTGGTGGTGACTGCGTTGTCACGGCGAACAGCCGAGGGAACGAATGCTTGCCGAGGGGTGATCCGATCATATATGATTTCGAATACGACGCACAAGGCATCGACGACGAGCGCAAGGAGGCGCCCCCCGTGACGGCATCCGTCCCCCGCCCCGGCAAGATCATCGCCATCCATATCAGCTATGCCTCAAGAGCCGACCAGCGCGGCAGGCGACCGGCGTTCCCCTCCTACTTCTTCAAGCCGACCAGTTCCATCGGGGTCACCGGCGGAATGGTCGAGCGCCCTGCCGGAACCGAGCTTCTCGCCTTCGAAGGCGAAATCGCACTCGTCATCGGCACCGCGGCGCGCCGGGTCTCACTCGCCGACGCGTGGTCGCACGTCGGCTGGGTCACAGCAGCCAACGACCTCGGGCTCTATGACCTGCGTGCCAACGACAAGGGCTCGAACGTTCGCTCCAAAGGCGGCGACGGGTACACGCCACTCGGGCCCGAGTACATCGACGCGCGCACTGTCGACCCCGCCGCACTGCGCGTGCGAACCTGGGTGAACGGCGAGCTGCGCCAAGACGACACCACGGCAGGGCTCATCTTTCCCCTCGCGCAGCTCGTCGCCGACCTGTCTCAGCACTTCACCCTCGAACCCGGCGATGTGATTCTCACCGGAACCCCTGCTGGATCGTCTGTGATCGTGCCGGGCGACGTCGTCGAGATCGAAGTGGATGCCCCGACCGCTTTCGGCTCCCCGTCGTCAGGTGCGCTTGTGACCACGGTGACCCAAGGAGATGTGCCCTTCGATGGGGAGCTCGGTTCATTACCCACCGTCGATGATCTGCAACGCGCTGAGGCCTGGGGCTCCCGTGAAGAAGCAGGCCTTGTGCCGGTGGCGCCCGAAGCGGATGCCGGGCACGGCCTCTCCGCCGAGGTGCGAGCCAAGTTGCTCAGTGCGCCGACAGCGGGGCTCTCCGCCGAGTTGCGCAAACGCGGTCATCACTCCTGCTTCATCGACGGCGTCGCGGCGAACATCGCCGGCAGCAAGATCGTCGGCACCGCTAAGACACTGCGGTTCGTGCCCTTTCGCGAAGATCTGTTCACGACCCACGGCGGCGGTTACAACGCGCAGAAGCGCGCCTTCGACGCGGTCGCCGATGGCGAGATCATCGTGATCGAAGCCCGCGGCGACAACAGCACAGGAACACTCGGCGACATCCTCGCGCTGCGCGCACAAGCGCGAGGCGCAGCAGGGGTCGTCACCGACGGAGGTGTGCGCGACTTCGATGCGGTCGCTGAGATCGGCCTGCCGGTGTTCTCCCGCGGCGCTCATCCTTCGGTTCTCGGCCGCAAGCACGTGCCGTGGGACATCGATGTCACCATCTCCTGCGGCGGCGCGACCGTGCAACCGGGAGACGTGATCGTTGGCGACGGAGACGGCGTGATCGTGATTCCGCCGAGCCTCGTCGAGGAGGTCGTCGACGCGGCCCTCGCCCAGGAAGTGGAAGACGCTTGGATCGCCGAGCAGGTCGCAGCGGGGCACCCCGTCGACGGACTGTTCCCCATGAACGCCGAATGGCGTGCGAAGTACGCCCTTCGTCTCGCTTCGCTCGCTCAGGGACCGGAGAACGACCCTCACCGGTCCCTGAGCGAGGAGCGCAGCGACGAGCCCCCTCACCGGTCCCTGAGCGAGGAGCGCAGCGACGAGACGAAGGGCGCCGAAGCCCAGCTCCCGGGTGAGGAAGGAGCCCAGGCGTGACCGCCGTCGCGAACGCCAGCAAATCAGAGCGGGCATACGCTTGGATTCGCTCCCGCATCTCGGCGCACGCGTTCGGCCCCGGCTACCGCCTCGTGCTCGGGGCGATCGCCGAAGAGCTGCAGATGAGCGTCGTGCCAGTACGCGAGGCGATCCGCCGGCTCGAGGCCGAAGGCCTCGTCACCTACGAACGCAACGTCGGTGCAAGGGTCACCCTCGTCGACGAAAACGAGTACGCGCACACGATGCAGACTCTCGGTCTTGTCGAGGGCGCCGCGACTGCCCTATCCGCTCATCTCCTCGACGACGCCGCGCTCGATCAGGCCGAGGAGGTCAACGCGAGGATGACGCGGCTGCTCGACCATTTCGACGCGCACGCGTTCACCCAGCTGAACCGACAGTTCCACTCTGTGCTGTTCAAGCCGTGCCCCAACCCGCACCTACTCGATCTCGTACACCGTGGATGGTCGCGGCTCGTCGGCATCCGTGACTCCACCTTCGCCTACGTGCCAGGCAGAGCGCACCATTCTGTCGATGAGCACACCCACATCCTCAAGCTGATCCGCGAGGGCGCCGACGCTCTCGAGATCGAGCTCGCCGCCCGCAACCACCGCTGGCGCACGAGGGACGCGTTCCTCGATGCGCTGCACACCCGTTCCGCCCACACCCCCGGAGAAGACTCATGACCGATTCCCGCATCCCCGCCGACCTGCCCGACCGCATCCAGCACTACATCGATGGCGACTTCGTCGACTCCGTCGACGGCGACACCTTCGATGTGCTCGATCCGGTCACCAACGAGACCTACACGACCGCAGCAGCGGGCAAGAAAGCTGACGTCGAGCTCGCCGTCGCTGCAGCGAAGCGCGCCTTCGACGAGGGGCCGTGGCCGCGGATGCTGCCGCGCGAGCGCTCGCGCGTGCTGCACCGGATCGCCGACATCGTGGAGTCCCGCGACACCCGCCTCGCCGAGCTCGAGTCTTACGACTCCGGTCTGCCGATCACGCAGGCTCTCGGTCAGGCGCGCCGCGCTGCCGAGAACTTCCGCTTCTTCGCCGACCTCATCGTCGCGCAAGCCGACGACGCCTTCAAGGTGCCAGGCCGCCAGATGAACTACGTCAACCGCAAGCCGATCGGTGTGGCCGGTCTCATCACGCCGTGGAACACGCCGTTCATGCTCGAGTCGTGGAAGCTGGGCCCGGCGCTCGCCACCGGCAACACGGTCGTGCTCAAGCCGGCGGAGTTCACGCCGCTGTCGGCATCCCTGTGGGCGGGGATCTTCGAGGAGGCAGGACTCCCGCAAGGCGTGTTCAACCTTGTGAACGGCCTCGGCGAGGACGCCGGAGACGCCCTGGTGAAGCATCCGGACGTGCCATTGATCTCCTTCACCGGGGAGAGCCGTACCGGGCAGATCATCTTCGGCAACGCCGCCCCGTTCCTCAAGGGACTGTCGATGGAGCTCGGCGGCAAATCGCCTGCCGTCGTGTTCGCCGACGCCGATCTCGAGGCCGCCGTCGACGCGACGATCTTCGGCGTGTTCTCGCTGAACGGCGAGCGGTGCACCGCAGGCAGCCGCATCCTCGTGCAGCGCGACATCTACGACCAGTTTGTCGAGCGCTACGCAGCACAGGCGCAGCGCGTGCGCGTCGGCTACCCGCACGACCCCGCAACCGAGGTCGGCGCACTCGTGCACCCCGAGCACTACGACAAGGTGATGAGCTACGTCGAGATCGGCAAGTCTGAAGGGCGCCTGGTGGCCGGCGGTGGCAGGCCGGAAGGGTTCGAAACAGGCAACTTCGTCGCCCCGACCGTGTTCGCCGATGTTTCCCCCGATGCGCGGATCTTCCAGGAGGAGATCTTCGGCCCGGTCGTCGCGATCACGCCGTTCGACACCGACGAAGAGGCTCTGGCCCTCGCGAACAACACGAAGTACGGTCTCGCCGCCTACATCTGGACGAACGACCTCAAGCGTGCGCACAACTTCGCGCAGTCGGTCGAGGCGGGCATGGTCTGGCTCAACTCGAACAACGTGCGGGATCTGCGCACCCCGTTCGGCGGCGTGAAAGCCTCCGGCCTCGGCCACGAAGGCGGCTACCGCTCGATCGACTTTTACACCGACCAGCAGAGCGTGCACATCACGCTGGGCCCCGCCCACAACCCCACCTTCGGCAAGAACTGAGCAAGGACGCTGACATGACAAACCGCGAAGACATGACGCTGACCTCGGCCGGATACTACGTATCGCAGGAGGCGCCCATTCACTCCGATAACCCAACGCCCACCCCGACAGCCACACCGCCGGACGTGCTGCGCTGCGCATATATGGAGCTCGTGGTCACCGACCTCGCTGCCTCTCGCCAGTTCTACGTCGACATCCTCGGCCTGTATGTGACGAGCGAAGACGATAAGGCGATCTACCTGCGCTCCACCGAGGAGTTCATCCACCACAACCTCGTGCTGCGCAAGGGGCCGATCGCGGCAGTTGCCGCGTTCTCATACCGCGTGCGCACGCCAGAAGACCTCGACCGCGCCGTCGAGTTCTACACCGAGCTCGGCTGCGATGTGCGCCGCAACCCTGACGGCTTCGTCAAGGGCATCGGCGACTCGGTTCGCGTGGTCGACCCGCTTGGCTTCCCGTACGAGTTCTTCTACCAGACCGACCATGTGGAGCGGATGTCGTGGCGCTACGACCTGCACATCCCTGGCGAGCTGGTGCGTCTCGATCACTTCAACCAGGTGACCCCCGACGTTCCGCGTGCTGTGAAGTTCATGCAGGACCTCGGCTTCCGAGTGACCGAGGACATCCAGGACGAGGAAGGCACCGTTTACGCCGCATGGATGCGCCGTAAGCCAACCGTGCACGACACTGCCATGACCGGCGGTGACGGCCCCCGTATGCACCACGTCTGCTTCGCGACGCACGAGAAGCACAACATCCTCGCGATCTGCGACAAGTTGGGCGCCCTTCGGCGCTCCGACGCAATCGAGCGCGGCCCTGGCCGCCACGGGGTGAGCAACGCGTTCTACCTCTACCTGCGCGACCCTGATGGTCACCGCGTCGAGGTGTACACGCAGGACTACTACACCGGCGACCCGGACAACCCGGTCGTCACCTGGGACGTGCATGACAACCAGCGCCGCGACTGGTGGGGCAACCCCGTCGTGCCAAGCTGGTACACCGATGCGAGCCTTGTGCTCGACCTTGACGGCAACCCGCAGCCTGTTGTGACGCGCACCGACAGCAGCGAGATGGCCGTCACGATCGGCGCCGACGGCTTCAGCTACACCCGCCCAGACGACGAAGACGCAATGCCGGAGTGGAAGCAAGGCGAGTACAAGCTGGGCCACCAGCTCTAACCCCCAGCTCGCGAGACTTCGCAAATGTCACGTTTCGCGACGAGAAACAAGACATTTGCGAAGTCTCGCGAGTCGATAAAGGAGAAAACGGATGCTGTCTGACGACACCATCGCGCAGCTCGCTGCCGAGCTCGCTGAGGCCGACCGCATGCACACTGTGATCCCGCGCATCACGGCGCGCTATCCCGATGCCACGGTTGAGGACTCCTATGCCATCCAAGGAGTGTGGCGCGATTCCCAGGTCGCGTCGGGACGCCGCCTGGTCGGGCGCAAGATCGGCCTGACCTCGAAGGCCATGCAGCAGGCGACGGGCATCACCGAGCCCGACTACGGAGTCATGTTCGACGACACGGTCTACGAATCGGGATCCGAGATCCCTGTCGACCACTTCTCGAATGTGCGCATCGAAGTCGAGCTCGCGTTCGTGCTGAAGCATCCGCTCTCTGGCCCTGATTGCACCCTCGACGATGCCCTCGCAGCGATCGATTACGCCGTGCCTGCGCTCGAAGTCCTCAACTCGCACATCGAGCTCGAGGGGCGAACGATCGTCGACACGATCAGCGACAACGCCGCATACGGCGCAATGGTGCTGGGCGACGTGCACAAACGCCCTGACGAGATCGACCTGCGTTGGGTGCCGGGTCTCCTTTTCAGAAACGGCGAAATCGAGGAGACCGGCGTGGCGGCTGGTGTGTTGAACCACCCAGCAACCGGTGTCGCATGGCTGGCGAACAAGTTCCACCAGCACGGCGCTCGCCTCGAAGCAGGAGAGATCATCCTGGCAGGATCGTTCACACGCCCGATGTGGGCATCGCGTGGCGATGAGGTGCTGTGCGACTACGGACCGATGGGAACGATCACATGCCGATTCGTTTAGCACCATCCTTTCGCGACCAGCTCGCGGGATCAGAGCGCGCGCTGATCGGGGTATGGGCGTGCGCGGGGAACCCGCTGGTGACCGAGATCGTCGCAGGTGCTGGTGTTGACTGGCTTCTCATCGATATGGAGCACTCAGCGAACACGCTGGAGAGCACTCTGCAGCAGTTGCAGGTGGCGGCCGCCTATCCGATCACTCCGCTCGTGCGCGTGCCGTCGAACGATCAAGTCGCGATCAAGCAGGTGCTCGACCTCGGGGCGCAGAACCTCATCGTGCCGATGGTCTCGTCGGCCGATGAAGCGAGAGCTGCTGTCGCAGCGACCCGCTATCCGCCGGAGGGTGTGCGCGGAGTGGGCAGCGCGCTCTCGCGAAGCGCGCGCTGGAACCGCGTCGACCGCTATCTGCAGGAGTCGGCGCAGCACGTATCGCTCACGGTGCAGATCGAGACGGAGGCAGGAGCGGATGCCGCATCCGAGATCGCCTCGATCGACGGAGTGGACGCGATTTTCGTCGGCCCGTCAGACCTGTCTGCGTCGATGGGACTGCTGGGGCAGCAGACGCATCCCGAGGTCGTGACGGCCGTCGAGAAGGTCTTCGCCGCGGCGAAGTCGGTCGGCACGCCCGTGGGGGTGAACGCCTTCGACCCGGTCGCGGCCGACGGATACATCGCAGCTGGTGCCGACTTCGTCGCCGTCGGCGCCGATGTCGCTCTGCTCGCCCGTGCGACAGAAGCGCTCGCTACGCGATTCATCCCGGCATCCGACGACCGACCCCGCGCGAGCTACTGAACACGCTGTATCACCGGTGATGCAGTCGGCACATGGGTGAGACGGCCAGCGACGGCGATCTGCGCAACAACAGTGCGGAGGTACTCGCTCGCGTGACCCACGGGGAGAGGCTGGTAGGCCACGGGAGATGGCGCCCCGTTGCGCGAGTGGTACCCCTTCCCCGCCGCGGATTGAGCACGGCCGAGAACCTCCGTCATTGGGCACCGCTGCGGTGCGGGTGCTGCTGACGATGCTCGAGGGCGGCGATCCGGAGCACGTGCGAATGCCGGCCGACCTCGTCGTGCGCGGATCCACTGCCGCGCCCCGACACCGACGCCGCGCAATCCACGACAGGCCCAGCGACGGCACTGGCGCATTCATAGCGACCCGCGCGACACTGTTCGGATGACGTTCGCCGCACTCCAGTCGCTCGCCGACCGCGCCGCCCTGTTCACTGCCCTCCGCCACGATGCCCTGACCACCGCGACCGATGAGCTCGGCGACTATCGCTGGGACGCCGATATGACCGCCGGCACGATCACATTCACCTCCAACGCCGATCCGTCACGGCAGATCGTCACCCGCGCGCACCTGATCGCCACCATCGCCCCCGGCCCACGCTCGCTGCTGTGGGCGTGGGCGCACCCACAAGGTGACGCCGACGGCCCGGCCGCGCAGCTACGCACC
The DNA here is from genome assembly GCA_047605925.1 of Microbacterium sp. Taxonomy (GTDB): domain Bacteria; phylum Actinomycetota; class Actinomycetes; order Actinomycetales; family Microbacteriaceae; genus Microbacterium. The sequence goes on from JASGEY010000033.1 coordinate 51,908, forward strand.
CACGGCCTAGATAACGGCGTGGCCGAGCTGTTCGACCCCGAGCTGCCTTTCCCGGCCGAGACTGCGGGCGACGATGTTTGGATCGCTGCGGTCGCGCATGCCGTCGGCGGAGCTGCGATCGAGATCACCGGCCGCTCTCCGTACTACTCCGTCCCCACAGGCGGAGGTACGCGTGCGGTCTTCCTGCTCGATGCGCCGCTGCCCGACTTGACGGTGGCGGCCGCAGTGATCGCTCTCCCGCGGATCCTCTCCGGCCTTACGCTCCCCGACGCTCGCACCGCCGTGTGGGATCTCGCCCGCCTTGCGGGTTGGAACCTCACCTGGGCAGACGAGAACTACACACGGGCGTCCGTGGTCGACGCAACAGGTTCGGCGAGCTTCAGCTTCGACGAGAACGCGCGCATCACGAACATCCAGGGTTCGTCCGCGTCTCACGGTTGACACGAAATGGCGGATGCTGCGGCATCCGCTCCCTCAGAGAACCAGCCGCTCAGCCGCCTCGACGACGTTCGTCAGAAGCAGTGCGACGGTCATAGGGCCCACGCCGCCCGGGTTCGGCGACACGAAGCCCGCGACCTCGGCCACATCGGGGTGCACATCGCCGAACACGAGGCTCTTGCCGGTCGCCGCATCGGTCTCTCGCGTGACGCCCACGTCGAGCACCGCAGCGCCCGGCTTGACGTCTTCGGCCCTGATCAAGTGCTTGACGCCCGCCCCGGCAACGATCACGTCGGCCTGACGCAGGTGCGGCGACATGTCGGGAGTGCCGGTGTGCACCTGGGTGACCGTGGCATTGATGTCTCGGCGGGTGAGCAGCAGGCCGATCGGGCGGCCGATGGTGACCCCGCGTCCGACCACGACGACGTGCTTGCCTGTGAGGTCGTAGTCGTTGCGCAGCAGCAGCTCGATCACACCACGCGGGGTGCAGGGCAGCGGCGTGTGGATCGGGTTGTTCACGCTCAGCACGAGCCGACCGAGGTTGGTCGGGTGCAGCCCGTCGGCGTCCTTCGCCGGGTCGATGCGCTCGAGGATCGCGTCGGTGTCGAGGTGCTTCGGCAGAGGTAGCTGCACGATGTAGCCGTGGCAGTCGGGGTCGGCGTTGAGCTCGTCGATCAGTGCCTCGACGTCCTGCTGTGTCGCATCGGCGGGCAGCTCACGCTGGATCGAGTTCATGCCGATCGCCTCGGACTGGCGATGCTTCATCCCGACGTACAACTGCGAGGCCGGATCCGCGCCGACGAGCACCGTGGCGATGCCGGGTGTGATGCCCTTCTCCCGGAGCGCGGCGACGCGCTCGGCGAGTTCGGCCTTGATGGATGCTGCGGCGGCCTTGCCGTCGAGGATCTTCGCTGTCATGTCAGGTTCTCTCTCTGCCAGCCCCGTGAGACACCACTTCCGCGCCGAGACATCCTCTGAACGGGGGTGTCTCGCGACGGAAGTGGTTTCTCGACGGGGTCGGGGCGTTACTGCTGCAGGTCGGGGTACAGCGGGAAGGCCGCAGCGAGCGCATCGATGCGAGCGCGCAGGGCCTCGACGTCGGCGCCAGGCTGCAGGGCGAGCGCGATAACATCGGCGACCTCGGTGAACTCCGTGTCGCCGAAGCCTCGGGTGGCAAGCGCCGGGGTGCCGATGCGCAGCCCCGAGGTGACCATCGGCGGACGAGGGTCGTTCGGTACCGCGTTGCGGTTCACGGTGATGTGAATGTCGTGCAGGAGGTCCTCGGCCTGCTTGCCGTCGATCTCGGCGTCGCGCAGGTCGACGAGCACCAGATGCACATCGGTGCCGCCCGAGCGCACGCCGATGCCGACATCCTTCACGTCCTGCTGAGACAAGCGCTCCGCGATGATCGCGGCTCCGCGCAGCACGCGCTCCTGGCGCTCCTTGAACTCGGGGGTCGCAGCGAGCTTGAACGCGGTCGCTTTGGCCGCGATCACATGCATGAGCGGTCCGCCCTGCTGACCGGGGAAGACGGCCGAGTTGACCTTCTTGGCGATCTCGGCGTCGTTGGTGAGGATGAAGCCGGAGCGCGGGCCGCCGATCGTCTTGTGCACGGTCGATGAGACAACGTGCGCGTGCGGCACGGGGCTCGGGTGCAGGCCTGCCGCCACGAGCCCGGCGAAGTGCGCCATGTCGACCCAGAGCAGCGCGCCGACCTCGTCAGCGATCTCACGGAACGCGGCGAAGTCGAGCGTACGGGGGTAGGCCGACCAGCCGGCGATGATGACCTTCGGCTTGTGCTCGAGCGCGAGGCGGCGGACCTCGTCCATGTCGATGGTGGAGGTCTCGGGGTTCACGCCGTAGGCGACGATGTTGTAGAGACGGCCGGAGAAGTTGATTTTCATGCCGTGCGTGAGGTGGCCGCCCTGATCGAGCGAGAGGCCGAGCAGAGTGTCTCCGGGGCGAGCGATCGCGTGCAGCACAGCAGCGTTGGCTGAGGCTCCGGAGTGCGGCTGGACATTGGCGAACTCGGCGCCGAACAGGGCTTTCGCACGCTGGATGGCAAGCTCCTCTGCGACGTCGACCTCTTCGCAGCCGCCGTAGTAACGGCGACCAGGATAGCCCTCGGCATACTTGTTGGTGAGCACGGAGCCCTGCGACTGCAACACCGAGACTGGCACGAAGTTCTCGGACGCGATCATCTCAAGAAACGTCTGCTGGCGCTTGAGCTCGCGGTCGAGAACCTCGGCGATCTCGGGGTCGACCTCGGCGAGCGGGGCGTTGAAGTAACGGTCGGTCATGTGACGTGCTCCTCTGACAACGGATTCGAAACGGATGCTTCATCGGCCCAGGCGCGCGGTCGAATTCCGTGGTCAGTCGCTCCCCGGTGGTAGTCCACCCAGACGCCAGTCGCGACGGTTACGAGCATAGCGGATGCCGTGGGCGCGAGCAGGCCTGCGACGTGGCTCACATTCTTTGAGCGCGAGAGTGGGATCGGTGCCTCATGATCTTTGAGCGCGAAGCTTGCTCGTGTGGAAGGCAAGATTCCGATGGCCGCGAGGCGTCATGTTACGAACAAGCTGCGAACCGCGTACCGGAAAGCGCAGAAGAAGGATCGGGGGCGGATCCTGGACGCGGTGGTCGCCACGTCCGGAATGGGTCGCTCGACCGCGCGGCGGATGCTGACCCGGCCGGTGCTGCTCCCGCTCTGGCTGCCGCTGCTTCAGCAGGCCGGGGACCTGGATAAGCCCTTCGCGACAGGGAGCGCGTTGGCGGAACTGGTATCGATGAGCGCTGCGACGATCGACCGGTACCTGGCTCCGGCACGTGAGCGGATGCGACTGTGAGGCATCTCGACGACAACCCCGTCACCGTTGCTGCGCAACTCTATCGGCCTGTCCAAAGCCGGTGACGCCCCGCCCACGACACCGGGGGGTGGTCGAGGCGGACACCGTCGCGCACTGCGGGCCGACATTCGTCGGGGAGTTCTGCCGCACCCTGACGATGACCGACCTGGTGACC
>JASGEY010000034.1:0-7009 GCA_047605925.1 Microbacterium sp.
CCCCCCCGCCCCCCCGCGCCCCCATTCACACCCCTGCTTAGCTGCGAGACCCCTGTTCAATTGCGCAGGTAAGCAGGGGTCTCGCAGCTAAGCAGGGGTCTCGCCGGAGACACGGGACGGGACGGGGCGAGAGCGCGGGCACTCACTCTGGTGGCGTTCAGCAGGCGGATGACAGAATGGATGCTGGCGTGCCCGAGTCGCATCTTCCTCGGCATCCGCTCGTGGATGCCGAGTCGAAGGACCGCCGGGCCCCTGGACAGCGTCCGCCGCACCTGTCTCTCAAGGAGCACCATGTCGACGCCTGAGGCCGCCGTCACGACCGTTCGCACCGCGCATCACCGTCGTTACCTGATGTGCAGGCCGGAGCACTTCACGGTGACCTATTCGATCAACCCGTGGATGGAGCCGGCGAAGCCCACCGACACGGCCAAGGCGCTCGCACAATGGCAGAAGCTGTACGACCTCTACCTCGAACTCGGTCATGAGGTCGAGCTCATTGAGCCGCTGCCCGGATACCCCGACATGGTCTACACGGCCAACGGCGGCTTCGTGATCGACGGCCGTGCGTACGCGCCGAGGTTCCGCTTCGAGGAGCGCGCGGGCGAGGCTCCGGCTTTTGTCGACTGGTTCAGGGCGAACGGATTCGACACCGTCATCCCCGAAGAGGTCAACGAGGGCGAAGGCGACTTCCTGCTCGCAGGTGACGTGATCCTCGCCGGCACAGGCTTCCGCTCCACGGGCGACAGTCACCGTGAGGTGGGTGAGGTGTTCGGCCGTGAGGTCATCTCGCTGACTCTCATCGACCCGCGTTTCTATCACCTCGACACCGCCATCGCCGTGCTCGACCCTGTCGTCGAAGAAGGGCGACAGGCGAACATCGCCTACCTTCCGCACGCCTTCGACGAGGCCTCGCAGAAGATTCTCGCCGAGCGGTTCGCCGATGCGATCCTCGTGTCCGATGAGGACGGCGCGGTGTTCGGCCTGAACTCGGCGAGCGACGGGTACAACGTCGTCATCTCACCGCGTGCGCAGGGCTTCGAGAAGCAGTTGCGCGAGCGCGGCTACAACCCGCGCCTCATCGACCTCTCTGAACTGCTGCTCGGCGGCGGCGGCATCAAATGCTGCACGCTGGAACTGCGCGGTGCACAATGAGCACTCTCGCCCACAACTACCACCCGCTGCCGGTCACGATCTCCCGTGGCGAGGGCGCGTGGGTGACGGATGTCGAGGGCAAGAGGTACCTCGACCTGCTCGCCGCGTACTCTGCCGTGAACTTCGGCCACCGGCATCCGGCCCTCGTCGCCGCAGCGACCGAGCAGCTCGGACGCATCACTCTTACCAGCCGCGCCTTCGAGAACGACCGGCTTGAGCCGTTCGCCGACGCGCTCGCGAGGCTGTGCGGCAAAGACCTCGTCCTGCCGATGAACACCGGGGCCGAGGCTGTCGAGACCGGCATCAAGGTCGCCCGCGCCTGGGGTTACCGGGTCAAGGGCATCGCCTCTGGCGAGGCTCGGATCGTTGTCGCGGCCGGCAACTTCCATGGCCGTACCACCACGATCGTGAGCTTCAGCGACGACGACCAGGCGCGCGACGGCTTCGGGCCGTACACGCCCGGTTTCGACGTGGTTCCCTTCGGCGATGCGGATGCCGTAGCGAGTGCGATCACGGATGACACCGCAGCCGTGCTCGTCGAGCCGATCCAAGGTGAGGCCGGGGTGATCATCCCTCCGGAGGGGTATCTGCGGCGCATCCGCGAGATCTGCGATGAGAAGAGCGTGCTGTTCATCGCCGATGAGATCCAGTCGGGGCTCGGCCGTGTCGGCGAGACTTTCGCGTGCGACCGCGAGGGCGTTGTACCCGACCTCTATCTGCTGGGCAAGGCGCTCGGCGGCGGCATCCTGCCCGTCTCTGCCGTCGTCGGCGACAGTGATGTACTCGGTGTCATTCGGCCGGGCGAGCACGGCTCGACCTTCGGCGGCAACCCGCTGGCTGCAGCTGTCGGTCAGCGCGTGGTCGAGATGCTCGAGTCCGGCGAGTTCCAGGAGCGCGCCCGCGCGCTGGGCGCGCACCTCGCCGAGGCGCTGCAGAACCTGATCGGCCACGGAGTGACCGAGGTGCGCATCGCGGGGCTTTGGGCGGGCGTCGACATTGATCCGGCGCTCGGCACCGGGCGCGAGATCGCCGAGCGGCTGCTCGAACGCGGCGTGCTCGTGAAGGATACGCACGGACAGACCATCCGCGTTGCGCCGCCCATCGTGGTGCGGGCGACCGAGCTCGACTGGGCGGTGGAGCAGCTGAGGTTGGTGCTCGAAGGCTGAGCCCTGTGCCGGCTTCTCAGTCGAGGAGGGATGCCGGAGCGAACGCCACCGGGAACGGCACAGTCTTGGCGAACTGCTGGTCGCCGGTGGCACGCGCGGTCTCCCGATACGCGTCGTCTACGAGGTCCCAGGCGACGATCGTCGGGCCGTCGGGGTCGACGACCCAGTAGTGCAGGCACCCGGCGCGCTCCAAGCGGTCTTTCTTCAGCAGCCGGTTGATGCCTCGCGTCGAGGACGAGAGCACCTCGGGGGCCAGCAATGGCGCGGACAGAAGGTCGGCCTCGGTGAAGGCGCCGCGCGGTGCGACGAGAAGATCGGGCTGCAGCACGGTGTTCTCAGCGAGCACGACGTCGAACGGTGCGAAGAACAGGACGAGCTCCTTCGGAAGCGCAGCATGCAATGAAACAAAGAGGTCAGCCGCGATGTGCTGGTGCCGGAAACGCGGTGCCGGGGTCACGGTGAGCACTCCGTCGATGAGCTCGTAGCGGTGCCCGTCATCGGAGGCGCCGAAACTGTGGAAAACTCGCGACACAATGGGGGGATGCCGCAAAACATCGCCCTCGAGATCGCCGTGCAGGACCAGGCCGGAGTCCGTGTTGCAGGAGCCGTTGGCGCCGTGCGCGTCGAGCTCGCTCAGGCACTCGCCCTCGGCGGGCTCACCCCGTCGCCGGCCACGCTCGAACTCGCGATCGCCGAGGCCGCCTCTGTCGGGGTGGAGGTGCACGTGCTCGTGCGTCCGCGCGCCGGCGGATTCCACTACGACGCCGATGAGCTCGCCGTGTGCGAGCTAGATGTGGGTAGAGCCGTGGCGGCAGGCGCTCACGGCGTCGTGATCGGGGCGCTCGACGCCGCTGGCGCTCTTGACCTCGACGCAATGGCGCGCCTCCGCGATGCCGCGGGCTCGGCATCCGTCACGCTGCACCGCGCGATCGACGTCACCGCCGACGCGATCGCGACCCTCCGCGCTGCACGTGCGCTGGGGCTGCGGCGGGTGCTCACCTCAGGCGGTGCGTCGGAGGCGATCGACGGGATCGACACCCTGCGCGAACTCGTAGTCGCTGCGGAGGGGGAGATCGAGATCATGGCCGGAAGCGGGGTCACCGCGGCATCCGCTCGCGTCCTCGCCGATACCGGAGTCGATGCGCTGCACTTCTCGGCCAAGCGCATGGTGGCAGCGGATGGCGGCGTGCGCATGGGCTCGGCGACCGACGGCGTCGGTGGCTACGAGGTCACCGACATCGACACCGCACGGGCTGTCGCGGCGGCGCTCTCCGCCTGATCCAGCTCGCGAGACTTCGCATATGTCACGTTCTCAGCCCGAAAACGTGACATATGCGAAGTCTCGCGAGCCGTGAGTAGGGTGGGGGAGTGACCGAAACGCGGGAGTACACGGATGCTGACGGCATCGCCATCGTCTATGACATCCACGACGCGGTGGGCACGCCGCGGGGCGTCGTGCAGGTGCTGCATGGAGTCGGCGAGCACGCGGGCCGCTACGGTGCGCTGATTGACGCGCTCACTGGCGCCGGCTTCATCGTTTACGCCGACGATCACCGCGGGCACGGGCGCACCGGCATCCGTCAGCACGGCGGACCCGAAAGGCTTGGGCGCCTCGGCAAGGGTGGAGTGCGCGCGGCCAAAGAAGCCGTGTGGCAGCTCACCGGGATCATCCGCTTCGACCATCCCGAGCTGCCTCTCGTGCTGCTCGGGCACTCCTGGGGTTCGTTCCTCGCGCAGATGCTGGTGAACGAGCACGCCGAGGCGTACGACGCCGTTGTGCTCTCGGGGTCGGCGCTGCGCACACCTGGCTCGCTGAATGCCGCGCCGCTGAACGCCCGCTGGAAGGGGCCGGATGCCACCGGCTTCGAGTGGCTCAGCCGTGACCCCGCGGTGTGGCAGGAGTTCGCCGAAGACCCACTGACTGTCGACGTGCCACTGCTGAAACTGTTCGGACCGATCGAGGCTGCCAAGCTCTACGGTAGACCCCGCAAGGATCTCGGGCGGGACGTTCCGATGCTCCTCATGGTCGGGCGCGACGACCCCGTCGGTGGCCCGGTCAGCGTGCACAAGCTCGCTGATGCGTACCGGACGCGGTCGGGCCTCACCGACGTGACGACCCTCGTCTACCCGGATGCCCGTCACGAGATCTTCAAGGAGCTGCAGCAGGACGAGGTGCGCTCCGACCTGCTCGCCTGGCTCGACGCGCGCATTCCCCGCCGCTAACCACCCCACGCTTAGCGGAGGGGCGCGGGGGTGGCGCGGATTAGGCTGTAACGGTGCACGGTGAATACAAGGTCCCCGGTGGAAAGCTCGTCGTCGTCGACCTCGACGTGATCGACGGGAGAATCGCCGCCTTCCGCCTCGCCGGCGACTTCTTCCTCGAGCCGGACACGGCCCTCGACGACATCAACGAGGCCGTCAACGGGCTGCCGGAGCAGGCGGATGCCACGGCCATCGCTGCCGCGGTTCGATCGGCTCTCCCAGAGGGCGCGCAGCTGCTCGGGTTCACCCCCGAGGCGGTAGGAACCGCTGTGCGCCGGGCGCTCGTCACCGCCCCTGGATGGCGCGACTTCGACTGGGAGATCGTGCACGAGAAGGCGGTGTCGCCGCGCATGAATCTCGCCCTCGACGAGGTGCTGACGTCACGGGTCGGCGAGGGACGCCGCCGCCCCACGCTGCGCATTTGGGAGTGGGATGAGTCTGCCGTCGTGATCGGGTCGTTCCAGTCGTACCGCAACGAGGTCGACCCCGAAGGCGCTTCCCGACATGGCTTCGAGGTCGTTCGGCGCATCTCCGGCGGCGGCGCGATGCTCATGGCCGCAGGGCAGATCATCACGTACTCGCTCTATGTACCGGCATCCCTCGTCGCGGGAATGACCTTCGCCGACTCCTACGCCTTCCTCGACGACTGGGTGCTGCAGGCGCTGCGCTCGGTCGGGATCGATGCGGTGTATCAGCCGCTCAACGACATCGCCTCACCGACGGGCAAGATCGGCGGTGCCGCGCAGAAGCGTCTCGCCAACGGCGGTGTGCTGCACCACGCGACCCTCTCGTACGACATCGACGGCCAGGTGATGACCGAAGTGCTGCGCATCGGCCGCGAGAAACTCAGCGACAAGGGCACCGCCTCCGCCGCGAAGCGCGTCGACCCGCTGCGCAGCCAGACCGGACTGCCCAGGGCCGAGATCATCGAGCGGTTCAAGGACACCTTCCGCTCGCTGACCTCGGCGGAGGACGGATCGCTCACCGCCGAAGAGTACGCGGATGCCGAGGCCCTCGTCGAGTCGAAGTTCGCAACCGACGCGTGGCTGCACAGGGTTCCGTGACTGCGGGAGGGCCGGTTCCTGAGCGAGGAGCAGAGCAACGAGACGAAGGGCGCCAGGGCTCCGTCACGATCATCGAGGGCGACAACCTCGCCGTCGCAGCATCCCTCCCCTCCGGCTCGTTCACGCTGGTCTACCTCGACCCGCCGTTCAACACGGGCCGCGCACAGGAGCGGCAGGTGGTCACGGCGCGTAGGAGGTCTGCGATCCCAGAGGAATTGGGATCGGATGCTGCGAAGTCCATCGACTCCGTGCCGGAACAGGCCGTGCCGGAGCGGGCGGTCGCGATTCGTCATGGCTTCCATGGGCATGAGTACGAGCAGGTGCGCGGCATACTGCGCGCCTACGACGACCGCTTCGACGACTATGGCGATTTCCTCATGCCGCGCCTTGAGGAGGCATGGCGGCTGCTCGCCGACGACGGCACCCTGTACCTGCACCTCGATTACCGCGAGGCGCACTACGCGAAGGTCATGCTCGACGCCGTGTTCGGTCGCGACTCGTTTCTCAATGAGCTGATCTGGGCCTACGACTACGGGGGGAAGTCGCGGCGGCGGTGGCCGACCAAGCACGACACGATCCTCGTCTACGTGAAGAACCCGCGCGCGTACGTGTTCAACTCCGACGAGGTCGACCGTGAGCCGTATATGGCGCCGGGGCTCGTCACCCCCGAGAAGGCCGCACGGGGGAAGCTCCCGACCGATGTGTGGTGGCACACGATCGTGCCGACCACCGGTCGGGAGAAGACGGGGTACCCGACCCAGAAGCCGGAAGGCGTGCTCCGTCGCATCGTCGCGGCGTCGAGCCGCCCCGGTGACCGCGTGCTCGACCTGTTCGCGGGCTCCGGCACGACTGGCGCGGTCGCATCAGCCCTCGGGCGCGACGCCGTGCTCGTCGACAATAACCCCGAAGCCGTGCGCGTCATGGCGAAGCGGATGCCGCATGCGGAAGTCATCCGTCGGTCAGACGTCGGTCGTCCTGTCCGTCGGTCCAATTCCCGTCTGGATGCCGAGACGGCCGATCTGGGCCGACAGAAGGGAACTGAGCCTGCAGAAGGGACGCCGCATCCGCGCTAGTGCGACGCTGTGAGGGCATTTTTCAAGGCGCGGGTGAGGGCTTGTCGTTGTGGGGCTGATCCTCTCGATCGGAATCGATGATGTGACGCACGACGTTGTGGTCTCAAAGGACGGAATCTTCAGCTTCATGACGCCGGAGATCGAATTCGTCTACGCGAATGGTGCCCCGGCCGACGAGTGATCCCCGGAGCCCATCCTGAGCGCCCCGGCGGCAGTTGGTGTCGCCTTGGCGTCCGACTTCTCTGTTCCGGTCGCGATTTGTGCCGCTTGCGGCGGGTGCGAGCGGCACAAA
>JASGEY010000035.1:0-10313 GCA_047605925.1 Microbacterium sp.
GACCCCAAGGTCATCGGGCTGTACCTCGGTACCCTCGGCACCTGACCTTCACACGAAGAGAACCCCCGGTCAGCGACCGGGGGTTCTCTTTTGGGTGCTTGAAGTCCGACACGAACACTGAGGCTCCCGGCGCTTCGCGCCGGGAGCCTCAGTGTTGATCGAGATCAGCCGATGTGATCGAAGGAGTACGTGTTGTCTTCAGCGTACTTGAACACACCGATCGTCGCCTCCGTCGGGTCACCGGCACCATCGAAGGTGATGGGTCCTGTCACGCCGTCGTAGTCTGCGACACCGCCGCCGATGATGATGTCGGCGCAGGCCTCGAAGCTCGTGCACTTCTCGCCATCACCGCTTCCACCGGAGACCTGCTGCAGGTGCGCTGCGACATCTGCACCAGCCGTCGATCCTGCCTCAAGAGCAGCGAGTGCGAGCAGCACCATGGCGTCGTAGGACTCCGGGCCGTAGGTGTAGTCCTTCAACTCCTCGTTGCCAGCGCCGGTCCAGTACGCCTGGAGGTCTTCCTTGAACTGCGCGGTGAGCTCAGGATCCGCGGCAGGGGTCGTGCCCTGTGCGCCGGTCATGGTGCCCTCGGGCAGCTCATCGCCGAAGTTCGACAGGTTTCCATCGACGAGGTACATCTTGTCCGACGGGAAGTCCGCGCCGACGAGCTCAGGGATGATCGTCTTGACCTCTTCGAAGGTGATCAGTGCGATCGCATCCGGGTCGGCTGCCAAGACGTCTTCGACCTGCGAGGAGAAGTTCGAGTCACCGGTGTTGTACATCGCGGCCGAGACGACCGTTCCACCCGCATCCTCGAAAGCAGCCTTCGTGAAGCACGCGAGACCTGTTCCGTAGGAGTCGTTGAGGATGATCATGCCGAGCGTCTCGTTGCCGTCAGCTGCGATCTGGTTACCCAGAACAGCACCCTGCAGCGTGTCAGACGGTGCGGTGCGCCAGTACAGACCGCTGTCCTCATAACCCGTGAATGTGGGCGAGGTGTTGGCCGGCGAGAACTGCACGGCACCTGCCGCGATCACCTGGTCGATGAACTGCAGCGAGACACCGGACGATGCGGCACCGACCACGGCAGTCGCGCCAGCGCTCAGGATGCGGGGCACCTCCGTCTCATATGCCTTGTTATCCGTGTCGCCCGAGTCACCCTGAACGAGGTTGATCGTGATGCCCTTGCCTGCGTCGTTGATCTGCTTCGCTGCGAACTCGGTCGCCGCGATCTCGGGCGGGCCGAGGAAGGCCAGGTTACCGGTCTGAGGCAGAGCCGTTCCAATGGTGAAGGTCAGGTTGTCCGACCCCGGCTTCGCCGAGTTCGTCGCCGTGAAGTCCTGTTCGTATGGCGTGGGCTGCTCCGCATCACAGTCGACCGGGAAGTCGACAGCGGCCGTAACGTCGTCATCCGTGGATTCGCCGTCCTCGCCGGTGCTTGAGGCACAACCGGCCAGAATGAGTGCGCTTGCGCTGATCAGGGCGATGGCTCCGCCGATCTTGCGGCCACGCGATCGTGTAAAGACGCTCATGCTGCTCCTTGCTGTTTCTGTTGATCCGGCTCGACTCGGGCGTCGCACCGGCTCTCACCAACGTAGTCGGGTAATGGGCGTTCGATTGTTGCGATGCGTTAACGGTGTGCAACAGTCCGGTCTCGAATCGATAACGGCTTCGCCATGCGTGCGGCGACCACCATGTCGATGACAAACACCCCGATCGCAACCCACACGAGAATGAACCCGGCCCACCGGGCTGGAGGCATCGATTCGCCCAGCACGACGACGCCCAGCAGGAACTGCATGATCGGGGTGATGAACTGGATCATCCCAATCAGGGAGAGATCGATCCTGCGGGCACCAGCAGCGAACAAAAGCAGCGGCACCGCAGTGGCGACCCCCGCGAGTGCGAGCAGCACGGCGTGCCACGGTCCGATCTGTCCCATCGTGAGCCCCGATGGCGTCGCAGCGACAAGGATGAGCTGCAGTGCCGCGATCGGAATAAGCCAGAACGACTCAAGGGTCAGGCCGCTGACGGCATCCACCGCAGGGCCGATCTGCTTCTTGATCAGGCCGTAGATACCGAACGACCCAGCCAGCGAAAGCGCGATCCAGGGGAACGAACCGTACCCGATGACGATGACGATCACCGCGATCGCTGCGATGCCGATCGCAACCCACTGCGCGACACGGATGCGCTCTCGCAGGACGAATACACCGAGCAGCACGGTGGCGATCGGGTTGATGAAGTAGCCAAGGCTCGTCTCGACGACGTGGCCGGTAAGGGTCGCATAGACGAACACCTGCCAGTTGACGTAGATCAACAGGCCAGCGATAGCGGTGAGCCCAAGCAGTTTGGGCTCGCAGATGATCGCCGCGAATGCCTGCCAGCCGCGGGTCACGGTGAGCAGGATCACGCAGAACACCAGCGACAGCAGCACCCTCCAGGCGACGAGCTCCCACGGGCCTGTGGGCACTAACAGCAGGAAGTAGAGCGGCAGCACACCCCACAGCAGATAAGCGGAAACGGCATACACGCCACCAGCAGTCCGGGTGCCTCCTGGCTCGTGCAAGCTCACCATGCAACCCTATGCCCGCGCAGACGGCGGATGGGTCAGAGTGAGCAAGCCTGGGCAATGACAAAGAGGGCCCGGATGCCGAAGCATCCGAACCCTCTTCGCTACGTTGTGTGCCGCGCTGAATCAGCGGACGACAACCGCCAGGACGTCGCGAGCCGACAGCACGAGGAACTCCTCGGCGCCGAACTTCACCTCGGTGCCGCCGTACTTGCTGTAGAGCACGCGGTCGCCGACGGCGACATCGAGCGGAACACGATTGCCGTTGTCATCGATGCGGCCGGGGCCGACCGCCACGACCTCGCCCTCCTGTGGCTTCTCCTTGGCGGTGTCGGGGATGACCAGGCCACTCGCGGTGGTCTGCTCGGCCTCGACCTGCTTGATGACAATGCGGTCCTCGAGCGGCTTGATGGAAACCGACACGGTCTACCTCTTCTTTCTTGACGATGACGCGAAAGACTTGTTCGCACTCTCAACCCGAGAGTGCTAATCCCAGTGTATGCGCTCAGCTGGCACTCACGCAATGCGAGTGCCAATCTCTTGGCGTGCTCAAGCGTGACCCGCCGTGTTCCCCTGGCGCGAACGGGCGCGCCGCCTAAGCTGTGCACGTGGAAATGTCTGAGCTGCGTGCCCTGCTCACGTCCGAAGGGCTTGATCTGCTCGACGAGCTTGGCCCGGTGAAAGGCGTTGGCGACGTCGCCCGCGCGGTCTCTCGCCTGCGCGCTGCAGGGCACTCCCCCGAGCTGGTCTCCGCCGTCGTCGGCCAGGCCCGCCTGCGGGAGAAAGCCAGGGTCAAATTCGGAGAGTTCGCCGAACGGATGCTGTTCACCCGCGCCGGTCTCGAGCAGGCCACTCGTCTAGGGGTGGCCGCCAGACACGCCCAGCGCATGCGCGCGGCGGGAATCACCGCTGTGGCCGATCTCGGCTGCGGTATCGGGGGCGATGCGCTCGCGTTCTGCGCCGCCGGCCTTGACGTGCTCGCCGTCGACGCCGACGAAGTGACCGCCGCCATCGCCGCCTACAACCTCGCGCCCTTCAGCTCGACGGCATCCGTCATGCATGCCACCGCGCAACAGACACTCGCCCGCCACCACGGCGCTGAGGCGCAATCGTGCGAGTCGCGCGACGCCGACGGCGGGGCGACGACGCGATGGTGGGGCGGCGAAGGTCAGGCCGTGTGGATGGACCCTGCCCGCCGCACTGCGGGGCACAGCGAAACCCGCCGCGTCTCAGCGGACGACTACTCGCCCCCGCTCGACTGGGCGTTCGATGTGGCATCCCGGCTTCCCAGTGGCATCAAACTCGGCCCGGCGCACGACCGCGACGCACTCCCTCAGGACTGCGAGGCGCAGTGGGTGAGCGCCGACGGCAGCGTCGTCGAGCTCCTCGTCTGGACCGGAATCCTCGCTCGCGACAGCATCCGCCGATCCGCCATCGTCATCCGCGGCGAGCGCACCTTCGAGCTGACCGCCGCTGCCGACACCGAAGACGAACCAGTGCGCGAACTCGGTGCATACCTGCACGAGCCTGATGGAGCGGTGATCCGCGCCCGGCTGATCGGCGATGTGGCCCGCAGCCTCGAAGCCGGGATGCTGGACGAGCACATCGCCTATCTCACCGCGGATGCCGCGCTCACAAGTCCGTTCGTGCAGTCCTTCCGCGTGCGCGAGACGATGCCAGCGAATCCCAAGGCGATCAGCGCTGTGCTGCGGCGCAACGACATCGGCTCCATTGAGATCAAGAAGCGCGGGATGGACATCGATCCCGCGGCCTTCCGGAAAAAGCTCGCCCTGAAGGGGCCCCAGTCGGCCACGCTGATCTTGACCCGACTCGGGAATCAGCGCGTCGCGATTCTCGCCGACCGGGTGCCTGGCGCGGTGTGACTCACTCCTCGGAGTCGCCCTGCGGGATCCTCATGACGACCTGATCGTCGGACTCGGTGACCACGAGGTACGGCATCTGCCCGTTCGTGAACTCCACCGACACGTCTACGCTGCCTGCATCCGTGTCGATAGCGACAACGTGTAGACCTCGTTCGCGCGCTTCCGATTCCTCCGCGCACACGGTCGCCTCGTAGGCGTCGACGACTACGCACGTCTCGATGCTCCCGGAGTCGGTGAACCTGTCAGCCAGCCATACCGGCTGATCGTGCACGTAGCCGATGAGCGTTGGCGCGAGCTGGAACCCGTCCTCGTCGATCAGCGCCTGCGCCCGCTCACGCTCCTCGCCATCGAACTGGAGGAGCGCCGAAGAATTGTAGTCCCACCGCAGCACGGCGACCATCGGCTCGCCCGTTGTCGACATCGCTGCATAGGCATTGACGCCACTGCCGTAGTCGTTGGGGTCGCTGTCATCCTCAGGCGGCAGCACGAGCGAGACGTTCAACCCCAGCATGTCGACCTGGTCAGGTTCGGAGCACCCGGTCTGCGACTGCCCGTCGACGTCGAGCACGATGCAGTACTGCGCGCCGTCATCCATGGCGCCGAACCAGACCAGTGCGTCATCGTCGCGGGCGACGGCTCGCAGCGTGCCCTCGTCGAAGGCACCGGATTCTTCGAGTTCGAGTTTGCGCTGTGCCTCATCGTCGGTGAGCACCACGGCCTCATGTGACCGCGGCGCGAACAGCGCCCAGCCGACACCGATCCCGATGACGAGGAGCAGAACGGATGCTGCGGCCAAGCCCCACGACCCGTGAGCGCCCTTCGTGTCGCTGCGCGATTCCTGAGCGCCCTTCGTCTCGTCGCTGCGCTCCTCGCTCAGGAACCGCGAAGCGGGACCAAGGGCTCCTCGCTCAGGAACCGCGGCGCGAGACGAAGCGTCCCCAGCGACCGGAGCCAGTGCGGCCTCCTCCAGCTCGCGCAGGCGTGCCGCCTCGGCATCCGTCAATCCACCGTCACGGCCGTATGCCTTCTGCTGCAGAGCACGCAGCTCGGCAATCTCGTCGGCGTCGCGCACGCGCTCACCCCAACCGCTCAAACTGCAACCCCGCCCACACCAACCACCCCAGGCTGTACGCAGTGGCGGTAAGCCCCAGCACGAGCGCCCAACGCGCCATCGCTCTGCTCTCGGTCGGTCGTCGCAACGACACGATCGAGGCGATCACGGCCGTTATCGCCACGGGGAGGCCCCAGGCGACGAAGAAGGAGGCGCAGAGGGCGACGATCGCCGCCACCAAAGCCCAGGAAGCGACTCTTGCGTCACCGCCGCGAACGGGGGTATCGCCAGGCAACCACCCCGCATCGCTGCTGTCGTCGGTCTCCAGGTGGGGGCCGGTTGCCACGATCCGTTCGATGTCGACCGGGCCGGTGGGCATCGTCGCGTATCCGTCGCGAGGCGCTCCAGGAAGCCGCGCGGAGCTGGCGGGCCGCTCGATCTCACCGCTCGGTCTATCGATGCGGGCGTGCAGATCATCGTCTGGTGTCGTCATGAGCGCTCGGCCACCTGAGACTCGGCCACCTGAGACTCGGCCACCTGAATCTCCGTCACCGGCAACGTCGAATCAGCACCGAAAGACAGCGTCGATGGGCGCCTCCCCGACGAGATCAGCTCGGCGGCGAGCGCCGCGATCATGGCCCCGTTGTCGGTACACAGCGACAGCGGAGGGATACGAACGCTCACCCCGGCGGCTGCGGCGCGCTCCAGGGCGACCTCGCGAAGACGACGATTGGCGATCACCCCTCCGCCGAGTAGCAGTCGCGGCACTTCGAGGTCAGCGCAGGCGGCGAGCGCCTTCGTAACGAGCACATCGACCACAGCCTCGCGGAAACTCGCGGCCACATCTGCCACCGGCACCTCCACCCCGTCGACCTCGCACCTCTCCACCCATCGTGCAACGGCCGTCTTCAGACCGGAGAAGGAGAAGTCGTAACGGTGCTTGGCCATGTCCGAGGCCTTCGACAGTCCCCGAGGGAAGCGGATCGCGTTCGGGTCGCCGCCGAGCGCGGCCCGGTCGATCTCGGGTCCGCCAGGATACGGCAGAGACAGCAGCCGGGCAACCTTGTCAAAGGCCTCCCCGGCAGCGTCGTCAACGGTCTCGCCGAGCAACTCGACATCGGTCGTGAGATCGCGAACGTGCAGCAACGAGGTGTGCCCGCCCGACACGAGCAGAGCGATCGTCGGATACTCCAGGGGCTCCGAGTCAGGGGTGAGGATGTCGGCGGCGATGTGGCCGACCAGATGATTCACGGCGTACAGGGGTTTACCGAGCGAGACCGCAAGACCCTTCGCGGCACCGACGCCGACCATGAGAGCGCCGGCGAGCCCCGGACCGCTGGTGACAGCAACAGCGTCGAGTTCGCCGAGGCCGATACCGGCCTCAGTAAGAGCCGCGCCGATGGACGGCGCCAGCGCTTCAAGGTGGGCGCGAGCCGCGACCTCGGGAACCACGCCCCCGTAGCGTGCATGCTCGTCCATACTCGACGCGATCGTGTTGGACAGCAGCGTGCGACCGCGTACGATTCCGATGCCAGTCTCGTCACAGCTCGTCTCGATGCCGAGCACCAGCGGCTCCGTCATGGCTGCTCCCCTCGACGGTGTCGAAGATCGAGCCTCATCACGATCGCATCCACGTCATCCGGCTGATAATAACGCGGCCGACGGGCGATCTCGTCGAAGCCCTCAGAGACGTACAGCGCGTGCGCGGCGGGGTTGTCTGCACGAACGTCAAGGAACACCGTACGCGCGCCGCGCTCTGATGCCGCATCAAGCAGTGCTCGCAGCAACGCCCTCCCGAGGCCTTGGCCGCGGTGAGCTGCGTCGAAGGCGATGGTCTGAATGTCAGCATCCGCTCCGCCCTGCAGCGCGCGCACCCCGCCGTAGCCGACGATGACGCCATCCGTCTCGTCCACCAGATAGCGATTATGCGGTGAAGAGAGCTCGGCGGCCATCGACTCGGTGCTCCAGGCGTCGGTCGGGAAGGATGCTTTCTCGATCGCCATGATGCCGTGGATGTCTTCGGGTGTCGCCTCCCTGAGAGTCATGACCCCACCCGCTTCGGCGCGCCGGGTACGACCACATCGGGATGCCGCAGGTAGAGCGGAGCGTCATCAGTCAGCGTCCGTCCGGCGGCGAGCGCGCGCGCGCCTACCCTGGCGAGGTCCGCACCAGACAGCACCGTCACGTCGATGCGGGGGATTCCGCCAAGATGCGCATCAGCCTCGGCTGCCGGTACCAGAACAGTGGGCGAGACGACCGCCGGGATGCCGTCGGCGTCGAGTCCGTCAAAGACGGTGACCGCGACTTCGCGCCGCCGGGCATCGGTGACGATCGCGATACGACCATCGTCCGCGTGTGTCCAAGCCGCCGCGAAATGACTCGGCACTGGGATCAGCCCGATACCGCGCCCTAGAGCGAAGGTGCGCGCGGCGGCGATTCCGATACGCAGACCGGTGAACGGACCAGGGCCCATCCCTGACACGACCTGGGTGATCTCACCTTCACCTGCGCCGCCGAGCACACTGGCCAGCAACTCGCCGATCACCTCGGCGTGCCCAAGCGGATCGACGGTCGAGGCCTCGGTGCGCACAGCGCCATCAGCGTCGATGAGGGCAACGGTGGTGCCCAGGGAGGTGTCGACGGCGAGGATCACGTTTCCAGGGTAGTCGGGCAAGAGCTGGCGCGCCTTTGGCTCAGCGCCGCGTGCGCGTAATCGTCACGATGCGGGGGGCGTCACCGTCGAGTTCCGAAGGGTCGATGTCATCTGACCCGCCCACAGGGCGCTCCAGCTCGATGTCCCACCATGAGTCGGCGAGGGTTTCAGCGACCCCACGTCCCCACTCGATCACAATCACCGAGCGCGCAAGATCCAGGTCGAGGTCGTCGAGCTCGTCGGCGGATCCGAGACGGTACGCGTCGACGTGTACGAGCGGCGCACGACCTACCAGCGACGGATGCGTCCGCGCGATCACGAAGGTCGGACTCTGCACGGGGCCGCGCACCCCGAGGCCCTCGGCGAGCCCTCGGGTGAAAGTGGTTTTGCCTGCCCCGAGGGGGCCGGTGAGGATCAGCAGGTCACCGGCTTCGAGCGTCGAGCCGACGGCCGCCCCAAGCTGTTCCATCTCCGCGCTCGTCGCAATCGCTCGTCGGCCAAGGAGTGAACCGTCGACGCTCACGACGCACGCCGGGGAACGCGTGCGCCAATGCGCGTGACGATCTCGTAGTTGATCGTGCCTGCGGCATCCGCCCAATCGGTCGCCGAAGGCACGCCAAGGGTCGGATCGCCGAACAGCACAACCTCGTCTCCCACCGACACGGCCATGTCACCAACGTCGACGACGAACTGATCCATCGCGATGCGCCCGACGTTCGTGAAGCGACGTCCGCCGATCGAGACCGGCAGACGCCCCGAGGCACTCCGCGGCACTCCGTCGGCGTAGCCGGCCGGCACAAGCACAAGGGTGGTGTCGCGCTCGGTGCGGTGGTCATAGCCGTAACTCACCCCGGTTCCGGCAGGCACGCGGCGCACTGCGGCGATCGACGCGCGCAGGGTCATCGCGGGGCGCAGGCCGAGAGCAGACGACGCGCGGTCATCGAACGGCGAGAGGCCGTAGAGGCCGATCCCTATACGCACAGCGTCGAGCCGGGCCTCCGGAAGGTCGATCGCTGCCGCGGTCGCGGCAATATGCCGAATCTCGGGTCGGATGCCGGCGGCCTCGGCCTCGGCGACTGCTTCGTGGAACCGGGCGAGCGCCATCCGATCGTCGTCGACCGAGGTGTTCGACAGATGGCTGAACATGCCGACGATGCGCAAGCGGCCGATGCGCTCGAGGCGGGCTGCCTCGGCGAGCACCCTGGCGCGGTCGTGCGGGGCGATGCCGTTGCGCGACAGACCCGTGTCGAATTTCAGATGCACGCCGACCGGATGGGTAGCATCGGCGGCTGAGGCCGCAGCCTCAAGCTGGTCGAAGGAGGAGACGCCGACCTCAATGTCGTGTGCGGAAGCGCTCTCGAACCGCTCCCCCGGAGCGTGCAGCCAAGCGACGATCGGTGCAGTGATGCCCTGTCGGCGAAGCTCGAGGGCTTCGGATATCTCGGCAACGCCCAGTCGTGTCGCACCGCCAGCCAGGGCAGCGACGGCGGCTGCTGCCGCGCCATGACCATAGGCGTTTGCTTTGACGATACCGATCACCTGCGCGCCGGTAAGACGGCGAAAGTGGCGGACGTTGTCACTGATGGCGTCAAGGTCGACGGTCGCCTCACGGAACGGCGCGGTCACAGCGGTTCGCCTTCGGCGACGACGAACGCGGCGGCGAGACCCGCATCATGAGTGAGCGTGAGATGCAGCGCCGTGATCCGCCGGTCGCGGACCACCTCGGCGGTCGTGCCGCTGAGCTCGAAACGTGGGGCGCCGGATACCGCGGATGCGATCTCGATCTCGGTCCAATGCACCCCGTCCGAGCCCCCCAGTGCCTTGATCAGAGCCTCTTTAGCGGCGTACCTGGCAGCCAAAGACGAGGCCCGCAAGCTCTGCTCGGCTGGCGTGAACAGGCGAGGAAGCAGCTTTGGCGTGCGCTCGATTGTCCGCTCGAACCGCGCGATGTCGACGAGGTCGATGCCGGTCCCGATGATCACCCGTTCAGCCTACCTGCCACCTCCTCCCATCCCCCCTCCCTGTCCCCCCCTTCCTGTCCCCCCTCCCTGTCCCCCCCTTCTTGTCCCCCCTTCCTGTCCCCCCTCCCTGTCCCCCCTTCCTGTCCCCCCTCCCTGTCCCCCCTTCCTGTCCCCCCTTCCTGTCCCCCCTTCC
>JASGEY010000036.1:0-31274 GCA_047605925.1 Microbacterium sp.
CCCGGACACCTCACCCTCACCACCCCACCCCAACAGATCCAGATCTACGAAGCACACACCGCCCTCGTCGCCCACACCTGCATCGAAGACCCCGACGGCATCGGCTGCTGACACCACACCCCGGCCGACCAGCGCCGCCACTCTCTCAATCGCCAGCTCTACCAGGCCCCTCGCCGCCGTCCGAAACCGCCCGACCGCGCAGCGTCGCGTTCTCGTCTTCGAGATCGAGCACACGTCGGATGCCGACAATGTTGATGCCTTCGTCGCGTAGGTCAGTGACACGGCGCAACCGCGCCAGGTCGTCGTCGCTGTATCGCCGCGTGCCGCCCTCACTACGTGCGGGCGTGAGCAACCCCTTCGCCTCGAACAGTCGCAGGCTCGCCTCTGGAACGCCGCTCAACTGTGCCGCGACGGCGATGCCATACACGGGGGTCTGGGAGTCGCGCTCAGCCATATGACAAATTTCTTCCTTCGAGAGTTGCAATCAAGCAGTGTCTTGTTCTATAACAAATCTATAGCACGAGATACAGATATCTCGTAAGACCAGTCCCGAAAGGGAACGCACGAAAGGAGACACTCATGGCACTGTCATTCGACCCGTTCAGTCAGCTCGATCGCTTCGCCGCGAGCGTGTTGGACTCCAGTCGCGCACCCCGGCTCATGCCGGTGGACCTTTTCCGCGACGGAGACCAGTACGTCCTGCACGCCGACCTTCCGGGGATCGACCCCGGCTCGATCGACGTCGACCTCGACGGCTCGCAGCTCACCCTTCGCGCGCAGCGCACGGCCGACACCCGTGAGGGCGTCCGCTGGCTCGCTCGCGAGCGCGGCACTGGGCAGTTCCTTCGCCAGTTCACGCTCGGCGACGGCGTCGACCGCGATCGCATCAGCGCGTCCTACGAGAGCGGCGTGCTGACGGTGATCATCCCGGTCAGCGAGCGCGCCAAGCCGCGCCGCATCCAGGTCGAATCCGTCGACCACCGCCAGTCCATCAACGCCTGATCGGATGCCGCAACCGACGAGCGTGGCGGGAGAAGACCTCGCGCCCCGCTCGCCGTCGGGGGTTCATTTTCGGCCCGCCGTCGCTGCTCGGCATTGCCGCTAGAACGCAACCGGAATACACGAAAGCCGTGCGGCTCTCTGCCGCACGGCTTTCGATGTACTCAGCTTTCGCGCGTCAGACCCGACGGCGTCGCGCCTGCACAATGAGCAGACCGCCCAGGGCAACCAGAACGGATGCCGCTGAGATCACGATGACCGGAGCATCACCACCCGTGAGAGCGAGCTCTTCGCCAGTAACGGTGACAGATGACGCCGACCCGCTGCCGGACGCGTCTGCATCGGAATCGTCGCTCACGACCGAGTCACTGGACGCCTGCCCCTCGGAGTCCGTGTCCACGTCCGTGTCGGTACCAGCGTCGGTGTCCGTACCAGCGTCGGTGTCCGTGCCCGCGTCCGTGCCCGTGTCCGCACCAGCGTCCGTGTCCGTGTCCGCACCAGCGTCCGTGTCCGTGTCCGCACCAGCGTCCGTGTCCGTACCCGCGTCCGTGTCCGTTCCAGCATCCGTGTCCGAGCCAGCGTCAGTATCCGCATCCGAGCCAGCGTCAGCATCCGTGTCCGAACCAGCGTCCGCGTCGTCGTTCGCGTCAGCATCCGCCACCTCATCGGTGGTCACACCGCACGGAATCGTTCCGACGAACTTGTAGTGGTGCAGCTCGCCCCCGCCGGTGGCGATGAAAGACTTCGTGACCCACTGGCCGTTGTGACTCTTGCCCAGGCTCTCAAAAGTGACATCGGCGTTAGGCGCGTAGATCGCGCCCATCTCGACACCCTGAACAGTGACAGAGCCCGTCACCGCTGAGAGATCGAACATGATGTACGCGGCATAATCTTGCTGCTGACCGAGCGCAGCGCTCCAGCCCTCGACATCGAGACCAGTGACCGTGGTGGTTCCCGCAGGAACGCGGATGATCAGCGGAGCGGATGCCGTTGGCGTATAGCCGTTGAAGTTCTGCGTCTTGATCGTGACGCCCTTGATGTCGTCGTACTCGAGCACGTTCGGCTTATCGGTGGCGAAGCCCTCCGGCGTGGCGAGATTTCCCTGCACGTTCGCATCGACCATGTTCACCGCTGTGGTGTTGTAGTCGGCGGCGAGACAGGCGGTCGCCGTCGGATAGGTGCTGAAGTCGACGTAATCGGCGACCGACGCTTCGGTTGTCTTGACCGTAGTCAGCACGTCGTCTGAGTAGACCAGCGCCTTGAGGTCGAGGTTGCCGCCTTCGGCGTCAGACAGACGGGTGAAGTTCGTGCCGGAAGCAGCGGCGACGCCTCCGCTGCGCGCGCTTGCGGTGAGGTTCGACACGTCGACGAGCTTCGCGATCGCAGACAGTTCGGCCGACCCCGCCTCAGCGTTGCCATTCATGATGTCGAATGAGCCAGCACCGGCGAATCCACCTGCCAACACGCGCACGGGCTGGCCATCGACTGTCGGCACGGTGTATTCGCCGGATCCGGTCGCTTGGTGACGGATCGGGTAATTGCCGTTCGTCGTCGACAGGGTGCCCAGGACGGCGATAGATCCTTCGAGCTCTGCGTTGTTGAGAGCCGCGTCACCATTGGCGACGATCGTGAAATTTCCGTTCGACGCGAACGGGTTGACGCTCTGCTGCGTCGCGGCCTGCGCAGGCATCGACGTAAAAATCGCTCCAGCAGTCACAAAAGCGACCGCGACCCCAGTTGCAACCCGATTGCGGGTATGCGTAATCATCCGTGTGTTCCCCTCACATAGATGGGGATACGCGCGCACGCGTCACTCACGACGTGCAGGTTTACAGTGCGCAAACCGTGCCGACATCCCCAGGTGCGACCCCCGTCGCACACTCGCTGCGGCCCCAACCGCAACCTTTTCATGCTACGACCCGGCACCCGTTCCCGTCAAATCGTCGCCCCGCTCCCCCGTCGCCCCCGGTCGCCCCCCGTCGCCCCCGCTGGGTGGTCAAAAACGCACCTCCGCGACGCGAAGAAGGTGCGTTTTTGGCCACCGACCCGGGCGCACCGCGGCGCACTCGCGGCGCGGGCGACGCGGGCGGGCAAGAGGCGAGAAAAGGGGCGGGCAGGAGTTATCCACACGGTGAGTTATCCACAGAACGTGGGAGAACGCGCAAATTCGCCCCGGTGACACGCGCGCAGCGCCCACTATAGAGCGATGCGACACCGAATCCCTCTTCCCCCCGCGCTCGGAGACAGTTTCACCGTTCGCGATGCTGGTGCGGCCGGCATCCGTCGCAGTCGTCTAAACGCCACCGATCTCGCCCGACCCTTTCACGCGGTTCGGTCGCAACGGCCTCCAATCACGCCGCTCGAGCGGGTGCGCAGTCTCGTGCCGCGTTTGCGCCCTGAACAGATCGTCAGCGGCCGCACCGCACTGCACATTTGGGGCTACCCCCACCCTGCGCCGTGGAGACTCGATGACGACATCGACATCGTCGTGCCGACGGATGCCGTGCGCCCACGCCTGCGTGGTGTGAGGGGCAGGCGCCTCGCGCGCGATCGCATCCGCCCCTGGGTGGTCCGGGGAGTGCCGGTCGTCGACCCCCTGTCGGCGCTCTTCTTGTGCAGCCCTGAGCTCAGCGACGACCAGCTCGTGCTTCTCATCGACGCGATGATGACCACGGCCGACAACTATCCCGGGCTCACCGTAGGACGACCGGTCTTCACCCATGAGATGATCCTGCAGCAGCTGCTTGAATGGGGTCGATTCGCAGGGTGCGCCCGGGTGCGTGCCACATTGGCCCGGGCGCGAGAGCACGTCGAATCACCGAAAGAGACCGAGACCCGCCTGTTGCTGGTCGCGCACGGGCTGGCGGAACCGGTGGTGCAGCATCCCGTCTTCGACCGTGGGAGGTTCGTTGCCAGGGTCGACCTGGCCTATCCGGACCTGAAAATCGCGACCGAGTATGAGGGCGATGGACACCGGCGTAGTCCCGAGCAGTGGCGACGCGACATCCAGCGCCAGCGCGACTTGGAAGACCTTGGCTGGATCGTCATCCGCCTGACCGAGCTCGACCTGCGCGACGGCGGGACCGCCCTGATCGCGCGGCTGCGCCGCGCAATCGCGTCTCGATGACCCGCCCCACGATTTCCCGCCCCCACGAGTTCCCGAGATCCCGCCCCCCTCACACCCCGCATGAGGCTCGGGTACGTGGCCAAAAATGCACCCGCCCCGCTCGTCCTGGGTGCAAAAGTGACCACCGCGCGCGGGGCGACGCCGGGGGGGGCGACGGGGCGACGGAGCGCGGGGCGACGGGGCGCGGGGAGACGGGGCGAGGGACGACGGAGGCGGGTCAGGACTCGGGTTCGCCGGCGAGGATGCCTCGCAGCCAGTCGCGCGCCTCCACGAACACCTCATCGTCGTAGCGTTCCGGATAATGCACGATCTGCCTGTCGGCGCGCGGGTACGACCCGAGGAACACCACCCGCGGACTGAACCTGCGGATGCCGAGCAGCGCATCGGCCATACGCTCATGGTTGACATGGCCGTCGGCGTCGATCACGAACCGGTACCGCCCGAGCTCATCTCCGATCGGACGCGACTCGATCAACGACAGGTTGATGCCGCGCGTAGAGAACTGCTCGAGCATCTCAAGAAGAGCCCCAGGGCGGTCGTGCGGAAGTTCAACGATGAGTGAGGTCTTGTCCGCTCCCGTCGGCTCTGGCGAGCGCGTTGTGCGCGTGACGAGCACGAAGCGGGTGACGGCCTGCGTGTTGTCGCCGATCTCTTCAGCGAGCACGTCGACGTCGTAATGCTTGACGATGCCTGGGGGCGCGATCGCGGCCTGAGCCGGAAGAGTCCCATCGAGCACCCCGATAGCGGATGCGACGTTCGACGCTGCGGGCACATGCGAGTGGTGCGGCACATGAGCGCCGAGCCAACCGTGGCACTGCGCGTAGGCCACCGGGTGAGCGGCGATCACCTCCACATCCGAGAGCCGGGTGCCACGAGGCGCCACGAGAACGAAGTTCACCCGCACGAGGTACTCGCCGATGATCCGCAGCCCTGGCAGCGTCGCCAGAGCATCCTGCGTGGTCGACACACCACCCTCGACCGAGTTTTCGATCGCGATCATCGCGGCGTACGAGCGACCGGTGAGCACGTCATCGAGCGCCTCGCCGACATTGTGCACCGCACGCCAGTCCTGCCCCCTGGCCTCGGGAACCTGGTCGAGCGCCGCTTCGGTGAAGGTGCCTGCGGGGCCCAGATAGCTGTACGTGCGGCGTTCGGTCACGCGTTTCACCTTAGCCTCCTGCGCACCTCATCCCCAGCTGACGCCGCGGACTCGAAATCGAAGCGAAGGAAAAGGTGCGCACAAGCGCAACAGGAGGCAGACTGTGTGCATGACGAGCCGTGCCGGCCTCCCCGCGGAGGAAAAAGACCTCATCGACGTCGACGAGTTGATCGCCGCCTACTACGATCGCCAACCGAATCCCGACTCCCCCTCTGAGCGGGTCGTATTCGGCACGAGTGGCCATCGCGGCTCGTCGCTGTCGAGCAGCTTCAATGAGAACCATATTCTCGCCACGACCCAGGCGATCGTCGACTATCGCGCCAACCAGGGCATCACCGGCCCGCTGTTCCTCGGACGCGACACACACGCGCTGTCTCGCCCCGCCGAACGCAGCGCCATCGAGGTGCTCATCGCGAACGGCGTCGACGTACGCGTCGACTCCCGAGACTCCTGGGTACCGACCCCGGCGCTCAGCCACGCTATCCTCACGTACAACCGCGCCCTTTCGACAGGAGCGGGGCAGGGAGTGGATGCTGTCGGCCGCGCCGACGGCATCGTCGTCACCCCGAGCCACAACCCTCCACGAGACGGCGGTTTCAAGTACAACCCGCCGCACGGCGGCCCCGCAGACACCGATGCCACCGGCTGGATCGCCGACCGGGCGAACGAGCTGATCGCGAACGGACTCGAAGGAGTCAAGCGCGTGCGCTACGCCGATATCGACGCCGACGCCGTCGGCAGCTATGACTTCCGTGACGCGTACGTGCGCGACCTGTCTTCGATCATCGATGTCGAAGCGATCCGCACCGCCGGTGTGCGCATCGGCGCCGACCCGCTGGGCGGAGCATCCGTCGAGTACTGGTCGCTGATCGCCGAGGTGTACGGCCTCGACCTCACCGTCGTGAACCCCGAAGTCGACCCGACCTGGCGCTTCATGACCCTCGACTGGGACGAGAAGATCCGCATGGATCCGTCTTCGCCCAACGCGATGGCGTCGCTGGTCGCCAAAAAGGGCGACTTCGACGTGCTCACAGGCAACGACGCGGACGCTGACCGCCACGGCATTGTGACGCCGGATGCCGGACTGATGAATCCCAACCACTATCTCGCCGTCGCGATCGACTATCTCTTCTCGCACCGCCCCGAGTGGCCTCGCGACGCCGCGATCGGCAAGACGCTGGTCTCGTCGATGATCATCGACCGGGTCGCCGAGTCCCTTGGTCGCCGTCTGCTTGAGGTTCCCGTCGGGTTCAAGTGGTTCGTTCCTGGCCTGCTCGACGGATCCGTTGCCTTCGGTGGCGAGGAATCGGCCGGCGCATCGTTCTTGCGCAAGGACGGCACTGTGTGGTCGACCGACAAGGACGGGATCCTGCTGTGCCTGCTCGCAGCCGAGATCATCGCCGTGACCGGCAAGACCCCGTCTGAGCGCTACCGCGAATTGGAAGAGGCGTTCGGAGCATCCGCCTACCAGCGCGTTGACGCCCCCGCGACGCCGGATCAGAAGGCGGCGCTATCGAAGCTCGCCCCCGAGGCCGTCTCCGCGTCGACGCTCGCGGGCGAGCCGATCATCGCGAAGCTCTCGCACGCACCAGGCAATGGCGCGGCAATCGGCGGCCTCAAAGTGCAGACCGAACACGCCTGGTTCGCGGCTCGCCCCTCGGGCACCGAGGACGTCTACAAGCTGTACGCCGAGAGTCTGCTCGGCTCCGAGCACCTGGCAACCGTGCAGGAAGAGGCTCGAGCCGTGGTCTCGGCGGCGCTGGGCGGTTCCTGACCACGAGACGCTGAGCGCCCTTCGTCTCGCTGCGCGGTTCCTGAGCGAGCGCAGCGAGACGAAGGGCGCTCAGGACCCGCGCAACGAGACGGTCGTCGAATGTCGCGAGATCAGCACGCGCGCGTATCGCAGTGCACCGCCGTAGCAATGGTGCATCACCGGGCGATTTCGAAGACCGGCTCCCCCCAGCCGATCGTCCTCTCCTGTGCGACGACCAGGCCAGCCGCGGCGATCAGCCCCCGCACCTCATCTCGGGTACGGAACCCCGAGCCGTACAGACAGAACAGCTGCAGGTCTTCTGCGGCGTCGTGGTCATCGATCTCTTCAGGATCGAGGAGGTGTTCCACAACCAGCATCCGCCCGGTCGGCGCGATCGCCGAGTGCGCGCGCTGCAGAGCGGCGACGGCATCCGAGTCCCGCAGAGCGGCCAACGCCCCTGCGAGGATGACTGTGTCGCCCTCCGGCCATTCGTCCAGCACCGTGCCGTGATGCACGCGCACCCGCGAGCGGGCCGCAGCGGGCAACACGTCCAGCGCACCGTCTGAGCGCGACGGCCGCACGATCAGCTCGACCGTCGGCGCGCCCTCAGCACAGAGCACATCCGCGAGCAGCGCCGCAGCCCCGGCTCCCCCGGCGACGATGCGCTCCCCCTGTGCGAATGAGTACTCGCGGACGAAGGCGGGGCGCAGCCAGTCCACTTCTCCGGCCGCGACCTCCTCTGTGACCGCTGCGAACTGCGCAGAGGCATCTGCGAGTTCGTCGACGCTCCCCCCGAGCGTGCGCGCAGCCACCGGAGCCCCGGTCTCAACCGCATCCAAGAGACCATCGAAAACACGCACGAGGCCCGCAACCGGGTGCCGCAGATCCAATTCCTCCGCAGCATCCTCATCGTCGAGCACCGAGCCGAAACGGGTCACAGCGTAACCCTCAGTGCCTCGATCCTCGAGCACCTCGATCGTCGACAGGTAACGCAGCAGCTTACCCAGCCCGCCGGCATCCGCCCCTGTCGCCGCAGCAAGCTTCGTCGGGGTATCGACCCCCTGTCTGATGAGGGGCACGATGCCGAGCGTCACCGCCACCCTGATCGCGCGCGAGGGCAGCGGGTCCACGAGCTCGTGCATCCGCTCGAACAGGTCGACCTCGCTGTCCGGATCAGGCAGCCCGTCGCTGCCGTCGAGCACATCGACTTCGGTGTGTCGCCAGTACCCGGTGACCTCGACGCGCTCGGGCGGAAGCCCCCTCTCCTCTCGAAGCCACCGACGGATCGGCTTGATCGACAGCGTTTCCCCCGCCACCCATGCGAACGGTTCGCCGTCGCGCCAGCGCACCTGACACACAGCATCGGCGAGGTGCGTGGTCGTCCCCGCAGGTGCCGGCCCCCTGTGCACCCAGGTGATCGAGATTCCTTCCGGGGCGTCAAGGGTCTGCTCGTCCGCGGGTCCTGAAACCTCGATGAACGCCTCTCCTTCGGCATCCCTCGGCAGCTCCTCCATCCAGCGCGCGATCGCCGGGATCGCCGTGTCATCGCCGGCGATCAGCAGCCAGTCAGCGCCCACAGGATGCAGCATCGACATCTTGGGGCCCGCGATGTGGATGCGGTCGCCCACCTCACAGGTGCGCGCCCAGGTCGATGCCACACCCGTGCCGTGCAGTACGAAGTCGAGTTCGAGCCGGCCCTGTTCCTCGTCGAAGGAACGCACCGTGTAGGTGCGTGCCACCGGGCGCGGGTCGCGCGGCCATTCGATGACCCGGTCTCGCTGAACCGGTAGGTGCAGCTCCCCGGTGAGCGGATCGGGGAAGAACACCTTGATCTCATCGTCGAAGCCGCCGGTCACCAGCGGCGGCAGCTCGTATTCAGCCGTGCGGAAGCCGTTCAACTGCGGTCCGCCGAGCACGATCCGGCGCATGCTGGCAGAGATGTCGAAAGCGTCGATGACCGACAGCTCGCGGAGAGTGATCGGCTCGATACGGGTGGGGCGGATGCTGCGTGCCATGATGCTACCCCCCTCAGTTGGCCGCGTCGACGAGCACGGGCAGCACCTGCTCGAGCGCCCACGGCAGCGCAAGCGGCGAGGGGTAGGCGATCGGGGAGGCGACATCGTCGCCGATCACGCCGTAGGCTTCGCGCTTGACGACCTCGAGGCTCTGGAACAACGGGTCAGACTCGAGTTCGTCGCGGGTGAGGAGTCCTTCATCGCCGAAGGGGTAGCCGATGACGAGCACATCGGCCTCGAGCTTGTCGATGTTCTCTTTGCTGAGCCCTGAGTTGTCGCCGGTGAACTCGGAAGCGATCTCGGGCAGCGTGAATCCGAGGTCGGTGAAGAACGACACGTCGCTGCCCTCATAAGAGGAATAGGTGATCTGATCGGGGTGGATCACCGCATAGGTGATCGTCTTGCCTGCGAACTCCGTGTGGGCATCAGCGGCCTCGGCGAAGGCGGCGTGCACGTCGGCGATCGCGGCATCCGCTTCGTCCTCGAGCCCGAGTGCGCACCCGGCGAGCGCGGTGCGCTCAGCCCAGGTCATCGCATCCAGCCCGCCCTCGGAGGTGTACGCGATCACCGGCGCGATGGCCGACAGCTTGTCGTAGTCCTCATCGAGGCTCCATCCGCTCGTGGCGAGAATCACGTCTGGCTCGGCGGCCGCGATGGCTTCGAAGTCGATGCCATCGGCGGGGTCATAGCTGTCGAGCTCGAGCCCGCGCTCTGCGAACGCCTCCTCCTGCCACGCGCCGAGCTCGTATGCGGGATAGATCACAGGCTCGATGCCGAGGGCGATTGCGATGTCCAGATCCACATCGGTGACGACGGCGACGCGCTGGGGCTCCTCGTCGATGTTGCTGGTGCCGAAGGCGTGCGTCAGCGAGTACGGGAAAACGCCGCACTCGTTCGATGCGTCGGCTTGGCCGGATGCATCGGGGGATGCCGTGCAGCCGGAGAGTGCGACGACGAGTGCAACCGCTGCGACTGCGACTGCGGCTGCGGCCAGACGGGGGATGGTTCTCATGGGTGTCTCCTGGGGGTCGGTGAGGACGCGTGTCGTCCTCACGAAGGGTGAGGTGCGGCGTTCATGCAGTACGCCGCACACGGACGAGCAGGTAGATCAGGGCGGGGGCTCCGATCACTGCGGTGATGCTCCCGGTAGGCACAGGGGAGATGAAGGGCGCCGTCTGCGCGATCAGATCGGATGCCGCGACGATCACCGCTCCGACGAGGGCTGCGGCGAGCGCCGAATCGGCGCTCTTGAGCATCCGTGAGGCCAGGGGACCCGACACCAGCGCCACGAATCCGATGGGTCCGGTGACGCTCGTCGCAAGCGCTGCGAGGCCAGCGCCGAGCAGCAGGGCGCCCAGGCGCAGTCGGCC
The DNA here is from genome assembly GCA_047605925.1 of Microbacterium sp. Lineage (GTDB taxonomy): Bacteria > Actinomycetota > Actinomycetes > Actinomycetales > Microbacteriaceae > Microbacterium. The sequence continues at coordinate 10,424 of JASGEY010000036.1, forward strand.
GACCCGGGTTCCCAGGCCTGCAGCGAGATCGTCTCCGAGAGCGAAGGTACGGATGCCGCGACTCATGCCCGCGAGCAGCACTCCGCCTGCGGCGAGCGCGGCGAGCAGCACGTGAACTCCAGCCCAATCGGCGCCGCCGAGGGAGCCGACCATCCACCGCAGCGCGCGCTCGAGGCTCATCTCATCTGCCCTGGTCACCAGGTAGGTGGTCACTGCGCTCGCGCACGCGCCGATACCGATGCCGACGAGCACGAGGCGGTAGGTGCTGACGCCGCTGCGCCAGCTGAGCATGAACACCAGCATCGCGACGCTCAGAGCACCGAGCACTGCGCTGACCTGCACGCCGATTCCGGCAACCCCCAGTGTGATCACGGCAGTGGCCGCCGCCGACGCCCCAGCAGAGATGCCGAGGATGTCGGGGGTGGCCAGCACGTTGCCGACAAGACGTTGGTAGAGATGCCCGGCGATGCCGAACAGCGCCCCGGAGAGCACGGCGACGAGTGCCCGAGGAACGCGGGATTCGAAGACGACGAATGCGGCCAGCCCGTCGCCGAGTCCGAACGCAGCCGGCAGCAGTTCGGCGAACGGGATGTCGGCGGATCCGGCGATGAGGACCTCACAGGCGATGAGCACCACGAGGGCGAGCACGAGCGCAAGGCACACCGTCAGCATCCGCCGACGCTCGCGGCTGCGGGTGCGCCCAAGAGCGGCCACGAGAAGATCGGTCATGCGGGCACCACCCTTCGCCCCCTGGCGAGTGCCACGAACACGGGCGCGCCGATAACGGCGGTCGCGATCGCGACCTGCAGCTCGCCGCTGCCGGGCACGAGGCGGCACGCGACATCGGCGATGAGCAGGAGCACGGCCCCGCACAGGATCCCGTAGGGCAGCAACCACCGGTGGTCTCCCCCGACGAGCAACCGCGCCGTGTGGGCTCCGAGCAGCCCGACGAATGCCACCGGTCCGACGGCTGCGGTTGCAACAGCGCACAGCAAGACGGCAACGGATGCCGCGTGCAGCTGCGTCCTGCCTACGGGCACGCCCAGGCTCTCTGCGACCTCCTCGCCGAGAGCGAGAGCGTTGAGTACCCGGCCGAGCGGCAAGGCAAGAATGATGCCGATCACGGCAAAGGGCCAGATCTCATCGATCACACCCGCCCTGCCGTTCAGCTGCCCCACCGACCAGTAGCTGTAGTGCGTGTAGACCGCGGTGTCGCGCACGATGAGCAGAGTGATCAGCGAGCCGAGGATCGCCGACATCGCAGCGCCGGCGATCACGAGGCTGATCGTCGTGCTTGTTGCACGTGCTGCCAGTCGGGAGATCGCGAGGACGATACACGCGGTGACCGCAGCCCCCACCAGCGCCCACCAGAAGTACGACGATGCTCCGCGCACACCGAAAAACAGAATGCCGATCAGCACCGAAAAGGCCGCGCCGAGCTCGACGCCCAGGATGCCGGGGTCGGAAAGCGGGTTGCGGGTGATCGCCTGCATGACCACGCCTGAAGCCCCCAGGCACGCACCGACCAGCACGGCGAGGAGCGTGCGCGGCATCCGCTCTGTGAACACGACGAGACTCTCGTAGTCCCCAGCCGGGCGCGCGCCGAGCAGGATATCGACGACCGCGCCTGGCGCGATGTCTCGTGCGCCGAGCGCGAGCGACAAAATCAGTCCGGCCACGGTGAGGCAGAGCAGCCCGAGCAGCCCGAACAGCCGACGACGACCACGTGTGCGCACGAGCACGTGCAGCCGATCGTCCCCGGCGGAAGCTGCGGACAAGGCTCCGATTCGATCAGCGGGCACCCATTGAGCGTAGGCTTACCTAAGCACGCATCGTCCCACTCAGAGTTCGAGGAGTCCCATGAAGCGCTCATCCCTCGCCGAACCGACCGCAGCGCCTGCGCACGTCGAGGACGATGTGGCGCACTGGGGTCACCCGCCCCACCTGCACGCCACCGGCCAACTCGTCACCGCGATCACCGGCTCCGGTTCGCTGCACATCGACGGCCAGGAGTGCCCGTTCGACACAGCAACGGGCATCTGGGTGCCGCCGCGCATCGTGCACTCCGGCGTCTTCGCCCCCGACCTCGTACCCCTGGCGATCGAGCTCGACGACCCGCAGCTGCCGCCGCAGACCTGCCTCGTGCCGATCGGTGCTGAGCTGCGCACCCTGCTGCTCGCGTGGGTCCGAGACACCGACGACGCCCGCAATCGGCAGCGCGAAGCACGCATCGCGATGGCGGTGAACACGGCTCCGGTGCTGCGGCATCCGCTGCGCATGCCACAAGGCCCGCTCACCCGACCTGTGATGGAGCACCTCCGCAGCGCTCCAGCCGTCGTGCCGCCCCTGATCGAATGGTCGGGGCGGTTGCACGCCTCAGTGGCGACGATCCGCCGCGCCTTCCTCGCCGAAACGGGAACGACCTACTCCGAGTGGACCACCCTATTCCGCCTCGAACTGTCGATCGAACTGCTCCGCTCGGGGGAGACCGTCGCCGGCGTTGCGCGTGCAATGGGATTCAGTCCCAACGGTTACACGCTCGCATTCCGTCGCTGGACCGGCCAGACCCCATCGGAATACCGCGCGCGCATCAGCTGATCGCGCCAGCCCTCAGGCACGGCTCGCAGAGCGGGCGAGCCTCGCCCCGGCCTCGCGCAGCCAGCGCGCGGGCTCAGAGAGCGCAGCATCAGCGGATCCCGCAAGATCGATGAGCGATGCGGATGCTGTGAACAGCGCGATGTCGGCATCCGCCGTTATGCGGCCAGCGGCGAGCATGACCGGCGTGGCGGAACGAGCGGCCAGCGCAGCGACGAACGATGGCACTTTGCCGGCTGCGGACTGCCCGTCGAACGATCCCTCACCCGTGATCACCACGTCGGCATCGGCGATTGCCTCTGCCACACCGATCAGCCGTGCGACCTCGCCCGCGCCAGGGGCGAGGGTCGCTCCCCACGCCAGCAGGGCGCCGCCGGTGCCGCCTGCAGCACCGGCACCCGGCGTCTGCGGATCGAGATCGAGCAGTTGCGCCAGTCGCTCAAGAGCCGCATCGACAACGGGAACATCGGATGCCGTCAGCCCCTTCTGCGGGCCGAACACCGCTGCAGTGCCACGCGGGCCGGTGAGGGGATTGGTCACATCGGTGAGCACTCGCACCTCGGGCGCTGGGCGCAGCCCGCTCAGGTCCACTCGGGAGACCTCGACGAGGCCTCGGGCTCCTGGTACGACCGGCGCCCCTGAGGAATCGAGGAATCGCGCGCCCAGCGCCGACAGCATCCCGATTCCGCCATCCGTCGAGGCGCTCGAACCGATGCCGACGACGACGCGGGATACGCCATGGTCGATGGCGGCAGCCACGGCCTGTCCGAGGCCGGAAGTGCCCGCGTCCCACGGCCGCAGCTCATCGAGCAACTCGATGCCGCTCGTTGACGCGAGGTCGATCACGGCGGTGCCCTGCGGCGTCTGTTCCCGTGCCGGCAGCAGCAGCCAGAACGTCTGCACCGGGGTTCCTGCGGGCCCGTCGACCGTGATCGGCATCCTCATCGTCCCCGGAACAGCCGCCTCGAACGCCGCAACGGTGCCCTCCCCGCCGTCGGCCATCGGCCGATGCACGAACTGGGCGTCGGGCTCGACCGACACCCACCCGTCAGCGAGCGCCGTTGCGGCATCCGCTGCCGCGATGGTCCCCTTGAAACTGTCGGGGGCGAGCACGACCCGGGTCATGACACCCCTGGGGTGCTCTCGCGCACGATCACGTCGAGGGCAAGCGCCGTCTGCGTCCAGTCGGAGTCAACCGTCGCGCGAAACGCCTGATAGCCGACCTCTGCGAGGGGGATGCGCACCGTGGTGAGCGCAGGGGTCATGTCGCTGCTGATCGGGACGTCGTCGAACCCGCACACTGCCACATCCGTTCCGACCGCCCTGCCCGCCTCGCGCAGGGCCGACATCGCGCCGATTGCGACCACGTCGCTCATGCAGAAGACCAGCGTGCCTGGCGCTACACCCTCTGCGAGCGCGCGCGTCATGCTCTCGGCTCCTGAGTCGCGGCGGAAATCGCCGCGCAGCACCCGGTCAACCGTGCCACCGCCCTCTTCGAAACCGGCGCGGAACCCGGCAAGACGGTCATCGGACGTGCGCACGCCTTCCGCCGCACCGATCGCGATCGCCCAGCGGTAGCCGAGTGCGGCCATACGCCGGCCGAGCTCGTGAGCTCCGCCGCGGTTGTCGATCTCGATATGACGCAGCTCTCCGACGCCAGCGCCGAACGTGACGACGCGCCCGCCTAGGCGTGCGAACTCGGCCAACTCGCCAGCGGTGCCGGATTCGGTGTTGTCGGTGCGCGATGCCGAGACGATGAGACCCTGGGGACGCTGCCCTCGCAGCGCACGGATGATGCGCGCCTCGCGCGCAGGGTCGCGCTCGGTGATGGCGATGGTGACGATGAGTCCGTACTCGTCCGCTCCCCTGGCGACGCCGGATGCGATCAGCCCGAAGTAGGGGTCGGCGATGTCGGCCACGAGCAGGGCGATCACAGGAGAGGTTCCCCGAGCGGTCGCCTGAGCCGAGACGTTCGCGGTGTAGCCGAGCTGCGCCGCCGCAGCCTCCACGCGTTCGCGGAATGACTCGGCGACCTTGCGCTCTGAACCATTGAGCGCGCGCGACGCGGTGGCCAACGAGACCCCGGCCACCCTCGCAACATCGTGAAGAGTGGGTGCGGCGCCGCGACTGGCGTGTGGCTGGTGGGCCGGGGAAGCGCTTCCCTGTGACGTCATGATCCGAGCCTAATCTCCGAAGCTCCCGCCGCTGGGTGCGGACAGGCGCAGACGAGGTAACTGCGCAGCGCGGCCGCCTCCCTGACAAGGACTGCGGGATCGTCACCAGGGACGAACTCGAGCAGAGCGTCGCGAGGAGGATGCTCGGTGGACGCGGCCGCGGCGAAGAAGCGGGTCCAGAGGGCGTCACGCGCGCGCAGAGGCAGGCGCTCAGAAGCCGGCCACCACGAGAACACGTGTGCAGCACTCGTACGAGCGGCAAGGAGAAGATACTCCTCGAGCACCCTGTCGACGGACGCGCCGACCGTCGGCTGCCAGTATGTGCTCACGTGCGCGCTTCCGACGTCGCTCAACAGCCGCAGGGTCTCAGGAGCGGTCGCGGCGAGGGTGCCGGAGTGAAACTCCAGAGCGAGTTCGATGCCGCGCTCGCCCGCCTCGGATGCTGCCAACCGCAGCCTGTCGACGACTCGCCTCCAGTCGCCCTGTGTGGCCTCGGCGCTGTCGACAGATCCCGCCCAGATGCGCACCCGGTCGGCGCCGAGCGCCTCGGCGCTGTCGAGGATCGGAGTGAGCTCCTCGTCGGCCCCGGCGCGAAAGTACGAGCCATACGAGGCAACGGCGAGTCCGGCATCCGCTGTCGCTCGCGCCACCTGCGCTGCGCGAGCGACGTCACCTGCCGGCACGTGCACATCACCGCCCCACTCGATCGCCTCGAGCCCGGCACTGGCTGCGAGCGCGACGATCTCTTTCGGCGCGAGTGCGCGGAAAGTCACCGAGCACAGCCCTGGGCGGATCGCGATCATGTGTTCATCCTCTCACCGACCGGTCGACGACATGTCGACCGGCGGTTCCGGGTGCCGGCGGATTCGGGCGGATTCGGGACGTCTGCAGGACCGGGACACGTGTGCAGGGCCGGATGCGGCAGACGATCCTGCACACGTGCGCGGCTCCTGCATTCGTTCCCCCGGCGGCCGCCGCGCGGGCGGGGTCGGTCAGCGCAGGTACGGCGAAACCGCCTCACCGAAGGTCTCGGCCGTCCGGAGCACGACGTTCTCCGGAGCGTCCGCCCAGATATCGGCATTGAAGATCTCGACTTCGATATCGCGGTCGTACCCGGTCTGGATCACCGCTTCAGTCAGCGAGCCGAAGTCGATCACCCCATCGCCGGTGTAGTGCCGCGACAGCAGCACATCGGCGGCCAGCGGGGTCTTCCAGTCGCAAACCTGGTAGGTCGCGATGCGACCCTCGCGGCCTGCGCGGGCGATCTGATCGAGCACCTGCGGATCCCACCAGATGTGGAAGGTGTCGACGGCGGCGCCGACGACCTCCGGCGCGAAATCGGAGGCGATGTCGAGCGCCTGGCCGAGGGTCGAGACAACCGCGCGATCGGAGGCATACATCGGATGCAGCGGCTCGATCGCGAGTGTCACTCCCGCGGCCGCGGCATCGGCGGCGAGTTCACCGATCGCGTCGCGCACCCGCTCGCGCGCCCCGACGAGGTCGCGTGAGCCCTCGGGCAGCCCCCCGGCGACGAGCACGAGCACGGCGGTCGAACCTTCGGCCCCTGCGGCGGCGAGCGTCGCGGTCTCCTCGATCGCCCTACGGTTGTCGTCGAGAGCGGCGCGCCGCTGTGGTCCCTCCGGCAGCGTGAAGAACCCCCCGCGGCAGTGCGTGGTGAAGCGCAAACCCGAATCGGCGAGCATGTGTGCGGCGGTCTCCAGACCGACCTCATTGACAGGCTCCCGCCACAGACCGATTGCCTGGATGCCGGCATCCGCCGTGACCTTCAGCGCCGTGGCGAGATCCGCATATTTGATCGTCGCCTGGTTGATCGACAGGCGTGGATCCGGTTCCTGAGCCCGCCGAAGCGTCACGCGTCCACCCCGTTCAGGCGCAGCATCCCATGCCAGCGCTCGCGCGCGAGCTCGGGGTTCTCCAGCGCGAGCGAGGCGTTAGCGAGCTCGACTATGCGACTGAGATGCGGCAGGCTTCGCGCCGAGTGCAAGCCACCGACCATCTGAAAAGCGGGCTGGTGGCCGTTCAGCCAGGACAGGAACGCGACGCCCGTCTTGTAGTAGAACGTCGGCGCAGCGAAAACCTGGCGGCTGAGTTCCTCGGTCGGCCCGAGAATGTCGAGGTAGCGGGCAGCATCACCCGCGTCCAGCGCCTGGATGGCCGCTGAGGCAACGGGCGTGATCGCGGCGAAAGCGCCGAGCAGAGCATCCGAGTACTTCGACTCCGCGGCTCCGCCGCCTCGCTCAGCACCCGGATTCGCAAGGCCACCGATCAGGCCGACATAGTTGAAATCGTCTCCGGTGAACATGCGAACACCCTCTGGCAGCTGCGCGCGCACGGAGATCTCCGACTCGGCGTTCAGCAGGCTCATCTTGACACCAGCAACCTTGCCTGGGTTCTCACGGATGATGTCGAGCAGTACACCCGATGCCGTCTGCCAGTCATCGGCGCCGAAATAGCCCTGCAGTTCCGGGTCGAACGCCGTGCCCAGCCAGTGCAGCACGACTGGCACGGTCGCGCTCTCCAGCACCTCGCGGTAGACCCGGCGGTAGTCGTCGGCTCCGGTCGCCACGCGAGCGAGGTGGCGGGAGGCCATCAGCACCGGGCCCGCCCCCTGCTCCTCTGTGAAGTGCAGCTGGTCCTTGTAGGCATCCACGACCTGACCGAGAGAGATGTGCGTCTCCTCGATGTGATCGGTGTTCACCCCGACCACGACCGAACCGCCCGCCTCACGCGCGACCTCGGCGCTGCGCGCAATGAGTTCACGGGTGGCCGCGGCATCCAGGCCCATATTGCGCTGCGCTGTGTCCATGGCGTCGGCGACGCCGAGCCCCCAGGAGTACACGTTTCGGCGGAACGCCAGGGTCGAGTCCCAGTCGATGTCCGCTGGCTGCCCCGGGGTGTTGTCGGCGTGCACCTTCGGCACGACGTGCGCAGCAGCGTAGGCGACACGGGTGCGTAGAGCGGATGCCGGGCGCGAGAAGCCTCCGGAATCGTTCAGTACAGCATCCGAAACCGTGCCGTCGGCTGCAAGGAGACGAAGAGCGCTCATCAGAGCGACAGCTTCTCGATCGCGATCTTGCGACCTTCGGCGCTGGAGGCAAGGCCCGCCTCAGCGAACTGCACACCGCGAGCGCCCGCGAGCAAGTCGAACGGGTACTCCGTGCCCTCGACGTAGGAGACGAGGTATTCCTCCCACTGCTGCCGGAATCCGTTGAGGAAGACGTCGTTCGTCGGCACCTTCTGCCAGTCGGCGTCATAATCGTGCGTGTCTTCGAGGTCGGGATTCCAGACCGGCTTGGGGGTGGCGCCTCGCGGCTGGATCTTCGCACCGAACAGGCCGACGACAGCAGAACCGTGCGTGCCGTCGACTTGGAACTCGACGAGTTCGTCGCGGTTCACGCGCACTGTCCACGAGGAGTTGATCGTGGCTGTGATTCCGCCGGCGATCTCGAAGATGCCGTAGGCGGCGTCTTCGGCGGTCGCGGTGTAGTGCTCGCCGCTCTCGTCCCAGCGGTCATTGATGTGCACTGCGGCCTGCGCGTACACGCTCTCGACCTCGCCGAATAGGTTCTCGAGCACGTAGTTCCAGTGCGGGAACATGTCGGAGATGATGCCGCCGCCGTCTTCGGTGCGGTAGTTCCAGCTCGGGCGCTGCGCCTTCTGCCAGTCGCCCTCGAACACCCAGTAGCCGAACTCACCGCGGACGGAGAGAATGCGGCCAAAGAAGCCCGAGTCGATCAGGCGCTTGAGTTTCTGCAGGCCGGGCAGGTACAGCTTGTCGTGCACGACTCCGGTCTTGACGCCGGCATCCTTTGCCAGGCGGGCGAGTTCAAGAGCCTCGTCGAGGGACTCGGCGGTGGGCTTTTCCGTGTAGATCGCCTTGCCAGCGGCGATCGCTTTGCGGATGGCGGAGGCACGAGCTTTGGTGACGAGGAAGTCGGCGTAGATCTCCCACTTCGGGTCCGTGAGTGCGGCATCGAGATCGGTGGTGTAGTCCTCGATGCCGTGCAGGGCCGCGAGCTCCGCGAGTTTGGCCTCGCTGCGGCCGACGAGCAGCGGCTTGACTGTGACCTTCGAGCCGTCTGGCAATTCGACGCCACCCGCATCGCGGATGGCGAGGATCGAGCGCACGAGGTGCTGACGGTAGCCCATGCGTCCGGAGACGCCGTTCATAATGATCCCGATCTCGCGGGTTGTCGCCTGTGACATTGGTGTCCGTTTCTCTGGGAAGGCGTCTCGGATGGTCGTCGCCCGCACTGTGGGTAAACGCTTTCCAACAGCATGCCATGGATCTGCGGCCAACGCAACCGGGCGCCCCCAACCCCCGGCCCTCCCTCCGAGGTACAGATGCACGACCCCGGCACAGATGCACAACCGAATCGGCCGAATCGTCGTGCATTCGTTCCAGAGTCGTGCAGGTGTACCTCGCGAAGCGGGTCGAAGGACGGATGCCGGGGCTCAGGAAAACGGATGCGGCTCCGGGCGGTGCACGCCGCGTGGCCGGTATCCGAGCGCATCAGAGATGCCGAGAATGTCGCCGAGGTACCAGATGATGGCGAGCCACATCTCGGTGCCCTGCAGGCCTGGTTCGGCCTCGGCGAACCCACCGACGGCCGCGGAGGGCTCCCTGAAGCCGAACCCAGCACCTGGGATCCAGCTCTTCAGTGCGTCAGACAGCAGCTGGGTCGCGAGTTCCCGAACCTCCGTCGAGCGGTGACCAGTGCCGCGCGTAAGCCATAGCGGATGCGCGACGTCGAGCACGTTGCACGCGTTGCGGGCACCTGGCGCGAACCACCGCAGATCGCGCGCATGCCTGAGAACCATATCGACGACCCGCTCGGGATGCGGCAACGGCACGCCGAATTGCGCGAACGTGCCACGAGACGCGCGGTAGAAACCGTTGACGGCCGGGAGGAATCCCCGATCGCGGCTGGCCGAGCCCCACATGCCTGTCTGCGGATCGGCGTTGAGCAGGAGCCAGCCGAACAGTGCCTCCTCGACGCCGTCGACAATCGGATCGCGCGCCTTCTTCGCCCATAACAGCGCGGTTCCGAAGCCGTCGATGTGATGCCCGGATTTCCAGGCGTCGGTCGTCCAGGGCAGACTGTTGCAAAACTCGACGACGCTCTGCGGCGTGGCTTCGGTTACCCAGGCCAACGGTGTCGCGAACGAGGAGCCAAGCAGATCCAGAGCGTAGCCGATGCTCAGCACGTGGTATGCGACATCCTCATCCGCATAGTCGAGCCCTGAGATCTGGCGCCCATCCGGCCCCAATGGTGCCACGGCACCAGTCGCGGCATCCTGCCACCCGCGTAAGAGCGTCGCGTGCTCCGCTGGCTGCCTGTGCACAGGTGCGGCGCCGGTCAGTAGATCGGCGATCTCGACGGCGTCGGCCTGCGCCCTGACCGACGGGGCTGTTCCTGGCCGGTCGGAGAAGAGACGCGCCTCCTCGTCCCACGCGCGATCGAGAAGGGCACATGCTTCGGCGTGCGCACGCTCTGCAAACTCCGCCATGCGCTCCCCCAGCCCCGCTGCATGACCGGATGAAGTGGATGCCAGGCCAATAGCCCCCGCGCTGGCAGCCCTCGATCCAGTGCTCCCCGCACTGGCATCCCCCGGCTCCACGCGCCAGCGGATGAACCTCGCGGGGTTGCCGCCGACGATGGCCCCGGCCGGGACGTGCTTGGTGACGATCGCGCCGGCGGCGAGCACCGCGTGCGATCCGACGCTGACCCCGTCAAGGACCACCACGTGCGAACCGATCCACACGTCGTCGCCGATCACGATGCCGCGCGAGGTCAGCGGCTGGCGAAAAACGGGGGTTCCTGGCTCCATCGAGTGGTTGAAGCCGAGGATCGACGTGTGCGCGCCGATCCTGACAGCCTCGCCGAGCGTCACCCGCCCTCGGATTACCGTGTATGCATTGATGCTGCAGTCGGCGCCGGCGATCAGCTGCCCGGTCAGGTACGCCCCCGCGGCAATATACGTGCGATCACCGAGGATAAGCGCATCGTTGTCGATTGACGCCAGTTCGGAAATGTAGCAACGCTCACCCAACCGGTGATCAGGACGACCGCTGAGAAGGATCCGCTGACGTTCCCCCTGGGCCTCGCGCGCCGCGGAATCGGCATCGCCCCAGAAATCCCAGGGGGAGAACTCGTGCGGGTTTACGGCGGCCATGCTCAGGCGCTCAGCTCCATCTCTCGCCGCGTGATCTGCTGCGACACGGCTCGTCCGTTCAACAACGCCTCGACGTCGTCGAGCGCCGAGTCGGCCAGACGCCTCGCCTCGGTCCCCATTGACCCTGCGATGTGCGGGGTCAATGCCACGTTGCGTAGCGTACGCAACGGCGAGTCCGCTGGCAGCGGGTCGGGTTCGGTGACATCGAGCACAGCATCCAGGCGACCGGATGCGCACTCGGCGAACAGTGCATCGTGGTCAAGAATCCACCCGCGAGCGGTGTTGATGACGGTTGCTCCGTCGCGGAGCGCGGCCAGCTGCGCCGATCCGATCATGTGGTGGGTCTCGGGCAGCGCTGGAGCGTGCAGCGAGAGCACGTCGACCTGACCCAGCATCGATTCGAGCGTGATGAGCTCCGCACCCGCCGCCGTCACGGCATCCGATGAGACGAAGGGATCGGCGACGAGAATGCGCACATCATCGAGCTGTCGCAGCATCCGCACCACCCGCCGTCCGATCCTCGAGAAGCCGACAATGCCGACCGTGCGACCCACACTGCCATATTTCGGGGACCCGACGAGGTCGCCCCAGCCGAGCACCTCAGACGGCGTGCGCATGTGCACGAACGCGCGCTTGAACGCGAGGATGATCGACGCGAAGGTGTACTCGGCCACCGGCACCGCGTTGGCGTCAGCCGCAGAGGTGACGATGATCCCCCGGTCCCATAGTTCGTCGGAGACGAGCCCCTGGACGCTGCCTGCGGCATGCACCACCGCGCGCAGCCGCGGCATCCGATCGAGCAGCTCAGCGTCGAGGCGCGGGGCACCCCACGAGGTCAACAGGATTTCGGTCTCAGCCACATCCCCCTCATCGATTGCGAGGCCGCCCTCGTCTATCGCCCGTTCGCCGCTGCAGGTGAGAGCTAGCAGGCGCTGCAAGCGTGATTCGTCGAAGAGCAGATCGAACACCTCCGAGCTCATCGCGGTGCGCACGATCATGCACGCACCTCCGCGACGTCGAGAACGGGGCGCAGCGTGTAGCGGCTGTTCGCCCACGCCACGTAGAGTGCTGGGGCACAGGTGAGTCCGATCGCGATAGCGGGCATCGTCGTGAATAGCGCCAGTTGCGCACCGAGCACAGCAAAAGACAACGCGGTCAGGTACCAACGCCGCACGCTCAGGTAGAGCGCGGCTTTGAGCAAATCGCGCACCCGCGCCTGCGGCGCCTCGGCGAGCGCTACCACGGCGACCAGGGTGGTTGCCACGGCGATCACGGTGAGCAGGGCGAGCACAGGAACGATCACGACGGATGCCGACAGCTGCGACACCGCACGCACATCGACGAGCAGGACAACGACGGATGCCGACGCCGCCGCACCGATCACCATTCCCTTGCGCCAAGTTGCCACCCAGCCGCGCAGGAATGCCCGCACCACCTGTGCCTCGCCGCGGCCGAACGCGCGGAATGTGGCGAATGCGGCGGTCAATGCGGGGGTGGCCACGGGCGCGGCCGCCGCGAGCAGCGGCCATGACAGCGCCGGATCGGTGGTCATCGCGAGCACAACGAGCGGCGATGCCGCGACGAGCACGAGAACGTTCGTCATCAGCCCCAGGTAGACGACCCCGAGGATCGTCGCCCAGGTGTCGTGCGAGAAACGCTGCATCGCTCAGCCCTTCATTCCGCTGGTGGCGATGCCTTCGACGAAGTACTTCTGACCGAGTAGGAAGATGATCGCAATCGGCACAACAGAGATCGTGAGTCCGGCGAACAGCAACGCGTAGTTGGTGTCGAAGAGGTTCGAGACGAAGCTCTTCAATCCCAATTGGATCGTCCACAGCTCGGGGTTTCGCAGGTAGATAAGCGGGCCCAGGTAGTCGTTCCAGGTGTTCACGAAGGTCAGCAGGGTGAGGCTCGCGATAGCCGGCACCGACAGCGGAAGCATGATCCGCCGCCAGATGCCGTACTCGCTGAGGCCGTCCAGACGCGCGGCCTCGCTGAGCTCCTCGGGAATGGTTTCGTAGTACTGCTTCATGAGGAACACCCCGAAGGCTCCGAAGGCCTGCAGGAGGATGATCGACCACAGGGTGTTGGACACCTTGAGGTTCGACAGCAGGATGAACTGCGGGATCATGTACGACTGCCACGGCACCGCGATCGTGCCGATGTAGGCGAGGAACAAGACGTCACGACCCGCGAAGCGCATTCGGGCGAAGCCGTAGGCGGCGAAGGATCCGGTGAGCACCTGCAGGAACGTTACGCTCACAGCGAGGAAGAGGGTGTTGCGGATCCATACGAGCATGCCGGACTGCGTCCAGATGTCGACGTAGTTCTCCCATACGAACGTCTCCGGCACCCACACCACCGGCACCGAGAACACCTCGTTGGCGGTCTTCAGCGAGCTCATCACCATCCAGAAGAACGGGGCGAGCAGGCCGATAGCGGCGACGATCAGGGCGACATACCCGAGGACTCGGCCGACGGCGCGGCCGCTGCTGCTGAGGCCTCCGACAGGACGCGGCGCGTTCAGGTGTCGCAGGTTCGTCCCTGAGACGAGAGCCTGGGTCTCGGTCATCATGCGCTCCGCTTCTTGTTCCAAAGGAACTGGCCGATTGTGACGAGGATACAGAGGAAGAACAGCGCGACTGCGGCGGCGGATGCGTAGCCGAACTGCGACTCCTCGAAGCCCTTCTTGTAAATGAACTGCGACAGCACGAGCGTCGACTGTCCTGGGCCGCCATCGGTCATCACGAGGATGAGGTCGAAGATCTTGAAGGAATTGATGGTGAGCATCACGGTGACGAAGAACATCGTTGGGCGCAAACACGGCAGGGTGACGTTCACAAACCGCTGCCACATGCTCGCACCGTCGACACGGGCGGCCTCGTGCAGCTCTCGTGGCACCGTCTGCAGGCCCGCGAGGAACAGTATCATGTAGTAGCCCATGTCGCGCCAGGTGCTGACGACGACAACCGCGGGCATTGCCCACTCCGCAGAGGTCAACCACCCCGGGGGCGATGAGACGCCGAGCGTGCGGAGGATCTCGTTGATCGGCCCGTAGTCGGGGCTGAAGAGCAGGTTCCACACCACGGCGATCGCGACGATCGAGGTGATGTAGGGAAAGAAAGCGGCGGTGCGGAAGAACGCGACGCCGCGGAGCTTGTTGTTCAGAAGCAGCGCGAGTCCGAGCGAGACGACAATGGTCAGCGGAATGTGCATCGCCGAGTAGTAAAGCGTGTTCCAGAACGCGATGCGGAAGCTGCCGTCGCCGAGCAGGCGCTGGAAGTTCGTTATCCCGACCCAGTCGGCCTTTCCGAAGACGTTCCAGTTCGTGAACGCCATATAGAAGAGGATCAGCACCGGAAGCAGGGTGAGGAACCCGAATCCAATGAAGTTCGGCAGGATGAAGCTCCAGCCGATCAGCGCATTGCGCCGACGCAGGGCTGAGCGACGACGGGGCAGCGTCACGCGCTGCGGCGTTACCTCGGTGGTGGTCATGTCACATCTCTCCTCGATGCTGCGCGGGGCGCGGATGCCGGGGGCCGACCTGCGGTCGGCCCCCGTGTGTCTCAGCCGACCTCGTTCGTCACGCGGTCTTCAGCGGTTTTGATCGCGTCATCGATCGAGGCGGAACCCGACATGACGGCTGTGTGCAGGTCGCCAAGGATCCCCTGGATCGTGGCGGTCTTGCTCGAAGTGGGGTTCTCCGGGAGGACCTCGTGCGTCGACCAGGAGAACTTCGACAGCTCGTCGGTCGGAGCGCCCTCGACGGCGAAGTACGTCTCAACAACGGCATCGTTCGTCAGAGCGGGGGTGATGCCGATCGCCGCGAGCTTCTGCGCGCCGGCCTCGGAGGCTGCGAACTCGAGGAACTTCTTAGCGGCGTCGACCTTAGCCGGGTCGATGTTCGCGTTGATCGCGAAACCGGTCGGGTCGCCGAAGGTCACCGGAGTGTTGTCGGTGCCTGCGGTCGAGGAGTCAAGCTGCGGTGCCGGCGCGATGCCCCACTCGAAGTCGTTCGCCTCACCGGATGCCTGCTGAGCGATCAGGGTCGCGGTGTACCAAGTGCCCATCAGCAGCATCGCCGCCTTCTGGGTGCCGAACTCGCCCTGATAAGTGAGCTGGTTGGCGGTCGAAGTATTGAAGTCGACCTGGTACCCGGCATCCTGCAGCGCGAGCGTGTTCTCGTAGTACTCCTTCAGGTGACCGAAGTCGCCGTCGAGCACGCTCGTGCCGGTCTGCGCGTTCGCGAAGCCCTGCACAGTCGACTGCCAGCGGTGCAGATACGTGCCCTTCGAGGCATCGGTTGTGAGCGCTTCGGCTGCCTCCGCGTAGTCGTCCCACGTCCACGAGCCGTCTGGGTATTCGACGCCGGCTGCGTCGAAGAGATCCTTGTCGTAGAAGAGCACCCACGAGTCCTGGCGATACGGCACGGCGTACGCTGCACCGTCGATGACGTAGGAGTCGGCTCCTCCGATGCCGTCAGGCAGCGCCACGTCGTAGACGTCAAGGAGCTGACCGCCCTCCTGGAAGGTGGTGATGTACTTGACCTCCTTCTGGGTGATGATGTCGGGGCCCGACCCGGCGGCGAGGTCGGCGGTGACGAGGGTGTTGTACTCGGCCGGGTCGTATTCCTTGAGCTCGATAGTGATGTTCGAATTCTCTTCGTGGAACGCGTCGGCCAGAGTCTGGAACTCAGGCGTGGTGTCGATGCTCCAGCCCGACAGGGTGAGGGTAACTGGCGCATCGGGGTCGGCGTTCTCACCGGAGTCGCTGCTGCCCGAGCAGCCGGCGAGAGTCAGGGCCGCGAGGGCGGCGATGCTGCCAGCGGCGAGGATCTTACGGTTCATGAGGGTACTGCTCCTTTGCGATTGCGGGTGCCCAGGACGGGTCTGTCGACCGGCTCAGGTGAGCCGGTGTTCGGTGGTGGTCGATTCGGACCAGACGACAATGGCGACGCCAGCGTCGATTAGCACTGAGGGCATGGATTCCGGTGCGCGATCAGACAGGTGCACGGCTGCGGCGATCCACTCGCCGACTGCGACCGGAAAGGAGATGACGGGAACGGATGCCGCAGGCCCCAGTGGGCTCGCACCGGTGCGGTTCGCGATGGCTGGCGAGCCGCCGGGGGTGAGGGCGACGATGGTGCTGTGCCGACCCGAGGCTGCGGCTGTGGCTGTGCTGCCGGTGACGCTGTCGGCCACAGTTTCGGCGGCCACTGCCCAGCCCCCGATGCGCAGCGCGGTGGGTGCGGCATCCGTCTCGACCGACTCGATGCACACCAGGCGCACCTCCCACGCGCCTCGGACGATCGACCAGGTGGTAACGACACCCGCGATCTCGGCGGAGCCGGTGATGCCGGAGCCGTGCCGCGTCTGCACCGCATCTGGCGCGATCCAGTGCGCTCTCGCCTGCGACCCCGCAAGCGCGGCCTGACCGTCGCGACGGATGCCGAGCACCCGCATTCCTGCGCGATGGGAGGCCCTGCCGTCGGGGTGCAGCAGCGCCACCGACTGCTCGAGCGGCTCGGCCCATGCATCGCCGTTCAGAAGAGGGCTCACCGCGGTCGAGTAACCGATGCGAGCGTAGAGGGGAGAGTCTCCGGCGAGATCTCCGGGCATTGCATGGTCGGTGCCGTGGTTGATCACCCGGACAATGCCGTCCTCGGGCGTTGCCGAGATGATCCAGGCAGGGGATTCGGCGATACGCAGCGCACCGGCGGTCTCCGTGGGCAGGGGCGTGATCGGCGCCGACCACACAGGGTGATCCTCGGGCAGTGCTATGCCGAGCAAACCCTTCGCCGCCCAGTATGGGGAGCCGGTCCCCGAGTAGTCCTGTGCAAGTCGGCGCCATTCATCGTGCCAGCCGAGGTCGAGCAGCCCGTGCTCGTTCGGGGCGCCATGCTCGGCGAAGTGGCGGACGATTGCGGATGCCGCGCGGCGCAATTGCCCCACTGGCACCGACGGCACTCCGGCGATGATTCCTGCCCAGTAGGGTGCGGCTGCGGCGAAGCGGTAGATGAGGCTGCGCCCTTGGATCAGCGGGGAGCCGTCGGCGCCGACGAGGACAACCGCATCCTTCAGGAACTCGTCGAGCCGGGCGATGTCAGCGGTAGTTCGCCCCTTCGCGAGTTCCTCGGCGCCCTGCATGCGCGACCACAGCACGGGGTAAAGATGCAGCGCCCATCCGCCGTAGTGGTCGAACGCGCGATCATCACCGTCGGAGATCCAGCCACCCTCGCGCACATACGAGTCGTGTCGGGCAAGATCGGAGTCGATGTCGGTATGCGACCAGGGGCCTCCGACGGAGCGCAGAAAAGTCTGGACGACAATACGAAACCACAGCCAGTTGTTGCGCGGATAGGTCTCGTCGCCGACGACCGAGGAGAGGTAGTCGATGAGGCGCTGGTGGGTGAGCCCGTCGAGGCGATCCCAGATCCACGGACGGGTCAGGTCAAGGACAAGCGCGAGTGAGGCGGCCTCGACTTTGGCCTGGGGGTGCTCGTCGAGGCGCACCCAGCGGTCGATTCCTGCGGGCTCGACGCCCGCGGCGATGCCGCGCGAGTAGAACTCGATGAGCTCATCGACGCCCTCGCCGCGGGCTCCAGCGATGCGAAAGCCCGCCAGCAAGAAGGTCCGAACGAAACCTTCGAGACCGTCGATGTCGATGCCGTAGCCGCCGGGCGCACCGGGCAAGGTGATGCGGGCACCGTTCTCGGATGCCCAGGGCCGCACGGCGACCAACAGCGCGTCGGCATACGCGAGCAACTCGTCGCGAGTCCATTCCGCTTCGCTGCCGGGAGACACGAGGTCCACGGGATTCTCCTTTGAAGACCGCTTCCGTGAACGGGCGTGGTCCGTTCGCGATCGTTAGAAGATTATCATCGCATTTCGATCAAGACAATACGATGAAAAAACTTTATAGATCATTTTCGATCAGGTATTCTGATTCTGTGAACGTGTTGCCTGTGCCGACCGCCGACGATCGTGCCGCCTGGGCGAGCGTGAATGGGGTCGGCATCCTCGCCCGCGCCGAGGCCGATCTCGGCACCCCCTGGCCCCAGCCCCTCGCCAGTCAGGCCGCTCGAGTACGCCGCGACGGCGATCGAGCTTCATGGGAAAACCTTGCCTTCGAGCGCCAACACCGACTCAGCCGCGCCGTCATCGCTGCAGCGCTGACGCTGAACGAGCGCTGGATCGACGAGGTCATCGATGGCGTGCAGTTACTGTGCGAGCAGAGCTCATGGTGCTGGCCGGCGCACGACGACGCCTTCGAGCGCCGCGGTGAGGTGCTCGCGACCGTGAGCGCCCCGTTCCTCGACCTGGGTGCGAGCGAAGTCGCCGGCCAGCTTGCGTGGACCGATCACATACTCGGCACTCAGTTCGACGCCAGAACTCCCGGCATTCGCAACCGGATCCGGCACGAGACCGAAGCACGTGTTCTGCGGCCGTTCCAAGAACGCCGCGACTGGCACTGGCTCGGCCTCGACGGCGACGTGCACAACTGGAATCCCTGGATCCACTCGAACATCCTCGCCTCCGCTGTGCAGCTGCGCGAGGATCCGACAGAGATCATCGACCTCGTCGTCGAGGGGCTCCGCCTGTACATCGATGCTCTGCCGGCAGACGGAGCCATCGATGAGGGCTACTCGTACTGGTGGAACGGCGCCTGTCGGGCGCTCGAAGCCCTCGACCTGCTCGAACTCACGACCGGCCTGTCGCCATTCGACACTCCATCGTTACGCGAGACGGTTGCCTTCCCGCACCGCTGCCACCTCGGCGGCGCGTGGTATGCGAACCTCGCGGATGCGCAAGCGCGGCCGCCGGCACACCAGCCATGGCACGCGTTGCACCGTGCAGCCCTTCGATGGGGGAATACGGATGCCGCGCGCCACGCCGCCGCGCACCGCGACCTCGCACCGTGCGAGACCTCCGGCCTCGGACGACTCGCCCGCGAGCTCACCGATCCCGCGTGGAATGCCACACCGCCTGCTCATTCGCCGCTCCCCCGCGACGTGTGGCTGGCGTCGACCGAAGTGCTCCTGGCGCGCCAGTGCGAAGGCAGCGCAGCGGGTCTGACTCTCGTCGCGAAAGGCGGGCACAACGGCGAGCATCACAATCACAACGACGTCGGCTCGTTCATCGTGGCATCCGACGGGGTGCCTGTCATCGTCGACGCCGGCAGGCCCAGCTATACCGCGGCGACGTTCGGGCCCGATCGCTACTCGATCTGGACGATGCAGAGCGGCTGGCACAACACGCCGACGATCGCCGGGGTCGACCAGTGTGCCGGACGGGAGTTTGCCGCATCCGTTGTCGAGATCGCGACGGCGAACGACCTCTCATCGCTGGCGATCGAGATCGCAGGCGCGTACCCGATCGCAGGCGTCTGCTGGCGGCGCACGGCCGCGCTTGATCGGCGGCGCGGGCTGGTGCGGATCGCCGATACGTGGAGCGGGCCCGCCGCAGGCAGTAGGCTCAACGTCGTCATCGCTGGCGAGATCTCGCTGATCGCCAACGGTGCGCGCATCACGCCGCTGGAGGGTGCGACGCCCGTCGTCATCCGGTGGCCCGCCGGCATCCGCGTGTCGCTCACCGTGCGCGTTCTCGATGATCCGATGCTGAACGAGGTGTGGGGCGAGCGACTCACCCGCCTCGAACTGGACGTGGGAGAGCGCGAGGATGCGTGGATCACAATAGAAGCAGACAACGTCGCAGCGCAGGCCAGTCACAGCGAGGACGAGAGATGACCGATCAGCAACACGCCCCGCTGGCGCCAGCGCGCCACGCTCATATCCTCGCAGCTCTGGAACGCGACGGCATCGTGCGGGTGTCGCGCCTGAGCGAAGAGCTCGGGGTCGCCCCAGTCACACTTCGGCGTGACCTGCGCCAGCTCGAAGACGAGAGTCTGCTCGAGCGCGTGCACGGCGGCGCAGTGCCGACATCCGGCTCGGCGTCGTCGGCGCCGCCCGCCGTGCGCAGCGGCGGAGCGATCGGCGTGCTGGTACCGTCACTGGCTTACTATTGGCCGGGGGTCGTGCGTGGCATGGAGGCCGAGGCCCGCGCACGCGGGCTGCGCCTGGTGTTACGCGGCGCTTCGTACGAGTTGCAGGACGAACGCCCTGCACTGGAGCGGCTGGCATCCGCAGGCGATGTGCGCGGGCTCATTGTCGCACCGAACCCCGACGCCGCCCGCGCGCAAGACGTCGTACAGTGGTTGAGCGAAGCCGCGGTCCCGGCGGTGTTCGTCGAACGCGACGCAGTCGTGCTGCCCGATCGCGCGCCCGTCGAGAACGTGACTACCGATCATGCCCTGGGTACCGTGCTCGCCGCGCGTCACCTCGCCGATCTCGGTCACCGCCGGATCGGACTGATCCTGTCGCGACAGTCACCCACGGGGCGCAAGATCCTCACGGGATGGGCTGCCGCCTGTGAGGAACTCGGACTGAACGCCTCTGAGCATTTCGAAATCCTCTTCCCCAATCGCGACGGCCCCGGTTTCGCCGCTGCCGTGCACGCCGCGATCGACAACGCCCTCGAGAGGGGCGTAACCGGGCTGCTGATCCATTCTGATCCTGAGGCGATGGCCTTCATCGACATTGCCCTGAACCGGGGACTCTCGGTGCCGGAGGACCTCTCTGTCGTGGCATATGACGACGAGGTCGCGCAGCTGTTCACCCCTGCACTGAGTGCCGTCAGTCCGCCGCGCGCCGCCGTCGGCGCGGCCGCGATCGACCTTCTTGCGCGCCGCATCGCCGACCCCTCGCGCCCAGTGCACCGCATCTCACTGAGCCCGACCCTGAACGTGCGCGAGTCCACCGCGCCCGCCCCCTGACCCCTCCACACCCCGTTCCGGTCGCGAACCTGGCTCGATTTCCGGGCGAAATC
>JASGEY010000037.1:0-5679 GCA_047605925.1 Microbacterium sp.
GCCGCTTCACAGCGTCTTGAGCGGCACAAATCGCGACCGGAGCGGTGATTAAGTCGCGGGGGCAGGCGCGGATGCGGGGGCAGGAGCCGGAGCGGAAGCCGGAGCGGATGCCGGAGCGGATGCCGGAGCGGATGCCGTGACGATCTCCGCGCGATCGCGGAAGCCCTCTGCGGTCACTCTGTCGAGCGCAACCTGCGTGCGGATCGCCGCCGCCTTCTCGTACAGCGTCGGGTCACCGTACGACGTCATCACCTTCACCAGCACCGGCAGCAGCTCGATCATGAAGAACAGCGCGGCGATCAGCCAGTGCGCCCAGAGGATCGTCGGCTCTTTCTCGCTCAGCCGGTTCAGTCCGCTGATCTGACTGAGAAGACCAGTGGCTCCCGCATTGCCCTGGGCGACAGCATCCGCCCTCGCGTTGTACGCGGCGAGCGCCGCATCGTATGTCTGCTGCGCTGCGGGCAGCTGCGCCTCGGCATCCGCACGGTTCTGAGTCTCCGTGGTTGCGGTGTTCTCTTTCGCGGAGGTGCTGGCTGCCGCGAGCTCCTCATTGGCGGTGCGCAACTGTGCGGCGAGCGCGTCATAGGTCTGCTGCGCTTGGGCCAACTGTGCCTGCGCTGCGGAGGAGCTCGCACCCTCTCCATTTACTCCGGTGCAGCCAGGAACCGTGCCCGCCCCTTCACCGGTGAGCTCGCACTGATACAGCGCCCTCGCCTCATCGATCACGGTCTGCTGCGCAGCCAGCTTGGCGGTGAGATCATCGACGGTTGCTTGCGCTGCCGCCACGGTCGCCGACCCCGAATCTGTGCCGGCCACGACGCCCGTCGCCGCCTGATTCTGCAATTCGGCGAGGCGAGCGGATGCCGCATCCAGGGCTTCCTTCTCTGGCCCCGCTTCCAGTGCATCCTGGTCGGACTGCGCCTGTGTGATGTTCGTTGAGGCGACTTCGCGCGCGATGTCGTTGTGGAAGATCTGCAGCACGAGCGGCTCGGCCACGACGAAGCCGATGATCGCGGCCATGATCACCCGAGGGATGGCGAGCCCGATCAGTCGCCAGATGTTCTTGGTCGACGCCATCGTCGAGGTGAGAAACCGGTCGAGATTGAAGATGATCAGCGCCCACACGATCGCGAGCGGCACGGCCAGCCAGACCGCGGCTCCGACGCCGGTGGTCAGTGCGAACAGCATCGAGATCGCCGAAACCAATGCGGTGCCCGCGAGCACGAAGAACATCTGCACGAAACGCGGGGTCTCACCGGGAACGCGGTCGAGGATCTCGCCATCGGCGCCGCCGAGGATCGCGAGGGTGCGCAGGCGCGAGCCTGGCAGACGCTCCCGGGTGCTTGAGCGTCCTTCGTCTCGTCGCTGCGCTCCTCGCTCAGGAACCGGGGAGTGTCGCTGCGCTCCTCGCTCAGGAACCGGAGAGCGCTCAGGAACCGGGACCGCAGAACCGGTCGGCTCAAAAGTCCTGAGGAAGTCGAGGTCTTCGTCGGTCACCGAGCCCTCCGACACGTCAGTCTCGAACGAGATTCGTCCCTGAGAATCCATGCGTCCAGGGCGATGCGCGGAATAAACCATTCTTTCAGGCTAGGCGTGGCCGCCTATGCATCCCCCGGACAATCCCTGCGAACGGCTCCCAGGTTTACAGGTGCGCGCGGGCGCCGATGGTGCCAGGCTTTCCCCATGAAGACGCTGCTCCTCGCCCGCCACGCCAAGTCGGACTGGGGTGTGCCCGGTCTGTCTGATCACGATCGACCCCTCAACGCGCGCGGCCGCATCGACGCTCCCCTGATGGCACGTCGCCTGGTCGACGAGGGTGTCGCCGTCGACCTCATCGTGTCCAGCACCGCCACGCGGGCGCGGAGCACAGCGGCCGAGTATGCGGCGGCATTCGGGCTGGCGCTCACCGAGGAACCGCTGTTGTATGCGGCATCCGCTCGGTCAATCCTCGCGTTCGCAGCCGGGCTCTCCGACCAGTACGCTGTCGCGATGCTCGTCGGGCATAACCCCGGCATGAGCATTGCTGTCACCGAGCTGACGGGGACCTACGCGGCGCTTCCGACCTGCGGTGTCGCCGAGTGCGCGGTCGATGTGGACTCCTGGGCAGAGCTCGTCGAGGGTTCTGGGCGCCTCCTGCACCTGCGCACGCCCCGCGACGGCCAGTGAGCCCACGACCGACGGGACGCGGTCACGACACAGACGCGGCGGCGGCTTGATCTTCGGTGGTCGCGACGAGCTGACCGCAGGCGCCGTCGATCTCCTTGCCGCGGGTATCGCGAAGAGTGGTCGGGATGCCGGCATCGTTGAGCCTTCGGACGAACTCGTTCTGCACAGCCTTCTCCGACGAGGTCCAAATGGACCCAGGCGTCGGGTTCAGCGGGATCGGGTTCACGTGCACCCAACCACGACCGCGTGCGTTCAGCTTCTCGGCCAGGAGGTCGGCGCGCCAGGCGTGGTCGTTCATGTCTTTGATGAGCGCGTACTCGATCGACACGCGCCGACCGGTCTTGGCGTAATAGCCATACGCGGCGTCGAGTGCCTCGTCAACCTTCCACCGCGAGTTCACGGGGATGAGCTCGTCGCGCAGGTGGTCGTCTGGGGCGTGCAGTGACAGCGCGAAGGTCACCGGGATGTTCTCGTCGGCGAGCTTGTTGATCGCGGGTACGAGACCGACTGTCGACACCGTGATGCCGCGCGCGCTCATACCGAGCCCGTCCGGTTGGTCAGCGACCATGATGCGCACGGCGTCCATCACGCGCTTGTAGTTCGCCAGCGGCTCCCCCATACCCATGAAGACGATGTTGCTGACGCGCTCCATCGAATGGTCGTCGCGCCGCTTGCCACCGAGCTCGCCGTTCGCGATCGCGCGGTTCGCGCGCACGATCTGCTCGATGATCTCGGCCGTCGACATGTTTCGGGTGAGCCCAGCCTGCCCGGTGGCGCAGAACGGGCAGTTCATGCCGCACCCTGCCTGACTCGACACGCACAGTGTGATCCGGCCCGGGTAGCGCATCAGCACCGACTCGACGAGCGCCCCATCGTGCAGACGCCAGAGGAACTTGATCGTGTCGCCTCGGTCGGTCTCCAGGCGGCGCACCTCGGTGAGCAGAGGCGGGAGGAGACCTGCGACCAGCTCAGCACGGATGCCGGCCGGAAGATCAGTCATCTCTGCGGGGTCAGAGGTGTAGTGCCTGAAGTAGTGGGTCGACAACTGCTTCGCACGAAAGCCGGGCAGGCCGAGCTCCTTGACCTTCTCGACCCGCTCGGTTGGGGTGAGGTCGGCGAGATGCACCGGAGGCTTGCCGCGTCTCGGGCTCGCGAACTGCAGGAGTGGACGCCCATCGGCATCCTTCTGCTGCGTCCACCCCTCCGTCGCCGGACGCACCTGCGTTGCGCCGGTCGCTCGAACCTTCCCCTGAGAAGACGCCACCACAGGTCGCGTTTGGCGCGCGCGGGAAGAATCGGTCATGTCTCCAGCGTACGCGCTCGACGCCCCGCGAGGCCCGAGAGCAGCTCGAGCACGATGAGTGCGGCGAGTCGCACGGTGCGCGCGTCTTCGGCATCCGCCGTAGCGTCTACCTCGGCGAGATCCGCGCTGACCAGACGGTCGTCTGCGGCGAGCGCGCGCGCCAGCGTGCGCAGCTCCCACGCCGCGAGCCCGCCGGGCACGCTCGCCGGGCACCCAGGAGCGACGGACCGGTCGGCGGCGTCGACATCGACATCGAGGTGGATGCCGGCATCCGCCCCCGCACCCGCGATCTCGAGCGCTTCGGCGGCCACGTCGGCGATGCCCCTGCGGCGAAGCTCGTCGAGGGTGACCACTCGAATACCCCAATCGGCGGCTCGCCGGGCGTAAGCCGCCGAGTTCGCGAAGTCCGCGATGCCGATTTGCACGATGCGCTGCGGGTCGATGCGCTCCACCGCCGGGGCGTCCTCAACGAGGCGCCGCACCGGCGAACCGTTGGAGACCCCGTCACGCAGGTCGAAATGGGCGTCGATCGTGACGAGTCCGGTGGCTCCGGCCCCACGCGCCACCGGGTACGTCAGTGAGTTGTCGCCGCCCAGCGCGATCACGAGCCGCGCGGCATCCGACAGCTCCGAAACCCGTGCGACCGTCTCGGCGATCCCGACCTCACCGTCAGGCTCTGTGATGTCGCCCGCATCGACGATGCGCAGCGCCTCGTTCAGATCGATCGGCGGCGGGCCCATCAGCGTCGCGCTGTACCGCTGCAGCGCCTCGCGGATGGCGGCCGGCGTCGCGTGCGCTCCGGTCGGCGACAGCGAAGTGCGCCAGGTCGGGACGCCGAGGAGCACAGCATCCGCTCTCTCCCCATCGAATGCGGGCCAGGACCCTGCCCTTGGCCAGAGGTCGTCATGAGCCAGCGACGGATGCCGGCGATCGTTCAGGGCCATGGTTCTTCTCTCCCGCTTCTCTCGCGCGCGATCAGGCGACCTGCACGCCGTCTTTCCATACGCGCTCGACAAGAGGCACCCCAGGGCGATAGGCCAGATGGGTGCGCGTCGGCGCCTTCAGGAGTACGAGATCGGCCCGGTAGCCGGGAGCGATCACGCCGATGTCGTCTCGGCGCAGCGCCACCGCTCCCCCGGCTGTTGCCGCCCACACAGCCTCAGCAGTGGTCATGCCCATCTCGCGCACAGCCAGGGCGATGCACAGCGGCATCGAGCTGGTGAAGCTCGACCCCGGGTTCGTGTCGCAGGCGAGGGCGACCGTGACGCCAGCGTCGATCAGTCGGCGCGCATCGGGATAGGGCTGTCTGGTCGAGAACTCCACCCCTGGTAGCAGCGTGAGCACCGTGTCGGATGCCGCGAGAGTGTCGATATCGGCGTCGGTCAGGTAGGTGCCGTGGTCGACGGATGCTGCGCCCAGCTCGACAGCGAGGCGCACACCATCGCCGGGGCCGAGCTGGCTGGCGTGTACGCGCGGCGTAAGCCCTCGGGCCATGCCGGCTTCGAGCACCCGGCGCGCCTCGGCTACGGTGAACGCCCCGATCTCGCAGAACACGTCGATCCACTTCGCGTGTGGCGCACATGCGTCGAGCATAGGGCCGGTGACGAGGTCGACATAGCCTGCACGGTCGTCGGCGTACTCTGCGGGGACGACGTGCGCGCCGAGAAAGGTGACCTCGGAGGTGACTTCGGAAGCCAGCCGGACGAGTCGCTCTTCGGTTTCGACGTCGAGGCCGTAGCCGCTCTTGATCTCGACGGTGGTGGTGCCCTGGGAGTGCATCTCCGCGAGGAATCCGCGCAGTCGCGCTCGGAGCTGATCGTCGGTGGCGGCACGCGTCGCCGCAACGGTCGAACGGATGCCACCTGCCGAGTACTCTTGGCCGGCCATGCGCGCCTCGAACTCGTCCGCCCGATCCCCGCCGAATACGAGGTGGCTGTGGCTGTCGACGAATCCGGGGATGACGGCACGGCCTTCGGCGTCTATGATCTCGTCGGCCGCCTGCTGCTCGCTCGCGTCTCCGACCCAGGCGATCAGCCCGTTCTCGATGAGCACTGCGGCATCGGTCAACACTGAACCATCGGGCTGGCCGTTCGTCGTCAGCTCGCCGATGTTCGTGATGAGTGTTGTCATCAGCATCCTCTCATTGCACCCCAACTCTTCCGCGCCGCGCCCCCGCCCCCGCGCCCCCGCGCCCCCGCCCCCGCCCCCGC
>JASGEY010000038.1:0-3123 GCA_047605925.1 Microbacterium sp.
CAGACCTGGAAAGCCCTCGCCCATGTCACCCTCGACCCTGGCCGGATCACCGAAATCACCGCCGCTGCCCTGGTCCTACTTCATCTCCAGAGAGGAACTCGATGAGATGCCTGGTGAGAAAACCTCATTGTCGAGAGCGCCGGGCCGATCCGAGCCCAGTTGACCAGCTCAAAGCACATGCACCGCGTGTTGCCGCGGTTCACAGCTGGCCTGCTGTGGGGGCTTGGGCAGTTCGCCGCAGATCCGGCGTTGCAGCGCGGAGTGGCAAGTCGCGGGCGGCTGGACGGAGTCGAGCTCGCGGTCAGCCCGTTGCGTAGCGCGGCAGGTGTTGACATCGAGGTCACGATGGCTCGGCGAGTGGTCTTCATTCGCGCGAAGCTCAACGCTTACGACCGCCCACCGGAGGACCGCGCGCTCGACGGAGTCTCGTTGGTGACGAGGGCCTACTTAGCCGCCGTCACAGCCGATCGCATCCCCACCTCACCTGCCCTCGAAGTACTCGCCGACAAGGCATTGGCAGAAAGCGTCGGCGAGGGCATACCAGGTCCACGCTTGTGGGTGCCGCGGGTCCTCCACGTCCGCGTTCCGGCGACCAAGTATCTGCCCTACTGGCACCTGCCCTTCATTGAGAACATCGAGCAAACCTCGGGCGACGCCGAGATCCAGTGCGATGGCGAGAGCGGGTATGAAGCTGTCGATCAGGATTGGGGAAGATGGAGCGAGCAGCTGTACACCGTCGGACCGGACGCACTCGTCGACGCCCTGATCTCGGCCACCGCGGCGGCCGCTGGCGCCCCGCCGGAGTTCGAGATCGTCAAAGACGACTGGGCCGGCTCCCGTCTATCAAGTGGGCGAGCAGGCGGGAACCCCACCACACAGAACGCAACTCAGCCGTCAGCTCCGGACGTGATCATCGAGATCCACGTGCCGATCCTGGGTGGCGACGTCGGGTGGATCGATGAGGCAGAGGAATTCCTGGCGGGTATCGACGAAAGTACGCTGGTCTACGACGATGGCGAAGAGTGGTGCAACAACGAGGGCCAGGCCGAGTACCTCTTCTTCATCCACAACGCAGACGAGGCGACGCTCGTCCGCTTGGCCGCCGATCTGGCGCAGTTGCCAGGGGTACCCACAGGCGTCTACGCCGTCGTCAACACGTCCGCCGGCCCCATGGGAGCCGGTCGGCGCGTCGCGTTGACGTGAAGTGTCGCCTCAGTGCGCAAGGAAGCCGTTCTGCAAGTCCCACATACTGCGAGTCCGTCCTCTGCCTCGCCGGCTTCATACCTGAGTTGCGCCGCGTTGTCCACAGTTGCGGAGTCGCACTCGTCTGACTGTCGCGCGTTGAGATCCTATCCCGGATCGTTCAGGGCTCGACTGCCGCTACGATCGCGCTCTTTGGACATCCCCTGACACCACCGGATGCCCGGAGAGCCGGATTAGCCTCGATGTTTCATTGGGAGGGTGAGTTCTCGCTCGCGGCGTCGTTGCCGCGTTTGTGAGGTCGATTTTGGCGTCGGGGTATGACATCGACCGCGATGCGTCGCGGTGGCGGGGTTCCGGTCCGGGGCTCCTGGTGTCGTGGCAGTCGGTGGAAAGGTCGCGGTGTCAGCCGCTGGGTGCGGGCAGGGCGCGCAGGACGCTGATCGCGTCGTGAACGATGTCTGCCCACCTGGAACGGTTGGAGAGGTGCAGGATGACGCGCCGCCCATGGTGGGCGATGGTCGCGGGGATGGTGAACAGCCTGTGGCGGAGGCGTTTCATCTCCCATCGGCGGGCCTCGTGTTGCGGGTGGGCGAGCATGCCCGCCCAGGCGGTGATCTCGCTGGCGAGCTGGATGAGGGCGAGCCAGATGCGGTTCTGATCGAACCCGTGCAGCGGGAAGTTCCGCAGCCCGGTGTCCTTGCCCTCCCGGATGCGGTCCTCGCAACGCGCCCGACGGCGGTGACGCAGTTCGAGCCGCTGGAGCTGCCCGCGGGCAGTGTTGGTGACGAACGCGCTGAGACGGTAGCCATCGACGTCGTCGAACCGGAGCTGTGCGCCGGGGTGGGGGCGTTCGCGGCGGACGATGACGCGCATCCCCTTCGGGTAGCCGTCGAGGTCCATGATTCCCGTGAAATCGGCCACTGCTGCGCCCTCACGGGGCTCCCCGCTCGCGTCAAGCGCCGCTTCCCAGAGCTTCTCCGGGATGAGCTTGTAGAGCTCGGGTGTGTGGAACGGGAGGGTGTAGCCGACCGAGTATGACAGGCCCTTGTTCGTGAGCCAGGTGAGGAACTTCTTCGTCCCGCCCGCCCCGTCCGCGCGCACCAGGACGCTCTTCCCAGGACGCTCTTTCGCGCCGGGCAGCTGGGCGAGCGCGGCCTTGACCACGGTGATGTGATCGGCGGCGGTGTTCGACCCCGCGTTTCCCGGGCGCAGCAGCCCGGCCGTCATCTCCCCGGTGCCCACAGCACCGTGGTCGATGAACGCGAGCAGCGGGTGGAACCCGAACCCGCGCTTGAACGTCGCCGCGGCGTGTTCCTTCTCGCTGTGCGCGGTGATCAGCGTCGCGTCCAGATCAATCACCAACGGAACCCGAGGCGAGATGCCCGCGTTCGGGGCGTGCTCCCCGGCCAGGCTCCACGCCGCTTCGCGGGCTCGCTGCCGGGCCACCTCGATCGCAGC
Organism: Microbacterium sp.; assembly: GCA_047605925.1. Classification (GTDB taxonomy): domain Bacteria; phylum Actinomycetota; class Actinomycetes; order Actinomycetales; family Microbacteriaceae; genus Microbacterium. Next base: position 2,662 of record JASGEY010000038.1, read on the forward strand.
CAGCGCGCGGTCCGCGTCCGTTGTCAGAGTCGTGATCGTGCGCGACACGGTCGGATCCGAGGCGACCAGCCCATAGACCCCGGGTTCGGCGCGGACGGTGGCGATATCGCTCAGCGCGTCGCCGCCGAGGGCGAGCATCACCGCGAGGTCGAGGACCACCTTGCCCGGATCATGCACAGCCAGCGGCTTCCGCCACGGCGACAACGCCTCCGACAGACCCCGATCCAGCCCGGTCGCCCGCGCCGCCTCGGTGAGCATCACCCCACCGGCGTGACCGACTGCGGGCACTGCCGCGGTGTCGACATCAAGACGCGGATACAAGCCGGTAGTGTTCACCTTGAAGGTGCTCCTCAAACTGAGCGAATCGTTCCCTAGACAAGAACTATTCTCCCAGGTCAGGAGCACTTTCCACATCTACGCCACGACCCCGGAGCCCTTCAACGATGAAATCTCGAGGCTAGC
>JASGEY010000039.1:0-12824 GCA_047605925.1 Microbacterium sp.
GTCTCGCGGCCCGGTACAACCGGGCCGCGAGACGGCTCATCCCCGCCGAACGCCCGCCAGGCGCCACGCCGCAAAGCACGGGCCGGATCCGGTGATCGTGATCGCGCCGTCGTTGCCTGCGGTGATCGATGCCGCACCGAACAGCAGCTCTGCGCCATCGATACCGGCGACCGCCGATGCGGGGAGGTCAAGGCGCACCTCACCGGCGCCTGCGACAACGAGCACCGTCTCCTCTTCGGACTCGCGGGCGAAGACGAGCGTGTCGTCGTCGGCGTGCAACCAGCGCAAACCCCCCGTCTGGAGGGCGACGTGTGCGTGCCTCATCGCGATCAGCTGTCGATACAGGTCAATGCGCTCCGCTACCTCAGGCTCGCCGACACGGTGCCAGGGAATCGGCGTGCGGCTGTCCTCGCCGTCCACCCCTGCCAGCCCGAACTCGTCTCCGGCGAAGACCATCGGGATGCCGGGGAGCGTCATCATCAGCCCCACCGCGAGCGGGATCGCTGCGGCATCCGCATGCGTGGCGAAGCGCGCTGTGTCGTGCGAATCAAGCGCGAGCATGCAGCCGAGCTGCACCCGCCAGGGCAGCTGCGCAGTGAATCGCTGCTGCTGTTCGACGAACTGCCTTGCCGTGTACGAGCGCATCCCGCCGCCGAGACCGAAGAACCATACTTCGTCGCTGAGCTCACCGTCGGGGGTCTGGTGCAGGATCGCCTGCGGCTCGGCGAGCCAGCTCCACACTCCCCGTGTGAACGCGGCGTACGTCATCGCGCCGTGCCAGGCGTCGCCCTGGAAGTCGGCGGACGCGTCATTGCCGAACTCCGCGACGAGCAGCGTGTCGGGGTTGATATCGACCATGGTGTCGCGCACCGTCGTGCGCACTCCTTCGTTGAGGTCCTCTACGCCCCTGCGCCCCGTCATGTTCGCGACGTCGATACGCCAGCCATCGGTGCAGTACGGCTCGGCGAGCCACTTGGCGACCACCGAGTCCGCTCCGTAGATGAACCGACGACGCAGCTCCCGCGAGTTCCAGTTGAACTTGGGCAGACTGCTGGTGCCGAGCCACGACTCGTAATCCTCGTTGTCTGCGTCCTTGAAGTAGTAGAAGCTGCTCTCTGGCGCCTCAGGATGCCGGTGCGCAGCACGGAACCATTCGTGCTGATCGCCCGAATGGTTTGTGGTGAGATCGCCCATGATGCGCATACCGCGCTCGTGCACCGCCGAGATCAGTCGGCAATACGCCTCCTCGCCGCCGAGAAGCGGGTCGACGGTGGAGAAGTTCGCTGAGTCGTATCGATGGTTCGACCGCGCAGGGAAGATCGGCGTGTGGTACACCAGGTTCACGCCCAAGTCCTGGAGGTGGTCAAGGCGTTCGATCACCCCATCGAGATCGCCTCCGTAGAACTGCCGGGTGCGCCCAGGGTTCGTCAGCTCGACCGGTTCGTCCCACGCGGCAGGAATGGCCCAGTCTGGCACTTCGCGGTCATCGGCGGCAGCGGACCGAGCGAACCGGTCGGGCACGATCTGGTACATGACGGCATCCGTCATCCAGCCCGGAGGCTCATTGCCTGCGATGACCGCGAAGTCGAACACGTCGAGCGCCTCGATGGCGGTGAGCCCAGACTGGTTGTACTCCTGCACCCCGCCGTCGGCGAAGAGGAGGAACCACCGATACCCGGTGCGCGGGTTGACGACGGTGATCGTCGCCGTCCACCAGTCCCAGCCGTCGGCGCTACCAGTGAGCACCGCCTTGTCGTACCGGGGCTCGTCATCGGGTCGCGAGCGCACCAACACCTGATCAATCGGACCGTAACCGTGCGGCACCCGCAATCGCACCTCGATCTGTTCGCCCAGCACCGGGGTCGCGTTCGACACGTAGAGGGGCGATCCGTCGTGATGGGGCAGCACGGTCATATATGTCTCTCCAAGAACGTCTCTGGACGATGGTGCGGTGCCCCCTCGGGGGCGTCTGGTTACTTCACGGATCCTGCCGTGAGGCCTCCGACGATGAACCGCTGCAGCGAGAGGAACAGCGCCATCGGGAGCACGGCAGCGATCACCGCGCCAGCCGCGAAGACAGCGTAGTTCTTCGCATCCGTCGACACGTACTGGAAGAGCCCCACAGCCAGCGTCTGCTTGTCAGGGTCGATCAGCACGATCGACGCAATCAAGAAGTCGCCGGTGACAGATAGGAAGCTCAGCAGGGTGATCACCGCGAGAATGGGGGCAACCAGCCGAAGGATGATCGTGAAGAAGATCCGCGCGTGGCCGGCTCCATCGATCTTCGCCGCCTCGTCGATCGATGAGGGGATGGTGTTGAAGAAGCCGTACATCAAGAAGGTGTTCGCCCCCATTGCCCCGCCCAGATACACCATGATGAGGCCGATCTGCGAGTTCAGACCCAGCACGGGGAAGATGTCGCCGATGCCGGTCAGCAGGAGGAAGATCGCCACGATCGCGAGCAGCTGCGGGAACATCTGCACGAGCAGCAGCGTGAGAAGACCTGCACGGCGGCCGGTGAACCGCATCCGTGAGAAGGTGTATGCCGCCAGCGCGCAGAGCATCGTCGTGAGAACTGCGGTGAGCAGGCCGATGAACACGGTGTTGCCGAACCACGCTGCGTACGGCCGCTGAGGGTCCTGGAAGAGCTTGATGTAGTTGTCGAAACTGATCTTCGAGAACAACCCGTTCGTGCTCAGCAGGGTGCCGCCAGGGTTGAGCGATGCGGAGACGACGTAGGCCAGGGGGAACCCGGCGAACAGCAGCATGGCGACGCCGACGATGTGGCGCCAACCGGTCTGACGGAACCACTGCTTGAAGGTACGTCGCCCTGAGTACACCTCGCCGTCTCCGAGGACCACGCTCGTGGTGCTCGGGACGAGGTCATCGTGCTTGGCGTCGAACTGCGGATCTGGGGTAACGGTGGTCATGTCAGTTCACGTCCTCAAGTACCTTGGTCTGCCGGAATCCGATATAGGAGATACCGGCGACGAGGAAGAAGATGATGATGGAGAAGGCGCTCGCAAGACCGTAATCCCGGTCGGCACCCACGAAGGCGACCTTGTAGACCATCGAGATCAGCAGGTCGGTCTGGCCGACGTTGATCGCAGCATCCGAGAACTGCGGGCCGCCCTTGGTCAGCAGGTAGATGAGTCCGAAGTTGTTGAAGTTCATCGCGAACGACGACACCAGAAGCGGTGCGACGGCAACGAGCAGCAACGGCAGTTTGATCATGCGGAATGTCTGCCAGATGCTCGCCCCGTCGACTTTCGCGGCCTCAAGGCATTCCTCCGGAAGCGATTGCAGCGCTCCAGTGCAGATCAGGAAGAAGTACGGGAACGCCAGCCAGAGGTTGACGATGAGGATGGCGATCTTCGCCAGCCAGGCGTCGCTGAGCCAGGGGATGGTCGCGCCTCCGAGGAGCACGTTGTTGATGAAGCCGAAGTCGGTGTTGAAGAGCCCCGCCCAGACCAACGCCGAGAGGAACCCGGGGAAGGCGTACGGGAGGATCATGACCACGCGGTAGTACTTCTTGCTCTTCATGCGCGGGTCGTTGAAGACGATCGCCAGGATGAGCCCCAGGAAGAACGCGGTTCCGACCGCGAGAATCGCGAACGCGAAAGTCCACGCGAGGACAGCGAGGAACGGCCCGCGGATCGACTCCTCGGCAAACGCTCTGGCGAAGTTGTCTCCACCGACCCAGACCTGCCAGCCCGGCATGAGTTCTTCACCATCGGGCGAGGTGAAGGCACCGGTCCCGATGTCGCTGTAGACCACGCCGGTGTCGGCATCGGTCATCGTGCTGGCCTCAGGGTTCCACAGCAACGAGGACTCGTAGACGTAGGCGCTCGAGCCGTCGGTGGTGCGCAGGTAACCGTCGTTGGGGTCATCGCTCAGCGGCACCGACAGGGCGCCGATTTCGGTCTGGTTGGCGATGATCTCGTTGAACTTCAGCGTCGCGTAGCCCGGTGCGCCTGTACTGCTCGCACCAGACACCGCCCCGAGTGGCTGGTCGGTGCCGCCGATCGCGTAGTCGCCGGAATCTGGGTCAACGGTGAGCAGGAAGAATTTCCCGTCCTTTTCGAGCACGCTGACGGGGTACGTCGGGGAGTCCTCCACACGCACCTGACTTTGCTGCAGCAGGGAGCTGACGGCATCCTCTTTTGTGGAGTTGTGCCCCGAGCCGTAGTTCGTGAAGGCGATGTACGCCGTGAAGAGCATGACCACGATCTGGTAGACCACCAGGAAGATCAGACCTGGGGTCAGATATTTGCCCGGGAGCAGACCAGGTACAAGGTAGATGAGGTTGACCGCGACGGTGGTCACCGCCACGATTGCGGCGACGAGAGTCTGACCGCTGCCGAGCAGCGACATGATTGCGAACACGGATGCCGCGTCAATGATGGCGAGAGAGACGAGCTTGACCGTCCATACCTTCCATCCGGCAGCCGCAGCCTCAGCATATGCGGCTGCTCGGCGCTGGCGTCGCAAGCGCATTCGGTCGTCGGCGCTGACCCCAGACGTACCGGGTTCGCGCGTGGGTGTCATGGTCATCGTTGACTCCTGTCAGGATCTCATCCAGTGCACCGCAGAGGCCGGGGCGGCTCTCGCCGCCCCGGCCTCACGTCAGCCGCCGATCTTGCCGTTGATCGTCTCGGCCATGGTCGCCCAGCTGGACACGGGGTCGGCGCCCTTCAGGATCGCGACCTCCGTCTTGCCCCAGTCTTCCCAGACCACGCCCATCTCGGGGTTGCTGGGGTTCGGGACACCGTTCTCAGCTGCTGCTGCGAACCCGGCGATGATCGGGTCCGAGGCTGCCTTCTCGGCCGATGCCGTCAGCGCTGGCTGGCGTCCGCCGACCTCGAACAGCGCGTCCTGCACCTCTTCGGTGCCGATGTAGTTCACCAGGAACTCGTTGGCTGCGAGTGCGTTCTCCGACTTCGCGCTGATGAAGAACGCCTGAACGCTCACGAACGGCTTGGCTGGCTGGCCGCCGGCCGACGGGATCGGGTCGACGGCGACATCAATGCCTGCGGCCTGTGCGTCGGGCACGTTCCACGGGCCGGAGAGGTAGTACGCGGCGCGTCCCTCGTTGAAGGCGGCCTTGGCGAGGTCAGGCTGCAGACCAGGCTTGAGGATGCCGGCGGCACCCTGCTCGGCCAGCCACGTCGCGTACTCGCTACCGCCCGCGTCACCGAGCGTCGTCTTGCTGCTGTCGTACGAGCCGTCGCTGCTCTGGGCGAACACCTCGTTGCCGAAGGAGGTCTCCAGTGCGTACAGGTGGTACGGGTCTCCATTGTTCTCGTCGAGGCCGACCAGGAACGGGTACTCCGCACCGGTTGCTTTGCCCGCCGCGATCATCTCGTCGTACGTCGCCGGGGTCGGGTCCGGAGCGAGCGCGGTGTTGCGGAGGATCGCAATGTTCTCGATCGCGTAGGGGACGCCGTAGGTCTTGCCGTCGTAAGTGATCGCGTCGGTGGCGACCTTCTCGAACTCAGCGAGCTTGTCGCCGAGTTCGATCGGGGCGATGACACCGTCATTGACGAGTGCCCCGATCCAGTCGTTGGAGCCGATCGTGATATCGGGGCCCTTGCCCGTCGGAACCTGGGCGGTCAGGTCATCGCGGAGCTTGCCGAAGTCGCGAATGACGAGATCGACCTTGATGCCCTTCTCTTCTTCGAACTGCTCGGCGATGGGCTTCATCGCGTCTGCGCGGTTCGAATCGATCCAGACGGTCAGCGTGCCGCCTTCGCTGGTTTCCTCGCCACCGGTGTCGCTACTGGAGCATCCGGTCAGGCTCGCGGCGGCGACGGCTGTGATCGCGACCGCGAAGGAGATCTTCTTGTTCACCCTCATTGGTGTGCCTCTCTGTGATCGCACAGCACGTCTTTGCGCCGCACGTGTATCTCGCTGATCGAAGTTAGCAAGCAGTTGCATATCTTTGCAAGAGTTTTCATCAAAGCGTAATGAGACAGCAGGTTCCTGTTGCCTCGCCTCCATACGATAGGTTCGTCCTCACGCGCACCTCCCGCCCGGAAGGCGCGCGTCGCCACCGCTATCGACGAGGAGGTTGCCGTGGCCGCGCACGACCCCGCCGAAGAACCCAGTGAGACCCTGCGGGCACTGGCCGAGGCATACGGCATCGCCACGAGTTACTGGTCGTTCTTCGGCGAGCAGGTCTCGCCACCCGCGCCGACGCTGCGCCTGCTACTGACCGCGCTGGGCGTCGATCCCACCGATGAGCAGGAGGCGCTGCGCGCCAGAGCGGACGCTCCCTGGCGACGCCTGGTTCCGGCATCCGTCGTCGTCCGAGAGGGAACGGGCTCCATCATCGCGCACACCGGTGCGGGGCACGCCGTGCGCTTCGCGCTCACCCTCGAAGACGGCAGCGAACGCGTGTTCCCCGCTTCCGGTCAGGTGTCTGAGAGCCGCACCGTCGATGGCGAGTCGGTGCAGCGCCACGTCGTTGAACTGCCCGCAGACCTGCCCTTGGGCTGGCACGAGCTGCGCGGCGAGGAGGTCGACCCCGGCTCGGGCCGCGTACTACGCCAAGCGACCGCGACCCTTGTCGTCACCCCGCACCGACTCTCGCGCCCTCCCAGCCGCGATGCCAACCGCGGTCGCTCCTGGGGCCTGATGGCGCAGCTGTACTCGGCGCGATCGCGCGGCTCCTGGGGGTTCGGCGACTTCGCCGACCTGGCAGAGCTTGCTGAGATTTCCGCACGGCGGGGCGCCGACTTTCTGCTCATCAACCCGATCCATGCGGCCGAGGTCACCTCTCCCATCGAGCCATCACCGTATCTGCCGGCCAGCCGTCGCTTCGTCGCCCCTCTCTACATCCGGCCAGAGGATATCGAAGAGGCGGCGGGCCTGGCAGGGTCGGATGCTGGGGAGGACGCCGCTGCGGAGATCGCCACGCTGCGTGAGCCACTGAACGAGGCCAATCTCGTCGACGAACTGATCGACCGTGACGCTGTGTGGGCGGCGAAGCGCGAGGCGCTGCGCCTGATCCATCTCGTACCCCGCTCGGCCGCACGGCAGCAGGCGTTCGACACGTTCATCGCCCGTGAAGGTGAAGCCCTGACGCGCTTCGCCCGGTGGTGCGCGCTGCAGGAGCATTTCGCCGGCATCCCCCACGACGAGCGTCCAGCAGGCTGGGACGACGCAGCCTCCCCTCTCGCCCAGGAGCTTGCGGCCGCTCTCGACGATGCCGCCGCGTTCCATGTCTGGCTGCAGTGGATCGCGGACGAGCAGCTGGCCGCCGCGCAGACGGCGGCGGCGGCATCCGGCATGCAGATCGGGATCATGCACGACCTTGCCGTCGGTGTGCACCCGCTCGGCGCCGATGTGTGGTCGAACCCCGAAGCCTACGCCCGCTATGTCACTGTCGGGGCTCCGCCCGACATGTACAACCAGCAGGGACAGGACTGGTCGCAACCGCCGTGGCTGCCCGACGGCCTCGCCGAGCAGGGCTACCGACCGCTGCGCGACCTGCTGCGCGGTCTTCTCCGGCATGCGGGGGCGCTGCGCATCGACCACATCATCGGCCTGTTCAGACTGTGGTGGATCCCCGCTTTCTCACCCCCTGGAGCCGGCACCTACGTCCGCTACGACCACGAGGCCATGATCGGCATTCTTGCGCTCGAGGCGCATCGTGCCGGAGCCGTGGTCATCGGCGAAGACCTCGGCAACGTCGAGCCTTGGGTGCGCGATTACCTCGCCGAGCGCGGCATCCTCGGCACCTCCGTTCTGTGGTTCGAGAACGACGACGACGGCCCTCGCCAGCCTGAGCAGTACCGGCAGGGCGTGCTCGCCACAGTGACCACGCACGATCTGCCCCCGACTGCGGGGTACTTGGCCGGGGAGCACGTCGAATTGCGCGCACGCCTCGGCATTCTCGAGCGACCCGTCGAGGAGGAGCGTGAGGCTGCACGGCACGAGAAGGAGCGGATGCTGCAGCGCCTCCGCGAGCGCTGGATCCTCGCCCCTGACGCCACGGAAGAGGATGCCGTCATCGCCCTGCACCGCTACCTCGGCGCTTCGCCGTCGTACCTGCTGGGTGTCGCACTCACCGATGCTGTCGGCGAGCGCCGGGCTCAGAATCAGCCGGGCACCTACCGCGAGTATCCGAACTGGCGGGTGCCGCTTGCCGACGGCGACGGCATCCCGGTGCTGCTCGATGACCTCGACGGCAACGGCCGATTCCGGCGGCTCGTCAAGGCCGTGGACGAATCACTCCGCTGGTGAGGCACTGCGACCCCTGACCATGAGTGCGGCTCAGCGCGCGGAGGCGCGGACGGCTGCGGTGGAGTCGCGCAGCACGAGCTCTGGCGCGAAAAGGAGCTCACTGCGCAAGCGGGAGCGGCCGGCGATCTCATCGATCAGTGCGTCGACGGCGGCTGTGCCCATCGCAAGCACGGGCTGACGGATGGTGGTGAGGGCGGGGTCGGCGAAACCCATGAGCATCGAGTCGTCGTACCCTATGACCGAAACGTCGAAGGGCACAGACAGCCCCTCGCGCCGCGCCGCCCGCACAGCGCCCAGTGCGATGAGGTCAGACCCGCAGACGATCGCAGTGCATCCCTCTGCGAGCAGGCTCGTGGCGGAGCTGGACCCACCAGCGACGCTGGGCAGTCCCGACGCCACCCGCACCTCGACATCGCCGAGGTGCGCGCGGATGGCGCGGGCGAAACCCGCCGACTTCCGCTGCGATGGCACCAGGCGCTCCGGGCCCACGGCGAGACCAATGCGGGTGTGCCCCAGCATCGCCAGATGCTTGACCGCCTGGTCCATCGCCGATTGGTCGTCTGTGGAGATGAAAGTCGCCTCGATTTCGGCGGCGAATCCGTTGATGCACACGGTCGGCAGGCCGATCTCGCTGAGGCGGCGATAGTGGGAGAGATCGGCAGTGGAGTCGGCGTGGAGTCCCGCGACGAAGATGATGCCGGAGACACCGTTGTCGCGCAGCAGCTCGACGTACTCCCCTTCGGTGATGCCACCGGGTGTGCGCGTGCACAGCAGCGGCATGTAGCCATGCTGCGCCAGGCACGACTCGATGAACTGCGCGAACAGCGGGATCACCGGGTCATCGAGCTCGGGCACGACGAGCCCGACCTGTCCGGATCGCCGGGCCAGCAGCTGGGTGGGTCGCTGGTAACCGAGCACGTCGATCGAGGCCAACACGCTCGCCCTGGTGGACTCCGAGACGCCGGCGCGATTGTTGAGCACCCGTGACACAGTGGCCGTGCTCACTCCCGCGTGCGCTGCGACTTCGCCCAGCCTGATGCTCATGCCAGCAGTCTAGGGGTGCTGCCCGGGCGGCGCAGGCTCGTGCCGGCTCGTCCCGCCGCATCCACGCGCCCATATCGAGCTATATCGTGTTACGGTTGGCAAACGCGATATAGCGCGATTCCGTTAAGGAGAACACATGACCGAGAAGTGGCTCATCGCCCCTGGCGAGGAACGCGTGATCGACATCGAGAACGCCACGCGCCTGAAGATCGGGCTCGTCGGCGGCCAGGTCGACGTGATAGCCCACGGCGAACCCGGCATCCGCATCGAAGTGCATGGTGTCACCGTCAAAGACCTGCGCATCGAGGTCACCGACGGCCACATCGAGATCGACCACCCACAGCTGGGATGGGACAACTTTCTCGAGGTGTTCCGCAACTTCGGCAGCGGCGGCCCCAAAGCCGAGATCAGCGTCGCCGTCCCCCGCTCGATTGCGCTGAACCTCGGCGTCGTCAGCGCCGGAGCACTCGTCTCCGGCATCCGCAACGATGCCAGAGTGAGCACCGTATCGGGCGACATCATCGTGGACACCCTCGTTGGCGACCTCACGGTGAACACCGTGTCCGGCGACGTGCAAGTGCGGGGACTCACCGGGTCGATCACTGCGAACAGCGTCTCAGGCGACGTCGCCGCAACCGGGTCGATCCGAAAAGCGACAGTCGACAGCGTCTCAGGGGCGACCCTCATCGACGCGACCGGCGACGTGAACACGATCAACACCAACACCGTCTCGGGCGCCACCACCGTGCGCCTGGACGAAGCCCTCGCCGCGAACTACGTGATTCGCACGATGAGCGGGCGCATCCTCGTCGACGGCGTCAAGCGCGGCTCGAACGGCCCCAGCACCTACACCGGCTCCACAGGAGAGCTTGCTGGGCGCTTCGTCGACCTGCGGACGAACTCGGTCTCCGGCGGAGTCACCGTACTGCGCCGACCGACCGAGCAGGTCAGCCACAGCACGGAGGCAGACGCATGAGTCCAGCGGTCTTCTCGCACGGCGATTTGCGGCTGTACCTGTTGTCGCTGCTCGCCGAGTCGCCGCAGCACGGCTACGGCATCATCCAGGCCCTCACCGATCGCACGGGCGGAACCTACACACCGAGCGCCGGCACCATCTACCCACGGCTCGCGAAACTCGAAGAGGACGGGCTCGTCACCAAAACGATCGATGGGCGCGCCACGATCTACGCGATCACCGAAGCAGGGCGGGCGGAACTCGCGGCTCGCGAAGGCGATCTCGCGGGCATCGAGGCTGGTCTCACCGATTCGGTTCGGCTGATCGCCAACGAGGTTCGACACAGCGTGCAGGAGGCCATGAAGAGCCTCCGAGCCGATCTCGCCACCGCAGAGCATGACGACCGCGTGACATCGCAGAATCGTCCTCACCGATCGGTGGATGACGAGCGGATCGTCAGCCGCGAAGAGATCCACCGTGCGGATGCCGTCATCAACGCGTTCCGCGCGCGAGTGCGCACCGACCTGAGAACCCACGTTGCACAGGGCGGGGTGCTTCCGGCATCCGTCGTCTCCCAGCTCGACGACGCACTCGATGCTGCCGCCAACGGCGTCACCTCTGCCCTCGCCGCGCTGAAGCGCGGCTGAGCGGGGCGTCGCGTGGGCGGGGGATCCCGGAGAGCACCCCTTGAGAAAGCCTGCCTCACAGCAAGAGGTGCTTAGCAGCGTGCTATCCTGAGTGCTACTCTTACCGGCCTTGAGCCGGTGTCCTGAACCGCGCCGGGCCCCCGTTGCCCGGCTGCCGACTCGTGAGGGGGTCTCGCGCATGGGCCGTGGCCGTCAAAAGGCGAAGCACACCAAAATCGCCCGAGAACTCAAGTCGTACAGTCCGTCTGTGAACTATTCGGCACTGGAACGCGAACTCGGGCATCCGAGCGACGACTCAGAACCCGAGTACGTCGACAAGTGGGCGGATGAGTACGCCGACGAAGACGAGGACGAACTGGAGACGGCCTAGCAGCCCGCTCCGTTCGTCTTCTCCCCCGCGCACCGCGCGGGGGATTTGTCGTATCCGCGACACCCTGCATCTCAGGGTCCCGTTAAGTCGACCGGTCCGGAGCAAGCCCGCCGCACTCACCAGCGGCCGTGTCGGCGCACCCACTCCTCTTCGATGGTCTGCCGCCCTCCGGCCACCCAGCCTGCGGGGCCAGCGACCACCAGCAGCGCGGCGAGCATCATCAGCGGCAGCTGCCATCCGCCCGACACCTCGTGCAGCACACCGAGCACGATCGGGTACAGCGCGGCGACGCCGTACCCGATGCTCTGCACGAAGCCGCTGAGCGCGACAGCACTCTCAGGAGTGCGGGCGCGGATGCTGAGCAGCACCAGACTCAGCGGAAACAGAATCGCGGTGAGACCGAAGATGACCACCCACGCGGTCAGCGCGGCGGTGGGGGCGAACATGAGACCGGCGAGCCCGACGAGCCCCGCACCGACCGAGACGAAAAACAGTGCACGCGTCGCGTGGTATCTCACCACGAGCACCGGCACCACCAGCGCGCACGGCAGGCCGACCGCCGCGAACAGCGACAGCAGGAACCCTGCGGTCGCCGGTGTCACCCCGCCGATGTCGACGAGAATCGTCGGCATCCACGCGAACGAGGCGTATGCCATCGACGATGAGGCCGCGAACACGAGCGCAAGCGCCCATGCCAACGGCAGCCGCCACAGCCTTCCGAAGATTCGCGGGTTTGCCGGGCTGATCGTGATCGGACCGGTCGCGACCTCGGCCGCGGTGAACGCATCGCTGGCGGCGTCGAGGTTCGTCGACTGAGTGGCTGCGCGCTTCCCAGCGGGGACAGCATCCGTCTTTGCGGTGACGAACATCGTCACCCACGGCGCCAAAGCGGACAGTGCGATCACACCCCACATACCCAGCGATACCCGCCAGCCGAGCGTGTCGGCCAGCGGCACAGCGACCAACGGCGGCAGGAATGTCGACACCGCCATGGTCGTCGAATAGAGCGTCATCATCACGCCGAGACGGTCGGGGAAGTATTTCTTAACCAGCGGGGGCAGGAGTACATTGCCCGAACCCACGCCGGCGAACACCAGGGTGGTTGCACCAAGCAGGCTCGCCGCATCGACGGCAACCCCGCGCAGCAGCAGGCCGATGCTCATCACCGCGATCGCGACGATCGCGACGCGTTCCAGGCCGAAGCGGCGCTCAACGACCGGGGTGAGCAGGCCGAAGACGGCGTAACACACCGGTGGCGCCGAGCCGATCAGGCCGACCACGACGGCCGAGATCGGAAAGTCCTTCGCCACGTGATCGATGACCGGCGACAGTGAGGCCACCGCCGAGCGCAGCGAGAACGCAACCAGCACGATACCGAGCAGGGCGAGAGCCCTGCCCCGCCAGAGCGGACGGCTAGTCACGGTCGGTCCCCGTGCGCGCAGCGCCCTTCGTCTCGTCGCTTCGCTCCTCGCTCAGGAACCGGGATGTGTCGGTCCCTGAGCGAGCGCAGCGAGACGAAGGGTCTGACGTCCCGGTCCCTGAGCGAGCGCAGCGAGACGAA
>JASGEY010000040.1:0-3002 GCA_047605925.1 Microbacterium sp.
CCGCGCGGCATCCCGCAGATCGAGGTCACCTTCGACATCGACGCGAACGGCATCGTGCACGTGTCCGCCAAGGACAAGGGCACCGGCAAGGAGCAGTCGATGACGATCACGGGCGGCTCGTCGCTTTCGAAGGACGACATCGACCGGATGGTACGCGAGGCCGAGGAGCACGCCGCAGAAGACAAGGCCCGCCGCGAGGCAGCCGAGGTCCGCAACCAGGCCGAGACGCTCGCATACTCGATCGACAAGCTGATCTCCGAGAACGACGACAAGCTGCCCGAAGACGTGAAGACCGAGGTCAAGGCTGACGTCGACGCGCTCAAGACGGCGCTCGCCGGTGACGACGACGAGGCTGTGAAGTCGGCCTTCGAGAAGCTCGGCCAGTCGCAGACGAAGATCGGTGAGGCGATCTACGCGCAGTCGCAGGCGGATGCCGCAGCTGGTGCCTCTGAGGAGGCCCCCGCCGGTGACACCACCTCAGACGAAGACGTTATCGACGCCGAGGTCGTCGACGACGAGGACGAGAAGAAATAAGCATGGCGGACAAGGACTTCGAAGAGAACGAGGTTCCGAAGCCCTTTGACGGAGCTCAGGAACCACCCGCCGAAGGACCGGAGGGGCCGGATGCTGAGGCATCCGGCCCCGAGCCGCAGAACTCGGATGCCGAAGAGGCCAGCGCCGCAGATCGCTCCGACGACGACCTCACGGTGGAGGACATCCTGAACGCAGACCAGACTGCGGATGCCGCAGCCGGCGATGCGATCGAGAATGCCGAGAACGCGCTGCTCGTCGATCTCAAGCGGCTAACGGCCGAGTACGCGAATTACCGCCGTCGCACCGAGGAGCAGCGACTGGTCGAGGTCCAGCGCGCGAAGGGTGAGGCCGTCAAGGGTCTCATCCCCGTGCTCGACGACCTCGCGCGCGCCGCCGCCCACGGCGACCTGGTCGAAGGAACCCCTTTCGCGGTGATCGCAGACAAGGTTCGCGCGGTGGTTGAGCGCCTCGGCGTTGTTACCTACGGTGAAGCCGGAGAGGACTTCGACCCTCAGCAGCACGAGGCCATCTTCCAACAGCCAACGCCGGGCACGCAGAAGGCCACGATCCTCGAGGTCGTTGAGGTGGGCTATCGCCTGGGCGATGTCGAGTTGCGCCCCGCAAAGGTCGTCGTTGCCGTGCCGGCCGACCCGTCGGCGGAGTCAGGAACCGAGTAGGAGGCCCATGGCTAGCCAGGACTGGTTCGACAAGGACTTCTACAAGACCCTCGGCGTCTCGAAAGACGTCAGCGAAGCCGAGCTGAAGAAGACCTATCGCAAGCTCGCGCGAAAGTACCACCCGGACTCCAATCCGGGTGACGCGGCAGCCGAAGCGAAGTTCAAGGAGATCAGCGAAGCCTACTCGGTGCTCTCCGACGCCGAGCAGCGCAAGGAGTACGACGAAATCCGAGCGATGGGCTCCGGGGTGCGTTTTACCGCCGGCAGTCAGGGCGCTGGTGGGTTCGAAGACGTGTTCAGCCGGTTCGGGCAGTCGGGGCGGACGCAGACCGCCGACTTCGAGGACATCTTCTCGATGTTCAATCAGGGCGGTGGGGGCTTCGGGAGCGGTCGTTTCGGGCAGACATCGGGCGGCTTCCGCGGCTTCGGTGGGCCTCAGCGCGGTGCCGACGTTACGGCGCGAACCACGATTGACTTCGCGACCGCCGTGCAGGGAGACACGATCTCGCTGCAGGGAGAGGATGGCAAGCCGTTCAAGGTGAAGATCCCCGCCGGTGTTGCTGATGGGCAGAAGATCAAACTGCGCGGCCGCGGCCGCCCCTCGCCCGACGGTGGGGAGAGCGGCGACATCGTTGTGCAGATCAGCGTGCGCCCACACCCTGTGTTCACCCGTGATGGGCTCAACCTGCGCGTCGTCGTGCCGGTCACCTTTACAGAGGCCGTGCTCGGTGCCACCATCGAGGTGCCAACGCTCGGCGGCGATGCGGTGAAGCTCCGTGTCGCACCGGGGACTCCGTCGGGTCGTGTGCTGCGGGTCAAGGGGCGTGGCGTCACGACAGCCAAGGGCACCGGAGACCTCCTCGCAGAGTTGCAGATCGCGGTGCCATCGCATCTCGACGACGCCGCTCGTGAGGCGCTTGAACGGTTCCAGGAGCTGGAGCCGGAGGAGAACCCGCGCGCCGAGCTCATTGCGAAGGCACGGCGATGACCACCGTTGGTGGACGTGATGGCTGACACGAGTGGAATGGATGCCGACACCCCGGTATTCGCCATCGCCGTCGCGGCGGAGCTCGCAGGCATGCACCCGCAGACGCTGCGTCAGTACGACCGGATCGGCCTCGTTGTTCCTGGCCGAACGACCGGCGGCTCCCGGCGGTACTCGGCTCGTGACATCGAGCAGCTCCGCGAGGTCGCCCAGCTGTCCGCCCAGGGAATGAGTCTCCCGGCGATCGCGCGCCTGCTCGACCTCGAAGACGAGAATCGGATGCTGCGACGCCGGGTTATGGCGTTGGAGTCTGAGCTGCGCGCCGAGCGGGAGAACCGTCCCGGCGTTCGCGTGTTCGCCGCCGGCTCGGCCGGTGTCGTACCGGTGCCCAGCGGACGCCGCCTCCGCCGCTCCACCGAGATCGTCCTCTGGGATCCGCGCACTCGGGGATGACGGGCTGCAACTAGGAGTTGCGCCAGAACTTGGTCGCCAGGTTCGCGACCTCTTTGTCGAGGTCGTCGACTCGACGATCGATCGTGTCCAGACGGCTGGTCACTCTCTCTTCGAGAGTGTCGATTCGGGAAGTGAGCCTGCCTCCAAGCCCGTCCAGTTTCGTGTCGAAGCTGTTGCTGATCCCGTCCAGTTTCGTGTCGAAACTGCTGCTGAGGCTTTCCAGTTTCGTGTCGAAGCTGTTGCTGAGCCCGTCCAGTTTCGCGTCGAAACCGTTGCTGAGGCTTTCCAGTTTCGTGTCGAAGCTGTTGCTGAGCCCGTCCAGTTTCGTGTCGAAACCGTTGCTGAGGCTTTCC
>JASGEY010000041.1:0-22458 GCA_047605925.1 Microbacterium sp.
GCGGCCGAAGGTGCAACTCTCGAAAAGTTGTGTAGGGTAACCCCCTACCGTGGGTTCAAATCCCACCGTCACCGCCATGCTCAGAGGGCTCCGCGCAAAGCGCGGAGCCCTCTGAGCATTTCTGGATGCTGCGGGATTTGGGAGGAGGCCGCGTAGCGGCCGACGGCTCCCACCGTCACCGCCAGCATGAAGGCCCCGACTTCCGCAGAAGTATGCGGGAGGCGGGGCCTTGCCATTGTCTCGGTGGGGCACCTGACTACGATCCGACTACAGAACCTTGAGCTGCGTCCTCCGGGACCGCCCCTCGAGGCTCGTCGAGCCAAGCGCTGATCGCCTGGATAAGTCGTTCTTGCCCGTCCGCGGACGCCAACGACATCAGGTTGAGCGGCAGTGCCGTGAGCTCGATGCCGTGACCGCCCAGTTCAGATGCAACCTGCCACACCGTTGGCTCCTGCTCCGCCGCGACGGGATACGTGAGCGAGACACGACGGCATCCGAGTATGTGCCCTGCGGTGAGTACCTGGTAGGTGTCAGCAGACTTTGGCCGGGTGCCGAGTACCTTGTACTTTGAGTCGGTAACCGCGACCGGCCTGCGGGACTGCTGCACGGTTAGGTGGCATCTGATCTGGCTTGCCCGGGAGGGCGGCTTGGAAGGATGTTGCTGTGCCCAAGCCCTACTCGACCGAGTTCCGTGACGATGTCGTGCGTGTCGCGAGGAACCGCGAGTCCGGGGTGACGATCGAGCGGATCGCGAAAGACTTCGGTGTCCACCCGATGACTCTGCAGAAGTGGTTGTGTCGCTCTGATATCGACGAGGGCGTCAAGCCGGCCAGTCGCGGACCGAGGCGGCGCAGATCCGTGAGCTGTGTATGCGGAATCGGCTGCTGGAGCAGGAGAACGAGGTTCTCCGGCGGGCTGCGGCGTATCTGTCGCAGGCGAGTCTGCGGAAACGGTTCTACCCGCTCGTGACGGAGCTCGCCGCCGCAGGGATCCCTGTGACGGTGACGTGTCGGGTGCTCAAGCTCTCCCGCCAGCCCTACTACCGGTGGCTGGCCGACTCCATCATGCCCAGTGAGGTGGTGGAGGCATATCGCGCGAACGCACTGTTTGACGCGCACCGCGATGACCCCGAGTTCGGGCACCGGCTGCTCGCTGACGAGGCCCGCGACAACGGCGAGGCGATGTCGGATCGGACTGCGTGGCGGATCGCGTCAGCGAACGAGTGGTTCAGCGCGTTCGGCAAGCCCAAGCGCGGCAAGGGCCTCAAGCCTGGCCCGCCCGTTCACGACGTTCTCTGCGCGGTGGTCGACGGGGACGGTCGGACGCGGCATGTGTTCGCCGCCGAGGCGCCGGACGAGCTGTGGCTGACCGGTATCACCGAGCACCGGACCGCGGAGGGCAAGCTCTACCTCTGCGCGATCAAGGACGTGTTCTCGGGCCGGATCGTCGGGTACTCGATCGAGTCGAGGATGAAGTCCCGTCTGGCCGTCCAGGCCCTCGAGAACGCCGTCCGGATGCGGGGCGACGTGGTCGGCTGCGTGGTGCCTTCGGACAGGGGATCTCAGTTCCGCAACCGGAAGATGCTCCGCGCGCTGGCTCGCCATCGCATGGTCGGGAGCATGGGAAGAGTCGGATCGAGCGGAGACAACGTTGCTATGGAGAGCTTCTTCGCGCTGCTGCAGAAGAACGTCCTCAACCGGCGCTCCTGGACCACCCGCGAGCAGTTGCGCATCGCGATGGTGACCTGGGTAGAGCGGGCTTACCACCGGCGCCGCCGTCAGACCCGCCTCGGGCGCTTGACGCCCGTCGAGTTCGAGACCATCAAGAACACGACCGTCGCACTGGCAGCGTGACCACAACCTGTCACCTATCCGCGCAACAGTCCCACCCGCTATCCCGACGTCATCCGCTTCACTGCCTACACAGGCCTGCGATGGGGCGAGGTCACAGGTATCCGGGTCAAGAACGTCGATCTCGAGCGCCGCAGGGTGCTGATCGAAGAGAACGCGGTCGAAGTCAACGGACACGTGCAGGTCGGCACGCCGAAGACGCATGAGCGACGCGCGGTGGCCTATCCCGCGTTCTTGGACAAGTCCGTACGCGCGGCAGTGAAGGGCAGAGCTGCCGACGACCAGCTCTGGCCGGCGGAGTTCGGGGGATACCTCCGGCCAGGCAACGCCGTCTCCGGATGGTTCGCCGGCGCCGTGAAGCGGATCCGCGCTGAGGATGCCAGGGCCGCAGCGGAGGCGAAGGAGCGTGGGGAGGAAGCACCGCCGATCATGCCCCGCGTGACTCCGCACGATCTGCGTCACACGGCCGCGTCACTCGCGATCAGTGCTGGTGCCAACGTCAAGGCCGTCCAGCGCATGCTCGGGCACGCGAGCGCGGCGATGACGCTCGACACGTATGCCGAGCTCTTCGAGGACGACCTCGACGAGGTCGCCAGCGCTCTCGAGCGGCGACGGGCGGCTGCGCTTCGCTGACCCAACGTGTGGGCATCGCAGTCGTCACGTCTCGGGGGTGCTGCCCTTCTCTACCGGACCTTTGCCGTTCACGAGAATGCCGATGACTGTGGTGGCCGCAACGCCGAGACCCCATAGGATGACCGGGCCGCCCTTCTCCTTTGCGAAGGTCCCGCCCTGGCGGAGCGCGTTCCTCCACTGTTGTGCCTGCCGAAGAGCCGCGAGCCATTGTTCTGGGGTGAGCGCCTCCCAGTCCACCTCGATCCCGAGCGCGTCGTAGAGACGCTTCACGGCGCCGCGGGCATCCTCGAGTGAGGCGAGGACCTTGGGAACCTTCCCTCGATTTGCGAGCGTGTTGTCGTTTGCCCAGCGAGCGGTGTCGTTCATCCGTTGCATCAGCTCGGTCACACCCGCAGTGAGGTCAGCGAGCGCAGTCGCACGCGCTTCCTGAATCCCTCTTCGCTTGGCGTCGAGTTTCTCCGGGGCAATCGCTGCCGTGTGCTCCAGTTCAAGCGCCGCGAAATCGTCGAGCGCCGCGATCGACCGTGCAATCGTGCTCAACCACAGCTGCACCTCCTGCTCAGCCTGTGGGAGCCACGCTTTGAGATCGCCGATCTTCTTGTGCTTCGCCATGTCGTCGGCGATGCTCTCGAGCTTTAGGACGGCCTTGCGTCGGATCTGTTTGAGTTGGAGCGGAACTCCAGCGACGGTGTCCCACTCTTGTGTGTCGAGCTCTCCCTGGGCGTTCAGAATGGCGTTCGCATCACGAAGATGCTCTTCTATCCCGCCCAAGTCGCCGAGAATCTCGTTGCGATGGTCGCGCCGGAGCTGGTCCAGCTTCTCGTCGATCGACGCCAGCATCGCGCGTAATTGCTCGGCCTCCGCCTGGCTTGCCGCCTGTGCGAGCCCACCCGCGATGCCTGACAACATGCGGGGATTCGTAACTCTGGCGCCGGTCGACGTGTCGATTTTCAACCATTGCTTGATGTCGCCACGGCCACCTGCCATTGCATATGAAACGCCAGGAACACCGCTATCGATGAGCCCGTACTTCTTCTTTGCGGCCGCGGAGTCTTCGGTGAGCCTGACCCAGAGTCCCGACTCCGCGATGGTCTCGGAGATCGACTGGCCAGCCGCCGTCGCACTACGCAGCATCGGAACTAGTTGTTGCGAGCTGATCTTGCGCGCTCGCCCCAGGAGACCCCGCGAACGCATGTAGTGCTCGACTGCACGCTTGTCACTGCCGATGACGAGGAGGTTCTCTCCGTCGCTGATGATTAGCTCGGCCCCGTCAGGCGACTCTGAGATCTCATCGGGATCTTCACTCATGCTTGAAGGTTATCCGGCGGTGACGGGCAACTGCGGGATAGCTTGGTGGGCCGCGCGGGACCACTGCGAGCCGCTTGGCGGTCATTGGGCAGGATCTGCCACAACCTGGGTCTGGCGGCTCCCAGCTTCCTAGGGTACTTTGGTACAACGCACAAGGAGATACCACTATGGCTGGCACGCTTGCCCCGATCAAAGTGGACAGCGAGACTGACGCCCTGATTTCGCACGCTGCCCACTTCCTACGCTCGTCCAAGAAGGACGTCGTGGATGTCGCCGTGCGCGAGTACATCGAGCGTCATCGCGAGGAGATCCAGAAGGCCGCGCTCGAGGCGCTGCGCACGCTCGACGGCTCCACGAAGAGCGCAGTTCAGCTCCTGACCGGTGCGAGCGACGACGAACTCGATGAGCTTGGCGGCTTCAGCGGCTGACGCGGTGTCGGTGACCGCTTGTAGCCTGAAGGTCTATGAGTTCTGTGCGCCCGACGAAGCGAACCCTCGATGATCTCGAGCTGAAGTTCCCGCCGCTCGAGGTGCCGCTGTACGAGACCGAGCATGATCTGATAGCCAAAGCTCAACGCCTGCCCGACGAGGTCGCTTCCGGAGGAGCGGAACGAGTGCTCTCGGTCGACGATCGCGTCTGGTTCAAGGTGAAAGTCGGTGAGTACCGCGGGGCAGGCGGTTGGGTGACCGACGTTCCGGAGGGTCTTCCGCCGCAGTGGTGGCTCGTCGCTGGCGGACTCCGACGCGCCGACTCGAAAGACCAGGACTTCTACAGTGCTCTCGAAGCCGAGTGTCGACGCGCCGCGAAGGGGACGTCGGCCTCTGTGAACAGTGACCACCTCTTGCCGCAGGACATCGACTTCCGGCGGTGGCGGACGGAACAGGCCGCCCTCGGCGTCGTCGCACTCCAGCGGGTCGTTCGTGAGTTGATCTGCCGTTCCGCGCACTCGGGCGGGCCGGTTGAGGCCACAGCTCGAGGCCAGGGCTTGATTGCCTGGGTAAAGTCGCAGGATGGCGAAACCTACCTCGCGATCGCGACGGAGGGATTCCTTGATCCCAGGGAGGTCGCGGTGGTGCTCAGCGCCGTGCCCGGGATGACTGCCGATGATTGGTGACGCGTAGCGCTTCTTGGTAGCGGGAGTCTGGGGAGTTGGTAGCACGGTTCCGGCGAGTTGGTAGCGGCCCTGGCGGGAGTGTGGTGCTCTGCTGAGGGAACGGTGGCGCATGGGGCGTCGCCGTTCTTCTGTGAAAGGCGGAGTTCATGACGGACTACCGAAGGATTCTCACGCTGCTGCTCGAGCGGCGCAGCTATCGGGACGTGGTCGAGGTTGTCGGCTGCTCGCACCGCGACGTCGCGCGCGTGAAGCAGGCGATCGTCGACCACGGCATCGAAGCGGCGGCAGCGGTCAGCGATGGTGAGCTCGCGGAATGGTTCCCGGACGGGCGCCGGCGGGTCTCGGATGAGTATGACCAGCCGGATCTGGCCAGGGTGCTCGCGTCGATGCGGCAGAACCGGCACTTCACGTTGCTGCAGGCATGGCGTCGCTATGCCGATGCGCGCGGGGCGGGGAAGAAGTATGGGTACTCGCAGTTCTGCGCACTGTTCGCCGACTACGTCCGCACCAACGACCTCGTCGCGACGCTGCATCACGAGCCGGGGCGGGCAATGCTCGTGGACTGGGCCGGCGACACGATCGACCTCGTCGACGCGGTCACCGGTGAGGTCACCCGGGCGGTGCTGTTCGTGGCGGTGCTGCCGTTCTCGGGCATGGTGTTCTGCCGCGCCTACGCGGACATGCGTTCGGAGGCATGGCTGGACGCGCACGTGCGCGCGTTCGCGTTCTATGGCGGTGTGGTGCAGATCGTGGTGCCGGACAACCCGACGGCCTCCACGCACCAGGCCCGCCGGGGCGACGCGGAGCGGGTGGTCAACTCCCGCTATCAGCAGCTCGCCGATCACTACGGCACCGCGATCGTCCCCGCCAGAGCGAAGAGGCCCCGAGACAAGGCGGCAGCCGAGAACGCGGTCAACGTCGTCAACAAGCGTGTCATCGGCTACCTCGAAGACGACGTGTTCACAACGATGGCCGAGTTGAACGACGCGATCGATGAGCGAGTGCGGGAGATCAACCACGACATCCGCCGCGCGGACGACTCGACGAGGTGGGAACGGTTCGAAGCCGAGGAAGCTCACCTGCTCGCGGCGCTGCCCGACACGGCGTTCGAGGAGGTGACCTGGAAGGAGCTGAAGGCCGGCCGCAACTATCACGTCACCGCGGACTCGCAACGCTACTCCGTGCCCTACAGACTGGCGGGGAGGCTGCTGCGGGTCCGATTCACGCAGACCCGGGTGACCGTGTTCGACGGGCACGACATCGTCTGCGAGCACCGTCGACTAGTCGGACGGAAAGGCCAGTACTCCACCCTGCCCGAGCACGTCCCGCCGCAGCACCAGAACATCGACGGGCTGTGGTCCCGCCGCTGGTTCACCGACCGGGCCCGCAGCTTCGGGCCAGCAACAGTCCAGGTCATCGAGCAGATCCTGGACCGGCACAAGATCGAAGCGCAGGGCTACCTCGACTGCCAGAACGTGCTCAGCGGCCTCGGGAAGCAGAACCGGGAACGACTCGAAGCGGCCTGCCAGGAGCTGATCAACCGGGGCGGACAGGCCACCTACACGACACTCAAGCGGATCATGGCGAGCATCGACAGCGACACCAAGAAGCCCCGCCCGGTCGCCCCGGCCGCGTCGACACGCAAACGCAGCAGCGGGAAGGTCACGTTCTCCCCGTCACCGGACGTGTTCGTCCGCGACGCGTCCCACTACGCCAGCGGGGAGGCCAGCCGATGACCTTTACGAGTATCGACTACGAGAAGTTCCGGGCCCTGCGGGTCACGCACGTCGCGACCCGCCTCGAAGAACTCATCGCCGACGAGGCCAACGACACCCTCACCCCGGAACAGCTCTTCCTCACCGCCGTCGACGACGCCCTCGAACAGCGCCGCGCGCACAAGATCGAGAAGCTGATCCGGCAGGCAGGATTCCCGATCCCTGGCGCGACGGTCGCGGAGATCGACTACCGAGAAGGCCGAGGGATCACCCCGGTCAGGATGCGCCGCTACGCCGGCCACGACTGGCGGGCCGACCCGATGAACCTGCTCATCATCTCCCCGACCGGGGGCGGGAAGACCTACCTCGCATGCGCACTCGGGATCAGCGCCTGTCACAACGGTCACGCCGTCACCTACGCCCGCATGGACGACCTCGCCCGACGGCTCGTCATCGCCCGCGGCGACGGCATCGCCCACCAGAAACTGCTCAACGAGCTCTCCGAGACCGATGTCTTGATCCTGGACGACTTCCTCACCGTCGGGATCGACAGCGACGCAGCCAGCGACCTGTTCGCGATCCTCGCGAACCGCGAACACCGCCTCCCCACCGTGATCGCGTCGCAGACCGGCCCCGGCCACTAGGTCACCGAGCTCCCCGACCGAGTCGCGGCGGACTCGATCGTGAACCGGCTAGCGAACCACGCCCGAACCATCAACCTCGGCCAGCTCGACATGCGCAGACTCCGCCACGACCAGGCCCAAGCAGCAGAGAGCTACTGGGAGTGACAGCCAGCGGCCCGGCCAGCAACGGCCGGGCCGCTACCAACTCGCCGGAGCACCGCTACCGACTCCGCGAACTCCCGCTACCAAGAAGCGCTACGCGCCAATTGGCAGATCGAACCCGGCGAGGTGCTGGGAATCACCCCCGGTGTCGGTCAACTCGTGTACTCGGCGATGCTTCCGCCGGAGACCTTGGCCGCCATGCTCGACGATTCATCGGGCGGGTACCTGTAGTGCCCCCTCGAAGCGCATCAGCGGTAACGCAGCGGTAACGGAATTTCTGCGGGGCACCGTTTCGGGGTGTGCGCACATGTGCCCAACTTCCGCGGAATCACGCGGATCTCGCCGGTCAGCCCGGCATCCATTGGTCTGCGATAGGGGTTCAAATCCCACCGTCACCGCCATGCTCAGAGGGCTCCGCGCAAAGCGCGGAGCCCTCTGAGCATTTCTGGATGCTGCGGGATTTGGGAGGAGACCGCGTAGCGGCCGACGGCTCCCACCGTCACCGCCACGTTGAAGGCCGTGACTCCCCCAGAAAACACTGGAGAGTCGGAGCCTTCGTCATTCCCGGGGAAGGGGTGCGGTAACGCAGTGGTAACAGAATTCTCGAGGCAGTGATTGGACGCGGTCCGGGGAGGAGGTGACGTCAGGGGTCGTGATCGACCGCAGGAGCAGAGTGCGCCGCGCATGCGCCCTGGAGTCACCGGAAGATCCCTGTGGATCGATGGCGTCCGGCGTAACGGTTTCCCATTCGCTCTGCAGCCCGTTGCAGCGCCGCAGCGGGCACTCCGAGGTGGGCGAGGAACGCGAGTGACAGCAACACGCGATTCGCATCACGGACGGCGCGGAGTAGTGCACTGTCTGTCCAAACGTCGGAGGTGGAACCGCCGTTGCCATGCGCGATGTGATTCCGAGTCCGCTTGAACTTCGGCAGCCAGTCATCGATCGAGACGCGCGTGTTCGCGAGTGCGACCGTGTTGACTCCGTTGAGTAGCAGTTCCGTCTTCGAATGCAGCGTCGTGCGCGTGATCTCACCCTTGATCTGTGAGACGACCGCGCGCTGATCCTCGTTCAATCCGCGCAGTCCATTCAGGGCGTCAAGAATCGGCTGTGCGTCGGCGTTCGTGAGGCGGGGAGCCTCGTCAATGTCAGTGCGCGAGGCAAGTGCCTCGATGGCGGCCGCGCTGAGGATAACGTCCGCCTCGATGTATCCCGGCTGGTAGCGCAATGCAGCGAGCAGTTGGGGAATCGGCCGCAAGGTCGCCCGCGCGGCCCACCACCGGTCGATGACCGTCTGGGTCCAGTCTCCGGAGAGACGCAACTGGTGCTCTATGGGCCGTCGAGATGCCCGTTCGAACGGGGCGAAGCGGTGTCGCCCGTAGATCTCAACTGTGCGCCCGAATAGGTCCGTCGCCGAAAGGTCAAGACGTCCAACGGGTAGGTCCAGTGCGAACGTCAAGAGATCCTGCAGAGCATTGAGGTGCGATTCGAACTCGTCGAGAATGGCTGGTGATGTTGACACGACCTTGACTGCGTCTGTCGCGCTTGACAGCAGCGCGCTCATCGGCGTCGCATCGTCGAGCGCCGGCAGGCTGATCGGGTCGAATGGTGAACGCTGCGCGCCATCTTCATGGCGCCAGGAGCAGACAGAACCCAGATGCTCGAAGACGGTGGAAACTTCGGTGTAGGTTGGCTGATCGTCGTCGGATCCGATCCGCAACTCATCGACGCGCAGACCGAGTTCGCCATCGATCACGAATACCGTCCAACGCAACAGCGCTGGCTGCTCACCGATGATTGTCCTGAGGGTGCGCACGCCTGACTGACCTGTCACCCCCGAGAAGCAGCCCGCAGCCTTCAGAACCCATCGATCGTTGTGGAGTACAACCTCGCCTGACCCGTCGCGTGCCCCATCGCCGACGACCGTGAAAGATATCGAGCTCGTGGGACAGGTGTAGGTCTAGGCGTAGAACGTCATGCTCGCTACGCCCCCACGAGCTGAAGCAACGAGTCGTAGCTGTCGATTACGTCGTACTTCACGCCCTCTGCCGCAGCCCTGTCGTTGAGCGAGGCGAAGAACTTGCGGGCGCATTCGATCTTGGCATCCTCCACGCCCTTGAGCTGCAAGCTGGACATCGAACCCTTGGTCTCCGCGACGAAGTACACGTGCTTGACGCTGCCCTCACGGAAGGCGATCGCCCAGTCTGGGTTGTAATCGCCGACCGGCGTGGGGATGAAGAAGCCGCGGGGCAGCTTCGAGTACACGACGACCTCGTCGCTGGTGTCGAGCTCGGTGACGAACGAGCGCTCCACCTTGGAATCAGTGACCACATACTCGTAGACGCTCTTCCTCAGCTTGTCGCCCGCCTTTGACAGATCTTGGGCGGTCTGGTTCTCGGTGAAGATCGACGAGTCGTATCGGTCGTCGAGTGCGTCGTATGTGAGGTGCTCGACGATGACGGCCGCTTTCTGCTCGTTGATGAGCCGCGTGGTCTCGGTGATGAACTGCTCGGGGTTCTGCTTGAACTTTGCGAACGTCCCCGGGTTGATGCCGGTGAGGATCGCCGCGCAGGTTCGCCGGGTGAGTTGGGTCTTCTCAGCGATCTCGCCGAGCAAGTCGTACTTGACCGTCGAACCGGCGGCGAGCGCGGACTCTTCGACCTTGGTGGTCGCGATTTTGAAACCTTCGCCAGCCTCGAGCTGTTCGGTTTCGAGTGAGGCGAGCTGAGTGCCCTTCTGCACGACGTAATGCATGACGGCCACGTTGAGCGCCTTGTCGAGCGTCTGGATGCAGTTGCTGATCAGCTCGGTTGAGTCGAACTCCACCTGGTAGACGGCCTTGTGGTTGATGCGCCCCCAGAGCTCCTGGAACTCGCGCTTGTGGAAGTTCGTCTCGTTGAGCGGGACCTTCTTCGGCTTGCGCCCATCGGTCGGTGCGGGAATATCGAGGTGGAGGGAGTCGATCAGCTCGGCCACCTGGTAGTGGTACTGGTCGAGCCCCGCTGGCATCGCCGGCATGTCGATGTCTCCGCGGTTGATCCACTTGTCGGTGAGGTGCTGTTCGTAGTCGACGAATCCGTTCGTCGTGAGCCAGAACTGCAGCTGCTTGGCCTGGTCGTCCGTGATGGCGACCTTTTCGCCGGTCGTGGGACTCTCGACGATCTTGCCCGCGAAGAACTCTGGGCTGGCCTTGCGAGGTCGAGCGCTGAGCGAGTCGACGATTTCCCTCTGCAGTGCGGTGACGAACTCGGTGTAGGAGTCATCCGTGACGACGGTCAGCTCATTGATGTCGTGCACGGTGACCGGATTGTCCATCCGCTCGCCGTGCTGGTCGACCGACAGGCGCAGGCCGCGCCCGATCTCTTGCCGCCGCGTGGTGGTGTTGTCGCTCTTCTTGAGCATGCCCATGACGAAGACGTTCGGGTTGTCCCAGCCTTCGCGGAGGGCGGAGTGCGACCATATGAACCGCACAGGCTCCTCGAACGACAAGAGTCGCTCCTTGTCCTTGAGGATCAGGTCGTAGGCCGCAACGTCGTCGGACTGGCCGGCAGTCTCGCCCGTCTTCTTCACCGACCCGTCGACCTGGTGCCCGGACTTCTTGTCGATCGAGAAGTAGCCCTGATGGGTCTTGCCTACCGGGATCGACGTCAAGTGGGCGCGATAACGCTCCGATGCCTCGTCAAGATCCATTTGGCTGAGGTAGTCGGCGACGATCGCCTCGTACTCCTCCTCGAAGACGCGTGCGTAGTCGCCGAGGGTGTCCTCGCGGGTGTAGTCACGATACTTGGCGACCTCATCGATGAAGAACAGCGACAACGTTTTGATCCCCTGCGCATACAGCTCGCGCTCCTTGTCGAGGTGCGCACGGATCACCTCGCGAATCTGGATGCGACGCTTCGCATCATCGGTGAGATCGTTGGTGACCTGCCCGGCGAAGATGCGTTCACCGTTCGACAGCTCGATGAAGTCCTGGTTCGCGTCGACATCGACGACGACGAGATCCTTGTAGGCCTCGATCCCGTTCGAGATGTCGTGAAGCCGAGACCCTTTCGAGAGGCGTACTGACTTCGGCTTGGGGCTCGAGCTCCCTGCAGGCTGCACATAGAGCTCGACGCGTGCCTTCGGGAAGTCAGCGCCCTTGCCGACCTCGAGCCCGTCGACGTAGAGGTAGGCGGTGCTGCCCGGCAGACCCTTCACCGTGATGCCACGCACTGCGATCTTCTTCACGAGCTTCTTGTTGTAGGCATCCAGCGCGTCGAGCCGGTGCACCTTCGTGCGTTCGATCTTGTGGGTCGCCGAGTACCGCAGCGCGAACAGGGCGTTGAACGACCCCAAAGCGGTCAGCGACTTGGATGCCTTCTTGCCATCGCCCTCGATTTTCTGGGGCTCGTCGATGATCAGAATCGGACGGTTCGCGGCGATCACGTCGATCGGCTTGCGCGACTGGAAGTCGTCGAGCACCTCGTAGATGCGTCGTGCGTCTTTGCCTGTTGCGTTGAACGCTTGGGTGTTGATGATCATCACTTGCACGCCGGCATCGGAGGAGAACCGCTCGAGCTCGTGCAGCCGTGACGAGTTGTAGACGAACGTGCGAGGCTTCGTGCCGTAGATCTGCTGGAAGTGTTCGGCGGTGATGTCGAACGACTTCTTCACACCTTCGCGGATCGCGATGCTCGGCACCACGACGATGTACTTCGACCACCCGTAGCGCTTGTGCAGCTCCATGATCGTCTTGATGTAGACGTAGGTCTTGCCGGTGCCGGTCTCCATCTCGATGTCGAGGTTGATGGGTGCGGCCGGCGACGTCACCAGGCTCTTTGACAGCGGCAGGCCACGCACCTTCTGGACGGCGTGGACGTTCTCCAAGAGCTGTGGCATTGAGACGCTGATCGCGGAGTTGCGCAGACCCGCGTCCTCGAGCAGCGTCGGGGCGATGTCCTTGCCCGGATCGATGCGGTACTTCACGCCGTCGGCGAACGGTTGGCCGGCGAACACGTCGACCACGGCGTCGACGGCCTCGGTCTGGTACTGCTGGACCTTGAACTGGAGCTTCATGCGTTCGCCTTGTTGGAATCTTGTTTACACCCGCACTCACTAAAGCAAGGCGATTCTTCGTTGATCAGGGTATTTTCTTTGGCGTCTTGGTTACGACGTGCTTTAGCCAACGCTTCGTTGAGCATGTTAAACAAGCTCCCAGCGTGGTATCTGCTGGGTGCCGCCATTGCGTATCCGCCCGTCCTTGCGCATCTTCGTAAGGAGGTTGCTGATCTTCGCGCGTTGTTGCTTCGCGTCCAGAGTGCTGGGGAGGTACGTGCTCAGAAGCTCATCGATCTCCTTGCGGGATGCTTGTTTGTACTGCGTGAGATAGTCGATCACGAGTCGCGCGTAGTGAGCGTCGTCTTGGGCCCGCGTACGGATGTAGTCGGCTTTCCTGCCGGTGACGGCGGCGATGTCGGCGCTCAGGTGCAGGTGCGGGCGCCTGCCTTCGATGAGCTTCGCCTTGCGGAGGCGCGTGATCGCTTCGTCACTGATCGGCAGACCCTTCTGCACCCGGTCGAGGGCGAGCACGTCTTCGATCGGGAGCTCGGCGCCGAGCATGAGCAGCCGTGAGTACTCAGGATCGATCACGGCCCCGTGGATCGTCAGCTTGACCTCGCTCGGGTCGCTCAGATCGTAGGTGGGCAGGGGGAGGAAGCGACGGATCTGATCCTGCGCCATGCGGTGGATGCCGTTGCCCATGCGGTCGATGAGATTCAGCTCCGTCATCGCGGCGACGAGGAAGGGGTTGCGATATCTGCGAGGAACCTGTTCGCGAACGATGAAGTCTTCCGGCGTGCGGTCAAAGAAGTTGCCGACGCTGATCAACTCCACACGGTCCTGACGCTCGATCACGATGATCCGCGCCATCTTCGTGTAGTCCTGGTGAGCGATGCAGTTGTAGATCGCCTCGAGCAGGCTGCGTTCGTCGTACTTGCTGATCTCGCGGTAGATCAACTCATTCGAAGGCAAAAGCCGGAGCTGCACATTGCGAATCCGCTTCGAGAGGTCGGTCGCCGTCAGCAGGAACGGTATCGAGAAATGCTGGTAGGCCTCATCCGGATCGATGAGCTTCCACGACATCTCGGCCATGTGCGGACTCAGTAGATGGGTCGAGGTGTCCTTGCCCAGCAGAAGGATCGCCGTGCGTGTGAGGTGTCCTGCGATCGACAGGCGTGCCTTGTCGAGGAACATCGCGTCGTCCCACTGTTCGAGTTGCTCGGCGAGTCGTGGGTGGCGTTCGGCGAAGCCTTGTCGTGCGCGTCGGATCGCCTCGGGATCAAGATGGTCGATCGTAGCGCCGGGGACGACGACGGCTGTCCAGTCTGAACCGATCGTCTGGTTTCGGATCTGATCGAGCTTGTCGAGCGAAAGCGGCGCCAGGCTCTCACCGGCTCGCGCACGGAAGTCACCCTTCCACGAGATCGGGATGCCGGCTGGTGCCGCAGGAATCTCTGCCAGGACGACCCGCTTGCCGTGATACTCGAGCTCGTAGATCTCACGGAGCGTGAGTCCCTGGTCGATCGACTGCTGGATGTGGTGCTTGAGTGATTGCCGGTTCTGAGCCGTCGGCAGATAAGCGGTCCCTACGACGTTGCGGCCGTTGTCGATGCCGAAGACCAGCCACCCAGCCGAGGCACCGCGTAGGTTTGCCTCGTTCGCGATCGCCGAAACGTACTCTCCTGTCTTATCTGCCGAGTACTGGTTGGTGGCGGTCTTGAACTCGACGACCTCGTTCTCCCAACCGGCGATGAGTTGGTCGAGGAGAGCGGTGAGTTCAGTCGGGGTCATCGGGCATCATTCTCAAATCGTGCGTACTTCGGTTTCAGGCGATATCTCGCGGAGGATCTGCTCGGCGTTGATCCGTGCAGCATCGGTCGCGAAGCCCGCGTCCAAGAACACAGCTCGCAGCGGATGTCGCGCTGCAATCGTCCTCACGATCTCGTCGGTGACGTCGTTCGCGAAGCAGGCGATCAGAGCGTCGTCATCGACAGACAGTACACGTCGGGATGCAACCTCGTCGACCGCGATCGGTGCGGCGAGGTCGAGCCCCCAATCGAGCAACACTTGGAAGAGCAGGTCTTCATCGGTACGGTCGGGTTTCACGCTGTCGACGGACTCAGTAAGGGCAATCTGCACCAGGTCGTCTGCTGTCGAGAGCGTGTCGGCCATATTGGTCGTCGCTACGCGCAGTGAGCGGAAGCCGACATCGAGATCGGTGGTCAGCAAGCCGGCTTCCTGCTTCACTTGTGCGCCGGCCCGGCGTAGGCGCTCTCGGGCGATGTCAGCGATCGTGTCGTAGTCGGGGTGCGTCACCGCCTCGTCGAGCTGCACGAGGATGTATTGGCGATGCCCGCTATCCGCGGCGTTGAGCTCCATGACGGCATGACCAGTCGAGCCGGAGCCGGCG
Organism: Microbacterium sp.; assembly: GCA_047605925.1. Lineage (GTDB taxonomy): Bacteria > Actinomycetota > Actinomycetes > Actinomycetales > Microbacteriaceae > Microbacterium. The sequence continues at coordinate 14,850 of JASGEY010000041.1, forward strand.
AAGAAGTCGAGGACGACTGCGTCAGGGTTCTCTCTGGTGATAGCACCGATCCAACGTGCCAGGACCGCCGTGTCCTTGGGATAGTCGAAGACCGACTCGCCCAGTAGTCCGTCCAGCTTCTTGGAGCCCGGCATACGTGCTTGCATGAAGGTCGGGTACGGCACTCGATCGCTCTGCTCCGACAAGAACCGTTTCATGCGTGGGGAGGTCGTTTCGTCTGGCCCGAATATGATCCGTCCGTCCGCGATCATCGCATCCATCGTCTCTGCGGAGTAGACCCAGCCGTTGGGGTGCATCTTGACGGGACGGCGGGTCACAGGGTGTAGCACTGGGTATTGAAGGTTCGGGCGTGGGTTCGGGCTGCGAAGGTCGCCTGCCTGAAAGACCCTTCCGTGGTCGTCTATCTGGTCATAGCGGAACACGGCGGGCTCGAGGTTCGCCTTTATGGACCGTACGGCAGTCCGGAAGATCGCGGTCGCCTTCGCCGGATCCCCACCAGACTGTTGCCAAGCGCGCTGGGCCGCAGACTCGACCTCGTCGATGCCCGGTTTGGGCTCCTTCCAACGAGTGTCGAGTGAACGAAGCAGACTTTCGTTCTTGGCGTACATGAGCATGTAGTCCACGCCGCCGGCGGTGTAGCGCGCGTCGTTCTTCCCGCTACCTTGCCACGTCACATTTGCGATGAAGTTCTCCGACCCGAAAACCTGGTCGAGGAGCAGGCGGAGATTCCCATGCTCATGGTCGCCGATCGCAGCGACCATGATCCCGTCGTCGGACAGCAAACTGCGCGCCAATCTCAGTCGGGGGAACATCATGCTCAGCCAATCTGAGTGGAAGCGTCCGTTGGCTTCGGTATTCGCGACGTAACGGTCGCCAGTCTCCGACTTCTGGCCCGAGTGGGCGAGGTAGTCGGCGCTCGATTCGGCGAAGTCATCCTCGTAGACGAAGTCGTTGCCGGTGTTGTACGGCGGGTCGATGTAGATGAGCTTGACCTTGCCGAGATACGACTCCTGGAGCAGCTTGAGCGCCTCCAAGTTGTCACCCTCGATGAAGATGTTCTTCGTCGTGTCGAAGTCGACCGACTCCTCGCGCACGGGGCGCAAGGTCTTGGCGATGGGCGCGTTCGCGGCGAAGGCGGCGGCGCGCTTGCCGGGCCAGTCGAGCTGGTAGCGCTCCTGCGGGCCGTCGATTACGTGGTCGGAGAGCTCCTGGCGAAGCAGATCGAAGTCAACGGCGAGCGCCACGTTGCCCTCCGCATCCCTCGACTCCGTCACGACCTGCGGGAACAGTTCGGCGACCCTCTCGATGTTGCGTGCCGCGAGGTCGGGCGAGTGCAGTGCGCGCTTCTCCATCACGCACCACCTCCCAGAGCCACGAGGTCATATGGTCTTGACCTCCGTGCCGGGCGACAGCTCGCGGAAGATCTGCTCGGCGTTGATCCGATCTGCATCCGACTTGAATGCCGAGTCGCGGAAGACCGCACGCAGTGGCTGAAGCTTCGCGATCTCGGTGACCACATCAGCCGACACCTCCTCGCTGAAGCACGCGACGAGTGCGTCGTCGGCGACGCGGAAGATTGCTGCGGAAGACCTCTCTCTCTCTCTCTCTCTCTCTCTCTCTCTCTCTCTCTCTCTCTCTCTCTTAAGCGCTTCGCGCTCAATCGGCAGGCTGAGATCGAGTCCCCAGTCGAGGAGCACCTGGAAGAGCAGATCTTCGTCCGTGCGGTCCGGCTTAACGCTGTCGATTGCTCCCATTAGCGAGGCTTGCACCAAGTCGTCCGCTACGGCGTCAAGATCGTTCATGTTCGTGGTGTCGATGCGGAACGAACGGAACCCGATGTCAGTGTCTGTGGTTATCTCAGTCAACTGTCGCCCGACCCGGTTGAGCCTGTCACGAGAGATGGCCGCGATGGTTTCATAGGTCGACGCGGCATCCGCTTTCGAGTTCGTAGCCTCGGCGATCTGCACCATCAAGTAGCGGCGGTTGCCTCCGTCCTCAGCGTTCGCGCGAATCACAGCCTCTGCCATTGAGGCAGAACCTGCGAAGAAGTCGAGAACAACGTCGTCGGAGGATGGTCGGGTTGCAATCTCAAGAAGCCTTCGCATGAGGCGCACCGGTTTGGGGGTGTCGAAGGCTCGCATTCCGTCAAAAAGAGTCGTCACCTCGGTTGTCGCTTCTTCGTTACTACCGACCTCACTGAAGTCCCAGTAGCTCGGGACGGTTTGGCCTTCAGCCTCAGCGAGGAATCTCTTGATTCGTGGGATGTTATTGCCCTCGCGCCCAAACCAGATGCGATTGTCGGCGCGAAGATCGTTGAATGTTCGCTCAACCAGTCCCCAAGACCTGCCCTCGGGCGGTCGTATCACTCGGCCGCTGGGTAGCGTTACCTCGAAATACTGTTCCTTTGTGGCTCTACCGGTCATCCCCGTCATGTCGACCGAGGCCCAGGGACCTCTTGGGTCGTCGTCTGGGTTCGTGTACGCGGCGACACGGGCATCGCTGAGAGCCATCTTGCCGATTGCAGCCTTCGGCTGCTCCGGATCGCGCACGTAGCACAGGAGATAGTCGTGTACTGCGCCGATTGTCGAACGCGCGTCGGGCGAAGCCTTCTTTCGCCAGATGATCGTGCTCACAAAGCTTCGCTCTCCGAAAACTTCGTCCATTAAATGCTTGAGGTTGTCGCGCTCATGGTCGTCGATCGACACAAAGATGGCCCCGTCGGGTGCTAGCAATGTTCGCGCAAGCTTTAGGCGCGGGTACATCATGCTCAGCCAGTCCGAATGGAAGCGGCCGTTTGCGTCGGTATTGGCGATCAGGCGCGCGCCGGAGTCAGACTTCTGACCGGAGCGTTCGAGGTAGTCCCTTGACGACTCGGCGAAGTCGTCCTCGTAGACAAAGTCGTTGCCGGTGTTGTAGGGCGGATCGATGTAGATCAGCTTGACCTTCCCGAGGTACGACTCCTGCAGCAGTTTCAGGGCGTCGAGGTTGTCGCCCTCGATGAACAGGTTCTTCGTCGTGTCGAAGTCGACGGACTCCTCGCGAACGGGTCGAAGCGTCTTGGCGATCGGAGCGTTCGCGGCGAAGGCCGCGGCGCGCTTACCGGGCCAGTCGAGCCGGTAACGTTCTTGGGGCCCCTCGACGATGTGGTCCGAGAGCTCCTGACGCAGCAGGTCGAAGTCGACGGTGCGACGGGGGGCACCATCGGCGTCGAGCGACTCGGTGACGACCGTCGGGAAGAGTTCCGTGAGCTTCTCGATGTTCACCTGCGTGAGGTCGGGGGACGTCATTCGGAGCTTCTCCATGGTTACTTCTGCTCTTCCAGTTCTGCTTGCTTCGACTTCAACATCCGGCGCATCTCGATCTTTCGATTGAGCTGGGGCTCTGAACGGATCTTGCGCTCGAGCCCGGCAATATCCCGCTGCAGTCGGCGCACCGCTTCCAGCCTCACGCCAACGTCAGACATCTCTTCGCCCGGTCGGGTCTCGATCGGGGTCAGCGGCGCGAGGAGAGCGGAGTAGAGGGCGGGCAACGAGATGGCGGTCGGCAAGGGTACGCGTTCAGCATCCGTCGGCATCCAACGCGTCGAGTAGTACGCCGGCGTCTTCAACGTGCCCGTGCCTCGCGGCTTGTGGGCGGCAACCATCCGAACCTCGCGGCGCCCCGATGCTTCGCGAGTGATCTCGAAGACGATCGGATTCGGAATCGCTCTGTCGATGACCGCCAGGACCGCGTCGGCAACATCGTCGTTCTTGCCGTCGATCTGGAAGACCTCGATCTCGGGCACGGCGGGACTGCTCGGCAGATTGATGGTTTCCTCTGCGAGCTTGTGCGTCCATGTGATGCGCTGCACGTCGGCCACGACCCTCTCGCGCAGAGCCGCAGTCACCGCACCGTTCTCATAGAGCTTCTCTTTCGGCACGCGGGCGCCGAAGCGGCTGCCGGCGGGCCACAGGTAGAGGACGTCGGTCATGCCGTTGCCGCCGGATCGACCACAGCGATGAAGGCGATCAGCTCGAAGTCGTCGAGCCCTGCGATCTGCTGCGTGAGGGCGGTGGTGTGACCGCCGCGGAACAGGCTGTCGATGTCGCGTTCTTCCGTGACATCGATCATCGACCGGATCGCGTCCGTCAGGAGTGCCGAGTACTTGGCCATGTCGGAACCCTGATGGGTGGCCTCATTGAAGATGTGGGTGACGTCGGCGACAGGCTCGTCGTACGGGTGCGACCCCGTTCGCACGAGGTCGAGCAGGCGCTTCGCTTCGGTGTGGTCAGCGATGACATCTCCGTTGTCGTCCACATAGACGAGGTAATGCGGGTGGAGCCGGTTCCCGCGGTTCACGGCAGGGTCGGCGTTGACGTTCTTCAACGCGAAGATCACGCCCGGCAGCAGTCCCTTGGAACAGTCCGCGGGAATGACCGCGTGTAAGCCTCGTGGGGCCGTCGCGATGTCGCCGTACTCGTTCATATAGGCGAGCAGGTCCATCCGGAAGTCATTGAGACCGAGATCCGTGATCGACACACCCGCACGCACGTCCTCGAGCTCGATGTTCTCACTCTGAAGCTTGCGAAGCTGCTCCTTACGGAACGCGGCATCCGAGTCCTCAGGGTTCAGCACGTTGTCATCGGCGGATCCGGCGAGATCGGCGATGACCATCCGGTTCTCGACGCGCTCCTTGAGATTGATGTACTCGTCGAGCGAGATATCGGGCCAGAAGTTGACGAGCTGGATGACCTCGTTCGTCGACCCGATGCGGTCGACGCGGCCGAACCTCTGGATGATGCGCACCGGATTCCAGTGGATGTCGTAGTTGACGAGGTAGTCGCAGTCCTGAAGATTTTGCCCCTCGCTGATCACGTCCGTGCCGATCAGCACATCAATGTCGCGTGTCTCGTTGGGCATCGTGAGATGCCGCTGCTTGGACCGCGGGGAGAACATCGACATGATCTGCTGGAAGTCGAATCGAGTGCCGAGTGTCGATTTCGCGCCGTGGCTGCCGCCCGTGATGACCGCACCCTCCAGCCCTGCCCTCTGCAGCGTCGGCGCGAGCTCGCGATACAAGTAGTTCGCTGTGTCGGCGAAGGCGGAGAAGATCAGCACCTTTCGGTTGTCGGGATTTAGTGGATGTTCCGCCTTCTGCTGCACGAGGTCGCGGAGCCTGCGCAGTTTGAGGTCGTGCTCCGGCGTCACCTTTCGCATCTCGTCGAGCAGTTCGCGGAGAGTCTCACGGTCGTTCCAGAGGTCTCGTTGCCATGAGGCGACGTCGATATCGTCAAGGTCGATCCTGATCTTCTCGCCGAACGACAGCGCCTCGACGTTGGCGTCGTCCTCATCGTCGAGGTCGAAGTCGAGGTCATCCAGGTCGCGGATCTCAGGAAGTGACCCCGCATGGTTGCTGAGTCGGGTGAGGGTGCTGTCGACAGCGTCCTCGATCTTCGTCAGGGTGAGTCGGAAGGCCTCGACCGAGCTCTCGAGCCGCTTCAGCAGGTTCACCGTCATAAGCTTCTTCAGGCCCTCTTCGCGCCCCTTCTGGCCGAGGTTGGAGCGGGCGTTGCCGGCCGTGACGTTGTAGAGATCTTCGTACTTGCTGATGCGGCTCGGGAAGACGTATCGAAGCGGGGTGTAGACCGCGAGCTCGAGAGCCTGCAATTGCTCGAAGATCTCGTTGAACGAGGGGACGTCCGCAAGATCTGTGAGCGGTTCGCGGATGGATGCCGGTGGCAGGCGTCGTGGGAAGGCACCGATCTCGCTTGTGTCGTAGAACGCCTGAATGTGCCGGCGGGAGCGCGCGATGGTTACCGCGTCGAGCAGTTCGAAGAAGTCGAAGTCGAGCATCTGCAGGATGCGGTCGGCGGTACGCTCCTCCGTAGCAAGTTTGGACCACTCGTTGAATACGGTCTGTGCGTCGCGGAACACCCGCTCGACTGATGTCGAGAGTGTGAGCTTCGCGGCGAGGGTGTCGCTCTCGCCCTCGTAGGCGAGCTGCAACTGATTCTTCAGGTCGTTGAACCGGTTGTTCACGGGTGTCGCTGAGAGCATCAGCACCTTGGTCTTCACGCCTTCGCGGACGACCTGCCTCATCAGTCGCTGGTACCGCGATTCTTTCTCTTCGGCGTAGTCGGCATTGCGGAAGTTGTGCGACTCGTCGATGACGACCAGGTCATAGTTGCCCCAGTTGATGCGGTCGAGCCGCATCCCGAGCGACTCTCCTCGGGTGCGAGACAGATCGGTATGTGCGAGAACGTCGTAATTGAAGCGATCACTCGCGAAGATGTTCGTCGTCAGGTTGGCGTTGTAGTTCGTCCAGTTCTCCGCGAGCTTTTTCGGGGCCAGGACGAGCACCGACTTGTTCCGCAGCTCGTAGTACTTGATGACCGCCAGGGCGGTGAACGTCTTTCCTAGACCGACGCTGTCGGCGAGGATGCAGCCGTTGTAAGTCTCGAGCTTGTTGATGACTCCTGTCGCGGCATCCCGTTGGAAGTTGTACAGGCTCTGCCAGACCTTGGTGTCCTGGTAGCCGGTGCGATCGTTCGGGAGCACGTCTTCGCTGATGTCGTCGAGGAACTCGGCGAAGATGTTGTAGAGGATGAGGAAGTAGATGCGCGCCGGGGAATTCTCGGCGTACACGCTCGCGATGTGGTCGTAGACGGCCTGCGTGACGTCATCGAGCTGGCCAGGGCTCGCCCAGATCTGGTCGAACAGGTTGAGGAAGCTGGTTGCCTCGGGGGCAGCCTCGAACTTCGTGACCATGTTGGAGACCGCGTTACCGCGCTCGTAGCCGAGATCGGCAGTGGTGAAGCCCTGCAACGGCATGTATGCGGCACGGTCGTCGACAACAGCGAACTGTTGCATCTGATGGCCGCTCGCGTTCGAGCGGAATGTGACCTTCTCGCGCACCCAGTTCGCGCACTCACGTGCGATCGCGCGCTGCGTCAACTGGTTGCGGAGGCGGATCTCGAACTCGGACCCATACAGCGACGACTCGGCGTGGGGGATGAAGAACTCCCTGCGGTCCTTGCGCAGCTTGTCCGTCGCTTGCCCGTTGGTGAACGACGGTGACGTGAAGATGAACTCCAGCTCTTCGACCTGCTCGAGCTCTTTGCGCAGTGCCGCGAAGGCGTAGATCGAGAACGTCGAGGCTGCGATGCGCACCTTCGAATCGCGGCCGATCTCTGCCTTGAGATCGTCACCCAGGAGGTCGGAGACGTTGTCGATGATCCGCATGATCAGTCGCTGCCCCTCGCGCCGCCGCCGCGTACCCAGCCATCGACTTCGCTCGCCTGGAACTTCCACAGGCGCCCGACCTTGTGCGCCGGCATCCCCTTCTCGGCGATCCACGCGTAGATCGTGTCCTTCGTGACGCCGAGGTGCATGGCAATGTCGTCAGCAGACAGCCATGGCTCGGACATACACGCTCCCATGCGAATTGGACCGGATGTCTCCGGGTATGCCCGAGCTTAGCGGGCGGACGGGTCTGTCAAGCAAACGGTGTAACTCGTGTCAGTGGCTGTGGGTGGACAGCCGGCCGTTGAAGGTGATGTCGAAGGCGTTGAGGGCGCCTTTCCATCGTTGGGTTCATCGTGCTCTGCCTCGCCCGGTGGGGTCGAGGGCC